>CACJWQ010000007.1 GCA_902597015.1 uncultured Alphaproteobacteria bacterium
GATCTTACATTTATCGAAGTAATGCCAATGGAAGAAACAGATATATCAAGGGAATATCAGTTTATCTCATTATCTGATATTTTTTCAAAACTAGACAAAATATATAATTTTTCTAAAATTGATTATAGTACTGGAGGTCCAGCAAGATTTTATACAAGTGATTTAGTTTCTAATAAAATTGGGTTTATAAGTCCTTTAACAAATAATTTTTGCGCCTCTTGCAATAGAGTAAGAATATCAAGCACTGGTAAACTTTTCATGTGCCTTGGGCAGAATGACTTTGTTGATTTTAGAGAAATAATGAGAAAAGATTATAGTGATGATTATATAAAAGAAAAAATTAAGTTTGCTCTTAATATTAAACCAAAACAACATGATTTTATGATTGGAGAAAAAATTAATAAATATATGAAAAGACATATGAACGTAACAGGTGGATAATGAAATTTCATTTTTTATCATCAAACAATCCTGAGGCAAAAAATACAGAAAAAAAACTAACAAAATTATTTGGACAAAATTCTGTGGAAGATGCCGACTACATTATTCCAATTGGAGGAGATGGATTACTTTTAAAATCACTTCATAATTTTAATAAACTAAACAAACCATTTTTTGGAATAAACTTTGGTTCAATAGGATTTTTAATGAATAATCTTAGTAATGAAAATTTAAATGAAATGATTACCAATGCTAAAAAATCTACTTTTAAACCATTAAAAATGACTGCACAAAGTGTTAATGATGAAATCTTTGAGGCATATGCATATAATGAAGTTTCTCTTATGAGGCAGACTCATTTAGCATCAAAAATTAAAATCAAAATAAATGAGAAAGTAAAAATGGAAGAATTGATATGTGATGGAGTTTTGTTATCTACATCAGCTGGAAGCACAGCTTATAATCTATCTGCACATGGCAGTATTCTACCTTTAGACTCAAATATACTTGCATTAACTCCAATCAGTGCCTTTAGACCGAGAAGATGGAGAGGTGCTCTTTTATCTGAAATTAGTAAAATTGATTTTGAAGTGTTAAATAATGATGAACGCTCATCTAGCGTAACTGCAGACAATGTTGAATTTAGAGATATTAGTAGAGTCAATATTGTTTCTTCAGATGAAAATAAATGCACTGTATTGTTCGATAGTAAACACTCTATTGAGGATAAAATTTTGAATGAACAATTTAATTTTTAAGATCAAATTTTTTTAAAAATACAAATCTTGTTGCCATCTAAATCCCTTAAATATGCATAATAATCTTTACCATGTCTGGGCCCAGGCATTCCTTCATCTTTTGCTCCAAGACTAATTCCAATTTTATAAAATTCATTAACAGTTTTTTTAGAATTAGCTTTAAAAGTTATCATTGTACCATTTCCTATGGTTGCTTTTTTTTTGTTGTGAGGTCTAATCAGGTATAATTCTATTTTTTTAGGAGTTTCTTTTTTAGCATAACCATAATAACGATTATGAGATAAAACTTTTTTAATTTTTAAAGGTTTTAAAATTTTACTATAAAATGAAGATGATTTTTTTAAATTATTTGTTCCAATGGTAATAAAAGCAAACATAATTTAGAGATTGGTAGCCTCGGCCGGACTTGAACCGGCACTCCCAAAAGGGCAAGGATTTTAAGTCCTTTGTGTCTACCATTCCACCACGAGGCCTATTTTTGGACTAATATCAAACTATAGAACTTTTTCCACCATTTAATTCAATCATCTTAGTTATATCATCAACTATTGGTTGGATAGATTTCATATCCCATGATGAAACAACTATGTTAACACCACCTGTTTTAGCTGCAAGATTAAAATATGGATAACTACCGATTGATGCATTTGCATAATTGTTTTGAATATTTTTTAAATTTTTTGCAATTTTACTTTCGTATAAATTAGTATTAATTGTTGTAACAAGTTTTGGGTTACCTTTTTTAATTTTTTTCAATAATTCCTCAAACATAACTTGCATTATTTCTGGCACACCTGGTAAAACATAAATATTTTTTACAATGAATCCTGGTGCAGCAGTCATTGGATTTAAAATAAGCTCTGAACCAAATGGCATTTTGGCCATTCTTTGCCTACTTTCATTAAATTCACCTTTTGGATAATAATTTTCAAGAATTTCAAAAGCCATTTTATTTGTTTCATATTGTAAATTAAAGGCTTCAGATACACTTTCTGAAGTTATATCATCATGAGTTGGTCCAATTCCTCCAGTAGTAAAAACATATGAATATTTTGAGCTATATTTTAAAATATTTTCTATTATTGTTTTTTTCTCATCCTGAATAACAATAACTTCTTCTAACTTAATACCAGCTTCTAATAATTTTTTTGCAATATAATTTGAGTTTGTATCTTGAGTTCTGCCAGAAAGTATTTCATCACCAATAACAATAACTCCTGCAGTAAAAGAACTCATATGATTAATTGATATTTTCTATATATTATTTATTAATCGTAAGTAATTATTTTTTAAATGAGAAACAACAATATCCCAATACATACAAAAAAAGATTTTGAGGGCATGAGGGAGGCTGGTTCTTTAGCTGCTGATGTTCTAGATTCTTTAAGTGAAAAGATTGTTCCAGGAATAAGTACTCAAGAGATAAATGACATATGTCATGATCAAATTATTCAAAATAAAGCAATACCTGCTCCTTTAAATTATAAAGGTTTCCCAAAATCAGTTTGTACATCTGTAAATCATGTTGTTTGTCATGGAATTCCTTCTGAAAGAAAAATTCTAACTGATGGTGATATAGTAAATGTAGATGTAACAGTTATTCTAAATGGTTGGCATGGTGATAGTTCCAGAATGTTTGTTGCAGGCAAGACAAATAAAAAAAATTATGAATTTTTAAAAATAACTTATGAATCTTTATTAATTGGTATTAGTGAAGCTGAACCTGGAAAGCATATTGGTGATATTGGAAATAAAATTCAGAAACTTGCTGAAGGAAAAGGTTATTCTGTAGTAAGAGATTTTTGTGGTCATGGAATTGGAAAGGAATTTCATACTCCACCTAGTGTTTTACACTTTGGAGAACCAGGTGAAGGACCAATGTTAGAGCCTGGTATGTTTTTAACAATTGAACCAATGATTAATTTAGGTGGATGGCAAACCAAAATACTTAATGATGGATGGACAGCTGTAACAAAAGATAAATCTTTATCTGCTCAATTCGAACATACAATTGGAATAACAGAAGAAGGAAATGAAATATTTACATTATCTAAAAATAATACAGCTTTCCCAATAAAGGATGTATAAGTAGATAAAATGATACCTAGATATAATAGACCTAAAATTGAAAAGATTTGGTCATTAGAAAATAAATTTACAATTTGGACAGAAATTGAGTGTTTGATTGCAGAAAAACAAGCGATACTCGGCGTTATTCCTAAAAAAGCTGCAAAAGAAATAAGAAATAAAGCAAAATTCAATGTTAAAGAAATAGAAAAAATTGAAAAAGAAACAAAACATGATGTTGTTGCTTATATTAATAATGTAAGCAAATATATTGGCGACTCGTCAAAGTATTTTCATTTTGGTGTAACGTCCAGTGATATTATTGATACTT
This sequence comes from uncultured Alphaproteobacteria bacterium, assembly GCA_902597015.1. Taxonomy (GTDB): domain Bacteria; phylum Pseudomonadota; class Alphaproteobacteria; order HIMB59; genus CACPNW01. Next base: position 3,598 of record CACJWQ010000007.1, read on the forward strand.
CATTTTCTGTACAACTTAAGCAAACCTCTGAAATAATAAGAAAAAGTTTAGTAGAGTGTATTCAAAATCTAAAAATCAAATCAAAAAAGTATAAAGACACATTAATGATTGGAAGAAGTCATGGGATACATGCAGAACCTATTACTTTTGGATTAAAATTATCTTCATTTTATTTTGAATTTAAAAGAAATTTAGAAAGACTTGATCAGGCAATCAACGAAATATCTATTTGTGCTATTTCTGGACCTGTTGGAACCTTTAATTCTATAGACCCACGAGTTCAAGATTATGTAGCAAAAAAACTTAAACTAAATTCTGAAGATCTATCAACTCAAGTAATTCCAAGAGACAGGCATGCGTATTTTTTCTCAGTACTAGGAATTTTAGCATCTTCTATTGAGAGATTTGCTGTGGAAATTCGAAATCTCCAAAAAACAGAGGTATTAGAAGTTGAAGAAAGTTTTTCTTCTAAGCAAAAAGGTTCTTCTGCAATGCCTCACAAACGTAATCCAGTATTGAGTGAGAACTTAACAGGTATTTCACGATATATTAGAAGTGGTGTAATACCTTCACTAGAAAATGTCGTACTTTGGCACGAGAGAGATATTAGTCATTCTAGTGTTGAAAGAATTATGACTCCAGATATTACAATTGCAACTGATTTTGCACTGAATCGTTTAAATGGCATTATAAAGAATTTAAAAGTTTATCCAAAAAATATGTTGAAAAATATGAATATGCTTGGAGGTTTACATAGAACTCACAATATTATGTTAAAATTAATTGAAAAAGGACTGAAAAGACAACAAGCTTATAAAATTGTTCAAGAAAGTGCCATGGAAACATGGAATAATAATAAGAATTTTTCACAAGTTTTTCAAAAAAATAAAGAATTAAATAAAATATTAAATTCAAAAGAAATCATGAAAATCATTAAAGATGATAATGATCTAAAGAAAATAAATTGGATTTTTAAAAATAAAATTAAATAGTCTTTATTTTTACTAATATCTGAACTATTTTATAGGTATGCCAATGACTGTTGAACAAATTGAACGATTTATTAAAGAAGCTATACCAGATGCAACTGTTGAAATTGAAGATCTTAAAGGAGATGGTGATCATTACAGTGCTACTGTAACGTCAAAATCTTTTTCTGGAAAAACAAGAGTGGAACAACATAAGATGGTTTATGATGCTTTTAATGGTAAAATGGGCAGTGATTTGCACGCACTTAAGCTAAAAACTGTATCGGAGTAATAATGAATAATAACGACCATGTATCTCAAAATATAGAAAATGAAATTAACTCTAATGATGTAATGCTTTTCATGAAAGGTACCCCTGTATTTCCAATGTGTGGATTTTCTGCAAGAGCAGTTGAAATATTAAATAAAGTAGGTGTTAAATTTGGAAGTTTGAATGTTTTAGAGAGTGATGAAATGAGAGAAGGTATTAAAACATATTCTAATTGGCCAACCATACCACAACTTTATGTAAAGAAAGAATTTATAGGTGGGTGTGATATCATAACTGAAATGTTTGAAAGTGGTGAATTATTAGAATTATTCAATACAAATGGAATAGACGTAAATCCGTCCTAGTTTGTTAAATAATAAATTTTCTAAAGGTGTAATATTTTCCTGTATTGCAGCAATTTTTTGGGGGCTTCCACAACCCCTTTTTTTTAATGAATTAAATCACGTTGAGACTATTGAAGTTGTAGCTCATAGAGGTTTCTGGTCATTTATCTTTTTATTTTTATTATTAATTTTAATCTCAAACATCAGTGATTTTATTGAAATATTTAAATCTAGAAAAAGAATTTTTATTTTAACAATTACAGCTTTTCTTATTACAGGTAACTGGGCAGGTTTTATTTATTCTGTAGGACAAGAAAGAGTTCAGGATGCATCAATGGGTTACTTTATTACTCCAATGATAAGTATTGTTCTTGGTTATTTTTTTTTAAATGAGAAAATAACTAAGTCTAAATTTACATCTGTATGTCTTATGTTATCAGGATTATTATTCTTATTTATTAATTTAAATCAATTTCCATTCCTAATAATTTGGATTGGAACCTCATGGGCAATATATGGATTATTAAGAAAACAAGTTAATGTTAATCCTTCAATTGGCTTACTATATGAGACTTTCATAATATCTTTAATATCTATCCCATACTTAGTTTATTTATTTTGGCAAAATGAAAATAGTATCTTTAGTATTGATTTGAAGACTTCATTATTTTTAATTCTAACGGGAGCTGTAACGATTTTTCCATTATTTTTTTTTAATTTGGGTTTAAAATTTATTCAATTAGGTCTTGCTGGAGTTTTATTTTACTTAGCACCGACATTTCATTTTATAACTTCAGTATTTATTCTTAATGAAGAAATTTTACAAATTAAGCTGGTATCATTTGTAATTATTTGGATAGGAATAATAATTTATATTTATGATAGTTATAAAAAAGAAATTATCTTGAATAATACTCAATAACTAAATTAGGTTCCATTGTTACAGGATAAGGAACATCATGAATTAGAGGTGCTCTTAAAAAACGACCTTTCAACTCTTTTACATCAACTTCTAAGTATTCTGGAATTTCTCTTTCTTGAGAACTAACCGATTCTACAATTAAGTTAATTTCTTTACTTTTATCTCTTATTGAAATTTCATCTCCATCACTAACACTATAAGATGGAATGTTAACTCTTTTGCCATTGACCTTTACATGACCATGATTGACTAATTGTCTTGCTGAAAAAATTGTAGGCACAAATTTCATTCTATAGACTGTAGCATCCAATCTTCTTTCTAATAACTCAATTAAAATCTGACTTGTGTCACCTTTAATATTTGAAGCTTTTTTAAAAATATTTCTAAATTGTCTTTCAGTTAAATCACCGTAATAAAATTTAAGTTTTTGCTTAGCAAATAACTGATTTCCATAATCAGAAAGTTTCTTTCTTTGTCCCTGAACACCGTGCTGACCAGGCTTAGAGTTTCTTCTATTAAAAGGGCTCTTAGGTCTACCCCACAAGTTTACTCCTAACCTTCTATCAATTTTGTATTTAGCGTTATGTCTTTTTGTCATTAATATGAGGGGTATATAGTGATTTAAAGTACTATGTCAAATTTAATATACTTAATTTTTGGCTGAATTATTAAGTTTTTTTGTAATTCCCCATAAAGTCTGTAATTCTTTCTTCTTAAGAGGGATTTTTGTGAAAATGCTATAAATATTATTTTTCATACTTTCTTTTTTTTCATTTGGAGTAAAAAATTTTTTATTTTCAAGTTTCTCAATCATATAATTTAAAAATTTAGATAATTGATATTTACTAATATTATCCTTTTCAATTGAAGTTGAATTAGTGATTTTAAAATTATTTAATTCAAATAATTTATGACTTAAAACAGTAACTGCATGAGAAAGGTTTAATGAATTACTTTTACTACTTGTTTCAATAGTAAAAATAATATCAGATAATCTAAGATCCTCATTTGAAAGTCCTGAATTTTCAGGACCAAAAAGTATTGCTGTTTTTTTATTAACAATAATTTTTCTTTTAATGAATTTAAAATCATTAGTAGAATTTTTTTCCAAATATCTTTTTCTATTAGTCGTGGCCACAACATAAGAAAAGTTAGAAAGTGCAATTTCTAAATCATTATAAACTTTAATATTCTTAATAATTTTAGTTGCTTTTTTTGCTGCATTTATTGATTTATTGTTTAACCAGTTATTTCTTGGCGAAACAACAATTAGATCTTTTAGACCAAAGTTGTGCATTACACGAGCAACCATTCCAATATTTTCAGGAAGTTGAGGTCTAACTAAAATTATGCTTGGATTTTTTGAAGTCAATTTTTATTCTTTGAATCATTAAACAACTTAAAAGTAATACTATCAAAAATAGCGCTATAAGATGCATCAATAATATTTGGAGATACTCCAATAGTTGTCCAATGTGTATTAGTAGAATCAGATGATTCAATTAAAACTCTTGTGATAGCACCAGTGCCCTTTTCTGATGAAAGAATCATAACTTTGTAATCAGTTAACTTTAAATCTTTGAGACTAGGATAATAATCAATTAGAGCTTTTCTTAATGCACTATCAATAGCATTTACTGGACCATTTCCAGTGCCCACTGTCATCATATTTGAATCTTTAACTTTTAAAAATACTGTAGCCTCTGCTTCAGTTACAATTTCACCTTTAGCATTCCATCTTCTTTCGTCTGTGACTCTAAATTTTTCTAAGTTATAAAAATCCTCAAAATGACCAAGGTGACGTCTAACTAGTAATTCAAAACTAGCTAAAGCAGTATCAAATGAATATCCTTCTGATTCTTTTTCCTTGATAATCTCTAAGATATTGTTGATTTCATTTTTAGGTAAATCAATATTAATCTTATTTAATTGATTTAATATATTAGATCTTCCTGCCTGATTAGAAATGACAACGTTTCTAGAATTACCAACTATTTCTGGCTTAATATGTTCATAAGTTGAAGAGTTTTTTTCTATTGCAGATGCATGCAACCCACCTTTATGAGAGAAAGCGTGATCTCCAACATATGGAGCATTTTTTCTTGAAGGCATGTTAAGAATATCATTTAATGTTCTAGAAATATGAATTAAATTTTTTAATTTATCTTTTGAAATGTTTGTTTTATATTTTGTTTTTAAAACCAAAGATGGAATTAAGGAAATTAAATTAGTATTTCCACATCTTTCTCCTAAACCGTTAATAGTTCCCTGTATCTGTCTTGCTCCAGCATTAATAGCTGCTAATGCATTTGCAACTGCATTATCAGTATCATTGTGAGCATGTATACCAACATTTTGACCTGGTATAACTTTTACTACTTCTGAAACAATATTGTAAATTTCATCTGGAAGAGTTCCACCATTTGTATCACAAAGAACAACCCATCTTGCACCAGCGTCATACGCTGCTTTAATACAATTCAATGCAAACTCTTTATTTTCTTTAAAGCCATCAAAAAAATGTTCTGCATCAAAAATTGGCTCTTTGTTTTTATTTTTTATTGATTGAATACTATCACTGATCATTTTTAAATTTTCATCTTCAGATATCTCTAAAGCGTTTTTTACGTGAAATGATGACGATTTACCTACAATACAAACACAACTTGCGCTTGAATTAATAAGTGCATTTAATCCTGGATCGTTATCTGCACTTCTACCTGGTCTTCTTGTCATACCAAAGGCAGTCAATTTACTTTTTAAAAATTTTGTATTTCTTGAAAAAAAATCATTATCGGTAGGATTTGCTCCCGGCCATCCACCTTCAATGTAATCTATTCCTAAATCATCAAGATGTTGGGATATATTCATTTTATCACTAACAGAAAAATTAACTCCCGTTGTTTGCTGACCATCTCTAAGTGTGGTATCGAATAAATATACTTTGTCTTCCATAATTACTAGATCGCTATTAGAGTATAAATTAAAATTTACTAGATTTTTCCAAGTTTTTGCAAGATTTCGTCTCTATCAAATAATGGTAGTAGATATTTTAATTCGGGTCCATGAGATTTTCCAGTCAAAATCAACCTCAAAGGCATAAATAAATCTTTTCCTTTAAGCCCAGTTTTTTTGTTAATTTTTGATGTCCAATGATCCCATGTTGTTTCATCAAAAGGATCCTCGGGTAATTCATCAACTGCTGTATTAATAAAACTATCATCAATATTTAAATCTTTAGCATTATTTATTTTTGTAATTACTTCTTCCCATTCTTTAGCTTGATTAACAAATGAAATATTATTTTTAATAAAACGCCAAAAACTCTCTTTTTGAAAATTGGATTTTATATTTTTTAACTTATGACTAATCTCATTATAACTAAATAATTTAATGGTATTTTCATTAAGATTTCTTAAGGATTCAATTGAAAATTTAGCAGAAGATCTGGATATGCTTTGAATATCAAATTTTTTTACTATTTCATTTAAATCTTTAATTGGATCAATATTACTGCTCGAACCAATAAAAAGAAAATAATTAAGTAACGATATATTTTCATATCCTTCGTCTCTAAAATTTTCAATTGAAAGACTTCCAAGTCTTTTACTAAAACCCTTACCAGTTTCATCAACTAAGAATGGATGATGAGCAAATGATGGAATAGAAGATTCAAGAGCCTTAAAAATTTGAATATGATAGGCAGTATTAGCTATGTGATCCTCACCCCTAATAATATGTGTAATTTTTTCTTCAATATCATCAATCACTGAAGGTAAATGGTATAATAATGTTCCATCAGCTCTAATTAAAACAGGATCACTCAAATTTTTTGAATCAAATGAAACATCTCCTTTAATAATATCTTTCCAACTAATATTTTCATGATCTAATTTGAATCTCCAATGGGGTTGGATTCCAGATTCTATTTTTTTTTCTACTTCTTCATCACTTAGATTTAATGATGATCTATCATAAATAGGTGGTTTCCCAGATGATAACAAAGATTTTTTCTTTAAAGCTAATTCCTCTTCTGTTTCAAAACATGGATAAAGTCTTTTCTTTTGTTTTAGAATTTGGATTTTCTCATTGTAAATATTTTTCCTTGAAGATTGATTAAAAGTATAACTCCAATTCAATCCAAGCCATGTAAGATCATTTTTGATACTTGTCTCAAATTCTTTAGAACTCCTATTGGCATCAGTATCATCAATCCTTAATACAAACTCACCTTGATTTTTTTGACAAAAAATCCAATTCAAAATTGCTGATCTAGCATTACCGATATGTATTTTTCCTGTAGGGCTAGGAGCGAACCTACACTTCATATTATTCTTTAGGAATTTCGCAAACGGGAATAGGTTTCATCTTATGAAGATTTGGCTTTCTAATTTCTTCGTATCTACTGTAGTATTCACTAGACTTATTTTCCATTGCTTCTTCTAATTGCTTATATGAAAGACCAAGCTGGCTTTCATCATTTCTACTATCATCCCATAAACCATCTGTCGGTGCTGCGCTAATAATATCTTTTATAACCCCAATTTCTTCGGCTAATTCCCACACCTCAGTTTTAGTACAATCTGCTATTGGCGATATATCTACGCCTCCATCACCATATTTTGTATAAAATCCAACACCAAAATCTTCAACTTTATTTCCAGTACCAACAACTATACCATTATTACTTTGAGCTATTTGGTATAGAGTTACCATTCTTAGTCTAGATCTTGAATTTGCAAAAGCTAACTCACTATCAAAGTTTTGCATAGTATTTTGAAATGTTTTAAAAACATTATCTAGCTCGATTATTTTTGTTTCTACATTTGGGTAATTTTGCTCTAAAAATTCTAAATGTCTTAAACTTAAATCATGTTGTGATGAATTTTGCTTAATAGGCATTGAAACAGCTATAGTTTTTAAACCAGTTTGAGCACATAAGGTGCTAGTAAGAGCTGAGTCAACTCCTCCTGACACACCTATTACTAGTGTAGTTGGATTATTATTTATAGATTTAGCGTAATCTTCAATCCAATTAGAAATGTATATGATTTTATCTTTTGAATTCATAACTAATATATAAATATAAATTTATAAATTTGAAGATTGCTTTGAGAGCAATTTTTCTTCTTTTAAAAAATCTGATAATAAAAAAGCCAATTCTAGAGACTGCGAGGCATTTAGTCTCGGATCACAATATGTATGATATCTATTTTTTAGATCCTCATCTCTTATTTCTTGAAGACCTCCCATACATTCTGTAACATCTTGACCAGTCATTTCTAAATGGACGCCACCTGGATATGTTCCTTCGCTTCTGTGTATTTGAAAAAATTGCTGAATTTCAGAAATTATATCTTTTAATGGCCTAGTTTTAAAACCCGTGTTAGATTTGATAGTATTTCCATGCATGGGGTCACAAGTCCAAACAACATTTTTACCAGCTGAATTAACTGATTTAATTATTTTTGGGAGTATTCCACTGACTTTTTCATGACCCATCCTACATATCAGCGTTATTTTTCCAGCTTCATTATTTGGATTCAACACATCTAATATCTTTAATAGTTCTTCTGTCTTTGTGCTTGGACCTACTTTAATACCTATAGGATTCTCAATACCTCTTAAAAATTCAATATGTGCTCCATCAAGTTGTCGTGTTCTGTCACCTACCCACAACATGTGAGCTGAAACATCGTACCACTTACCTGAAGTACTATCTATTCTTGTTAATGCTTCCTCATATTGAAGAAGTAAAGCTTCATGACTTGTAAAAAAGTCTGTTTCATTTAATTGTCTTACACTGTTTCCATTTATTCCACATGCCTCCATAAAAGATAAGCATTCGTCAATTCTAGAAGATATCTCTCTAAATTTAGCAGCATTCTCACCTTTAACAAAATTTAGGTTCCATTGATGTATTTTATTTAAATTGGCAAAACCGCCCTGAGAAAAAGCTCTTAAAAGATTAAGTGTAGATGCAGACTGATTGTAGGCCTTAATTAATCTATCTGGATTAGGATCTCTGTCTTTTTGATTGAAGTCTATCCCATTAATTATATCGCCCTTATAAGACTCAAGTTCTAAATCATTAATAACCTCTGTGGCAGATGATCTTGGCTTTGCAAACTGTCCAGCAATTCTTCCTACTTTTACAATTGGACAAGAGGCGCCAAACGTTAATACAACAGCCATTTGTAAAATAACTTTAAATGTATCTCTAATATTATCCGGATGAAAATCTGCAAAACTTTCTGCACAATCTCCACCTTGCAATAAAAAAGCATTTCCGTTTGAAACTTCTCCAAGTTTCTTTTTTAATAGTCTCGCTTCTCCAGCAAAAACTAAAGGTGGATATTTTGAAATTTCATTTAGAGTTTTATTTAGATGATCTTCATTCTGATAGTTAGGCATATGAAGAGCATTTTTATTTCTCCAACTATTTGGTGACCATTTATCGCTCATAATTTGAAAAGGCTCATAAACCCTAATATATCTTGAAACAAGGGTTATTATTTAGATCTTTTATTTCTTAGAATTTTTAAGGCTGATCTTTCAATAGCAAGTGAATTTTTGGGAATATTTTTAGTGATAACACTACCTGCGCCAATTCTAGATTTAGACTTAATTACAACTGGAGCAATGAGTGATGTGTTTGAACCTATAAATACATTATCTTTTATTATTGTTTTGTGTTTTTTCTTTCCATCATAGTTACAAGTTATTGTGCCGGCACCTATATTCACATTATTTCCTATTTCTGAATCTCCAACATATGAAAGATGAGCAATAGAAACATTATTTCCAATTTTAGAATTTTTTATTTCAACAAAGTTACCAATCTTTGATTTTCTTCCAATCTTTGTTTTTGGTCTTAATCTAGCACTTGGACCAATATGTGAATTTTCATCTATTGTAACCTCTTCTAAGTATGAATTACTTTTAATTATTGAACCTTTTTTTATAATTGTTTTTTCCTTTATTGTAACATTGCTTTCAATTGTAACAGTAGGTTCAATTTTGGTGTCATAGCTTAAATAACAAGTATTGGGTTTTAAAAAATTGACTCCATTTTTTATAAAATTTTTAACATATTTTTTTTGCAAGATATTTTGTACAACATTAAAATCATCAAATGTATTTATGCCCAACATTGTTTCTTTGTTGCACTCAATATAATTAATAGGAATATTTTTTTTTGAAAAAATTTTGCATATATCAGGAAGATATCTTTCTTTTTTAATTTTGTTTTCTTTAATATTTTTTAAATTATCAAATAATAATTTAGTATTTGCTATCAAAATACCAGAATTACATAAATTGATTTTTTTTTGTTCAGGTTTTAAATTGATTTGCTCAATTATTTCTTCAACGTAGTTGTTATTTAATAATAACCTACCATAACCATGTGGCTCTGAAGTATAAAATGCAATTAATGAAGCTTTCGCTTTACTTTTTTTAAATTTACTTACTAGTTTTCTTATATCTTTAACTTCAACTAAAGGTGTATCACCAAATAAAATTAAAATATTTTTTGATTTAACATATTTTTTAACTTGCTCAATTGCATCAGCGGTTCCTTTTTGTTTTTTTTGTACAACTAACTTTGAGGTATTTAATATTAACTTTAATTCTTCTTTATTTTTTTCATTAGATACAACTAATATATTTTTACCAGATATTTTTTTTGCAATATTAAAAATATGTGAAACAATTGGTAACCCGCATAATGGATAAACAAGCTTTGATTTACTTGCTTTAAATCTCTTACTATTGCCTGCAGCAAGTATAACAGTTGTGATATCAGACATTAAATTAGAAATTTCTTAAAATTTCGTTTCCAACATTAATTATTTCTTTTGAAGCATCTGATGTAACACTTATATCTACTACACCCCTTCCAACTGAGAATGTTTCTGCAAATAATACTTTGCTAGACAGTCGGGAGCGAGCAATTTTAGCACCAGCATATCTTAAACGCAGAATCATTGCGTCAGTTAATTTTGCTCTCGGCATCACTCTATTAAGAATAATTATTGGATTTTTTCTTTCTTGTTTTGCAATTTTTAAAAAAGGAAGTGTAGCCATTAAGTCTACTGGACTTGGTTGTACTGGAACAAATACCCTATCAGAAGCTTTTACAACCTGCATTGTTTCAAAAGTTATAGATGGAGGGCTATCAATTATTATAAAGTCGTACTTTCTTTTTATGGCTTTAATTTCATCTATTAAATTCCTTATATCAAAATTTAATTGAGTTATTCCAATATCATCTTCGCCATAATAAGATTTTCTTGCTTCAAGCCAATATGATAGACTTTTTTGTGCATCAGCATCTATAACAGCTACTTTGTAACCACTATTGCTCCACAAAACTGATAAATTTGCTGAAAGAGTTGATTTACCTGAACCACCTTTTTGATTCGAAAATGCTATAACTTTTCCCATATACAAGTATTGATAATAACTATTTTAAAGATAGATGGAAACATTTTATAAAAAAATATGAAAAAAAATAAGTTAGATATTGCAAAAAATTTATTAAGCAGTGGAGAACTTGTAATATTTCCCACAGAAACAGTATTTGGTCTTGGAGCAGATGCAACAAATGATAAGGCTGTAAAATCTATTTTTAAAGTAAAAAAAAGACCACGTAGTAATCCAATTATCTGTCACTTTAAAAGTATTAAACAAATAGAAAAATATTTTATTTTAAATAAATTTGAAAAAAAATTAGGTTCAAAATTCTGGCCTGGTCCTTTGACGATAATATTAAAAAAAAAGAAAAATTCTAAAATATCAAAATTAGTCTCTAACAACTCAACTTTAGTTGGCTGCAGAATTCCCGGAAATAAATTGGCTAAAAAATTAATTACTTTATTTGACCTACCTATTGCAGCCCCTAGTGCTAATCTATCAGAAAGAACTTCTGTAACCAATATTATGGATATCGATCCTATTCTAGTAAAAAAAATATTTGTTTTAAAAGATAAACAGTCTTCTCATGGACTAGAGTCCACAGTTGTTAGAATTGATACCAATAATCAAATTGAAGTATTAAGATATGGCAGCATAACTGTTGAAGAGCTAAATAGATATGCAAAAGTAAAAATTAAAAAGAAATCATCTATTTCTCCTGGTAATTTAAAAAAACATTACTCAACCTTAAAGCCAATAAGAATGAATGCTAAGAGAATACTAAAAAATGAAGGTTTATTAAATTTTGGCAATAATAAATTAAAGTCTAAAATAATTAATTTAAATTTAAGTAATAAAAAAAATTTAAATGAAGCAGCAAAAAATTTTTATCATTATCTCCATAAATTAGATCAAAGTAGATGCAAAAAAATTGCTGTGGTAGAAATACCTGATAAAGGGCTTGGCAAAACAATAAATGACAGATTAAGAAGAGCAATTAAGTAATTACAATCTATTTAAATAATCCATTAACCTATAATAAATAATGGCTGAAGAATACAAGGGCCTTCTAAACATGTTGCCACCTGGAATTTTAAAATGATTAATTTGCTCAAACATATCAAAATTATTTGATTTATTTAAAATTTTTTCAGCTACCATTTTTCCTCCCATAATACTCATAGCTAATCCATGCCCAGAGTAAGCATGGGCATAATATAACTTTTGATTCATTATAGTTCCAAAAATAGGTAATCTATTAATTGATATTGCCAAGGTACCTCCCCAAGAAAATTCAATTTTAAATTTTTTTAATTCAGGAAAAACTTTATACATTCGTTTAGAGACAAAACTCTTTGCATCTTTTACAAAATGAGATGTAATTGTTTCAGGCCCTCCAAAAAGAAGTCTGTAGTCTTCTGAAAATCTATAATAATCAATCATAAATCTAGAATCTATTACACCACAATTTCTTTTGATTAATTTACTTGCTAGATCTTTTCCAAGAGATTCTGTTGCAATAATATAATTATTTATAGGCATAAAATAATTTCTCTTGGATCCTAAAAGATTATCAAGATAACCATTGCAACCAATAATTACTTTCTTAGCTTTAATAATATTTTTTCCAGAATGAATTATAACTTCTTTTTGATTATCAACAATTTTATCAGCTGGAGAATTTTCATATATATTTATACCATTTGCCAAACACTGTTCTGCTAAGCCATATGTCAGTTTTAATGGGTTTAAATGATAAGAATCCTTTAACAGCATTCCAGAAAAATATCTGTCACTATTAACTTCATCTCTTATTGAATTATGGTCAAAGTATTCATAGTTATTATAATTATAATTCTTCTGCATATGCTCAATTTCATCTTGAAAATATTTATAATCTTTTTTTGTGTTACCTACATGAAGAACACCTTGCCTAAGCGCACAGTCAATTTTGTATTTTTCAATTAAATTAACTACATTTGAAACGGCATCTAATCCAACTTTCCAAAAAAATTTTGCTTTTTCAATACCAAATTTTTTTTCTAAGTAGAATTGATCTTTTCTCATTCCAATTCCTAGTTGACCGCCATTCCTACCAGAAGCACCAGATCCTACTTTATTTGCTTCCAAAATAGTTATTGATAAACCTTGATTAGATAAATTTAATGCTGAAGAAATACCCGTTAACCCTCCTCCAATAATACATACATCTGTTGAAATATTCTCTTTTAATTTAATTTGATTAGGAAAATTAGGTGCTGAAAATTTATAAAAACTCTCTTTTTCATTATCATGTTGATTAAAGGTCCTTTTTTTTGTAGTAAACATTAACTTATCTTTAATGGTTTAATAATAATTAGTAAACAAACAGTCTCAATATGATTGAAAAATTTCAAAATTGGTTTCATGAAAACTCTATTACAGAAGTTGAATGTTTAGTTCCAGATCTTGGAGGTATAGCAAGGGGAAAAATTTTACCAACAAATAAATTTTTAAAAGGACTGGAAGATGAAAGTCACAGATTACCACAGTCAACTTTTATTCAAACGATATCAGGAGATTATGCAACTGAGGATTCTGCCGGTGCTTTACCTAGAAGTGTTTACAATCCAACTGACATTGATGTAATTTTAAAACCAGATTTTGATACAATGAGAGTAGTTCCATGGTACGACGACCCTACTGCACAAATTATCTGCGATGCAATAAATCTTAACGGAGATGATGTTATAAATTCTAGTAGGAATGCTCTAAAAAATATTCTTAAACTTTATAAAAAAGATAAATTAACTCCAATTGTTTCACCAGAGTTAGAATTTTATTTAGTGAAACCTAATGCTGACTCAGATTACCCCCTTGAAGTGCCAGTAGGTCAATCAGGGAGACAAGAAACAGGTAAGCAAGCCTTGGGCATAGATGCTGTTAACGAATTTGATCATCTTTTTGAAGATGTATATAATTATTGTGAAGCGCAAAATATTGAAATTGATACTATTAATCATGAATCTGGCTCAGCACAGATGGAAATTAATTTTCAGCATGGTGATCCTTTAGATCTAGCAGACCAGGTATTTTTATTTAAAAGAACTCTAAGACAGTCAGCTTTGAAACATAAACTTCATGCAACATTTATGGCAAAACCTATGGAGAATCAACCTGGTAGCGCAATGCACATTCATCAATCGATATATAATGAAAAAAATAAAAATATTTTTTTTAATCAATCATCTAAAATTTCAAAAAAAATGAAAAACTATTTAGGTGGGTTGGAAAAATATACTCCATTATTAATGCCAATTTACGCTCCAAATATAAATTCATTTAGAAGGTTATTTGCAACTTGGGGTGCTCCTAAAAATGTTAAATGGGGAATAGGTAATAGAAGTTGTGGTTTTAGAATTCCATCAATTGAGGAAAGGAATATACGTATTGAAAATCGAATTCCTGGATCTGATACAAATCCATATCTAGTTTTTGCTGCTAATTTAGCGTCAGGATATTTAGGAATGAAAAATAATTTAAAACCAAATCCAGAAACCAAAGATAGTGCATTTAAAGATAAAAATTCTAATCTGCCTAAAAATATGGATGAATCATTAACTCTTTTTGAAAATGATGAAGATATAAAATCCATATTTAATGAAAAATTTGTAAGGTCGATTGCTGCGATAAGAAGAGTTGAGTATCAAGCTTATTTATCAGTAATAAGTTCTTGGGAGCGAGAATATTTATTACTTAATGTTTAAATTTTTTATTTAAATAAAAATAAAATAAACCAATTATTATTAAAGCAAACATTAAAATTGCTGATAATGCGTTTACTTCAGGACTCAGTCCTAATCTAACTTTAGAAAAAACTACAATTGGCAATGTGTTAGCTCCAGGCCCAGTAGTAAAACTCGCTACTACTAGATCATCTAAAGAAATTGTAAAAGCTAATAACCAACCAGCAATAATAGAAGGTAAAATTATTGGTAAAGTTATCTTATAGAGTACCTTGGTATAATTATAGCCTAGATCCATCGCAGCTTCCTCAATATTTTTGTTAAAGTCAGTTAATCTTGCTTGAATAATAATTGCTACAAATGCAATACAAAAAGTAACGTGTGATATGAAAATAGTTAATTGCCCTCTAGATGATGGAAATCCAATTACATTATTTAAGCTTATAAAAAAAAGTAACATTGAAAGACCTAAAATTAATTCTGGCAAAACCAATGGTGTTGATGAAAGAAAAATATAAAATGATTTAAAAGGAATTTTTCTTATTCTTACAAGTGAATATCCAATCATAACTCCTAAAATTGTAGCAAAAGTTGCAGACAAAGCTGCAATTTTAATACTAATAATAAATGCCTCAATTATTTGTTCATTATTAAATAATTCATTGTACCATCTTAAAGAAAATCCTTTCCAAACCATTACTCTCTTATTTTCATTAAATGAGTAAAAAATTAAAACTAAAATTGGGAAATATAAAAAAAATAAACCTAAAAAAATAACTATACTTTTGATTAAACTAGATTTCATTTTTTTGACTCCAACGAGAATAAAGTATTTGAAAAATAACAATTGGCAAAACCAAAATAATAATTCCACTAAAAGCTAAAGCACTAGCACCTGGCCAATTTCTATTAACAAAGAATTCCTCCCATAATATTTTTCCATAATATAATCTATCACTACCACCTAGCATTTCAGGTATAATAAATTCTCCAACAACAGGTATAAAAACTAATAAAGATCCAGCAACAATTCCTGGAACAGACAAAGGAAGAATAACTTTAAAAAAGGTTTTAATACGATTTAATCCTAAATCTTTTGATGCTTCAATTAAATTTAAGTCAAATTTATTTAAGTATCCATAGAGTGGTAAAATCATCAAAGGTAAATAAGTGTATACAATTCCCATGATGACAGCATATTGATTGTATAATAATTGAAGTGGTTCTGATGTTATGCCTAGGTTTAGAAGTATTACATTTAAAATTCCATTATTCTGTAAAATTATTTTCCATGCATATACTCTTAATAAAAATGATGACCAAAATGGAATAACTACTAAAACTAATAGGATATTTCTTAATCTGATATTTGAAGTCGCAATATAAAAAGCTAATGGGAACCCAATAAGTAAACAAAAAAAAGTAGATATTAGAGCTAGTATCAAAGAATTTACAAAAGATCCAATGTAGTAATAATCACTAAATATATAAACATAGTTTTCAAATGTAGTATTGATCTTAAATCCATTATCAAAAAGAAAAATATCTTGATAAGGAGGCATCCCCCATTCTGATACCGAAATTGATATTTTAAAAATTATAGCTAATGGTATAAAAAAAAATAGAACAAGCCAAAAATAAGGACTAAAAACAAAATATTTTTCAAATAATTTATTTTTCAATTAATCCTCTAAAACCTTGATTGATTCACTTTCCCAACTACAAATGACTTTCTCCCCTTTTGGGAAATTATAATTTGAACTGGAGTTAAAATTCTGATCTAAAACTGAAATTATCATATTTTTAATTTTTATTTCATAACGTGTAAAACTTCCCAAATATGATTTTTCTAAGATTTCTCCACTAAAGGAATTAAATGAACTTGTTTTCAAATTATTTATTGATTGTATTTTTATTTTCTCTGGTCTTAGTAAAATATTAGTTTTTGTATTTTTTAATTCTTTGTTTAATTTAAAATTTATATCTAAATCATCAGAATAAAAATTTTCATCTTTCTTATAAATCTCAATTATATTTGCAATTCCTATAAAATTGGCAGTATAAAGACTTTTAGGATTTTCATAAATCTCTTCAGGGCTAGAGCATTCCAAAATAAGACCATTCTTCATTATTGCCATTCTATCAGATAAGGACATTGCTTCTTCCTGATCATGGGTAACAAAAACAAATGTAATTTTTAGTTTCTTTTGGAGGGTTGTTAACTCTAATTGCGTTTTTGATCTTAGTTTTTTATCTAGTGCTGCAAGAGGCTCATCTAATAATAATAACTTAGGTTTTTTTATTAAGCACCTTCCAAGGGCAACTCGTTGCTGCTCCCCCCCTGATAATTGCTTAATTCTTCTATTTAATAAATGTTCAATAGATAAAAGTTTGGCAATATTTCTTACGTTTATTTCAATTTCTTTTTGGGTAAAATTTTCTTTTATTCCAAAAGCTAAATTATTAAATACGTTTAAGTGAGGAAATAGAGCATACGATTGAAACATATAATTTAATGGTCTTTCAAAAGGCTCAAGGTTTGTTATGTCCGTTCCGTCGAGTATTACACGTCCTGTATCTGGCTTCTCAAATCCACCTAGTATTCTTAGTAAGGTAGTTTTGCCTGAGCCCGATGATCCTAAGAGACCAAAAAATTCAGATTTTGAAATATTTAAATTAATATTTTCTAAAACTTTGTTATCTCCAAATGATTTAGAAATATTTTCAATTACAAGAAAATTATTATCCATCTTAAATCAGCACTAATATTAATATATTAGTGCTGAAATGAAGTATATTTTTTAATTTGATTTAAATTTATTAAAATATTTAGTTGATAATTGTGCTTTTTTAGGTGAGTCAGCAGTATCAGCAAATAGCATACTTAAAGTTGCTTCATCTGGATAAATAGCTGGATCTCCTAAAATTTCTGGATCAACTAGCTCATTAGCTGCTTTGTTTGGATTAGAATACCAAACATAGTTTGTAATATCTGCAGCAACTTCAGGGCGCAAAATATAATTTATAAACTTATGTGCATTTAAAACATTTTTTGCATCAGCTGGAATTGCCATCATATCAAACCAAATTACAGTTCCCTCTGAAGGAATAGAATACCAAACTGGTTCTATTTCTTCGTATGCAGCAATAAAAACATCACCTGACCATCCCATAGCTAGACAAATTTCACCATTAGCAAGATCATCTATATATTGAGAAGAATCAAAATACCTAATGAAAGGTCTAATTTCCTGCAACATTGAAAGAGCAGCTTTATAATCATTTTCGTCTTCGGTGTTAGGATCTTTACCTACATATTTTAAGGCAATTTCCATTACTTCAGATGGTGCATCTAACATTGCTATACCACAATCTTCATATTTAGAAGCTATAGCTGGGTCAAATAAAACACTCCAACTAGTAACCTCATCTTCATCAACCTTATCAGTATTGTAACCAATACCAGTTGTGCCATACATATAGTTTACTGAATACTGACCGCCTGGATCATGTGCATCTATCTTTGATAAAACTTCTGGATCTAAATTTCCTAAGTTCGATAATTCAGATTTATCAAGTTTTTGAAAAACTCCAGCCTTGATTTGGTTTTCTAAAAAAGAACCAGAAGGCACGACAATATCATAGCCAGACCCACCAGCTAAAAGTTTAGCTTCAAGAACCTCATTTGAATCAAAAACATCATATGTTACATCAATGCCAAATTCATTTTCAAAATTTTCAATTGTATCTTCGGCAATGTAGTCAGACCAATTGTAAATAAATAATTCTTCTTTAGCCTGCGCTGAAAAAGAAATTAAAACTAATAGAGATATAAAATACTTAAGCATTATTCCCCTCCTAAATAAAAATTACATTAAATAAAATAAATTAAAAATCGAGAATTTTTTTATATAGATCTGGCCTTCTGTCTCTAAAGTTACCCCATAATTTTCTATATTCTCTTGAAATTAACAAATCTAAAGTTGCAGTTATTATTCCTTCATCCTTATCATTCATACGATTTATTACATTTCCAAGATGATCCAGTATAAAAGAATTGCCATAAAAATTTAATTCAATATCAGCTTCGACCTCCTTCCCTATTCTATTCGAAGTTATTATAGGGATTTGATTTGCAGCAGCATGTCCTACCATTGTATTAATCCAATGATCCTTTGAATTTAACTCAGGCATGTGTGGCTCAGAGCCAATTGCTGATGGATAAAAAATTAAATCTGCACCTTTCAATGTTAATATTCTTGCACATTCAGGAAACCACTGATCCCAACAAATTGCACAACCAACTTTTGCTTGAGGAGTGTCAAAAACCATAAAACCTGTGTTGCCTTTTTCAAAATAATACTTCTCATTATATCCAGGTCCTTCTGGGATGTGAGATTTATTATAAACTTCACTTATTTTACCGAAAGAATCAATCATAACTAGAGAGTTAAAAAACTTATTTTCCTTTTTTTGAAAAAAACTAATTGGTAATGAAATCTTTTTATCTTTACAGATATTAGATAATTTTTCGAACATTGGATTAGAAGGAAAATCAATTGCAAGATCAAAAAATTTATCATTTTTTGTTGAACAAAAATAATAATCTTGAAATAATTCTTGCAGAAGTAAAATATCAACATTTTCATTTGATGCTTTTTCAACTAAACTAATTGCTTTATTTAAATTAGCGTCAAAGTCGCCTTTAATAGCCTTGAATTGTGATGTTGCTACTTTTACTTTCATATTTTTGGTACATTCATTGTTATACAATGAATATTTCCACCACCATAATTTATATTTTCTGTTTCCAACATCATAATTTCTCTATTTGGGAATAACTTTTCAAAAGTTAATTTTACCTCATTATCTTCCTTAACATTGAATTTAGGTAAGATAATTTTATTTTTACTGAAATAGAAATTTATATATGAACTAATAATATTCTTATTATTAATCTTTTTTCTTGTAGGTAAAGGAACTTCAATTAAATCAAATGTCTGATTAGTATCTCTAAAAAATTTAATAAGATCAGCTTTGTTTTTTTCTAATATTTCATAATTAGGATCTAATTTGTGAGTTGTGGCAATTAAATATTGATTTTTTCCTATCGGGCATAATAAATTATCGACATGACCATCTGTATCATCCTCTATTAGTCCATTTTCAAATAAAAAAATATAATTTAAGTCAAACAAGAGCTTTAATTCTTTAATAATATATTCATTATTATGTTTTTGTTTTCTATTTTTATTAAATATTACATTTTTAGTGCTAAATAAATTTTTTTTATCATCATAAGTTATTGCTCCTCCTTCAATAACTAAGTCAGAAATTTTTGTTGGGATATTTAAATAGTTTGAAATAAATTTTGATATTTTATTATCATTTAAATAATCTGGATACTTTCCATAACCATTAAATTCAAAGCTAATTGATTTTAATTTTTCATTTTCATTATAAAAAATTGGTGCAATATCTCGCATCCAAGAATCATCTAATTTACATTCTATAATATCTATATTTTTATGATCAGTTTTATTTTGAATTTCATTAATGTCTTCTTTATTTGACAAAACAATAACCTGCTCAGTTTTTGCAATTTCATTAATTACATTTGCAACTTCATCTCTAGCCTTATTAATAATTTTACCATAGAGATCTTTATTACATGGCCAAGCAATCAAACAATATTGGTGTTCATGCCATTCAGGAATTAGTTTCATAAAATTTAAAAATATGTATAATTATTTCATGTCTAAAGATGAAGTAAAATTCACTGAAATGAAACATGGTGATAAAGAGGATTATGAACTTCTTGCTAATTTTGAAGATAAATTTATTGAAGGTACAGCTGATAGAATAGTAAGAGTGCTAGAAAGTTTAGACAATTCTTTAGGTGGCTATAAGGTATCTAGATTAGAACATTCTCTTCAAACTGCATCAAGAGCGTTACGTGAACAAGCTTCTGAAGAAATGGTGGTAGCCTCCTTATTGCATGATATAGGTGATGAAATTGCGCCTCTTAATCATTCTGAACTTGCAGCTGCAGTATTAAAACCTTTTGTGTCTGAAAAAACAAGATGGATTGTAGAACAACACGGTTTGTTTCAAGCCTACTACTATAATCATTATTATGGAAAAGATAGAAATCTAAGAGATAAGTTCATAGGTCATGAATTCTTTAAAGATACTATAGATTTTTGTGAAAGATGGGATCAAGCATCATTTGATCCAAATTATGATACAATTCCTCTAAAAGAATTTGTTCCAATGGTTCAAAGAATATTTAATAGAACACCTTATAGAAATTTATAATTATTTTTTTAACTTGTTGATTAGTGCAAGGTTACCTGGATCAAAGTTATTTTTATTTTCTTGAATAAATTTATCTATATCTTTTTGCTTTTCTAATTCTAATTCAGAAACTTTTCTAATATTTAAATCAACATATAAAGAGCAAACCTCTGTTGTTGCTGCTCTGTAACCTTCAAGCTTATGAGTCATTTCTAATTTGTAAATTAATCTTTTTTTATCCCTATCAAGAAATAACAAATTAATATCTACTTCATCGCCCTCTTTCACTTCTTGGTCATAAGTTGTGTGTGACTCTACGGCGAAAGTAGTTTTCTTCTCTGTTTTTGCAGAAGTTTCACCCATATTAAATTTTTGTAAAAGAACTTCCCATCCAGCATCAAAAAGATGAATATAAAATGCCAAATTCATATGACCATTGTAATCTGTCCATTCTTTTTTAACTCTTCCTGAATTTAAATATATCTTCATTGTTTTTCTTTATTAATTCAAAAAATATAGTAGTTTAAAATAATGAATAATGAAGTAATAATTTCGTGTGCCGTTACTGGATCAGGAGATACAGCAAGTAAACATCCTGAATTACCTATAACGCCAAAACAAATTGCTGATGCTTCAATTGAAGCTGCCAAAGCGGGTGCAGCAATAGCTCATGTACATGTAAGGGAGCCTGATGGCAAACCTTCTAGAAATTTAAGTTATTATAAAGAAGTGGCAGATAGAATTCGCTCTTCTGAAACTGATGTAGTTTTAAATTTTACTACAGGTATGGGTGGTGATTTTGAAGTTGGAACAGGTAAAGATCCTTTAAATCCAGTGGGAGCAAATACGGATATGATCGATGCATTAAGTAGATTAGAACATGTTGAAGAATTATTACCTGAAATTTGCACTTTAGATTGCGGATCACTAAATTTTGGTGACTCAAACATGACATTTATTCATACACCGATACAACTAAGAGCTGCAGCAAAAAAAATGCAGGAGCTTGGAGTGAAACCAGAAATGGAAGCTTTTGAAATGGGTCATTTATGGTTTGCTAACCAACTTTATAAAGAAGGTTTAATTGATGGTCCTCCTTTTTATCAAATATGCCTTGGTATACCTTGGGGGTCACCAGCAACAACGAGCGCAATGAAAGCTATGGCTGAAATGGTACCTTCTGAAGGTATTTGGTCTGGATTTGGAATAGGAAGATCGCAAATGCCTATGGCTGCACAAGCGGTTATTTTAGGAGGAAATGTTCGTGTGGGACTTGAAGACAATCTTTATTTAAAAAAAGGAGTTTTTGCATCAAATGCACAGTTGGTTGAAAAGGCAAGATGTATTGTTGAAGATATGGGAGCGTCTATTTTATCCCCGCAACAGACAAGAGAGAAATTAAAACTAAAAAAACATTTTTAATTTGAAAAATATTACTGTCATTGGAACTGGTGTAATTGGTACCGGCTGGATACTTAGATTTCTCGCTAATGGTATAAAAGTTAAAGCATTTGATAAAAATTCTCAGCAATTAAATTTTCTAAAAGATGAAATAACAAGAACAAACTTAATTATAAAGAAATTATATAATAAAAAAATCAATTTCAAAAATTTGGAAATCGCCAACAATATTGAGGAGGCAGTGAAAAATGCAGATTTAATTCAGGAAAATGTACCTGAACGACTATCTTTAAAAAAAGATGTTATAAAAAATATAAGTAAATATTCACCCTCAAATTCAATAATTGCTTCAAGTTCATCTGGTTTACTTCCATCAGATTTACAATCAAAATGTATTAATCCAAAAAGATTAATCATAGCTCATCCCTTTAACCCTGTATATATTCTCCCTTTGGTTGAAATTGTAAAAGGTAAAAAAACTTCAAATTTATATCTTAATAAAGCAAAAAAATTTTATCAAAAAATTAAAATGAAAACATTATTGGTAGAAAAAGAATTACCAGGCTTTTTATCTGATAGATTGCAAGAAGCTTTGTGGAGAGAGGGTTTACATATTATAAACGATGGATATGCTTCAACAAAAGATTTAGATGAAGCAATCACTTATGGACCTGGTATGAGGTGGGCTCTAATGGGAACTTTTCTTACTTTTCATCTTGCTGGAGGAGAAATGGGTATGAAACATATGCTAGATCAGTTTGGACCAGCATTGAAGCTTCCATGGACTAAACTCAAATCTCCAAAACTAACAAAAAAACTTAAAGAAAAAATCATCAAAGGAACAAAAAAACAATCAAATAATCATTCTATAAAAGATTTAAGTAACATAAGAGATAATTTCTTAATAGATTTGCTAGAATTAAAGAAAAAATATAAATTATAATTATGACAATAATTTCAAAATATGTAGCTTTAAAAAATTATATACCAACTGGCTTACCCAAAGAAGAGGATTTTGAAATTAAATCTAAAACTTTAGAATTAGATGAAATAAATAATATTCATGTTCTTAATTCATGGATATCTGTTGATCCATATATGAGAGCAAGAATGACAGAACGTAAAAATTATAAACCACCCTTTTTACTAGGCGAGGAAATGGAAGGTTATGCAATTGGGTCAGTCCAAAAATCAAAAGATTCACAATTTAAAGAAGGAGATGTTGTTTTCAGTAATTTTGGAATGAGAGATAACTTCATTTGCAAAGGAGGTGATTTAAAAAAAATAAAAAACACCAATCTTCCATTGCAAACTTATCTAGGACCTTTAGGAATGACAGGTCAAACAGCATATATTGGTCTTTTTAATCATGGGAATATACAAAGGGGACAAAGTATTCTTGTATCTTCAGCAGGTGGAAGTGTTGGGTCAACAGTTTGTCAAATTGCAAAAAATTTAGGATGTAAAGTTTATGCTAGTACAGGATCAGATGAAAAAGTTGATTGGTTAAAAAATGAATTAAATGTTGATGTAGCATTTAATTATAAAAAAATTGATAACCTTGTTCTTCACTTGAAAGAAATTTGTCCTGAAGGATTTGACTTATACTTTGATAATGTTGGAGGTGATTTTTTAGAGTCTGCAATTTTTCGAATGAAAAATTTTGGAAGAATTATAATTTGCGGAAGAATATCTCAAATGAATTCAACTTCTGCTCCTGCTGGACTAAAAAATATGGCTCATGTATTAGTAAAAAGATTAACAATAAAAGGTTTTTTAATTTTTGATCATGAAAATGATAACGAGCCTTTTGAAACTGATATGCGAAATTGGCTTTCAGAAGGAAAAATAAAATTCAAAGAAACAATTTATGAAAATATAGAAAATGCTCCTAAAGCATTTATAGATCTACTTAATGGTAAAAATTTAGGTAAAATGTTAGTCAAAATTTAACTAAATTGTAACGTAGGGCGACGTCCCTCGATATTTTATATCTAATTTAAGTTCTTTATCAATTGGAGGAAAAGCTCTTTGCTGACATTCCACTCTAGGGCAAATTCTACACGAAACTCCAATTGGCATTTGTAATTTTTTATTATTTAGATCAATTCCTTCAGAATAAATTAAATCTTTTGCGTATTTCATATCACAACCTAAACCAATCGAAACAAAGCTTTTAGGCATTCCATGTTTTTCAATTCCTTTCTCAAAAGCTCTTGCTATACAAAAATATACTCGTCCATCTGGCATTTTAGATATTTGAGGATGAATTTTTCCCGGATTTAAAAAAGCAGTATACACATTCCATCTAGGACAAGAACCTCCATGTCTTGGTATATGAATACCAGATAAAGAAAATCGCTTTGAGACATTTCCAGCAATATCTGTTTTTAAAAAATGAAATGGCACTCCTTCGTTCCCAGGTCTTTGAAGATTTGTTAATCTATGTGTAACTTGTTCAAAACTACAAGCATAATGATGCATCAAAATTTCTACATCATATTTATGTAATTTAGCACTCTTTAAAAAATCGTTATAAGGCATCATAAAAGCAGCAGCATAATAATTTAGTAAAGATAGTTTAAGCAAAGGTTCTACTTCTTCTGATTCGACGTTATTATCTTTAATAACTTTATTGATAACATCATTAGCTTCTAAATAAGCAACTTGTGATGCTAAATGAAAGTTTCTTGATGTATAAGTTAACATTTCAGAAAGATAAAAAATATTTGAATTTTCATCAAATCTTTTAACTATTTTTTCATCTTCGTTTATTGTTACTATTTTAACTTCAATTCCATGTTTTTCTTTAAGATAAAGTGATAATTTAGATCCAGAACCAATGTTAGGTCCAGTTTCAAGACCGATTTCTTTTCTTAGATTTTCAGAACTTACTTCTAAATCATGAAAGTAATTTTTATTTTCTTGAAGAATATCGGAGACGATTTCTACAGGTAGTCTTGTTGGTTTTTCAATTTGATTTGCATTGACATCCATCGTTTCAAGTCGATTTTGCATATCTTCTTTAAAACTTTTAAAAGAATCATTTATTGTCAGTAATGCTTTAGCTATGTTAGGATTTGAACCAATGAAGTCACTTGTGTCGTGATTGGTTATCTTTAAATCATCAAAAATTTCATTGCTTAAAACATCCATTACGTCTGAAAGAAGTCGTTTGCTAGATTCTGTTGAGAAGTCTTTAATTGATAAATCTAATTTATCAGCTGCTTTAATTAGTAAGGAAAGTGGTATTTTTCTCTTTCCACTTTCAATTAAATTTAAATAACTAGGTGATATGCCAATAGTTTTTGATAATTCAGCTTGTGAAAAACCTTTGCTTATCCTTTGTTTTTTTAACCTTGGGCCAAAATTTATGTCAGATTCAATATTCATTTACAAAATTTACAAAAACAATAAATTCAAAGTAATTTTCTTTACATTAAAAATAAGAAAAAATCTAGTTTTTTTTAGTATTTTTATGTATTTGTAAAATCTGTAAATATGAATAGTAAATTAACAGAAAATATTAATAATCAAAAAGAAAGCCTAGAGCAGAGTTCTATTGAGAAGAAGGTTCTTGAAGGATCTATAGACTCAAATTATGACCTTAATCTTGCTGATGGTATCGAAGCATACTACAGCGAAAGATACGGTTGGACTCTTAGAAGAAAAACTATCTAATTATATTAGATTTTAGTTCTCTAACTAACGGTACTCTTTATT
Source organism: uncultured Alphaproteobacteria bacterium (assembly GCA_902597015.1). Classification (GTDB taxonomy): domain Bacteria; phylum Pseudomonadota; class Alphaproteobacteria; order HIMB59; genus CACPNW01. Next base: position 29,667 of record CACJWQ010000007.1, read on the forward strand.
TGGTCGTAAGCTTTTTCAGCAATCATAATAGTTGTTGCATTTAAATTAGCACTAACAATATCTGGCATTACAGAAGCATCAATAACTCTTAAATTTTGAATTCCATGAACCCTTAGGTTTTGGTCTACAACTGAAGTTTTGTCCTCACCCATTTTATTTGTGCATGACGGATGATACGCAGATTCAGATGTATTTTTAATAACTTCATCTAATTCATTTTGATTAGATACATTCTTTCCAGGCCTAATTTCTGTGCCAACATATTCTTTTAGTGCTTTTTGAGACAAAATTTTTTTAGCAATTACTACACCTTCTCTCATTTGTTTTAAATCGTCCTCATGCTTAAGATAATTAAATTGTATTTTAGGATCATCTTTATAGTTATTTGTTTTAATTTTGACAAACCCCCTACTTTTTGGTCTATTTGGACAAACATGAAATTGAAAAGCTTCAAAATTAGGATTTTCTAAACCATGATTTATAACTAAGTATGGAAAAAAATGAAATTGTAAGTTTGGATGATTATATGATTTATCAGACTTAACAAAACCTCCTAACTCTAAATGTGAGTTTGCCAACCTACCTTTTTTAAATAAAAACCATTTTGATCCTTCAATTGCTTGATAGAGAAAATTTGTTGCTAAAGTATGTAAAGTTTCATTTTTTTTAGATTTATATTGAATATACATCTCTAAATGATCTTGTAAATTTTCTCCTACCCCAACTAAATTATTAATTACTTCTATTCCCAAGTTTTTAAGATGTTTTTCATTACCTATTCCGGATAATTGAAGAATTTTGGGAGAATTAATTGAACCTGCACAAAGTATAACTTCTTTATTTGCTAAATATTTATTTGTTATGTTTTTTTTAATTGTTTCAACACCAATTGCAGTTTTATTTTTAAAAAGAATTTTTTTCACATCAATATTATTTATTATTGTAAGATTTTTTCTATTTTGTATTGGTTCTAAATATGCTTTAGCAACACTTTGTCTGACACCGTTGTTTATTGTTACATCAAAAGTTCCAAATCCTTCATTATCAGTATTATTAGAGTCATTAAATATTTTATATCCAGCTTCTTGTGCAGCATCTAAAACTTTTTTAAATAAAGGATATTTTTTATCTATGTTTGATTTATTTACTTTTAATGGCCCCTCTTTACCTCTTTCATTACTATCATGAGACCAAGTTTCTAATTTTTTAAAAAAAGGTACAACTTTTTCATATGACCAATCAGTTAAACCACTTGAAGACCATCTATCAAAATCCTCTTTATGACCTCTAGCAAAAACCATGCCGTTATGTGATGAACATCCTCCAATCATTTTACCTCTTGGACAATATAAAGATCTATTATTTAGAAATGGTTCAGGCTCTGTATAATATTTCCAATTATACTTTGGATCATGCATTGCATATAGAAGTGCGCTTGGCATATCAACTTTCCAAGTTTTACTCGATGGACCAGCTTCTAATAAAATTACAGAATTCTTTGATTGTGAAGACAATCTGTTAGCTAAAACACAACCTGCTGATCCTGCACCAATAATGATGTAATCAGCGTTGTTATCCACTAATTCATTCTTTCAGTATTTCCATCAACAGTCATGATTTGACCAGATACATTTTCTGAGGCTTCGCTCAATAAAAATAAAGCCATTGATGCAATATCTTCCTTTTCTACAAATGTATTCAATGAAACCATTGATTCTAATTCTTTTCTTACTTTTTTGCTTGTTGATTTAATTAATTTAGCTTTTGCATTTATTACTCTGTCCATTCTATCACCATTCACTGCACCTGGACAAATTGCATTTACTCGTATTTTAAATTTTCCAAGCTCAACGGCTAGTGTTTTAGTTAATCCAATTATTGCCCATTTACTTGATGTATATGGTGAACGTTGTGCATAACCAAATAAACCAGCAGTTGAAGATAAATTAATTATTGATGCCCTTTTAGTTTTTTTTAAAAAAGGAATAGCAAATTTAGTATAATAAAAATGTGAACTTAGATTAGTTTTAATTGTGTTATCCCATTCATCAATAGAAATATTCTGGAGATACTTTGTAGGTCCTGCAATTCCTATATTATTTATTAGTCCATCAATTTTTTTTAAGTTTTTTAGGGAATTAAAATATTCCTTAATATCTTTTGGATTAGTGCAGTCTAAATGTTGAGCAAATATTTTATTATAATATTTTTTATTTGAATTTATTTTATCAATTTTTGATTTATTTATATCAGATAAATATACTTTACCACCTGAATTGATTATTTTATTTGCTATTGCAAAACCTAAACCATCTGCACCAGCAGAAATTACATAATTTTTTTTACTCAGATTTATTTTCATTTATAGATATTATTTATCTCTTTTTTAGAAATATATCCAATAATTTTACCTTTATTATCAGTAACTACTATTGTTAAGTTGTCTTCAAGAATTTTATTTTTAAAATTTTTTAGTTTTATATTTTGATTTATCTTGTAAATAGAACCTAGTGTTAGGTTATCTTTATTAAAATTGTTCTCACTTATCATTATATTTTTTGCTTCTAGATTATCTATTCTATTTTCTTTGCTAGAAAAAAAATTAAGTATAAATTTAAATATATTCATTATTTATAATATAGATTTATTAAGAAGATCTTTTATTCAGAAGATTAGTTAACCAATCAGGATCCATTTCTGGGACTGAAGACAATAACAGTTCTGTATAATCAGGGTGTGGGGGATTTAAAATTTTACTTTTTAATCCTTGTTCAACTACTTCACCTTGATACATAACTACTATTTCATCGGAAATAGCTTTAACAGTAGCAATATCGTGAGTAATAAAAATGTAAGTCACTCCAAGATCTTTTTGAAGTTTTTGTAAGAGTTTTAAAATTCCTTCTTGAACAATTTGATCCAATGCTGAAGTAACCTCGTCACAAATAATTAAATCTGGATTAGCAGCTAGAGCTCTAGCAATACAAATTCTTTGTTTTTGACCTCCTGATAATTCAGATGGCAGTCTATCTAAAAAAGATTCATCTAATTCAATCATTTTTAACAATTCAATTACTTTAGCCTCACGCTCTTTTCCTTTTACTCCATGGTAAAATTCAATTGGCCTTCCAATTATTTCATCAACAGTTTGTTTAGGATTCATTGCTGTATCAGGCATTTGAAAAATTATTTGAATTCTTCTTAATTCTTCTTTTGATCTTTGCTCAAGTTTTGGAGATAATTTTTTTCCATCAAATATAATTTCTCCTTTGGTTTGAGGCAGTAAGCCTGTTATCACTCTAGCAGTTGTTGATTTTCCTGATCCACTTTCTCCAACTATTGCTACAGTTTTACCCCTAGGAATATTAACAGAAACATTATGCAGAACTTTTGATGAGCCATAAGCTGCATCGATATTTTTAATGGACAGCATATAATCTTCATTCGTTTCTTCAGGCTTGATAAGTGATCTTACTGACCATAGTGATTTGGTATATTCTTCTTTAGGGTTTGAGAGCATCTCTCTCGTTTCAGACTCTTCAACTTCTTCTCCATATCTAAGAACTTTAATTCTATCAGCCATTTGAGCAACTACAGCTAAATCATGAGTAATATAAATTGCTGCAGTATTAAATTTATCTACTATTGATCTCATAGCAGACAAAACTTCAACTTGAGTAGTTACATCAAGAGCAGTTGTTGGTTCATCAAAAATTATTAGTTCTGGTCTTGGTGACATAGCCATAGCAGTCATAATTCTTTGTAGTTGACCCCCAGAGACTTGATGGGGATATCTCTCACCAATATTTTCTGCATCTGGTAGTTGCAGTGACTCATAAAGTTGCACTGCATCTTTTCTTAAAACTTCAGTAGGATTTATCTTTGCTCTATTAGCTGCACTAATGGTTTGATCCATCAATCTATGAGCAGGATTAAAAGATGCTGCAGCTGATTGTGCAACATATGAAATTTTCGTACCCCATATTTTTCTTTTTTCAAATTCCGTCAATTTTGCAAGATCTGTGCCATTAAAGAGTATTTCACCTTTAATAATTTTGCAACCTGGTTGAGTGTAACCCATTGCTGCTTTTCCCATAGTCGATTTTCCAGCACCACTTTCTCCAATTAATCCTAAAATCTCACCTCTGTATAAATTTAGATCAACACCTTTTAGTATTTTATGCCATCTCTCATCTGAAAATCCATCGATATGAATATTCTTCATTTCTAAAAGAAGTTCTTTTTTATTATTTGATGTCATCTTTTAATCCGCTTGTTATGTATAAATACCAATCAATCACAAAATTAATTGCAAGAGCTAATAAAGCAATTATTGCAGCAGGTATTAGTGGTGTTAATCCAGCAGTAATATCATATTGGGCATATTGAATTAAAATTGCATTTTCTCTAACCATTGCAGCCCAATCAGCAGCTGGCGGTTGAATTCCTAAGCCTAAAAAACTTAAACTTGAAACTGTGAAAATAATAAAAATGAATCTCACTCCAAATTCTACAATTAGTGGAGATGCTATATTTGGTAAAATTTCTCTAAAAATTATATAAGAAAGTTTTTCTCCCCTTAATTTAGCTACCTCAACATATTCTAATACAACTTGCCCAACAGCTACAGATCTTGAAATTCTAAAAAACCTCGTTGATTCTAATACCCCTAGAATTAAAATTAAGTTTAAGTTACTTGGCCCAAAAACAGATAAAAGTATAAAAGTAAAAATCATTACGGGAATTGCCATTAAAGTATCAATAGATCTACTTAAAATTTGATCAATATAACTTCTATCTATTGCAGCAATTATTCCAAATATTGTTCCTATAAATAAAGCAATGGTACAGGCTAAAAAACAAATTCCTAGTGTATTTCTTGAAGCAAATATTAATCTAGAAAGAATATCTCTTCCAATTTGATCTGTTCCTAATAAGTGTTCTCCACCCCAAGGCGCATATGCTACTGGGAAAACTTCAGCCTCACCATGTGGCGCAATAAAAGGAGCAAAGAATGCAGCAATAAGATAGATAGATAGAACAATCATTCCAAACCAAGCAGATAAAGGAGCTTTAGAAAATGCTATTTTAATTCTTTCAAATCTAGTTCTTCTTTTAGCTATATTACTAACTTCACCTTTTGCTGAATATGATTGTGTATTTTCACTCATTTTGGATACAAAAGTCTAGGGTTTGAAATTATGCCAATTAAATCAGCTAGTAAATTTAATATAACGTAAGTTGATGCAAATATTAAAGCGCAAGCCTGAACAACAGGAATATCTCTATTATAAACGGATCCAACCATTAATCTTCCTATGCCTTGATAATTAAATACAAACTCGACAACAACTGAACCAATTAACATGTAGGCAAGATTTATAGTTATTACTTGAGCAATTGGAGCCCAAGCATTAGGCAAAGCATGTTTCACAATTACTTCATATCTGGTAGCACCAGATAATTTTGCCATTTCGATATATTCACTTGATAAAATATTGATTATTGCAGATCGAGTCATTCTCATCATGTGACCCATTGTTACAAGCGTTAAAGTAAAAACAGGTAAAGCAGTTAAATAAAACCTATCAATTAAGGATGTGTCTTCATTGACATTTGCTATAGTAGGAAAAACTGGAAACAAGGTAGCTAATAAAAGAATAAAAATATATCCAGTAAAAAACTCGGGAGAAGAAACAGTAACTAAACTAAAACCAGTTGCCGATCTATCGTAAACACTATTTCTGTATAAGGCAGCTGAAATACCTAGAAGTAATGCCAGTGGAATAGCTACAAGAGCACTTACTCCGGTTAAAAAAAGTGTATTTTTCAGTCTGGGAATAATTAGTTCCACAACAAGTCTTGATCTATCACCTTGATCACCTTGTACTTTTGATCTACCTGAGAAAGAACTTCCAAAATCTCCCTGAAATACATTAGACAACCATTCAAAATATCTTGGGATTGGATGTTTATCTAAACCTAATTCTGACCTAAGAGCCTCAACTGAGGATTTTGTAGCTGATTGTCCTAGAATCTCAGTTGCAAAATCTCCTGGCAAAAAAGAAAAACAGCTAAAAATAATTACTGAAAAAGCGAATACAGTAATTAATCCAAGGCCAATTCTTAAAAAAATTGTTCTAAATATTGGGTGAATTTGGCTAATATTGTCCTCCTAAATATTTTAATTTTGTTATTACTTAATTAGACCATTATGCAACCTAAATTTCATAAATTATCCGTTGAATTTAAATAATTTATATGTTTGTATGTTAATTAACTTAAGTTTGTTTTTTGTTAAATTTCTAGAAATAATGAACAAAAATAAAGGTTTTTGTTCAATAAAAGGGAGGACAAATGAAAGATAAGAAAATAGACAAATATATTAAAGAGCAGTCTTCAAAGCTCACTAAAGGGCTAATTGACAGAAGACAGTTCATGATGTCTGTTCTTGCAACTGGTGTAACTTTACCAATAGCACTATCACTCGCTGATAAAGCTGTTGCTGCTACTCCAAAAAAAGGCGGACATTTAAGATGGGGTAATGGTGCGGCTGATACTACAGATACACTTGATCCTGCAACTTATCAAAGTTCATTCATGCAAGCTACAGCTTGGTCATATCAAAACTGTTTAACGGTTGTTGACTCAGACCATACTATTGTTGGAGAGCTTGCTGAGTCAATTGAATCTGATGATGCTCAAACTTGGGTATATAATCTTCGTAAAGGAGTTGAATTCCATAATGGAAAATCAATGACTGCAGAAGACGTTGTACTTAACTATCAGTATCACATGAATCCAGACACCGCTTCAGCAGCAGGTGGGTTGTTATCTCAAATTGAAACAATTTCTGCTGATGGAAATGACAGGGTTATTTTCAAGCTAAAAGGTGCAAACGCTGACTGGCCTGCAATAACTACTGACTATCACATTATGATTAAACCAACAAAAGATGGAGTTGTTGATGCTCAATCTACTGTTGGAACTGGTCCTTACATTATGGATGAATTTAATCCAGGTGTTGGAGCAAAATTTGGAAAAAGAAATCCAAATTATTTCAAAGGTGATAGTGTTGCACACTTTGATTCAGTTGAAGTAATCGGAATTAATGATCCTGCTACTAGACAAGCGGCATTATTAAATGGTGAAATAGACTGGATGAACGGTGTTGACTTAAGAACTGCAAATTTACTAACAAGAGATCCAAATGTTGAAATTACTGCAGCATCTGGATATGCACATTATACAGCTCCAATGAGATTAAATGTGCCGCCATTTGATAATTTTGATGTTCGTATGGCAATGAAGTTTGCAATCAAAAGACAAGAAATTGTTGATAAGATAATGCTAGGATATGGAACAGTTGGTAATGATCACCCGATCTCAACTGCTCACCCATACCACAACAATGCTTTAGAGCAGAGAGAGTTCGATGCTGATAAAGCTGCTTATCACTGGAAAAAATCTGGAGTAAGTGGACCAATTGAAATTAGTACTTCTGAGGTTCCTTATGCAGGATGTACAGATGCAACTAACTTGATAGCAGCATCTGCTCAAGAATGTGGTATCGATCTTCGAGTTAAAAAAGAACCTGAAGATGGTTACTGGAGTAACGTATGGAACACTAAAGGTTTCAGTATGAGTTCTTGGGGTGGAAGACCTACAGAAGATATGATGTGGTCTGCTGCATTCACAGATGATACTGAGTGGAATGAAGCTGCTTGGGGTAATCTAGTTCAAACTGATTCAACTGTTCGTTTCAATGAACTTGTTAGAGCTGCTAGATCAGAACTTGATGCAGAAAAAAGAAAATCAATGTACTGGGAAGCACAAGCTCTTTGTAACTACGATGGTGGTGCAATTGTTTATGCATTTAACCAATATGTTGGTGCTGGTTCTAAAAAACTTGCTCACGGTGAAGATGTTGCTGGTAACTGGGAAAGTGATGGTAACAAACTTTCTGAACGTTGGTGGTTTGCATAAAATATTAATTTTCTTTGTGGCGCATTTATATGCGCCACACTTTTTCTTCTAATCTTCCAAAAAAATGTTTTTAAAAAATAAGAAATATCTCTTTGATGGAGGTTCAGGTCAAACTTTAATGGAAATGGGTTTAGAAACAAAAGGTGATCTTTGGTCTGCACAAGCTTTATTAAATGAAAATAATCACCAAATGGTTGTTGATATGCATAAGAATTTTATAAATGCAGGATCACAATTAATTGTTACTTCAAATTTTAGTGTTAGAAGAAGACTGTTAAAAAATTACAATTTACTTGATAAATTTGAATTTGGAATACGATCTGCTGGAGCACTTGCATTAAAAGCAAAAAATGAAAGTGATAAAAAAGTTATTGTTGCAGGCTCATTGCCAAATCAAGGTGTTACATATTCCCCAATACATTTTGAAACTGATGAAACTATGTTTAACTATTTTCATGAAATTGCAAAGATATTAAAAGATTACGTCGATATATTTTACTTAGATGTTTTGTGTTCCATCAAAGAAATAAAAATTGCTTTAGAAGCTTCAAAAGAATTTAATAAACAAGTTCTTGTAGGTGTTCATTTACGTTATGACGGAAAATTACCATCTGGAGAAAGTCTTGATGAACTTTTTGAAACTATTCAAAAATTTAATTGTTGTGGCATAGTATCAGCCTGCGTATCACCTGAAATCATTAATTTGAGTATTCCTATGTTTAATAAACAAAAGCTTCCTTTTGGTTATAAAATGAATTTATTTAAAGAACTGCCTACTAGTAATGAAGAAAAATTTAATTCAGAAGGTTTTGAAGAAAATTATGATTATGTTGATCCCGTTGAGTTACTTGGAACTCGAAATGAAGAATTTGGACAAGAAAAATATAGAAAGTTTGTTTTAAATTCTTTAAATGAAGGTGTTACTCTAGTTGGTGGATGTTGTGAAGTAAAGCCACGACATATTGAAGCTATTAAGAATTTATTTTAAAATTTTTTTTTCATTATTTTGTGATAAGTTGAATAAATTTTATGGGAGATTTAGTTAGTAATTACAGATTTGTTGTAAAACCAGTTGTTAAAGAAACTGGTAGATCTCTAGATTTGGCTAGACCCATGAAAATACATCCTCTTACTTATCAAGAGTTACCACTTAACCCCGAATATACTAACTACGCTGATGGTAGATTTACACTTGAAAAATTATCTCATGCTACAGCAGATGAAATGTATTGGAAAGCTAGACAAGAAATAATTTTACGTCATACAGGTGAGCATCCATACGAAATATCTGGTCCTGATGCTGAAAATTTACTTCAACAAATATTTCCTAGAGATATTTCAAAAGTTAAAATTGGAAGATGCTCCTATCAATTTGCTTGTTACCATGATGGAGGAATGATTTCAGATGGATTATTATTAAGATTAGAAAAAAATAAATTTTGGTTTGCCCAAGGTGATGGACATTTATACAGTTGGTACAAAGCTCATTCAAAAAATTTAGATGTTGAAATTAAAGATCCAAACGTTTGGGTTAGTCAAATACAAGGCCCTAAATCTCTAAAACTTTTAGAAAAACTAGTTGATCAACCATTAAAAAATAATTTTAATTATTTTGATTGGGTTGAAACTTCAATTGCTTCAGAAAAAGTAATTATAAGCAGAACAGGTTTTACAAATGAACTTGGCTGGGAGATTTATTTAAGGCCAGAAAATGATTCAAAAAAAATTGGAGACTTAATACTCAGTAAGGGTGAAGAAATGGGAATGATCCTTACAGCCTCTCCAGGATTTAGATGTAGAAGAATTGAAGCAGGTCTCTTATCTGCAGGGAGAGATTTTACAAGAGACAGATCTCCATTTGCTGTTGGATTAGGAAAATTTATAGATTTTAATAAAGGTGATTTTATTGGAAGAGATTATTTACTAAATGCAAGCAAAGATTGCTTAACATGGGGTATGAGAGTGGAAAAAAGCTTTGCGTTGGTTGATTCTGAAATTTCTATTAATAATAAAAAAGTTGGAATTGTAACTTCAAGTACATGGTCGCCATTTCAAGTTTGTGGTGTTGCTATAGTTCATATGGATAATGCAGAATTTGGACCAGACACAATAGTAGATGTTAGTTGTGATGATGGTAGTGTGCAAAAAGGTGAAATTTGCACTTTACCAATGTATGATGAGAAAGGTGAAATACAAAGAGGTTTAAAAGAGGATATTCCATCTAATCCAATACCTTGGAAGGGTATTTCAAAAAACTAGTATTATTTTATAATAGAATTATAAATTATATTAGAATACAAATATTAAAATGAATGAACTCATTAAACCTAGCAATAAAATCCATACAATAGATGATGCAATAAGGTTATCAAAAAAGAGATTACCAAAATTAGTCTTTGACTTTATTGATGGAGCATCAGGAGATGACAAACTTGCAGAAATTAATAGTACAGCATTAGATCAAATTAGACTTGAGCCTAAGGTTTTTAGAAATGTTGAGAATAGAAATTTAAGTAAAAAAATATTTGATTTTCATTTTGATTATCCATTTGGATTTGCACCAATGGGAATGACAAATCTTTCATGGCCTGATGCAGATAAAATGATTGCAAAAGAAAGTGCGTATAATAATATTCCAACATGTGTTTCAATGGCTTCTAGCACTACGCTAGAAGATATGTTTACTTTTTCAGAAGGTCATTCGTGGATGCAAATATATATTTTTCAAAGTGAAGAATTTATTATGGAATTATTAAAAAGAGCAGAAAGTATTGGATACAAGGTTTTGATCCTTACTGTTGATGTTCCAATTCTTTCAAGAAGAGCAAGAGATGATAGAAATGGTTTTGGTTATCCTTTTAAAATTGGTCCAAAACAATTTTTAGATTTTGCACTACATCCTCAATGGAGCTTAACAACTTTATTAAAGGGTGCTCCAAAACCAATGAATTATGTTACTTCTAAAAGTGGAGATCAAATTTTTAGAAGAAAAGAAAGTAGAGGCACTACTGACTGGGATACTTTAAAAAGAATTAGAGAAGCTTGGAAAGGAAAATTAATTATCAAAGGAGTAATGAATTCTGAAGATGCTTTGAAAATTAAAGAGGCTGGTGCTGATGCAATTCAAGTATCAAATCATGGTGGAAGACAATTAGATAGTGCTACTGCTTCTATTAATGCTTTACCATTAATACGAAAAGCTTTGGGAGAAGATTTCCCAATACTTTTTGATAGTGGCATTAGAAGTGGTAGTGATATTTTACGTGCATTAGCTCTGGGAGCTGACTTTGTTATGTTTGGCAGACCTCTAATGTATGCCATTGGTGCGGATGGTGCAAAAGGCCTTAGAAGAATCATTAACTTAATTAAAGAAGAGTTAAGTACAAATCTTGGCTTAGTGGGGTTAACAGATATAAATGAAGTTGATAAAAAAATAATAGCAGAGAAATTTTTTAAGGATATAAAGTATTAAGATGGCAGACAAAAAGATTAGAGGTGGGGCATTAGTTGCAAGAGCTCTTAGAGACAAAGGTATTGATAATGTTTTTACACTTTCTGGAGGCTTTTGTAATCCGGCACTTGAAGGATTTATGGAGTGTCAAATTAATGTAATTAATTGTCCTCATGAACAAATTGCTGGTCATTTAGCTGATGGTCATACTAGGATATCAAGAAAACCATCCGTTTGTATTGTCGGGCCAGAAGGTTTTGCAAATGCAGTGCCTTCGATGATGGAAGCATGGGGTGAAAGATCACCTGTTATTTTTATAACTGGATCAAGTAGCTTAAAAAGACAAGGAGCAGGAGGTTTTAAAGAAATAGATGATGTATCTATTGCAGCACCGTTAACAAAATACAGTGCAAGTATAACAGATGGCAACAGAATAAGAGAGTTCATAGATAAAGCATATAGAATTGCAACAAATGGTTATCCAGGTGCAGTACATTTAAGTGTACCAGTAGATATAATGTTTTCATCATTTGCAGATGATGCAGGTTTAGAAGAAAGACCTTTTACTCATCAAAAGAAACCTCTAGCAAAAGCTTGGCCTGATCCTGAGAGTTTAAATGAAATATTTGATCTAGCAATTAGTGCACAAAAACCTGTTTTTATAGGAGGGCATGGAGTTTGGTGGTCTAGTGCAGAAAAAAAATTAGAGCAAGCTGGCTTTGAATTAAACATTCCAATATTTAATATACCATACCATCAGAAGCTTTTAGGTGAAGAAGTAGATACATACATGGGGCTGGCAGATATTCATCAATATCCTCCATCAAAAATGGCTCTCCATGAATCAGATTTGGTTCTTATGATTGGTGCACGTCTTGATAATCAAATGAATTTTGGAAATCCTCCACTTTTTCCAAAAAGCACTAAGCTTGTTTGTATTAATGGATCGCATGAAGAAATAGAATTAAATAGAGCTGCAGATATTAACTTACTTTGTGACCCTGGAGTCTTTTTGGATAAACTCATAGAGTTAAAGAAAAACAGTAAATGGAAATTAAATAATGAATGGTTTAATAAGAATAAGAAAGAGAAAAAAAATTGGATCAATAAAACATTAAATGACTTAAATAAAGAAACTGAAGCGGCTAAGAAAGAAGGTGGAAAAATTCATCCTCTTCAATTAGCTTTAGATGTTCAAGAAGTGTTAACTGATAATGATTGGTTAGTTATTGATGGTGGTAATACGCATTTCTGGTCCGAGATTGCAATTAATATTGCTGGATCAAAAGGTAAAAAACTTGGAGGAATATTACATCCAGGTACTTTCAGCATGTTAGGTGTTGGAGTTCCTTTTGCAGTATCAGCGAAAAATCTTAATCCTAAATCTAATGTTGTTTTAATAAGTGGAGATGGTGCATTTTTATCTGGCGGATTATCAATTGAAGCTGCATTTCAAGAAAAAAAACCTATTGTTGTAGTTATCGATAACAATGGAGGTCTTGACTGTATTTCTCAACAACAGGAAAGGTTGTTTGAAAGTGGGAAACACTTTGCAACTGATTTTAGAGATATTCCATTTCATTCAATTTTCGAGGGTTTTGGAGGACATGGAGAATTAGTTACTAAAAGAGAAGATTTAGGCCCCGCTTTAAAAAGAGCGTTAGAAAGTGGTAAAACTGCATGTGTAAATGTTAAGGCTAAAGGTGTTATTAGTCCAATAGTTGCTGCAGTTAGTGATAAAAGAGATAAAGCGTCTATAGAGTAGGTTATGGCAATTTTTTCTACACATTTACTAAACTCAATAGATGGTACGCATGCGAGTGATGTAGAAATTGTTATTTATAAAGTAAATAATAATAACAAAGTTGTATTTCTAGAAGATAAAACAGATAGTTCTGGAAGAATGCTTAAAGAATTTGAATTAACGAAAGAAGATTGTGAAAGTGATTATGAAATGATAATTAATTCTGGTAAATATTTTAGAAATACTAGTGAAATAATTAATTCAATCTGTGTTAAATTTAAAATGAAAGATCCTCTTAAAAAATATCACATACCTTTAATTGTTTCTCCAAATGGATACTCAATATGGTGGTCTAAATAAAATGAGTAATTCAGGATTAAACATGTCTAGACGCATTAGGAGGACTCCTTATACCGAGAAAGTAATTGAGGCTGGTGTAAGTGGTTTTACTGTAGTTAATCATATGCTTCTTCCAAAATCATATAAAGCAACAGTTGAAGAAGATTATTGGCACTTATCTAAAAATACTCAAATTTGGGATGTTTCATGTCAACGACAGGTTCAAATAATAGGAGAAGATGCTACAGAATTAATACAACTCATGTCACCAAGATCAATAAAAGATATGCCTATTGGTAAATGTTACTATTATCCAATGATAGATGAAAATGCAGGGATGATAAATGATCCTGTACTTTTAAAATTAAGTGAAAATAAATATTGGCTATCAGTTGCAGATTCAGATGTCCTTCTTTGGGCAAAAGGATTGGCTGTAGGAAGAAATTTTAAAGTTGATATTATAGAGCCAGATATTTATCCCTTAGCAATTCAAGGTCCAAAATCTGAAAAATTAATGTCATCAATATTTGGAGAAAAAATTAAAAAATTAAAATTCTTTCATTTTTCTTTTTTTGAATTTGAAGGAACAAAACAGATAATTGCAAGATCAGGATATAGCAAACAAGATGGTTTTGAGATTTACCTTAAAGGTTTTAGTTTAGGAAAAAAACTTTGGGAAACTATTTGGGAAGCAGGAAAAATTTTTAATATTTCACCTGGATGTCCAAATTTAATTGATAGAATAGAAGGTGGTTTATTATCCTATGGTAATGAATTTACTTTAGAAAATAATCCAATTGAATGTGGATTTGATAATTATTGTAACAATTTATCTCATGATTTCATTGGAAAAAATGCATTAAAAAAAATATTAAAAAATGGAATAGAAAAAAAAATAAAAGGAATTACTTTTGATGGGTCCCCGACTCCTTCGTGTACAATACCTTTTCCTGTATACTCAAAAAATAGATTTCAAATTGGTAATATCACCTCTGGTATTTATTCACCGTTTTTTAAAACCAATATTGGGCTATCAATGGTTGATAGAGATTATTGGAATGATGGGCAGGATGTTATCGTATTAACACCAGATAATATTGAGAGAAAAGGTAAAGTGTGCTCACTACCTTTTAATTATTCTTAAAATGAGTCATTCAATCAAATTAGAGTGGGAATTAGGAGATCAAAAACTCGAATTTGGAAAATACTTAACTGATCACACAGTAATGCTTAACGAAAATGTATCTATTGATGCGGGATCATCTCCAGATTATGGAGGAAGCGAAACTAATATTAATCCAGAACAAAAACTAGCTGCAGCTGTAAGTAGTTGTTTTATGATGACGTTTTTAGCTTTAGCTGCAAAAATGAAATGGCCAGTTATTAATTACAAAGATAAAGCAATTTCGTATTTAGGAAAAAATGCAGAGGGAAGAATGTACGTTAACAAAATAGAGCTAAATCCAGCCATAGTATTTGAAGATAATTTTACTATTACTGATGAAGAAATGAAAAAGATGAAAGAGAGATCGCATAAGTATTGTTTTATCGCTAATTCACTATCTAAAGATGTTGAAATTCAAATCAATTAAATGAATTTTAATCTAATTTTAACAGAAAAAAATAATAATATTTTTAATATTATTCTTAATAATCAGAAAAACCAAAACACTTTAACTGAAAACATGATCAATGAATTAACATCAGCGCTAGACATTGCTGATAAAGATAATGAAGTAAAAGTAATTATTTTATCATCAAAAGGTAATATTTTTTGTGCAGGACATAATTTAAAAGATTTAAATTCACAAAGATTGCAAAATGACAAAGGTGAAAGCTATTTTAAAAAAATATTTCAAATGTGCTCTCAGCTTATGCTCAAAATTAATAAAAATAATAAACCAGTTATAGCTATGGTTGATGGTATTGCTACTGCAGCAGGCTGTCAGTTAATTTCTAGCTGTGATCTAGCCTACTCAAGTAGTAGAGCAAAATATGCAACCCCGGGTGTTAACATAGGATTATTTTGTTCTACGCCAATGGTTCCATTATCAAGAACTGTAGGTAAAAAACAAGCAATGGAAATGCTTCTCACAGGAGATCTTATAGATGCAAATAAAGCATTAAGGATTGGTTTAATAAATGATGTCTTTGAAGAAGATAGTTTAAAAGAAAATGTATTTCAAATTGCTAAAAAAATATCTTCTAAATCTTCTAATACTATTAAAATTGGTAAAGAAGCTTTTTACAAACAAAAAGATATGAATTTAGAAGACGCCTATACTTTTACTTCAAAGGTAATGACGGAAAATATGTTACATGATGATTCTAAGGAAGGCATTGATGCTTTTTTAGAAAAGAGAGAACCAAATTGGAAAGAATAATTTCTCATTTTTTTGTACCATCATTAAAAGTTCCAAAAAATCTATCCCAAGGCATTTCTATAGTTCCATAATTACAATTAAAGTATCGGTGGTGAAGTTGGTGAAAGAAATCACCTGCTTTTAATCTTTTTTTATCTTTAATCACAATACTATCAAAGCCGGAATGACTAAAAGCTGGATTTAATCCTTGTTGATAAAAATGAAAAAGTACATGTATTGGACTTGACGGAACAACAAAATGTATAACTACTGTTGAAAAGTATAAAATATGTTCGATAGGATGCATAGATATGCCACTCCAAGGTCCTGGACTTATATTTCTATGATGTAAATTGTGAACAGTTTTATAGAGAAAAGTAAAATGTAATAATCGATGAATAATATAAAAGTGCGCACTTGACCAAATAGGAATTAAAATAAAAAATATTCCATACCAAAAAGGGTTATCATGCCAAAACATGATAGGAACGATATCATTACTTGCTGCCCAAAAATAAAAACTTTCAAATATTGTCCATATAGTAACACCACTTATAATTGTCCAAAAAATATTATCAAAAAGTTGATTATTGAAAGTAAATTTTTTTACTTTTTCATCTATAAATTTTTTTTCAAATTTAAGTTTTTTACTTTGTCCTTTTAAGTAATAAAACCAAAAATGTAGAGAACCAGCAACAAGAGTGATTAAAATACAATTTCTAATCCATAACTGTGCAATCCACGAAAAAGAAAAATTTTTCATTTCTTCAGCAGACGGGTGAAACAAATAGAATATAAATATAGCAAGTAGGACTTCAATTATAATTGAACTAATGTGAAGCCAATAAGAAGCTAGCCATTTGAAAAACAATAAAAAATTTGGTGGCCAATCTAATATTGGCGATAATTTAATTGGTAAGGTTGGTTGCCAATTCCATTCATGGCGATTTTTTAAACTCATTTTAAAATGGATCTGGTTGGGAGGGATTGGTTGCTAACCATGTAGATTTGGTCTGCATGTAACTTTGCATTCCTTCCCATCCATTTTCACGACCGTATCCTGATTGCTTGAAGCCTCCGACTGGTGATTGAGTAGAAGCATTAAAATAATTATTTATATAAACAGTTCCAGCTTCTATCTTATCTGCTAAACGTATAGCTTTATTAGTATCATTAGTCCAAATACCTGCTGCAAGCCCATAGATAGTATCATTTGCAATTTTAATTACTTCATCTTCATCCTCCCAAGTTTGTATTGAGGCTACAGGTCCAAATACTTCATTTTGAGCTAAATCATCTTCATTTGGAACATTGTCAAAAATAGTTGGTCCAATATAGTATCCTTCAGACTTTTGTTCTTTTCTTCCATCAATTAATAATTTTAAACCTCTTTTTTCAGCTGCTTCTATCTTAGATAAAATAAATTCATATTGCTCTTTATTTGCTATAGGTCCTATTTGTGTTGCAACATCATTTGGGTGACCAACTTTAGCCTTTTTAACAACTTCTAATAAATTATGAGTAAATTTATCTTTTATATCTTTATGTACTAATATTCTTGAACCTGAAATACAGCTATGACCTGAAACTGGAAAGATTCCTGATACAACTCCATTAACTGATAAAGTTAAATCAGCATCTTTAAATATAATTTGTGGTGATTTTCCTCCTAGCTCCATAATAATAGGTTTAACATTTTTGGATGCACTTAAACTTGCTGCACTCCCCCCTTTTGTTCCACCTGTAAAACTTATCATTCTAACATCTTGATGTTCAATAAGAGGTGCACCGGTGGTGGGACCAAAACCAGTAACAACATTAATCAAACCTTCTGGAAGATCGGCTTCTTCTAGAATTTTCATTAGCTCTAATGTAGAGCACGATGCTCTTTCTGATGGTTTAATTACAACTGTATTGCCTGCAGCTATTGCCGGCGCTAATTTCCAGATCAATGTTCCAATTGGTGAGTTCCAAGGAAGAATAAGTGCAACAACTCCAAATGGTTCCCATTTTAAATAATTATGCATGTTTGGAACCTCTGAAGGTATCAATCTACCTTCATACTTGTCACACATGCCTGCATAATAATAAAAACTCTCAGTCTGCCAGCTGGTTAAAGAAGGAGTGATATTTTTTGGAAGTTTGCCGTTATCTTTAGTTTCTATTTGCCCAATGCGTTCTGCATTTTTAGCAATAATATCTCCAATTCTATTTAATGTTCTCCCTCTTTCTGCTGGATGCATTTTACCATAAGGACCATCATAATAAGCATGTTTAGCAGATGATACTGCAAGATTAATATCTTTTTCATTACAGTCAGGAATCCTTGCCCATACTTTACCTATAGATGGATCCTCACTTTCAAAATATTTTTCAGAAGAAGGGTTATGCCATTTATTTCCTGCATAAAATTTGTAGGTTTGAATTTCAGACATAATTTATTTAAACTTAAATATTTTCATTGGTCAACTTATTTGTGATTAATTAATTTTTTTTAATATCATATCTGATGCTTTTTCTGCTAACATAATTACAGATGCATTTATATTTCCACTTATCATATCTGGAAAAGAAGAAGCATCTACTACTCTCAGATTGTCTATTCCTCTAACTTTAAGCTGATTATCAAGTACAGCCATTTTGTTATTACTTGAACCCATTGCGCAAGTAGATGCAGGATGATGACCAGTTTGTACATGATTTCGTACTGACTCTTTTAAATCTTGATCACTTTTGATTTTTTTTCCTGGAAGTAATTCTTCCGAAACAATTTTAGCTAAACTGGGTTTTGACAATACTTCCCTTGTATGCTTCATCCCTTCTATCATATCTTCCATATCAGATGGATCAATGAACCAATTTGGATTTATATTAAGTTCATCATTTGGATTTGAGCTTTTAAGTTTTACACTTCCTGTACTTTTTGGTCTTAGTAAATTAATTTGAAAGTGCATTCCTGGAAAAGCTTTTTTACCTCTAGAAAAAAATAATGAACCAAAATTTAATAAATTGTCTAAACTCATAGACCAATTATCTTTTTCTTCTTTGAAACACATAGGTGTCATAAACAATTGTATTTCAGGCATATCTTTTTCTCTTATTGCATGGAATAGATTTGTTGACCAAAAAGGAGCTGCAGCTAATCCTTGTTTAAATAAAATATATTTTAATCCCACAATAATAGCTCTATCAATTCTTTGATATTTAGAGAAACTCAAATTGTGGTTTTGAAAAGCCCAATTCATTGGCATAACAGGATGATCGTGAAGGTTTTCACCCACTCCAGGTAAATTAATTAATAAATCTATGTTTTTTTCTTTTAAATGTTCTTCTGGTCCGATTCCTGATAACATTAAGCATTTAGGACTACCGAATGCTCCTAAAGATAATATTACCTCTGATGATGCATAAACTTCACCATTTGATAAAAGTAATCCTTTAGCTTTATTTTTCTCAATTAAAATTTTTATTACAGATGTATTTTTATAAATTGTTAAATTGCTAGGTTTAAATTTTAAATAAGCTTCTGCGGATGATTGTCTTTTTCCATTCCATACCTTAACATCATATCGACCTACCCCATTTAAATTGCCATTATAAAAATCATTATTAATTTCTGCCCCTGCTTCAACACATGCATCAATAAATGCTTGATCGATAGAATTGTAATTTCCAGCTGGTGTAAGTTTTAAAGGACCTGAGTGTGAGTGATATTCATTTTTTTCTCTATGAAAAGCTGAAGCAGATCTTTTGAAATATGGTAATACATCATTATATGACCAACCCTCTAAGCCCTTTTGTCTCCACCTATTAAAATCACCTGGAGCGCCTCTCATATAAATCATACCGTTTAAAAGAGAAGATCCACCTAGTCCTTTACCTCTAGGGTATAAAATTTTTCTATTATTTAAAGAAGGTTGAGGTATTGATTCAAAACCCCAATCAAATTTAGGGTTTCCAAAAATGTATCCGTTACCACCGGGCATTTGAGTGAATAAACTTTTTCCTGACCCCCCTGCTTCTATCAGTAATACCTTTATATCTTTATTTTCAGATAATCTTGAGGCTAATGTACAGCCAGCAGAACCTCCTCCTGCTATTATATAGTCAAATGTTTTTTTCATTTTTAAAAAATATAAATTATACTAATAATTAATTTATAAGTAAACTCGAGTAAATTAAATATGAATAATTACAAAGATTGGATCGGAAAGAAAATTTCAAGAAGTGATATTATTACTCCTCGATTAGTTGATCATTTAAAAAAAACAATTGATCAAAACTGTTTAAGTGATCAAACTGTGCCTGAGGGAATTTTTTTATGTTTATGTCCAGATGTATCTTCAATAATTGATCTAGACAAAGATGGAAATACAAAATTAGGAATTTTCTTACCTGAGTTACCTTATAAAATTAGAATGTGGGCTGGTGGTAAAATAAAAATATTTGATGAATTTAAAATTGGATCTGAAATTAAAAAAAATTCAACAATTTCAAGTATTGAATTTAAAGAAGGTAGATCAGGCAATCTATGTTTTGTAAATATTAATCATGAATATTTAAATAAAAATAAATTAATAATATCAGAAGATCAAACTGCTGTTTATAGAGAAAAAATAAATAAAAACTCCATTACTCCTAAAATAAAAGACGAATTAAAATTAATTGATAAAGTAGAAATTTTTAGTTCATCAACTTTGCTATTTAGATATTCTGCTTTAACTTTTAATGGACATAAGATTCATTATGATAATGATTATACAAAAAATTATGAGGGTCATATGGGATTATTAGTCCATGCGCCTCTTCAAGCAACTTATCTTTTAAATCTTGCAAGAAAAAATGAGATTGAGTTCAATTCTTTTGAATATAAAGCTACAGCGCCTCTTGTATATAACAATAATTTCTTTGTAGAAATTGGTGAAAATCGAGATGATGAAATTATTGGAAGAATTCTTAATGAAAAACAAGAAATTACAATGATTGCAAAATATAAAAAATGAGTTTTCATAAAAAATTTTGTAATTGGGCATCACAAAAAAAAATTAATATCAATAAGGTAACTTATAAAAGAGCAGAAAATGCATTCATAGATACCCTAGCTTGTATATTATCAGGTGTTAAAGAAAAACAATCAAAGGTTGCCTTAAAATATTGTCTAGAAAATAATTATTCAAAAACCATTAAGATATTTGGTGGAGGAAAAAAATTATCTATTTCTGCAGCATGTTTTTTACATGGAGTCAGATCAGCGTCTATAGACTTTGATGATTACGAATATGTTGCAGGATCTCATCCTAGTGCGCCAATTTTTTCAGCTCTTATATCTATTGCTCAAATGAAAAACATTTCAATTGAGGAAATATATCAGGGATGGGTAGTAGGATATGAATTAATTATAAAATTAGGACAAGCACTAAGCTATGATCATTATTATAAAGGATGGCATTCAGCAAACACAATAGGTGTGGTTGGAACTGCTGCAGCAGTATCTAAAGTGTTAAAATTAAATGCAGATCAAATGGCAAATGCAATTTCTATTGCAACAAGTTTTTCATCTGGTTTAAAACAGCAATTCGGCACAGATATAAAAGCTTTTCATGTAGGGTTTGCCTCTCAGGCAGGGGTACAGTCAGCCTTACTTGCAAAAAATGGAGGGACAGCTAATCAAGATATTTGGAATATTGAGAGAGGATTTATTGAATTGTATGGTAGTAAATTTTCTAAAAAATTAAATAATAATTTTAAAAGATCAGATTTAGGAAATGCAATAATTAAATTTCCAAATTTCATTAAGTTTTGGCCAGTTTGTAGTTATTCACAAAGAGTAATACAAGGAGGATTAATTTTAAATAAAAAAATTTTTATAAAAAAAAATATTAAATCTATTACAATTGAGTTTCCAGAACCTTGGTTCAGAGTATCAAAATTTCATATACCTAAAAATTCTACTGAAGCTAGATTTTCATTGAGTTATTGTTTAGCAACTGCTCTCACTAATGGTAAATTTGATTTAAGTAGTTTAAATATTTCCAAAAATAAAAAAAGTTTAAATTTGGTTAAAAAAATTAAACTAGTCACTTACAAAGTGCCAAATAATTTTGAAGATTATGACCCTAAGTATCCTGATATAATTAAAGTAATAATGAATGATGGAAGTATATTGATTGAAAAAATATCACATATTAAAGGAGGGAAAAATAACCCTTTAAAAGATGAAGATATTGATAATAAATTTTTAATGTGTGGAGGTAAAAAAAATATTTTAAATAAAATAAGAAATCAAAAATATAAGAAGAAAAATTTAAAAGAAATAATTTTTTAATTTAGCTATTTTTTCTTTCTCTGTAAGCTATAAATATTCCGGTACTAATAATTATTGTTCCCCCTAAATAAATACTTAAAGTTGGAACCTCAGAATAAATTAAATATCCCATAAGTCCTACAAATATAAAAGATGAGTATTCAAAGGGTGAAGTAATTGCAACATCTGCGTATTTAGCTGCTTGAGACATGAATAAATGTCCTAGAGATCCCATCACACCTAAACTCATAGCAAAAATTAATTGAATTCCATTTGGCATAATAAAATTATCAGGGAAAAATATTATTGACGTAATTAATAATGCAAAAGAGTAATAAAAAACAATTGCAACACTGGAATCAGTACTCATTACTGATCTAGTTGATAAATAAACGGAAGCCATAAAAGCAGCAGATATTAGAGGATAGAGTGTTTCTAATTTGAACAAATCAGTCCCAGGTTTAACAATAATTAACACACCAATAAAACCAATTAATATTGCAGTTGTTCTAAAAATCCCAATTCTCTCGCCAAGTATTGGTACAGCAAGAAAAGCAGCGATAATGGGAGCAGAATGTGCAATAGCAATATTCTCAGATAACATTAAATGATTAATTCCGTAAATATAGAATACAACACAAGCAGAAGCAGAAAGAGCTCGGATAGCATGTCCAACTGGTTTTTTAGTTTTTAACTTATCAAACCCAAAATACATTGCTAAAAAAGTTGCAATGATACTTCCACTTAGTGCTCTGAAGAATATTGATTCCCATACAGGGAAATGAAAGCTTAAATATTTATACGTGATATCATTTATACTGAGACAAAACATGGACAATAACATGAAAGAAATTCCCAAGAGATTATTATTTTTCGATTTCATTAATTTGTTAAATATACTAAGATAATTTATTCAGATATAAATATTTCAAAATGAGTAGTAAATATCATGTAAAAAAATTAGAAAAAAAGAATGACCATTTAAGTATTTTGTGGAAAGATAATTTTGAAAGTAAATTCCATTTTATGTGGTTAAGAGATAATTGTCCAACAGCAATACATCCTACTGCTAATATGCGAGTCTTTAATATTTTAACTGTTAGTAAAAATATATTTCCTAAAAAGTATAAAATTGAAAAAAATAAACTCAATATTGATTGGAGTGAAGGTGATCATAGTAGCATATTCAATTTAAAATGGTTAAGAGATCATTGTTATACCGAAATAAATAATCGAAAATATAAATCACCTTATGTTTTTTGGGATGGTAAATTAAAAAAAAATTTAAAGAAAATTATTGTTGATCATAATAGTGTAATAAAAAATGACAAAGATTTAAGTAAATGGTTAAATTTACTTCATACGTATGGTTTTGCATTAATCAAAAATGCTCCAACTAGCAAAAAATCAGCATTCAAAATATTAAATAGAATAAGCCATCATAGAGAAACATTTTTTGGCACACCATTTGAAGTAATTAACATTCCAAAGCCAAATAACACTGCTTATACGGCAGATGCATTAAGAAATCATACCGACTTACCTTATTTTGAATATGCTCCTGGTTATCAGTTTCTTCATTGTTTAGTGAATGAAGCTAATGGTGGATTATCATCTGTTGTAGATGGTTTTGCAGTTGCAAATTATTTAAAAAAAAATGCAAAAGATGTTTTTAAGATTTTAACACAAACTTATGTGAAGTTTAAAGATACTGATTATACTCAAAAAGCTGTTAGAATTCTTCATTCACCAATAATTACACTTACAAAAGATAATGATTATAATGATATTAGATTTAGTATGGCTGCAATGGGTGCTGTAGATGTTGATCCAAAAAAAATGAAAAAATTTTACGAAGCATATCAATATTTCGCATCACTACTTCAAAACAAGAAATTTAAAATTGATTTTAGATTAGGGGCAGGTGATATTTTTTGTTTTAACAACAGAAGAGTATTACATGGTAGAACTGAATTTGACCCAAACTCTGGAAATAGACATCTTCAAGGATATTATATTGAAAGAGATGAAATAATAGGAAGATTAAATTATTTTAATAATATTAAAGTTTAGATCATTCCCATCCGCAGATAGTTTTAATTTCTAAATATTCTTCTAAACCCCAATCTCCTCCCTCTCTTCCATTGCCAGATTGTCTGTAACCACCAAAAGGAGTTCCTGGTTCTGCACTACTTCCATTTATATAGACACCTCCAGATCTAAATTTTCTTGCTACTCTTTTTGCCTTTTCTTTATCTTGAGTTTGCACGTAATTACCTAGACCATAAGATGTATCATTTACAATTGATACAGCCTCATCTTCATCCTCAAAAGGAATTATTGAAAGCACTGGTCCAAAAATCTCTTCTTTTGCAATTCTCATATTATTAGTTACATCTGTGAAAATTGTTGGCTTAACAAAATAACCCTTTTCTAGACCATTTGGTTTTTCAGGACCTCCAGCCACGAGTGTAGCGCCCTCATTTATACCACTATTAATTAGATCAATAATTTTATCATATTGTGTTTTAGAAATTACTGGACCTATATGATTTCCATTCTTAGAAGCAATATCAACTTTGATTTTATTTGCTTCATCAGCCGCCTCCTCTATTGCTCTTTTATAGATTGATTTTTCAACTAGCATTCTTGTTGGTGCATCACAAGATTGGCCAGAATTACTCATAATATTCCTAACACCTTCTCTTACTGCTTCTGGATGTGAATCACTAAAAACAATATTACCTCCCTTACCTCCTAATTCTAAACAAACTCTTTTAATTGTATCTGCTGCATTTTTAGAAATAAGTTTTCCTGCTCTTGTTGATCCAGTAAATGAAATCATATCAATATCTTTATGAGATGATAGATCCGTACCTACACCATCTCCATCACCATTTATTAAATTAAATACACCTGGAGGGAAACCTGCTTCATGAATTATTTCTGCAAAAATGATCCCTGACATAGGTGCAATTTCTGAAGGTTTTAATATCATAGTGCAGCCAGTTGCTAAGGCAGGTATTACTTTTAATGTTATTTGATTGACAGGCCAATTCCACGGCGTAATAAGACCACATACTCCAATTGGCTCATAAACAATATAATTATTAGATTTTTTACTAAATTTTTTTTCAAATTCAAAATTTTTTAATCTTAAAATGAAATCATTAATATGATCTGCTCCTGAAGAAGTTTGTGCTGATGAAGACCAATCTAATGGCGCTCCCATTTCTTCAGACATTGTTTGTGTTATTTCATCCCATCTACTTTTATAAATCTTAAGTAAATTTTCTAGTAAACTAATCTTATGTTTTTTATCTACTTGACTCCAAGTAATGAATGCTTTTTTTGCTACATTGACTGCCAGATCTACATCTTTTTTAGAACCTAATGAGATAAAAGCGTAAGGTTGTTCATTAGAGGGATTAATAACCTCAAAATCATTCTTTATAATTGGATTAATCCAAGTGCCATTTATATAAAATTTGCTTTTATCAATCATTATGAAAAATAATTTTAAATTAATTATACATTTATTTTTTTCTAAATTAGAATAAAAGAATATACAATAAGAGGAAAAATTGACACTAGAAAATATTAAACTTGATATAGATTTTGTAAGATCACAGTTTCCGGCATTCAATGATCCCATCTCCAAAGACTGGTCTTTTTTTGAAAATGCAGGAGGAAGTTATGTTCCAAAAAATGTAATTGATAAATTAACTGAATTTATGACATCTACTAAGGTACAGCCTTATGCTGAATATCCAATGTCAAAAATTGCAGGTGAAAATATGGATAAGGCAACCCACTTATTTGCAAAAATGATAAATGCAAAAAGTAATGAAATTCTTATTGGAGGATCTACTTCAATAAACTTATATGTCTTATCAAATGCTTTAAAACATATTATTAAACCTGGCGATGAAGTTATCGTTACAAATCAAGATCATGAAGCAAATATTAGTCCATGGAGAAGATTAAAAGATTATGGAGCAAATATTATTGAATGGAAATTCAATTCTAATGATCATGAATTAAAAATTTCTGATTTAAATAAATTAATAAGTTCAAAAACTAAAATTTTAGCAGTTACACATTGTTCAAATATTGTTGGGTCAGTAAATAATTTAAAGGAAATTTCAGACTTAGCACATAAATATAATATAATTGTAATTGGTGACGGTGTTTCATATGCCCCGCACGGCTTTCCAAATGTTAAGGAATTAGACGTAGATTTTTATACATTTAGTTTATACAAAACATATGGTCCTCATTTAGCATTATTATATGGAAAGGAGGAAATTCTTAAAAATTTACCTAATCAAAATCACGAATTTTTAAAAGGACAATATCCATATACAATTAATCCTGGTGGTCCAAATCATGAAGAATTAGTTTCATTAATTGGAATATATGAATATTTTGAAAATTTGTATAATCATCATTTTGATAATAAAAATTTAAATACCTTAGAGAAGATTGATAAAATTAATAATCTTATATCCTTACATGAAGCAACTATTGCTAATCCAATCTTAAAATATTTGTATGAAAGAAAGGATTTAAATTTGATTGGTAAAAATAAAATTGAAAATAAAAATCGAGCTCCAACAATATCGTTTTATTCAAATAAAAAAACATCTAAAGAAATATCAAATACATTACATAAGTTTAAAATAGCTACTAGAAATGATAATTTTTATGCATGGAGATGCTTAGAACATTTAGGTGTAGACACTAATGATGGTGTAGTAAGATTAAGTATGACGCATTATAATAATTATGATGATACTGAAAATGTGCTTAAAGCATTAGAAAAAATTTAATTTCTTCTATAATAATCTTTATACCACTCTATAAATCTACTTATTCCAATTTTAATATTAGTTTTTGGCTTATAACCAGTATATTTTTTTAATTTATTTATATTGGAATGAGTTTTTACAATATCTCCAACTTGTAAAGGCAATTTTTTAGTTTTAGAAATTTTATTTAGATTATTTTCGATATGTTTTAAATAATCTAATAATTTTTTTGGTGTTCCATTTCCAATATTAAATATTTCATAGGGTATAGATTTCTTTGATTGTTTCTTAATTAAAGAATAAATACCTTCTACTATGTCATCAACATATGTAAAATCTCTAAAATGATTACCTTTATTATACAATTCAATTGGCTGGTTGTTGAGAATATTTTTTGTAAATTTAAACAAAGCCATATCTGGTCTGCCAAAAGGTCCATAGACTGTGAAAAATCTAACACCTGTACAAGGTAATTTATAAATATAAGAATAAGAATGGGCCATAACTTCATTAGATTTTTTTGTTGCTGCATAAAATGATAATGGGTTATCAGTTCTATTTATTTCACTTAGTGGAAATTTTTTTGAATCACCATAAACAGAACTTGTAGATGCATAAATTAGATGTTTAATATTATTATGCCTTGATATCTCCAATACATTAAAAAAACCTTCTAAATTACTTTTAAAATAAGTTCTTGGATTTTTTATTGAGTATCTTACCCCAGCTTGAGCAGCAAGATGAATTATTATTTTAATTTTTTCATTTTTTACAATATTATTTAGTTTTTTATAATTTGATAAATCAACTTTATAAAAAAAAAATTTTTTATTTTTTTTTAAATCTTTAATTCTATTTTTCTTTAGATTAATATCATAATAATTATTAATATTATCTATGCCAATAACTTTAATATTTTTATTTAGAATTTTTCTTGTCACATGATAACCAATAAAACCAGCTGAACCAGTAATTAAAATAGTCATCAATTAATTTGTAGGCATTTTAAATTCAGGACCTTTCTGAATACTTTTAGGCCATCTTGAAGTCACAGTTTTTAATTTAGTATAAAATTTAACACCTTCAGTTCCATGCATAGAATGATCTCCAAATAAGGATTGTTTCCAACCTCCAAAACTGTGAAACGCCATCGGAACAGGAATAGGAACGTTAACTCCAACCATTCCAACTTTACAATTTGTTGTAAAGTGTCTAGAAACTTCTCCATCTGAAGTATAAATACTAGTTCCATTACCAAAAGCATGATTATTTACAAGATTAAGAGCTTCATCATAGTTTTTAGCTCTGATAACTGATAAGACAGGTCCAAATATTTCTTCTTTATAAATTTTCATATCCTTTTTAACGTTATCAAATAATGTCGGACCAACAAAATAACCATTTTCATAACCTTGTATCTTAAAGTTTCTTCCGTCTAAAACAAGTTTAGCACCCTCTTCAACACCTGATGAAATATAACTCTCTATTTTATCTTTATGTTCTTTTGAGATAACTGGCCCCATTTGAGAAGAAGAGTCTGTCCAAGGAGCAACAATTAGAGACTCAGCTTTATTGCTTATATTTTCAACAAGTTTATCAGCAATATCACCTACTGCAACTGCTACGGAGACTGCCATGCATCTTTCACCTGCTGATCCATAAGCAGCTCCCATAATACCATCAACTGCTTGATCAATATTTGCATCAGGCATTACTATTAAATGATTTTTAGCACCACCTAAAGCTTGAACTCTCTTTCCATTTTTCGCTGCCGTTTCATATATATACTTAGCTACTGGAGTAGATCCTACAAAACTAATAGATTGAATTCTATTATCAGATAATAACATATCAACAGCGGTTTTATCTCCATTCAGAACATTAAACACACCCTCTGGTAAACCTGCTTCTGAAAATAATTCTGCTAATCTTATACTACATGATGGATCTTTTTCTGAGGGTTTAAGAATGAAGGAATTTCCACAAGCAATTGAGATAGGATACATCCACATTGGAACCATAGCTGGAAAATTAAAAGGAGTAATTCCTGCTGTTACTCCTAGTGGTTGTCTAATTGACCATGAATCTATATCAGTACCTACATTTTGAGAAAATTCTCCTTTAAGTAAATGAGGAATACCACAAGCAAATTCCACAACTTCTAAGCCTCTTGTTACAGAACCCTTAGCGTCATCTAAAGTTTTACCATGCTCTGAGGAAACTAGTTTTGAAAGATTTTCTAAATCTTTTTCTATATATTCTTTATATTTCGAAATAATTCTAGATCTTTTAAGAGGCGTTAAATTAGACCAAATATCAAAAGCTTTGAGTGAGCTTTCAATAAGTAAGTTAAAATCATTAATATCTGAAAGAGAAACTTCTGAAATTATTTCTCCTGTTGAAGGGTCTTCAACAGGTAAATAATTTTTAGATTTACAAGGAGTAATATTACCAGAAATATAATTTTCAATTTTTTTCATTTTTCTTTCTGTAAATTAATATCAAATTTCTTAAATAAATAAATATCCCAAATGTCTGCCCTAAAATTATTACTGGATCCTTTCTAAATATAGCATAAGTTAATAGACCTATACCTCCAAATATACTTAAATACCAGAATGCAATTGGTATTGAGCTTATACCTTTCTTTTCAGAATATATCCATTGAACAATAAAACGAGAGGCAAATAAACCCTGTCCAATAAAACCAATAATTAAAAATATAGTTTCTATTTGGGTTAAATTTAAAAGATAGTCATACATTATTATTTAGTTAGGTATAAAACTTTAATTATATTTAACAAGCCACTAATTGCTCTTTTTGCAGTTCCATAATTAGATTTTCCAAATTTTCTAGGACGGTGGTCCACATTAATATATATACATTTTTTACCTTTTTTTATAAATAGAGCTGGAAGAAATCTATGCATACCATCAAAAAAAACTAAACTTAGAAATATTTCTTTATCAAAAACTTTAATACCACAACCTGAGTCAGGACAGCCATCTTTTAAAAAAAAATTTCGTATTGAATTAGCGATTTTTGATGAAATAATTTTAATTTTAGAATCATGTCTTTTTTTTCTTATTCCGCCAACTAAAAAAATTTCACTAAACTCCATATACTTATCATACATTTTCTTTATATCCCCTGGATTATTTTGCCCATCCCCATCTAATGTGATTATAGTATTACTTTTGGAATTTTTAATGCCATTACGTACTGAATAACTTTGACCTAAGTTAGAATTATTTTCTATTAAAACTAAATTTTTATATTTTTTTTTTAATTTTAAAATTTGCTCTTTTGTTTTATCTATACTGGAGTCATTAACAATTATTATTTCATAAATAAAATTATAATTGGAATTTTTAAAAACTATCTCATTAACTAAATTAGTAATATTTTTCTCTTCATTGTATACTGGAATTACAATACTAAAATTCACTGATTTTTTTTTGAAAAAATAGCTAATAAAATATTACAAATCACAAAAAACAATATTGAAAGAAATATTAACCTAAAACTAAAAAAGTTTAATTCAGGTTTATCTTCCTTTAGAATAAAAGATTCTATAAAATTAAGGTTAAGATTGTAATTATTATAATCTAAGGTTTGCATTATTTTTATTCGTTCATTTGTTTCTGACAATATTCTTGAAATTAAGACTTCAACTTCATTCTCTGATAAATCACTTATCTCACTTAATAATTCATGGGTATAATCAACTGAAGCAGAAACACTATTATCACTTTGACTAGAAATTGATTTCGGATTAATGAAATGATCTGCCATTATACCAAGAACAAAATCTTTCTTAGCATCTAATGTAAAAGTATTTTTTTTTATTATTTTTTTTCTTATAGAGTCAAGTTCTGAATATTTACGAAGTTTATTTAATTCAAATAAATCATTCTCATATTCATTAATAATATTATTAAATTTTATTTCAGCATTATTGATAATTTTTTCAACAATATTAATTGTTTCTTTTCTTAATAGGGATAGATTGATATCGTCAAAATAATTAATTTTAAATACTTTGCTAAGATTTAGATCTATTGATGATTTTTTAGAACTTTTATCGAGTGATGCAAGCGAATAAAAATTTTCTTCATTATATTGCAAAATGTCAATTTCTTGATTTATATATTTATATAGTTCTTCAATTAAAAACTCTCTATCATAAATAACGTTGTGTTTGTCATTTAAAGTTTTAAAGTCATAATAAGTATTTCCAAAAAGATTTGTTTTGTCTACTTCATATTTTTTTAAGAATTTATCATATTCATAAAAATTAATATTTACCTTATACTTTAAAGTATGTGTAAACGATTGATTAGTAAAATATAATAAGCAAAAAATAAATATTACTAGCAAGATTATTGAAATAATTAAATTTCTAAAAAATTGGTTCATTGAAATTTTTAAAAATTTTAAGCTAATTACTAATTCTGAATTATTTGACATAAATAGATAATTTTTTATTTATTATATTATATGGAATAAATAATATTAAGAAAGAAAGCAACGAAAATAAAGAGCCAAGAGTAATATACAAAATTAATCCTAAAATACTCATCAAAATATTGAATAATAAAATGACTATTAAAACTTTTGTTTGATTTTTATTAAAGAATAAAAAAAGTTTACTGTGTAAATGGCTATTATCAGTTAGGAAAGGATTTTTTTTATTTAAGACTCTTTCAAATATCACATTTAATAAATCGTATACAGGATAACATACACACCAAGGAGCCAGAACAGGATCGAATAATCTATTATTTTCCATAGTATATATAATTAGTAATACAGCTAAGAAGAAGCCTAAAAAATTACTTCCAGAGTTACCTAGAAATATTTTATACTTAAAAAAATTGGAAATATTTAAAATAAAGAATAAAGATAATGGTATGATTAAAATAATTATTTCATTTATAATGAATTCATTTATTTCATAATTAGAAAAATAATTATAAAAAATAATTGTAAAAATTGAGTTAAGCACAATAAGTGTAGCAAGTCCATCAATACCATCAATGAAGTTTAAAGCATTTGTTAAACCAACAACTGAAAGAATTGAGATAAGAAATGCAAAGTAACCTAGATAAAAAACAGAGTTATCATCCATTAGTGTACCTAAATCCTTAATTATAATTCCATTTCCAAATATTAAAGAGCAAATAAATATTTGAATAAAGATTCTTTTAATATATGAAATTTTATAAATATCGTCAGAAATTCCAAGTATTAATACCAATAAAGAAATTATAATTGAATATTTAAACAAATTAGAAGTTTCATATAAAAATAATGACATAATAATACATGAGTAAATAATTAAGCCACCAATTTGTTTAGCAGCTCTAGTATGTATTTTTTTAGATGAAACATTCTCAATAAGATTAAATATATCAGCAACGTATAAAAATATTGCTGTAAATATTATAAAGAAGGATGCTATAAAAAAGAAGATCATAACTTAATATAATTTTCAGTTAAAGAACCACCATTAATTCTTTTAATAACATTGAAATTTTTATCATTTTTCAGATAAATTGTTGATCTTTCAATATTGTCATTTTCTGCTATCACCACAATACCTTTATTTTCTGTTATTGAATTAATGTTATTTTTTATAATGTTTAAAACTTCATAATTTTTGTGGAATTTATTCAATAGGTTTGAAATAAATATTAAATTAAACTTAATATTATTTTTTTTTGGATTAAGAATGTCAAAATTTTTATATATTATTTGATTAAATTTTTTATGATTCTGATATATGGGATTTAGGAAAGAAATCGTTCTTAATTTTCCCTTAATTGGTTCT
>CACJWQ010000008.1 GCA_902597015.1 uncultured Alphaproteobacteria bacterium
GCAGAAAATTTTTTATATATGACTTTTTCTGTTCCTTCAGAAGATTATAAAGTTAGTCCTAAAATTGTCAGAGCAATGGATAGATTTTTTATTTTACATGCTGATCATGAACAAAATGCATCTACTTCAACTGTAAGATTAGCGGGTTCTTCTGGAGCAAACCCATTCGCTTGCATAGCAGCTGGTATTGCATCTTTATGGGGGCCTGCACATGGTGGAGCCAATGAAGCAGTTATTAAAATGTTAGAAGAAATAGGTGATGTGTCAAATATTCAAAAATATATAGATAAAGCTAAAGATAAGAATGATCCTTTTAGATTAATGGGTTTTGGACATCGTGTTTATAAAAATTATGATCCAAGAGCCAAAGTAATGAAAGAAAGTGCTCATGAGGTTTTAGAAGAACTAAATATGCAAAATGATCCATTACTTAAAATAGCAATAGAATTAGAAAAAATAGCTCTAAAAGATGAATATTTTATTAGTAAAAAATTATTTCCTAATGTAGATTTCTATTCAGGTATTATTCTAAAAGCATTAGGTTTTCCAACAAGTATGTTTACAGTGTTATTTGCAATTGGAAGAACGGTTGGTTGGATATCACAATGGAAAGAGATGATAGAAGATCCAATTAATAAAATTGGTAGGCCTCGTCAGTTATATACTGGCTATCAAGCAAGACCTTATCAAATTGAAGCCTCTAGGGAAAAAAAATCAATTTTTAATTGGCTTTGGAAGAAGGATTGATTAATTTATTTATACGATTGACACTTACATCGTAAGGGCTAAATTCTTTTACAATCTCCTTTATATAAATATTGACTAACCTAATTTGTTTCTCTTGATTTTTTCTACTATTTAATAGATTTAAAAAACAATCTAATAATCTTCTCTCGTTTAAGTTAGAGTTTGTGACTTCTGGAATAATCATTTGATTACTTATAATATTAATTATGTTTGCATATTTGACTCTTATAAATGGCTTAAAGAGAAATTCTGTAAAGTAATTAAGTTTATAGATTACTAATTGAGGTATATTTCTTTTCGCAATTTCTATTGAAGCAGTTCCAGAGCAAGTTACACTTAAATACACATCATCATAATAATCATCAAATTTATTAACTTCAGTAGAAATAAAGGTTTCGGTTTTCCATTCTTTTGTACTGTCTTTAATTAAAGAAAAGAGATGTGGCAATGTTGGAATAAATATTTTAAAATTTAAATTGTTCTTATTTATATATTCTTCAATATGTTTGAAATACTTTATTAGTTTCAATACTTCATTCTGCCTACTACCAGGCAAAAAAGCAATGTAGTTATAATTGTTCTTTTTTTTTCGTTTTTTTATATGAAATATTGGGTGACCAATAAAAGTTTTATTAAAATTTTGAAAATTAAAATATTTTTTTTCAAAATTAAATAGAAGAAAAATTTCGTCAAAAATATTTGCAAATTTTCTTGCTCTATAAGATCTCCATGCCCATACAGTTGGAGCTACTATATGTATTATTTTTTTTTTATAATTTGATTTTCTTAATTTATTTACTAAATTGAAATTAAAATCAGGTGAATCTATAGTTAAAATTAAATCATAATCATTTCTGATAATATAATTTTTTATATTTCTTATCATTTTTAAATATTTTGCAATTGATAAAATGATTTCAAAAAAACCTATTGATTTAAACTCTGACAAATCATATATTTTGTTTGTAACATATTTTTCTGATTGTCTTCCACAAACACCGTCAACTTGAAATTTATCAATATCTATTCTTGATAAAATATTTGAACAAATATTTTCACCAGATTGCTCTGTACAACAGACAAAAATTTTAATTTTTTTCAATTTAAATCCACAGATGAGATAAACAAGTTATTATTATCAGCATAATCAATAATTTTTATCTTATCTAAAATTAAACATTTATTTTTTTGTAAAAAAACTCCTTCAAAATTATATTTTTTTAAATTTTTAATTGTACTTAATCCAATTAGAGGAATATCAATAAGATTACTTTGATTTTGTTTAGAAAATTTGATCAATATTCCATTATCTTCTTTTCTTTTATATTCTGAACACCTTCGCAATAGTTCATCAGTTCCTTCTATTGCTTCTAGTCCCAAAACTAATTGATTTTGTACTATCATTGCCTGACCCACATCTAATTTTTTAAAAATTTTGTATATTGATTTTGCTTTAATTAAATTTTTAGTAGCTTTTTTTGAAGGTTTAGTTTTAGTTAAATTTGTTTCAATCGAAAACAATTCTTTACAGTATTTTGTCCAATTAAAAAAAATATATCCTTTAGACTCGAAATATTTTTTTAAACTAATTAGAAGACTATTGTCTCCCTTTTTTTCCAATAAAAGACTTTTGGCAAGGGTAAAAGTTGGTATATCAAATCCTAAATCTTTGATACCTGGTCTTTTAATACTTCCAGCAAATATTATATGGCTAATTTTATTAAATTCTAAAACTTTTAAAATTTTTTTAATTGATAAAATATTAATATCTATAATTTTATGATTAGAATAAAATTTATTGTTTTTATTATTTAAAGATAAAAAAGTAACATCATAGTTTTTGTTCAAAAGTGACTTGCCTATATAAAGTGGCAAATTACCATCTCCAGAAATAATACCAATTTTAATCATTTACAAAAGCAGTAATACCTCTTTTTGAAGATAAATTTAAAAATTCAATTATTTCATTTATTTCTTGAATATTAGCAGAGTGTAAATTATTTTTTTGAATATTATTTTCAATAGCATCATTCTTATCAAATATTATGTTTACCATCCTTTTAATTTCATTAATCAAATTAGATGTTAAGCCTTTTCTTTTTAATCCTATTATATTTAAACTCTTTAAATTTTCTCTTATACCTGTGTAGAGACCATAAGGTATTATATCTTTTTCAACACCACTCATACCTCCAATCATTGCATATTTTCCAATTCTTACAAATTGGTGTACAGCTGAGTTACCACCTAAAATTGCGTTACTATCAATCTCAACGTGCCCTGCTAATGTTGCATTATTTGCTAAAATAACATTTGATTTAATTATACAATCGTGTGCTATATGAGATCCGACCATAAATAAGCAGT
Source organism: uncultured Alphaproteobacteria bacterium (assembly GCA_902597015.1). Classification (GTDB taxonomy): domain Bacteria; phylum Pseudomonadota; class Alphaproteobacteria; order HIMB59; genus CACPNW01. The sequence goes on from CACJWQ010000008.1 coordinate 3,115, forward strand.
TATCGCTTATTATTGTATTTAATCCCCCGCCAGATGTGCCCGGGTTTACTGTAACATTTTCTCTAAATTTATTTTTACTTCCAATTTTTAAAAATGATTTTTCCTTATTAAACTTTAAATCTTGAGGATCCGAACCAATAGAACAAAATGGGTAGAATGTATTATTATCTTCTACCACTGTATTACCTGTAATTGATACATTAGAAATTAAATTATTATTTTTTCCAATTTTTACCCCATCACCTATTATGCAAAAGGGACCTATATGTGTTGTTTTATGTATTTCAGCATTTTTGGAAATTACAGATGAAGGGTGTATCATTTTGCTATTCTTTTAAATTAACAAAGTGAAACTTCATATAAATATTATATTTCTGATTATTACTTATATGTAATCATTGCTGAAAACTCAGCCTCACTTACTTTATTACTATTCTTGTAACAACTTCCTTGAAATTTATAAACATCTCTTACGCTATTTAAAAATTTTACTTCAAATGTTACCTCATCATTTGGTAAAATAGGTTTTCTAAACTTTGCTTTATTTACACTCATAAATAACACCGATTTTTCTTTAAATTCTCTCAACTTATATGATACAACAATACCAGCAGTCTGAGCCATTGCTTCAACTATTATCACTCCAGGAACAATTGGATTATCTGGGAAATGGCCTCTGAAAAAATACTCGTTATTTTTAAATCGTTTCTGAGATTTTCCATGCTCTCCTGGAGTTAAAATTTCACATGTGTCAACAAAAAGAAAAGGATCTCTGTGAGGTATCAATTTTTTAATTTCATCAAGATTTAAATTCATTTTTTTAAACTATTTTTAATTATCTCTTTTTTCCATAAACTTATATCTTTTGCAGGAAATCCTGCGACTATTTTATTACTTGGAATGTTTTTTGTAACACCACTTTTACCTGCAATTGTAACATTATTACCTATTAATAGATGTCCTGAAATTCCTGATTGTCCACCTATTTTTACGTTATCACCTATTTTAGTACTTCCTGCTATCCCAACTTGTGCTGCTATAACTGCAAAGTTACCAATATTAACATTATGAGCAATTTGGACTAAATTATCAATATTAGAGTATTCACCTACTATAGTTGAATCAAATACCGCTCTATCTATAGTAGTATTGGATCCAATTGATGAATGTTTACCAATTATAACATTTCCACTATGAGTTATTTTTTGTTTTGTCTTCATTTCAAAACCAAAACCTGTTTCACCAATCCTAGCTCCAGATTTTATAACACAGCCTTCTTCAATAATAGAATTTACGACAGATACATTGTTAGAGATTACAACATTTTTACCGATAACTACATTTGGTCCAATACTACAATTTGATCCTATATATACGTTTGCACCAATTTCTACATTCTCATAAACAGTGGTAAATGAATTTATCTGAATATTTTTAGAAAACTTACTAGAAGAGTTTATAATTGAGTTTTTTGAAATAATTCCATTTGATTGAATTAATTCATTATTAAATAAACTACTTATTAAAGCTAAAGCAAAATATGGATCTTCTACTATTATAGGAAGGCAATTTTGTGGCAAATAAATAGCATACTCCTTTTGAATAAAACATGCTTTAGCTCCTGTTTTTTTTAAATCGTTAAGATATTTTTTATTTGAAAAAAAAGTAATATCGTTTTCTGTTGAATTAGCCAGTGTTTTAATTTTATTAAAAATTTCATTACTAGAAATTTTAGATATAACCTCTAAAGAGTTTTTTTCTAATATATTTTTGATATCTATAAATTTAATATTTTTCAAAATCTTTATATTCCAATTTAAAATTAATCTTTGCTAACTCATTACTTATATTATTTGTTATATCTATAGAATTAGCAGCAATCAAATAACTTTTTGAATCTAGTATTAATGTCGTGTTATTTTTAATTGCATATTCCTCTAACAAAAGAATAATTTCACTCAATATAATCTCTCTAATAATTATAATTTGATTTTGATAGTGAATATTAAACTCTTCAACAAGAATTTTAAAATCACTTAAGGCTTGATTATAATCGTTTATTCTAATATTAATCTCATCATCGTTAAGTATTAACTTTGAATTTTCAATTTCTTTAAGTTTATTGTCTAATTTTGTTTCTGTTAATTCAAATTTTTTTAAATATTTCTGTTGACTAATTTCAATTTCTTCTAAAATGGTAATATATTGATCATTATTATCAATTAATGACTGTAAGTTTAAAACAGCTATTGATTGTGCAAAAGATAATTTGCATAAGAAAAATATAATAAAAATTGTTATTAAATAAATTAATTTCAATCTATATTTCCTATAGAAAATAAAAACATTCTATTAATATCATATTCCTCTTCCATTATTGGGAAACCCCAAGAAAAACCAATTGGTCCTATAGGTGAATAATATTTAATTCCAAATCCAACAGAAGATCTTATATTATTATCACTTTGTGATGGTTTAGTTTTATTTTCCCAAATTAACCCATAATCATTAAATAAATTTAAATAAACTGGAAAATCAGAACTTTTAGTTAACTCATATGAATAATCTAATTTAGTAACAATTACATTGTTTCCTCCTACATATGAAGTTATCGAATTTCGAGGACCTGCACCAAAATTATCAAATCCCCTTAACCATCTACCTCCAAGAGAAAATTTATCATCAGTTAGTATATCATTGTTATTTAATGAAAAAATATTACCTAGCCTAGTTTGGAAAGAATAAATACTTCTATTAAAACTATAATATTGTTTCATAGTAAGAATATTTCTTATAAATCCATTATTTGAACTTGTTGGCGTTTCTAATGTATTATTAAAGTTAATATAAGTTCCATTTCTTGAAATAAACCCTGGATTTATAGTGGAAAATCTTAAATTATTTTTAAATAAAAAACTAACATTTCCACCAGATGAATTTTTTATTGAATCTGAAGCAGTCGAGGTATTAGTTATTTGATAGTCTTTTATCACATATTCAAAATCAATATTATGATTAACATTTTTATTTATTTTATATCCAATTCCTATTCCTGAGGTAAATGTATCTAGTTTATAAGAGCTAGAAGTAGAAAAATCCTCTTGCTTATAGTTTAAATTATAGCTGATATCTGCATCATTTTCATAAGATAACCTATCAGTTGTGGCTAATTTAAATTGGTTTTTATCTTCCGATGTATTTAAGAGTAAATCTAATGAGCGACCAGTACCATAAAAATTAGACTCCCTAAGGCCAGTAACTATAGCAAATCCATCTAAAGTTCCAACTGAAACTCCTGCATTAAATGTTCCTGTTTGTTTTTCTATAATTTCAATAATTAAATTTACATTACTATTATCTATTCTTTCTTCTTTTACTATAACAGACTCAAATAAGTTTAAAGATGAGAGTTTTTGTTGAATATTTTTGATTTGAGAATCATAAATTGCATCACCTTCAACTATTTCTAATTCTCTTCTAATAACATAATCAAATGTTCTTGAGTTACCTATTATATTAATCTGTTTGGTATATCTTGGTGAAACAGATAAGATTTGAAAAATTATCTCAACTTCATTATTTTCAACCCTATCTAAAACTTTAATTTCAAAAAATTCATTTCCACTATTAATAATTATGGAGGAAATTGTACTTCTCAATTCATTAATTGCTTCTCCAGAAAAATAATTAATGTTTTGTAACAATTTATCAATTTCATAATTTATTAAATCTAAAGTATTGCTATCTAGTAAATTATTATCATCAAGTATTTTTATGGAGGATAATAAATAAATATTACCTTCATTAATGTTAAAATAAATATTTACCTTATTTGATTTTAAATATTCAATTTGAGTTTCAATATTAATATCAACGAAACCATTATTCCTATAATAATTTATTATTAAATATTCATCTTTTTTAATTTTAGATGGTTTATAATTATTATTTGCAAAAATATTTTTAAAAGTTTTAGTTTTTGATGAGATTATTTCTAGTATTTCTTGATCTAGTACAGATTCATTTCCATTTACAAAAATTTTATTGATTTTGGTAATACTGCCCTCATCTATTTGAAAATACAAATCTACAGTATTATTATCATTATTAAATATTTCTGAATATTGTATATCGATATTGTTATAACCAAAACTTATATAAGCTTTTTTAATTTCATTTACATATAGATCTATAGAACTATCATTGAAGATTTCTAAGTTTATAGCTGAAGCGATTAATTCTAATTCATCATCATTTAATCTTTCATTATTAATAAAAGACAATTTATTAATTGTTGGAAATTCTTTTACTTTAATTAAGTATTTATTATTATCAAACTCAACACTTACTTCTGAAAATAGTTCAGAATCATTTAACGTATTTAAAATTTCATTACTATATTCCTCATTTAGATTTTTAGGTATCTCACCCAATAAAGAAATGATCACATCATAGTCAGTGTAATTATTTCCTTTTATCTCAAATATACTTTCGTTAGAATAAATAGATTTCGAGATAAAAATAAATATAAAAAAGTTAAAAATTAAAGTTATGTAATTTACTTTCAATCTCTTCATGATAATCTATGATATCTTTAATAGTGTTTAGTGAAGAATACAAATTTAAAGATGTGACTTTTCTAATAATTCTGTAAATATCTGTATATTTTATTACATTGTTTTTATATAAATTAACTGCATATTCATTTCCAATATTAAATTTAATTAAATTTTGTGGATTAGTTTTATCAATATTCTTAAAAAAATTGTAAATAGGAAAAATATTTTTTTTAACTTTATGAAAATCAAGTTGTGAATAATCATTAATAAATAGGTTTTGATCAATATTTATAAATTTTGATTTTGAATTTAATAAAAAATTTAAAATAGGTATCTTCATATCATTTTTAAATGAATTAAGCTGAGTAATAAAGTTTTTGTATTCTATTAAAGAGTGGACAATAGCTTGTGGGTGGATAAGAATATCAATTTTGTTAAATGGTATCTCAAAAAGATAATGAGCTTCAATAAGTTCTAAGCACTTATTTACTAATGTAGCTGAATCAATACTATTTTTATAACCCATTTTCCACTTTGGATGTTTGATTGCTTGAGAAAATTTAATATTTTTTAAAGAATTAAAATCTCTCTTGTAAAAAGGTCCACCAGATGCAGTAATAATAATCTTGTTAATATTTTTATTTTTTTTGTTATTCAAACTTTCAAAAAGTGAGAAATGTTCAGAGTCTAATGGAAATATATTTGTTTTTTTAAAATAATTATTTTTTTTAAATATATGCCCTGCCGAGACTATTGCTTCTTTACTTGCAATTCCAAGATTTTCAGTATTCTTGATAATACTTTCCAGATAATAAAGAGATTTGTAACCTGATACTGCCAAAATACTATATTCTGATTTGCTACTTAATAAATAACTTTGTAATTCTTCAAAATTTAAAAATTTTGTATTTCCAACATTTAAATTTAATTTTTTATATTTATTAATATCTGCAAAAAAAACATATTTTGGTTTATATTTAATAATTTGTTTATTTAATAATTTAAAGTTTGATTTGGCACATAGTAAATTAATTTTAAAATTTGGAAAATTTTTTTCAATTACTTCTAATGATTTTGTACCAATTATTCCAGTACTTCCAAAAATGTTTATTTTCATAGTAATAAATTAATAGATATAGAATAAAAAATAATTGAAAATAAGAAACTATCAAATCTATCAAAAACACCACCATGGCCTGGGATAAATTCACTTGAATTTTTTAAATTATTTTTTCTTTTAAAATAAGATTCAATTAGATCGCCAATAAATGAAGTAATAATTATCAAGATTATAAATAAAAATGAATATAAATTTAATTCAGAACCTATGTAATATAAATAAAGATGACTAAAAATTAGCGAAAAAAATAAACCACCTAAAAAACCTTCAACTGTTTTATTTGGACTAATTTTAATTAATTGTTTTTTACCAAATGTTTTACCAATCAAATAAGATAATATGTCAAAAGATATTATTACAAAAATAAATACATTAAAGCTGAACATAATTTGTTCATTAAAATTAATTAATAAAAAAAAGATAAATGAAATAAAAATATAAATCAAAGGAATCAATTTAAATTTCTTAAAAAAAAATATTATTTCTAAAGTTAAAAAAAAATAAATTAATATTATTAGGAAAAAAACGAAATTAAAATTTATATAAGATACAATTAGATAAATTAAAACAAATAATATTGAAAATACAGATCTTAATAAAAAATTTTTATAAGCCATATTTTCTTTTTATTTTAAAAAAACATTGAATAATTTTATTAAATTCTTCTTCAGTAAATTCTGGCCATAATGTTTTAGTAAAAAAAAGTTCTGTATAAGTAAGGTTATACATTATAAAATTACTTAATCTTTGATAACCTCCTGTTCTTATTAAAATATCAGGATCTGGAATTGATCCTAAGTAGAATAATTTTTTTAAATCATTTTCATTATCAAAATCAATACTTAAATTATTTTTTTTTATTTTTTTAAAAATATTTTTTATTTCATTTTTAAATCCATAATTAAAACCAATATTTAAATTAAGAGATTTATTTTCTGATGATATTTTCTCAATTTTGTTAAAAATATCTATAATTTTATTTGGTAAATTTTCTCTTTCACCAAATATTTTTACTTTTACATCTTTTTCTTTTACTACTTTATCAAACATTTTAGAAAAATTTTCATAAATTATTTGATATAATATATTTAGAGAAGTTCTGTTAAAATTTTCTGTAGATAAAGTATATATTGTTAAATTAGATAATTTTATTGATAAGGAATAATTTACTAAATTTAATATATTTTCAAATCCTTTAGTGTACCCATGAATATTAGATAAATTGTTTTTTTGTGCCCATCTTTTATTGCCATCAAGAATTAAAGCTATATGGTCTAAGTTATTATACAAACTTATACTTTCAAAATATCAATTTTTTTAGTTTCTAATATTTTGTCTATTTCGTTAATATGATTGTCTGTTGTTTTTTGTATTTCATTAATTTGTCTTTTCAACTCATCCTCTGAAAGATTAGAAGTTTTTTTTTCATTTTTTGAATTTTCTATAAAATCTCTTCTAATATTTCTTATAGTTACTTTCGCATTTTCAGCGAATTCAGATGCGATCTTTATAATTTCTTTTCTTCTTTCTTCACTTAATTTAGGTATTGGAAGCCTAATAAGCTGACCATCTGTTTGTGGATTTATACCAAGATTTGACTCAGTAATAGCATTTTCTATTAATTTAATTAATGAGATATCCCATATTTGGATGGTTATTGTATTTGCATCTTGTATAGATATGTTACCTAATTGATTTAAGGGTGTTTTAGCTCCATAAGCTTCAACAAATATATTGTCTAACATTGATGGATTTGCTCTTGAGGTTCTTAAAGTATTCAATTCTTTTTCAAAATGAGAAACAGATAAATTCATTTTGTTTTCAATATCATTCATATACTAACTTATCTTACTATATGATCCTTTACGTTTCAAAACATTAATTAGAGAATTTTTATTAAAAATATTTGTTATAAAAATAGGTATTTTTGTATCCTTAGCTAAACTAATAGCGGTAAGGTCCATTACATTTAGGTTTTTTTTTATTACTTCACTATAAGATATATTTTTAATTAATTTTGCATTTTTATATTTTATTGGATCTTTATTGTATATTCCATTTACTTTTGTTGCTTTGATTATTAATTGACAATCTAATTCTGACGCTCTTAATGTTGCTGCTGTATCTGTTGAAAAAAAGGGGTTGCCTGTTCCTGCAGCAAAGATAACTATTCTATTTTTTTCCAAATGTCTTAATGCTCTTCTCCTAATATAAGGTTCGGCAATCTGAGACATATTTATTGCAGATTGTACTCGCGTAGGAACTTTAATTTTTTCAAGACTACTCTGTAATGATAAAGCATTCATAACAGTTGCCAACATACCCATGTAATCAGATGTAGATCTATCTATGCCTTCTGAAGCCCCCTTAATGCCTCTAAAAATATTACCACCACCAATAATTAAGCATATTTGGTATTTTTTTTTATAAATATTCTTAATTTCATTAGATATTTTATTAATTGTAGCAACATCAATACCAAAATTAGAACTTCCCATTAATGACTCTCCAGAAATTTTTAATAATATTCTTTGAGTCATTTTATAAACTAATTAAATAAAAGGAATTTACTTTAAAATTATTTTTTGAATACTCTTCAATTATTTGTCTAATGGTTTTATCTTGATCCAAAATATAGGATTGATTAAAAAATGTAACTTCACTAAAAAATTTATTCATTTTTCCATCTAGTATTTTATCAATAATATTTTCAGGTTTTCCTGAGCTTAGAATAAGCTCCCTTTGAATTTTTTTTTCGTTTTCTATTAAATTTTTATCTAAATCTTGGATATCTAAAGATTCTGGCTTCATAGCAGCAATATGCATGCATAAATTTTTAGATAATATTTTTATTTCATTATCTTTCTCACTACATGAATATTCTAGCAACGAAATTATTTTGCCAATATTATTTCTATAACTATTATGAATATAATGTGAATAATTAGTATTTAAATTCTCTTTTATAATTAAATCATTTAAGATTAAGTTCTCACCAATTTTTGCAATCATAGAATTGAAGTAATCATTAACTGTTCCATTTTCATATCTTAAATCAAGTAATTGTTGTTTAGTGATATTCTTATTATTATCTAAAACTAATTTACCTAAAGCATCTAAAAAATCCAAAAATGTATTACTTTTTGCAGCAAAATCAGTTTCACTATTTACTTTTATTAAAACAGTTAGATCATTATTAGAATATATACCTACAGCTCCTTCGTTAGCAGTTCTATCACTTTTTTTTGAAGCTTTAGCTAAACCTTTTTTTCTTAACGCTTCAATAGATTTTTCAATATCATTATCATTTTCTTCTAATGCTTTCTTACAATCTAAAAAACCTGCTCCTGTTTTTTCTCTAAGTTTTTTAATTAATTCAGTAACGCCTGTCATTTATTCGCATCCTTCTCTGATTTATTTTCTTTTTTGTCATCCATTTCTTTTATAGATTGATCTTGGAAATTAATCGCATCTTGAATAGTTTCTAAAAAATAGTTTTTGTAGAGATTAATGGATCGAAGTGCATCATCGTTGCCTGGAATCAGATAATCTATATTTTCTGGATCTGCATTTGAATCAACAATAGCTACTATTGGAATATTAAGCTTATTTGCTTCTCTTACTGCAATTTTATCCTTAATTACATCAAATATAACTAGAAGGTCAGGTTTACCACCAAGATTTCTTATACCCCCAATATTAAGTTCAAGTTTTTGTTTTTCTCTTGAAATATCAAGAAGTTCTTTTTTTGATAAATTCTTTGATAACTCGTTATCTTTTAAAAATAATTCAATCTCATCAAGTCTATTTATAGAGTTTGATATAGTTTTCCAATTAGTTAGTGTACCGCCCAACCATCTTTTATTTACGTAAAAATTATTATTTAAATTTGCAAGCTCTATTACAATATCACTGCACTGTTTTTTTGTACCTACAAAAAGAATCTTACCTGATTTAGATACAGTTTCATGAACCTTAGCCAGAGCAGAATTTAATAATTCTAGAGTAATTCTTAAATCAAATATATGGATATTATTTCTTACACCATATATATACTGTTGCATCTTAGGATTCCATCTTCTAACATTGTGCCCAAAGTGAACTCCAGACTCAAGAAGATCTTCAATTTTAACTTCTGGTAAATTCATATTTTCTCCCGGTTTAACCTCCACAGAAATAAAAACACCGGTTTTTTCTGTGTGCTAGATTTAATTCGATTTATCTAATATTATAATTGATTATTATTTCAAGCAATTTCTAATGAGTAATCTAAAATATTTGATTTTTTTAATTCATCAAGTTTTTTATAAGATTTGATAGAATATTTGTTGAAATCAAAATTTATTAATTTTTGATCAAATGTTACAAAAAGTTCCACATGGTTATTATCTTGTTTTTTTTCAAAAATATGATTTTTTAGTTCATCTATATTCTTAAAATTAGAATAAATGTTAATTTTATATTTATTTTGTTTAAATTTGCTCTCAAGAGAATTTATATCCCTAATAATATATCGCATATCAGTATTATTTTTAACTATATCTACAGTAAAGATTAGTAAATTACCTTCTTTTAATAATGGTCGATATTTGTATAAATTTTCACTAAATATTGTTAGTTCAAACTGAAAATTTGTCTCAGAAACTGTAATAAAAGCATATTTTTTTCCATCTTTATTCGATCTTTCTTTAATATCTAATATTGCGCCACAAACTTTGACACTTTTTAAATCACTTTCAGATTGATCTTTGAAAAGACTAATATTTTCCAATTGAAAAAACTTATTAGGATAATCATTGAGAGGGTGATCAGAAAAGTAAAATCCAATAACATCTAATTCATTTGATAAAATTTCAGAATTTTTCCATTTATTATAATCTTGATTAAATAAATTTTTATCATCAAATGAAATTTCATTTTCTTCAAAAAGCATATCTTGATTAATATTTTTTTCACCACCATATAAGTCAATAAATTTCGGTACATTTTGAAAAAGTTTTGATCTATTCATTTCTATGCTATCAAATGCACCAGATTGAACAAGTTTTTCAAGTTGTCTTTTGTTTACTACATCTTTTGGAGCTCTATTCATAAAATCAATAATATTTTTAAATTTACCATTTTTATTTCTTTCTTGAACCATGCTTGAAATAGATTTAATCCCAACACCCTTAATTGCACCAAGACCAAATCTAATTGATTTTAAGTTTTTATTTGTTTCAATTGAAAATAAAGAATCTGAATAATTAATATCAGGTTTTAGAAATTTAATATTTAATCTTTCTATTTCTTGTTTAAGTAAAATTATTTTTTCTGTTCTATCAATTGAGTAATTTAATGTAGCTGTGAGGAATTCGTGTGGAAAATTAGCTTTTAGATAAGCTGTTTGATAAGATATCAAAGCATATGCAGCGGCATGACTCTTATTAAAACCATAACCAGCAAATTTATCAACTAAATCAAAAATTTTTGACGCTTCTTTTTTTTCAATATTATTTTCAATTGCACCTTCAATAAATCTTGATTTTTGCATATCCATTTCTTTTTGAATTTTTTTTCCCATAGCTCTTCTTAATAAATCTGCTTCACCCAAAGAATAATTTGATAAAACCTGTGCTATTTGCATTACTTGTTCTTGATAAACAATAATACCGTACGTTTCTTTTAAGACATTTTCTAACATAGTATGAAGATATTTAATTTCTTCTCGTCCATGTTTTCTATTACAAAAAGACGGAATATTATCCATTGGACCCGGTCTGAATAAAGCAACTACAGCAATTATTTCTTCAAATCTATCAGGTTGTAATTGACGAAGGACACTTCCCATACCATTACTTTCTAATTGAAATATCCCAACTGTGTCTCCCTTGCTTAACTGCTCATAGGTTTTTTTGTCATTTAAGGGTATATTATTAATCATAAAATTTTTATTTTCTTTTAAAATTAATTTAACGCAATCATCAATAATTGATAATGTTGTTAAACCAAGAAAATCAAATTTTATTAAACCAGCATCTTCTACATATTTCATAGAAAATTGTGTTGCATTTGTGTTAGTATTTTGATCTTTGTACAAAGGAACTACTTTAGATAACTTTTCATGACCAATTACAACTCCAGCTGCATGTGTGGAAGCATGTCTATGAGTTCCTTCAATCTTAAGGCTAATGTCAATAATATTTGAAATTCTTTCATCCCTAGAAATCCTTTCTTGCAAACTTCTTTCGGATTTAATTGACTCACTCAAAGTAAGTGGGTTTGATGGATTAAATGGTATTAGTTTAGCAAAAGAATCTACTTCTCCATATGGAACTTCTAATACTCTACCAATATCCCTTACAGCTGCTCTTGAAGCCAGCGTTCCAAATGTAATTATATGTGCAACACATTCACTTCCATATTTATTATTTACATACTCTATTACTTCATCTCTTCTAGTTTGACAAAAATCTATGTCAAAATCTGGCATTGATACTCTTTCTGGATTTAGAAAACGTTCAAATAGTAAATCATACTCCAAAGGATCTAAATCAGTAATTCCTAAACACCAAGCTACAAGACTTCCTGCACCAGATCCTCTACCAGGGCCAACAGGGATATGTTGCGCTTTAGCCCAATTAACAAAATCAGCTACAATTAAAAAATATCCTGCAAATCCCATTCTGATAATGATTTCGTTTTCATATTTCAAACGGTCAATATAAATTTCTTTATCCGATATATTCTTTTCTTTTAATTTTATATTAAGTCCTTTTTCTGATGAACTTAATAAAAAATCTTCAGCTGATAAATTTAGATCATTCTTAAATTCGGGCAGTTGCGGTTTTGTTGACTCTGGAAAATAATTACATGATAGAGAAATATTTAAATTATTTTGTATTATCTCTGGAATATCTTCAAAATTTGAATACATTTCTTCACTTGACTTAAAATAAATATTTTCATTTGAAGTATTTCTTTGAGAATTATTTATAGTAGATTTTTGCGCAATACATAGAAGTGCATCATGAGCTGAATAATCATCTTTATTAGCATACTTTATATTATTCGAGCCTATAAGAGGTATTTCAAATTCTTTTGACAAATTAATAAATTCTTTTTCAAAAATATCTATATTTTGATCATTAATTCTCTGAATTTCAAAAAGAAAATTTTGCTTAAATATTCTTTTAAAATTACCAATTAATTTAATAATATCTTTTCTTCTGTTTTCTTTGTTTAATAAAAGTAAAGGATTAAATTCACCACCAATATAGCAAAACAAACCATCAGAGAATTTCTCTAATTGCGTTAAGTGTATACCGATATTATTTCCTGAATTTAGATGAGAAAGAGAGCTCAATTCTAAAAGATTCTTATATCCAATTTCATTTTTAACTAAAAATGTAATTTGGGCAATTTGATTATTTATAATGATATCTAATAAATTTATTGAAGTTCCTATTATAGGTTGAATATTATTTTTTACACATTCTTTAGAAAATTCAAATACTCCAAACATATTATTATTATCTGTAATTGCTATTGCAGGCATCTCATTTCTTTTTGCAAGATCTACTAAATTGCTAATTTTTAGTGTACTTTCAGATAATGAATATGAAGATAAAGATCGTAAATGAATAAAAGGATTATTCATTTGTTAAATGTATTTTCTTATTTCTAAAATAATAAATTTCATCAGCTAATAATGAATAAGTTTTGTTATGAGTTACATATACTAAAGTTTTATTATTTTGTTCGATATAATTTATAAAAAATTTAAAAATATTGTTAGCAGTATCTTCATCTAGATTACCAGTCATCTCATCAGCTAAAATTAAATCGGGATTATTTACTAAAGATCTAGCAATAGCGACTCTTTGCTGCTCTCCCCCTGATAATTTTAAAGGTTTAAAATTAATTCTTTCATCTAAACCAAATTCAAGAAGTAGCTGTTTAGAAATTTCATGACTTTTCCGTTCATTTTTATTTATTAATAAAGGAAGCATAACATTTTCGATCACAGTTAGTTCAGGTATCAAATGAAAAAATTGATGAATAAAACCAATTGATAATCCTCTAATTTTATTTGTTTCATCTTTGGAGCATGAAGAAATATCTTTATTCTTAAAGTAAAAGTTTCCATCATATTCTGAGTCAAGTAAACCAATAATATTCAGAAAAGTTGTTTTACCTGAACCTGATGGACCAACAATTGAAACTTTAGTATTTTGCTTTAATTTAAAATTTAAATTTTTAATAATCTCAATTTTTAAATTATTTTCATCAGAATAATGTTTACCTAAATTGGATATCTCTAATAAATGTTTATTATTCACTTTTTAAACTTTTAATAGGGTCTATTCTAGCTGAACTTAAAGCTGGAAAAATAGTTGAGATAATGGATATAATTATTGCTACACAAAGTACATAAACAACCTCATTTGCACTAATTTTTGAAGGTAATGACGATAAATAATACACTTCTTCAGAAAAAAGTTTTGTTCCAAGAAAATATTCTAAAAATTTTTGAATTGATTTAATATTTATTGAGAAAAGTATACCAATTATTAATCCTATTAAAGATCCAATCAAACCAATTGAGATTCCAATAGTAAAAAATATTTTTATAATACTTTTATTACTCATTCCAATAGTTTTTAAAATTCCAATATCTTTGTTTTTTTCTTTTACAAAAATAATTAATCCTGAAATAATATTTAATGATGCAACTAAGATAATTAAAGAAAGAATAATAAACATAACATTCTTTTCGACTTTTAGAGCATTAATTAATGTTTGGTTTTGATCTTTCCAAGATATTGAATAAAAATTTAATAACAGATTAGATATTTCTAATTCTACTTTATTTTTAAATAATTCTATTTCATTTGGGGATAGTGTAAAGAATTCAATTTTATTATATATATCTTCATCATATAGAAGTAACTTTCTCACAAGACTTGAAGATAAAAAAATTAAATTGGAATCATATTCATATAAGCCTAGATCAAATATACCTACTACTTTCAATGTTTTAAACCTTGGAATATTTCCTAATATTGTTTTATCTGTCTTGGGAATTGCAATTTTAACTTTATCTCCAACACTTAAGTTCATTTCGTTCGCTAAGGAGTCCCCAATTAATATTTCACTTTTTAGATTTTTTATTAATGATCCATATTTAATAGAATTAAACAAATAATGATCTTGATCATATTCATCATAGCCTTTGATCATAACACCTTTTGAATCATTAGATTTTATAATTAAGCCATTTGTTTCAATAGATTTGTGATGTTGGTAAAAAAAAGAACTACCAATATTTAATATGATTTCATTAGCTTGCTTATTTGTTATCTCATTATCAAAGCTATAAATATTAAGGTGTGAATTGAGTCCAATTATTCTGTTAGTTAGATCAATTCTAAAACCATTCATCACAGACATTACTATAATAATTGATGCTACTCCTAAACTAATGCCTATAATTGAAAACCAAGCAAAAATTGATACATAGCCATCAGATTTCTTAGAGAATAAAAACCTAAAAATCAGTAATCGTTCTGATTTAGAAATCATTTATTTTTTTAACTTATTGTTAATAAAATCAATTACACTATTAGATGAAATTTTTTCACTATTATTATTTTGGCGATTTTTTATTTCCACTAAATTATCTTTTAAATCTCTTTTTCCAATAATAATTTGATAAGGTATGCCAATTAACTCATTATCCGATAATTTTTTTCCTATACTACAAATTCTATCATCTAAGATAACTTCAATATTATTTTTCATAAAATATTTGTAATATTCTAATGATTTTGTGGCACAACTTTGATCTTCTGGCATTAAATTAACAATAGAAAGTTTAAATGGAGCAACCTCTAAAGGCCACCTAATTCCTTTTTCATCATGATAAGCTTCTATAATTGCACCCACAAGTCTTGAAACTCCAATGCCATATGATCCCATATGCACTGGAACATTTTTCCCACTTTTATCTTGAACAAATGCATTTAATTTCTCAGAATATTTTGTTCCAAAATAAAATATATGACCCACTTCAATGCCCTTAGAAATTTTTAAATCTTCATTTGAAATTGGGCAATTTTTTTCATCATGTTGATCATCAACTGCAGCATAAAATGACTGCAACTCATATGGGTCTATAGTTTCAGGATTTAAAGTTTCTAATTTTTTATCATAATAAAGTGTACTTTCACCAGTCTTAGCTAGTATTTGAAATTCATGACTTAAGTTACCGCCTATTGGTCCTGTTTCTGCTCTTAAAGAAATTGGTGTTAAACCCATTCTAATAAAAGTTTTTATGTATGCTTTAAACATATTATCATAAGATTTTTTTGCTTCGTTTTCATTAAGATCAAATGAATAATTATCCTTCATTAAGAATTCTCTTCCTCGCATTACTCCAAACCTAGGTCTAACTTCATCTCGGAATTTCCATTGAATATGATAAAGATTTTTTGGAAGATCTTTGTAAGAATTTATATGTGATTGAAAAATATCTGTAATTAATTCTTCGTTTGTTGGACCATAAAGCATTTCCCTTCCACCTCTATCTGTAATTCTTAACATTTCTTTTCCATAATCATCGTATCTTCCTGATTTAATCCATAAATCAGAAGATTGGATCGTAGGCATAAGCAGTTCTACTGCTCCTGCATTATTTTGTTCTTCTCTAACAATCTGTTCAATTTTTTTTAATACAATTAAACCTAGTGGTAACCACGAATAAATACCAGCACTAGATTGTTTAATCATGCCGGCTCTGATCATTAATTTATGTGAAATTATTTCAGCATCTGATGGTGCATCTTTAATAGTAGGAAGAAAAAAATTAGAATATTTCATTTATTAAATATATTTGATAAATCAAATCCAAATAAAATCAAAAAAAATAAAATTAAAGCTGATATTAATGAAGTTACTATAAATTTTATTAATAGATATGGCTTAATTGGAGCACTTTTTGCATGTCCAGATTCTACTTTTTGGGGTACTTTTATCTTAATCGGTAGGAGTATGAAAAATAAAATCCACCAAACAAGGATAAAAATTAGAACGTGAGTAAATAATGCCATTAAGATCGTATTAAATGAACTTCAATTTCTGGTTTTTTTTGAATTGAATTTTTTATAATCTTTCTGAAACTACTTTTAACTAAGTCAGATACTATAAGATCTGATGATTTTTGATCTTTGTTAAGTTTTGTATAGTGTTCTATAAAAAGTATTTTAAAATCATTTTTAATATTTTCTTCATCTATACCCGGCAATCCTTTTAAAGTAAGTAAAATATTTTTATTAATTGAATAGTCATCGTCATTGATAATTAAAGAAATTAAAACTAATCCCTCAAAAGAATATTTTCTTCTTTCTTTAATAAATGCAGATTCAGAGTCGTAAAGATTTTTACCCTCAACAATTAACTTTCCAGTTTCAAATTTTTCTACAATTTTAGGTTCACCTGGTGCAATTTTGAGACATTTTCCATTTTCTAAAATTTTAGTGAATGGTACTTGAGATGAGTAAGATAATTGTTTATGAGCCTCTAGATGCATGGGTTCACCATGAACGGGAATAGATAAGTAAGGTTTTGTCCAATTATACATTTGTTTTATTTCATCTGCATAACCATGGCCAGAAACATGTACTAAATCATCGTCAGCAGTTACTATCTCAACTCTTTGTCTAATAAGTAAGTTCTTTAAGTTATTTATTGATTTTTCATTACCAGGAATATCTCTAGAGCTAAAAATGACTACGTCTTCAGGCTCTAAATGTAGATGTTGATGAGAATTATAAGCTATTCTGAAAAGGGCAGATCTTTTTTCACCCTGACTACCAGTACAAATTATGACTAAATTTTCTCTTGGTATATAAGAAGCTTCATCTTCACTGATAAAAATTTCATCATCTGCAACATAACCACACTTTCTTGCTACTTCGATATTTTTTTTCATACTCCTTCCAACAAGAGCGACCTTTCTTTTATTTTTTTTTGCTGCTTGAATAATATTTTTCATTCTTGCAATATTTGAAGAAAAACAGGTAACAACAATTCTATTAGAAAATCTTGAAAATATACTTGTCAATTCATCCCTAACATCATTTTCAGATTCTGATTTACCAGGAACATTTGCGTTAGTAGAATCACCTATTAAGGCAAGCAATCCATCATTTCCTAATTTTTCAAATTTTTCTTTTGAAAATGAGTCTCCTAAAGTAGGTGAATGATCTATTTTCCAATCAGCAGTATGAAGTAATGATCCATATGTTGTTTTAATTACTATTGCAGTTGGTTCAGGAATTGAGTGTGTAGTTGGAATAAAACTTATATCAAAATTATTGAGTATTAATTTCTTATCTAGATTTATCTCTTCTAAAGTAAACCCATCTACTTTATTGAATTCTTTTAACCTATTTTCGATAAGAAATTTTGCAAATTTACTTGCATATACAGGGCATTTAATTTTATTTGCTAAGAACGCAACAGCTCCTGCATGATCTTCATGACCATGGCTGATAATAATAGCCTCGAGATTATCTTCTAAACTTTCAATATGATCTATTTTTGGTACCAATAAATCTACACCAGGAAACTTTTCATCTGCAAATGAAAGACCTAAATCTATCATTATCCATTTTCCATCACATCCATAAAGATAACAATTTGCACCTATTTCTCCAATACCCCCAAGAGATAAAAAGTGTAGTCCTTCATTAAAATCATTTAGTTGTAAATTATTACTCATAAAAATATTTGATACCGATCTCTTTTATTCCTTCTAATGTTAAATGTTCCATATATATAGGTTTATAAATAATTTTATCCCTAAATATTTTACCTAGACCACCCGTAATATAGACTTTGGGCTTAAAATTATTCTCCTTAATAATTTGCTTTAATATGCCATTAACTGCATGCAAATAACCAAAATAGAAACCTGATTGAATAGAAGAGGATGTATTATTATTAACAATTTTATTTGATTTTGATATTTTTGAAGTTTTTATTAGCTCAGCATTTTTTAAAAGTGTCTCCATTGAAAGATTTATACCTGGAAAAATTAATCCACCTAAATATTGATTATTTTTAATGACATCAAAAGTAGTAGCTGTACCAAAGTCGACAATTATACTGTCTTTGATTTTATTACTATATACATATGCATAGTTTGCTATTCTATCACTTCCAATTTGATTTAAATTATAATTAATACTATTTCTAAATGGTATTTTTTTTGGATTAATTACATAAAATTTGAATTTATTTTTTTGAAAAATATTTTTAAAAATTAAATTTAAAGAAGGTACAACAGAGGACAAGATACAAAGTCTATCTTTAAGATTATTAATCAACTTTTTATTAGATTTAAAAAATTTATTTATTTCTTTTTGTATAATATAATTTTTTTTTTCTGTTTTTAATCTAATAATTTTATTTAATTTATTTTTTTTATAAAAACCTATAACTATATTAGTATTACCTACATCTATGACAATCATTAAATTATTCTAGCATTATATATATTTTCATAATTAATATTATTTTTTAAAGTGATTGAACCATCTGGGTTAAGATTATGAAATATTCCTTGTTTTACATTTTGTTCATCTATTTTTAAATTAATATTGCCTCCTAAATATAATAATCTACTTTTATATTCATTCATAATTTTTTCGTGATTATTTAGCAGTTGTTTAAAATTGTTAAAATACTCTTCCATAATTTCATATACAAAATAAAAATTATTAATTTCTTTATTGTATTTATTAATATTAGTTGTTGGATAATTTTCAATTTTTGGAGAAGATACTATATTAACTCCAAAACCAGTATTTATATATTTATCACTATCAATACTAAATATTTCAGAAATTATTCCAGAAATTTTTTCTTTATTAATTAAAATGTCATTTGGCCATTTAATTTGAGTTTTAACATTACAAATATTTTCAAGCACAGAACAGATCATATTAGTAATAAAAGCATTATTTAAAAAATGATTTTCTATTGGCAATATATTTTTAGATAAAATAGAAATATAGACATTATTTTTTGGACTTTCCCAAGTTGTTCCTCGTCTTCCAAATCCTTTTTTTTGTTCATTTGCCATCAAACATATATTTCTATTATCAATAAGTTTTTTAACCTCTGACATTGTAGAATCTACAGTTTCAATAAAATGAAAATCAAAATTGTTTTTATCTAATAGATTTTTAATTTTATCTAATGACATTAATCAAATGGTCAAACTTGCTGATATATTAATCAATAAAGATGGATAAAATATAAAACAAATAATTAAAAACAAACTTAAGAATAGAATAATTTTTGATTGAAATGAAATTTTAAAATTAATTATTCCTTCACTTTTACTTTCATCAAAATACATTATCTTAATAATTCTTAAATAATAAAAAGCAGATATAACACTGGCTAGGACACCAAGAACTGAAAGTACATATAATTCTTGTTCAATTGCAGCAATGAAAACATAAAACTTTCCAAAAAATCCTATAAATGGAGGGATGCCAGCCATAGATAGCATTATTATTGAAATAGAAAGACTTACGATTGGATTACTTCTACTTAACCCTTTTAAATCACTTATATTAATTAAATATTCATTTTTAACTTTTAATGAAAGTAAAATAGCAAAAATAGCAACATTCATTATCATGTATGAAAACATATAAATTGATGCTGCTTTAATTCCATCATCATTTGCGGCAACTAAAGCGATTAAAATATAACCTATATGTCCGATAGAACTATAAGCTAATAATCTTTTAATATTTGACTGTGCTATAGCCGCTATGGCTCCAAGAAACATTGAGGCTATTGATAAAAATAAGATTATTTGACTCCATTCTAAGTAAAAATTTTCAAATGGAACTAAGCAAAAACGATAAATTAAAGCTACTGCAGCAATCTTAGGGACAATAGCAAAAAAACCTGTAATTGAGTTTGGGGCTCCTTCATAAACATCGGGAGTCCACATATGGAAAGGTACGGCTGAAACCTTAAAAGCCAAGCCTACCATCACAAATACAAGCCCAAATATTAGACCTAAATTTAAATTATCGTATTTTGATAAATAGAAACTTATATCATCAAAATTCATTGAACCAGTAAATCCATAAATTAAGGAGAAACCATACAAAAGTATACCCGAAGATAATGCTCCTAAAATAAAGTATTTTACTCCTGACTCAGCTGATGAAATTGAATCTCTTTTTATTGCTGCAGCAACATAGAGAGATAAACTTTGTAGTTCTATTGCTAGATACATAGACATAAGATTATTTGAAGCAATCATTAACATCATCCCAAGTGTTGAAAATAAAAATAAAACAGGAATTTCAAAATTTTTAAGCTTTATGCCTAAGAAATAATCTTTAGAAATGATGATACTAGCTATAGATCCTAATAGAGCTAAAATTTTAAAAAAATTTATAAAAGAAGAGTGGCTAAATAAACTTTTATAATTTGCAAAATTTGATTCACTATCATTGTAAACAAGCAAAATGGTTAATAATAAAACGAAAACTGCTAGATTGGAAGTTTGCCTAAATGCATTCTTTTTTAAAAAAAGACCAAAAAGTAAGCAAACAAAAGAGGAGCATGCTAAAAAAATTTCGGGTATAAAAAAAATATTGTAAATATTATTTAGCATTGGCTATTTCATAATTTGTTATAATTAGCTCAAGTGATAATCTCATAGGATCTAAAAATAGATTTGGAAATATACCTAGTAATATTACTGAAATTGCTAGAGGAATTAATATGATTTTCTCTCTTGTGTTTATATCTAAAATATCTGCAAGTTTATTATTAGTTATGGTGCCAAAAATAATTCTTTTATAAAGGTACAGCATGTAAACAGCGGATAATATTATTCCAAAAGCCGCGCCAATAACAACGTAACTTGAAACTTTAAATGCGCCAACAATAACTAAAAATTCTCCAATAAAACCACTTGTCCCAGGTAATCCAACTGATCCCAGCATAAAAATCATGAACACTGTTGCATAAAGTGGCATTCTTTGAACTAATCCTCCGTAAAATTCAATTTCTCTAGTATGCATTCGATCATAAATAACACCAACACATAAAAATAAAGCTGCTGAGACTAGTCCATGACTAATCATTTGCATCATTGCTCCTTCTAAACCTTGTTGATTAACTAAAAAAATTCCAATTGTTACAATTCCCATATGAGCAACGGATGAATATGCAATTAGTTTTTTTATATCAGTTTGTGCTAGTGCCACTAACGAAGTGTATACTATGGCAACTATACTTAATGTCATAATTAAAGGAATAAAAAACTCTGTTGCTTCTGGAAGCATACCTAAAGAGAAACGGATAAAACCATATCCACCCATTTTTAAAAGTACTCCAGCTAAAATAACAGATCCAGCCGTTGGAGCTTCAACATGGGCATCTGGCAACCATGTATGAAAAGGCCACATAGGAATTTTAACTGCAAAAGAAGCAAAGAAGGCAAGCCAAAGAAACAACTGAGTATTATAGGAAAAATAATTACCTTGTAAGAACTCAATACTCATTGAACTTGTATTTCTATACATCACAATAATAGCAATCAACATGAGTACTGAACCCAAAAGAGTGTAGAGAAAGAATTTAAAAGAAGCATAGATTCTTCTATTGCCTCCCCATATACCTATGATTAGATACATTGGTATTAATACTGCTTCAAAAAAAATATAAAATAAAAGTATGTCTATAGAAGCAAACATTCCAATCATTACAGTCTCTAAAAATAAAAAAGAAAGCATGTATTCCTTGACTCTTTTTTTAATATTATTCCAACTAGCTAAAATACAAAGTGGGGTCAAAAATGTACTTAATAAAATCATAAAAAGTGAAATACCGTCAACTCCAACATGGTAAAAGAAATTAAAATCATCAAACCATCTAAATTTTTCTTCATATTGATAAGACGGATTGGAATAATCAAATTGTAGCCAGAGTATTAAACTTAAAATAAATGTTCCTAACGTTGTTAGCAAAGCAGCCCATTTAATATTAATTGATGTTAATTCATCTTCTTTAATAAAAAGAATAATTAAAGCACCAATTAAAGGTAAAAAAATTATTACTGATACTAACGGCCAGTCAATCATTTAGTAATATAAAAACCATGTTAAAATTATTACTAAGCCGCCAAGCATAGCAAAAGCATAATGAAACAAATACCCTGATTGAAATAAACTTACATAAGATGAAGATTTTGAAATAATCCAGGAGACTCCGTTTGGTCCTAAACCATCAATAGTTTTTTCATCCCCTCTTTTCCAGAAAAAGTTTGCTAATTTGAAAAAAGTTAAAACAAATACTTTATGATATAGCTCATCCACATACCATTTATTTTTAGAAAGAGAATATAAAGGATCTAAATTATAGGAAAGATTTTTTGCTCTGTTTAAATTATTTGAATATATCAACACACAGATAAGAATTCCAACTGCAACAGCAGACTTTGATATTAATGATTGTGTAAGAGGAAGATATTTATGAGAACTTTCTGTTAATAATATAGCATTATCCCAAAATTCTTTTTTATAATATCCAATAAAATAATCAGCAAAGAATATTCCAGAAAAAATAGAACCAATTGCAAGAATAAATAATGGAGCTGTCATTACTAAAGGTGATTCATGGGCGTGATCATATGTTTTATTATTTGATCTATTTTCACCATGAAATGTTAGGAATAATAATCTCCATGAATAAAAAGCAGTAAGTAAAGCAGTTAAAATACCTACTAAATATGCAAAATATGCTATTCCATTTGAAGCATAGAAAGCATTTTCTAAAATACTTTCTTTTGAATAGTAACCAGATAGATATGGGAAACCAATAATTGCAAGAGACCCAATCCACATCATTGAGGCAGTAAAAGGTATTTTTTTGAAAAGCCCCCCCATTTTTCTCATATCCTGTTCATGATGCATTGCGTGAATTACAGAACCTGCAGAAAGAAATAGAAGAGCTTTAAAAAATGCATGAGTTGTTAAGTGAAATATTGATGCATTATAAGCTCCTACACCTGCTGCAAAAAACATATATCCTAATTGACTACATGTTGAATATGCAATGACTCGTTTAATATCATTTTGCGTTAAGGCTATAGAGGCAGCAAAAATTGCTGTGGCTGCACCAATAAAAGTAATGAATAAATTAGTAAATGTCGCAAACTCATAAAGAGGACTCATTCTTGCAACTAAAAATACACCAGCAGTTACCATTGTTGCAGCATGTATTAGTGCAGATACAGGAGTAGGTCCCTCCATGGCATCTGGCAACCATGTGTGTAAACCTAATTGAGCAGATTTACCCATTGCGCCTATGAATAAAAGAAGGCATAAAAAATCTAAAGTTGGAAAACTGAATGAAAGGAATTGCATTTGATGCTCACTAAATCGATCCACTTGTGAAAATATACTGTCGAAACTTATCGTGCCAAAAATATAAAAAATTCCAGCAATTCCAATTGCGTATCCAAAATCTCCCACTCTGTTTACAACAAATGCTTTTATAGCAGCTTTATTTGCTGAATCTTTATGGTGCCAAAAACCAATTAATAAATATGAGGCTAGCCCAACACCTTCCCAACCAAAGAACATTTGCAGCAAGTTATTACTTGATACAAGAACAAGCATAAAAAAAGTAAATAGGCTTAGATAACCCATAAATCTTATTTTTGATGGATCTTCTTCCATATAGCCTATTGAATATAAATGAACACAAGCAGAAACAGTTGTAACCACAATGAACATCACAGCAGTTAAAGTGTCTAATCTAATTGACCAATCAACAATAAAGTTTCCAGAAGTGATCCAGTTAAGAATAAAAATTATTTCAGTTTCCTTATTATTAATAAACTGAATAAATATTATCCAAGAAAATAAAGTACAAAGAAAAAGGATTGAAGTTGTTGATATTTGATAAACCTTATAGTTAAACTGTTTACCGAGTAAAAAACAAAAAAGAAAACCAAGTAGAGGTAAAAATATTATTGAGGTTGCCATCTACTATCCCTTAAGCTGATTAATTTTATTTACTTCTATTGATCCTAAATTTCTAAAAAATACTACAAGTATGGCGAGTCCAATTGCTGCTTCAGCAGCTGCAACAGTAAGTGTAAGCATTGCGAAGATTTGCCCTGAGATATCATTAATATACGCTGAGAAAGCAATAAAATTAATATTTACCGACAACAAGATGAGTTCTATAGACATTAAAATTATAATTAAATTTTTCTTATTTAAAAATATTCCTAAAACACCTAAGGTAAAAATAATTGCGCCTAGAAAAAGATAGTGTTCAAGAGTAATCATTAATTAAATTCCTTCGCCTATTTTTACTTTTTTCTTTTCTATAGCTGTTGATGCATCAACTGTATTTTGAGAATCTATATTTTGCCTTTTAACACCACCTTTATCTCTTAATGTAAGTGTAATAGAGCCAATCATTGCGACTAATAAAATAATCCCACATATTTGAAATAAATAAAAATATTCAGTGTAGAGTATTTGCCCAATCATTTTTGTATTTTCCACTTCACTAACTATAGGTTGTAATGGTGTTTGGTTGTTGTAAATATTAGACGATCTATCTGTTAAAAAAAGTATTCCAAGTTCAATTACTAGAACTATCCCTAATAATGCTCCAAAAGGTAAATATTGCAAAAAACCTTCTCTCAACTTTACAAAATTTATATCAAGCATCATTACAACAAATAAAAAAAGGACGGCAACAGCTCCAACATATACAACGACAAGGATCATTGCCAAAAATTCAGCACCTAATAAAACAAAGAGTCCTGATGCGTTAACAAAACTTAAAATTAAGAACAAAACTGAATGAACTGGATTTTTTGCGCTTATAACCATTAGAGCAGAAAGAACTGCAACAGATGAAAAAAGATAAAATGTTAATGAATAAAGAACCATTCTTATCTATATTTACTATCGAGATGAATATTTTGAGCAATTTCTTGCTCCCATCTATCTCCATTTTCTAAAAGTTTATCTTTATTATAAATTAATTCTTCTCTCGTTTCAGTGGCAAATTCAAAATTTGGTCCTTCGACTATTGCATCAACTGGGCAAGATTCTTGGCATAAACCACAGTAAATACATTTAGTCATATCTATATCATATCTTGTTGTTCTTCTGCTTCCATCCTCTCTTGGCTCTGCTTCAATTGTAATTGCCTGAGCAGGACAAACTGCTTCACAAAGCTTACATGCGATACATCTCTCTTCCCCACTTGGATATCTTCTCAAAGCATGCTCGCCTCTAAAACGTGGGCTTAATGGACCTTTTTCATGAGGATAATTTATTGTAACTTTAGATTTAAATATGTATTTGAAAGTTAAAAAAAGTCCTTGAAATAATTCAAATAAAGTAAAAGATTTAATAAGTTTATACATACTAATTTGGCAGCATATCAAAATATACTAAAAAACCAGAAGTTGCCACAACCCAAAACAAAGAAAATGGTAGAAAAACTTTCCATCCAAGTCTCATTAACTGATCATATCTATATCTTGGGAAAGTTCCTCTAACCCAAATAAATAAAAATAATATAAATATTACTTTGACAGTAAACCAGATTACTCCAGGAACAACATTTAATGGGTATACATCAAATGGAGGAAGCCATCCGCCTAAAAAAAGAATAACAGTCATAGAAGACATTAAGATCATACTCGCGTATTCACCTAAAAAAAATAATACAAATGAAGCAGATGAATATTCAGTAAAAAATCCTGCAACAAGTGTTGATTCATCTTCAGGAAGATCAAAAGGTAATCTATTTGTTTCAGCTAACGCAGAAATAAAAAAAATAATGAACATAGGCAATAATGGAATTGCAAACCATACAGTCTGCTGAGCTAAAACTATCTTTGATAAATTTAAAGAACCTACACATAATAATACTGTAATTATTACAAATCCAATTGATACTTCATATGAAACCATTTGAGCAGCTGATCTTAATGCTCCTAGAAAAGGATATTGAGAGTTACTGGCCCAACCAGCCATTATTATTCCGTATACTCCTAGAGATGATACTGCAAACAGATACATAATACCTACGTTAATATCAGAGACTACCCATCCTGGAGCAAAAGGTATTACTGCCCAACCTGCTAAGCTAAGTACCATTGTTATTATGGGTGCTAAAATAAAAACAATTTTATTAGATCCACTTGGTATGATATTTTCTTTAGTAATAAGTTTTAATGCATCAGCAAAGCTTTGTAATATACCAAAAGGCCCTACTATATTTGGACCTCTTCTTAATTGGATTAGGGCTAAAACTTTTCTTTCAGCATAGACTAAAAAAGCTACAGATATTAAAACTGGCACAACAACAGCAAGTATTTGGGCAACGATTATTAAACCTGTAATTAATAAATCATAATTCATGTAATTATTATGCTGCCTTATTTAAAATATCTTTAGTACATTTTGCCATTGTTTCAGAAGATCTAGAAATAGAGTCGGTCATATAAAAATTTTCAATGTTATATTTAATTTTAATATTCTCAATTTTATTATTTTTAGCAAAAGTTATTTCGCCAATAGAATTAACTTCATTTAAGAGAGCAAATTGACCATAGATGCTTGTAAGCTCATTTCGAAGCTCCCCAAGATTATTAAAATTTAAATTTTTTTCAAATAAGTCGCTTAAAACTCTAAAAATTTTCCACTCCTCTTTTGCTTCACCTATTGGATTATGACACTTAGTTGTTTGAATAACTCTACCTTCTATATTCATATAAGTAGAACTTTTCTCAGTATATGCAGGGGTTGGTAAAATTATTTCAGCTATAGATGCTGAAACATCTCCATGATGACCAAGATAAACAACAAAAGCATTTTCAAATGTTGAAAAATTTATCTCATCTAACCCCATTAAGAAAACTACAGGCTTTGTTTTATCAATATGTTTTTTTAATTGTTTATTGTAATCATTATCAAATTTTTTATTATAAAATTTCAAATCTAATGCTCCTACTCTAGAAATATCTTGGTTAAGAATATTTAATGGATTTATATTTTTATTTTTTTGAATTTTTTTTGCAATTAATCCTGCAGTTTCTAATATTTTTTTTCCATGATCGTTATTTATTGCTGAAGTACCTAAAATTATAAGTGGGTTTTTTGCAGATTTTAAAACTTTATTAAAAACAGATTTATTATTAGATAATTTATTAAGGTAATCTAAAGAATCAGAGAGATGATGATAATCGTAAGTAAGATCTAATTTAGGACCTATAAGACCAATTTTGCAATTATTTTCAATATATGCCTTTCTAATTCTAGCGTTTAGTACCGCCGCTTCCCATCTAGGATTAGATCCAATTAAAAGAATAGCATCAGCATTTTCAATTTCTTGAATTGTTGAATTAAATTTATAACTTGAAGATGAATTGTCGATAATTTGTGTATTATCAAATCTGCAATCATAGTTTCTTGATTTTAGTGAATTGCTAAATTTTTGTGCAGAATATAAAGTTTCAATATCGGTAAACTTACCCGATAAGAATACAGTATTTTCTTTACCTCTTTTTGTAATTTCTTTTTTTATTAATTCAAATGCATCATCCCATGAAGATTTTTGGAGTTTTTTATTTGATTTAGAATATACACTATCCAATCTTTGACTTGAGAGTCCATCAACTGCAAATCTAGATTTATCACTTATCCATTCTTCATTGATTTCTTCATTTATTCTAGGAAGAGCTCTTAAAACTTTTTTTCCTCTTGTATCAATTCTTATACTTGAACCTATACCATCAAAAACATCAAATGTTTCTGTCTTAGTTAGTTCCCATGGTCTAGATTTAAATGCATATGGTTTACTTGTTAAAGCACCTACAGGACATAAATCAATTACATTTCCAGATAATTCTGACTCAATAGTTTTTTCTAAGTAAGTCGTGATCTCAGCATTTTCACCTCTGCCAAGCAACCCTATATCATC
Source organism: uncultured Alphaproteobacteria bacterium (assembly GCA_902597015.1). Taxonomy (GTDB): domain Bacteria; phylum Pseudomonadota; class Alphaproteobacteria; order HIMB59; genus CACPNW01. The sequence continues at coordinate 31,837 of CACJWQ010000008.1, forward strand.
AACACCCGCAACTTCTGTAGAAAACCTTACGCATCTTGTACAATGTATACATCTTGTCATAATTGTTTTGACAAGTGGTCCCATATTTTTATTTTGAACTGCTCTTTTGTTTTCTTCATATCTAGTTTTATCAAAACCATAATACATCGCTTGATCTTGAAGATCACATTCCCCCCCTTGATCACAAATAGGGCAATCCAATGGATGATTAATAAGAAGAAATTCCATTACACCTTTTCGAGCTTTTTTAACTGTTTCTGTGTTTGTTTTTATAACCATTCCATCTGCAGCTGGCATGGCACATGATGCAATAGGTTTTGGAGCTTTTTCCATTTCTACTAAACACATTCTACAGTTTCCCGCTATTGAGAGTTTTTCATGATAACAAAATCTTGGAATTTCGGTTCCTGCTTGTTCACAAGCTTGCATTACAGTCATACCGTTTTCAAATTCGTATTCTTTATTATCAATTGTTATCTTTGGCACTAAGCTACTCTTCTGTTTCTTTCTTGAATTCTTTTTTCAATTTCAGGTCTAAAGTGTCTAAACAAACCTTGAATAGGCCAAGCGGCAGCATCGCCTAAGGCGCAAATAGTATGACCTTCAATTTGCTTAGTCACATCTAAAATTTTATCAATATCTTGATGTTCAACATTTCCATGAATCATTTTTTCCATCATTCTGTACATCCATCCAGTACCTTCTCTGCAAGGTGTGCATTGACCACAACTTTCATGCTTATAAAAATGTGATAATCTGGCTATTGCCTCAACAATATCTGTTGATTTATTCATTACAATAACAGCCGCAGTGCCTAATCCACTTTGCACTTCTTTTAGACTATCAAAATCCATTTTAACAGTATCGCAAATTGACTTAGGTAATAAAGGCACACTTGCGCCTCCAGGAATAACAGCTAATAAATTTTTCCAACCACCAATTACCCCACCTGCATGTTTTTCAATGAGATCTTTCAATGGTATGCCCATTTCTTCTTCTACATTACATGGGTTATTTACGTGTCCAGAGATACTAAAAATTTTTGTACCTGTATTATTTGCACTACCTAAATTAGCAAACCATTTAGAACCACGTCTTAAAATAGTTGGCGAGACAGCGATTGTTTCAACATTTGTAACTGTTGTAGGACATCCATATAAACCTGCACCAGCAGGAAATGGGGGTTTTAATCGGGGTTGACCTTTTTTACCCTCTAAACTTTCAAGCAAAGCTGTTTCTTCACCACAAATATATGCTCCTGCTCCTCTGTGAAGATAAATATCAAAATCCCAACCTGTACCACATGCATTTTTACCAATTAAATTATTTGAATAAGCTTCATCTATTGCTTTTTGTAAATTAGAAGATTCAGAATAATATTCACCCCTTATATAAATATAACAAGTATGTGCATGCATTGCAAAGGCAGCAACTAAACAACCTTCTAAAAGAAGATGTGGGTCGTTTCTCATAATCTCTCGATCTTTACATGTGCCTGGCTCTGACTCATCTGCATTAACAACTAGGTAATGATCTTTTCCAGAGTCTTTTGGCATGAATGACCACTTAAGTCCCGCAGGGAAACCTGCTCCTCCCCTTCCTCTTAATTGACTATTTTTAATTTCTTCAACAATTTTATCACTACCCATTTTAATAAGTTCTTTAGTATTTGACCAAATACCTCTTTTTTTGGCACCTTCTAATTTCCAGTCTTCAAAACCGTATAAATTTTTAAAAATTTTATCTTTTTCCTTAAGCATCAAATTTTCTTTCAGGTTGTGATGATTTTCTACCAATTTGTGAACCTACTTTTATTGATTTATTATCTTTTAAATCTTTAAGTATTTTTTTAAAACTCTCTTCATCTAAATCTTCATAATAATCATCATTGATCTGGACCATAGGAGCATTGCAACATGCACCTAAACACTCAACTTCAACAACTGTAAATATTTCATCATCACTTGTCTCGCCAATATTAGTTTCGCAAACCTCTTGTGCAACTTTAGACAGTTTATCACTCCCTCTTAACCAACAAGGTGTCGTTCTACAAATTTGGACAAAATTTTTTCCAATAGGTTCTAAATTAAACATCGAATAAAAAGTGGCAACTTCTAACACTCTTATATAAGACATACTTAGAGTTTCAGCTACTTTTTCCATTGAGTTTTTACTTAGCCATCCATTATTTTGTCTTTGAGCTAAATCAAGTAAAGGAATAACTGCACTTTGAATACGGTTTGATGGGTATTTTTTTATTATTTCAGAAATTTTTTTAAAATTTTCTGATGACCATTCAAAATTATCATTAATTTTTTTATATACTTTATTATTTGTACCAGGATGGTGCATTATCTATCTATCTCTCCAAAAACAATATCTAAGCTACCTAGTATAGCTGCTATGTCAGCCATTAAGTGGCCTTTAGATAAATGATTCAATGTTTGAAGGTGTGCAAAACCTGGTGCTCTTATTTTACATCTATATGGTTTACTAGATCCATCAGAAACAAGGTAAACGCCAAATTCACCCTTTGGAGCTTCTACTGCACTATAAACTTGACCAGCAGGAACACGGTAACCTTCAGTGAAAAGTTTAAAATGATGAATTAGAGCTTCCATTGATTTTTTCATTTGATTTCTTTTAGGAGGTGTAATTTTATTATCCTCAATTGATATTGGACCTGGTTTGATTTTATTTAAACATTGGTTAATAATACTAATGCTTTGTCTCATCTCCTCAATGCGAACCAAATATCGATCAAAACAATCACCTTTTTTTCCAACAGGAACTTCAAAATCAACTTGATCATAGGCGTCATAAGGTTGAGATCTTCTTAAATCCCATGCTATGCCTGCACTTCTTAATACAGGACCCGAACACCCCCATGCAATTGCTTCTGACTTTGAAATTATTCCTATATCAACTGATCTTTGTCTTAAAATTCTGTTATTAGTCAGCAAACTTTCAAGATCATCAATAAATTTTGGAAGAGTTTTAAAATGCTCAAATAATTTTTCTTCCATTCCTTCTGGCATATCTTGATGGACGCCTCCAGGTCTAAAATAAGCTGCATGAAATCTTGCACCAGATACAGCTTCATGAAACTCCAAAAGCTTTTCCCTTTCTTCAAAACACCATAAAAATGGTGTCACTGCACCAATGTCAGCAGCATAGGCAGGTATATTTAATAAATGATTTAGTATTCTAGTAATTTCAGCAAAAATAACACGAATATATTTAGCTCTTTCAGGAACAACAATACTTAGAAGATTTTCAGTTGCTAATGCAAAAGCATGTTCTTGACACATTGGTGAAACATAATCAAGTCTATCAAAATAAGGAACTGCCTGAAGATAAGTTTTGTATTCAATTAATTTTTCTGTTCCTCTATGTAACAATCCAATGTGTGGTTCTGCTCTTTGAACTACTTCACCTTCTAGTTCAACTACTAGACGTAAAACACCATGCGCAGCAGGATGTTGGGGACCGAAGTTAATTGTAGTTGTATTAAGCTCAACTTCTTTCATTTAATTTTCACCAGTAGATTTATCATCACCAAAAAGTTTATTTTCCATTCCTTCCCAAGGAGATTCACTATCGAAATTTCTAAATTCTTGAGTTAGCTTGACAGGCTCATATATAACTTTTTTTTCAAGGTCATCATAGCGAACTTCTGTGTGTCCTGTTAAAGGAAAATCTTTACGCAATGGATAACCTTCAAAATTATAATCTGTCATTATTCTTCTTAAATCAGGATGGTTAATGAATTCTATTCCAAATAAATCATAACATTCTCTTTCATACCAATCCGCAGATTTGTGAATATTGGTTATTGTTTCTATGCTTTCATTTTCTTTAATAAAAGTTTTAAGAATAATTTTTTTATTTTTTGTTAAACTTTGCAAAATATAAATTAAATCAAATCTAAATTCTCTTGAAGGATAATCAACAGCTGTAATATCTAATAATTGATTAAAACTAAGCTCAGTGTTATCTTTTAATTCGTTAATAATTTTAATTATATTATTTTTTTCAAATTCTATTTCTAGCAAATTATTATTCTCTACAACATTATTTATACCGTCTATTTTAGAAAGAATTTTAATCATATAAAATTATCTTTTAAATTTATTTTCTCTTCTAATTTTTTTTTGTAATTGCAATATGCCATATACTAAAGCTTCTGCTGTTGGTGGGCATCCTGGTACGTAAACATCAACAGGGACAATTCGATCACATCCTCTAACTACTGAATAAGAATAATGATAATATCCCCCTCCATTTGCACAAGAACCCATTGATATAACCCATCGAGGTTCTGGCATTTGATCATAAACTTTTCTTAAAGCCGGTGCCATTTTATTTGTTAGTGTACCAGCAACAATCATTACATCAGATTGTCTAGGGCTACCTCTTGGTATGACTCCATAACGATCTAGATCATATCTTGCCATGTAAGAATGTATCATTTCTACTCCACAACATGCTAATCCAAATGTCATCGGCCATAAGGAACCAGTTCTAGCCCAGGTAAGAATTTTATCATAGCTAGCGACTAAGAAACCTTTTGAAGATAATTCTGTGTTTAGAGTATCATCAACAATTTTTTTAGATTCATCTACTCCCATTCTAAAGCTCCTTTTTTCCATTCATAAATAAAACCAATAGTTAAAACAGTCAGGAAAATCATCATTGACCAAAAACCAAACAATCCAATTTTACTAAGTGTTATTGCCCATGGAAACAAGAAAGCAACTTCCAAATCAAAGATGATAAATAAGATCGCTACTAAATAAAATCTTACATCAAATCGTCCACGAGCATCGTCAAAAGCCTCAAATCCACACTCATAAGCAGATAATTTTTCTTGATCTGGCTGAGAGTCTCCAACTACAAAAGATAATAAAGTCATTCCAACAGCCAATGCCAAAGCTATGAAAATAAAAATTAATATGGGTAAATATTCAAATAGAAATTCAGACACTATAATCTCACAAATAAATTAGTAATGTATTTAACGATTTATTCAACAATAACAACGTGTCTAGTTGCGACTTTAGTACACAAAAAACACTGAAATAAGTGGCGCGAGAGACGGGATTCGAACCCGCGGCCTCTGCCGTGACAGGGCAGCGTTCTAACCAGCTGAACTACTCCCGCGCATGGTGGGTGTTGAGAGACTTGAACTCCCGACCCTCTCGGTGTAAACGAGATGCTCTACCAACTGAGCTAAACACCCAAATAAAAGCGGCTGTTAAATTTATTTAACAGCCGGTGCAAGAAAAAAAGATAATTAATTGTTTACTGAGTCTTTTAGAGCTTTTCCAACAGTAAATTTAGGTCTTTTAGATGCAGGTATTTGAATTGATTCACCTGTTCTAGGATTTCTACCAGTAGTTGCTTTTCTGTGGCTAACACTAAAATTACCAAAACCTACAATACTAACTTTTTCATCTCTTTTTAAAGAATTAGTTATTGCATCTAGAAAACTCTCAATTGCTCTAGTTGCGTCAGATTTAGATAATCCTGCGGAAGATGCTACAGATGCGATAAGATCATTTTTATTCACTTTTAATCTCCTTTATTAATTTTTGTTGATAATTGTCTGTTTTTTCAACAAGTCAACATTATTATGAAAATTTTCCCAGAAATAAAGGGATTTATCAATTAATTGGCTTAATTGAAGGTTTTTTTTTAAATAAATATTAATGTGTACTAGTTGTATTTTGATTATTTTTTAATTGAGATTCGCTTAAGTTTAATGGAATTATTGATTTTGTTAAAGTGTGCTCTAAAATTGAAAAAGCATCTGAAACAGGGATGATTTTAATTCCTTTAATGACCTCTTTATCAAATTCGGAAACTTCTCTAAAGTTTTCCTGAGGTATCAGTACTTTTTTTATACCAGCTCTACTAGCTGCATATATCTTTTCTTTTAAACCTCCAATTGGAAGAACTCGGCCTCTAAGCGTAATTTCTCCAGTCATTGCAACATCTCTTTTAATTTTATTATTTGTCAATGATGATACTAATGAATTAAAAATAGCTATACCAGCACTTGGTCCATCTTTAGGAGTAGCTCCTTCTGGAACATGTATGTGAATATCATAACTTTCAAAATCTCTTGGATTTATGCCTAAGTTAACTGATTTTGATTTAACATAAGAGGCTGCTGCTTGAATTGATTCTTTCATAACTTCACCTAATTTACCTGTAATTGTTAATTTACCCTTTCCTATTGATAAAATAACTTCTACAGATAATATTTCTCCTCCAACTTCTGTCCATGCCAAACCGTTAGTCACGCCAACTAGATTCTTTTTCTCAATTTCACTGGATCTATATTTTTGAATACCTAAAAAGTCTTGCAATGATTTATAATTTAAATTAACCTTTTTTAATCTTGTTGTTTCTAATTTTTTTACAGCCTTTCTACAAACTTTAGAAATTTCTTTTTCAAGATTTCTTACCCCAGCCTCTTTAGTATAATTTCTAATTATTGAATTTAAAACTTTATAATTAAATGAAATCTCTGCTTTTTTTATTCCATGATTTTTTATTTGTTTCGGAACTAAATATCTTTTAGCAATTTGATTTTTTTCTTTTTCTGTGTAGCCAGGTATTCTTATAACTTCCATTCTATCAAGAAGAGCTGGGGGGATATTAAGTGTATTAGCTGTACATACAAACATTACATCAGAGAGATCATAGTCAAGCTCTAAGTAATGGTCATTGAATTTACTATTTTGTTCAGGATCAAGAACTTCTAAAAGTGCAGAAGATGGATCACCCCTCCAGTCAGAACCAAGTTTATCAATTTCATCTAATAAAATTAGAGGGTTTGAGGATTTAGATTTTTTCATAGCTTGGATAAACCGGCCGGGCATTGATCCAATATATGTTTTTCTATGTCCTCTGATCTCAGCTTCATCTCTTACACCACCAAGAGACATTCTAACAAAACTTCTTCCAGTAGAATTTGCAATAGATTTACCAAGAGATGTTTTTCCAACACCAGGTGGGCCAACCAAACATAAGATAGGACCTTTCAGTTTATTAATTCTTTTTTGGACTGCTAGGTATTCAAGAATTCTTTCTTTAACTTTATCCAAACCATAATGATCGTTCTCTAAAATTGTTGATGCTTTATTAATATTTTGAGAAATTTGATCAGGGTTATTCCAAGGTATGGACGTTACCCAATCTAAATAATTTCTAATTACAGTAGCCTCAGCCGACATAGGGCTCATATTTTTTAATTTTTTAATTTCTGCAGTACATTTTTCTTTAGCTTCTTTGGATAAATTATATTTATTTAATTTTTTCTCAAGCTCAGCAATTTCATCCAAATCTTCGTTTTCACCTAACTCTTTTTGAATTGCTTTCATTTGTTCATTTAAATAATATTCTTTCTGAGTTTTCTCCATTTGTCTTTTAACACGACCCTTTATTTTCTTCTCAACTTGAAAAGAGTCAATCTCTGATACTAAATAACCATAAATTTTGTTAAGCCTTTCTTCTGTATTTATAATTTCTAATATTTCTTGTTTTTGAGATAAAGAAATTGAAATATTTGATACGATTATATCAACAATTTTATCAGCATCATTTATGTTCTTAACATTATTAATCACGTCCTGAGAAACTTTTTTATTTATTTTTTGAAACTCGATAAACTGCTCAATAATTAGTTTTCGCAATGCTTTTATATTTGAATTTTTTTTTGTTTTTTGATTAATTACTATTATCGATGCAGTAATAAAATCTTTATTGAAATTTATTTTATTTACTTTTGCTCTCTCAATACCCTCAACTAAAACCTTAAGAGTGCCGTCGGGTAGTTTTAATAGTTGAATGATTTTTGCGACAGTACCAAAAGAGTAAAGATTTTCTTTATCAGGGTTATCTACTTTTGAATTTTTTTGAGAGAGTAAAAAGATTTTTTTATCTCCTGTCATTACATAATTAAGAGCTTTAACTGATTGTTCTCTTCCTACAAAAAGTGGTGCTATCATGTTTGGAAAAACTACTATGTCTCTTAGTGGAAGGACAGGAATTAAATTTTTTACCATATTGTATAAATGTCTATTTATTGATTAAATTCAAGAGTTATTAGACATTAATTTTTGATTATTCTCTTTATTTGAATAAATTAAAATCGGATCAGATTTTTTTGCAATTACATCCTTATTTATTACTACTTTATATAAATCTTTTTGATCTGGAACTTTATACATAAGATCCATTAATGAATCTTCAATTATAGATCTCAAACCTCTAGCTCCAGTATTTTGTGAAACAGCTAACTTTGCAATTTCTTTTAAAGCATCTTCTTTAATTTCTAATTTCACACCATCCATTTTCATTAAAGATTCAAATTGCTTTACAATAGCATTTTTGGGCTGAGTCATTATTTTAATTAGCATATCTTCGTCCAATTCATTGAGAGTGGTTATTACTGGCAATCTTCCAATAAATTCTGGTATCATTCCAAATTTTAATAAATCTTGGTTCTCTAGTTTTTGGAGTGATGCACCTATACTTTTTTTAGGTTCTAACTCTAATTTAGAATTAAAACCTATAGCAGTTCCTTTTAAACGATAATTTATGATTTCCTGTAAACCTGAAAATGCCCCTCCGCATATGAAGAGTATGTTTGAGGTATCAACTTGTAAAAATTCTTGCTGAGGATGTTTTCTACCACCTTGTGGTGGAACACTAGCTATTGTGCCTTCCATTATTTTTAGTAAGGCTTGTTGAACACCTTCTCCAGAAACATCTCTTGTAATAGAAGGATTATCACTTTTCCTCCCAATTTTATCAATTTCGTCAATATAAACTATTCCTTTTTGTGCACGTTCAACATTATAATCAGATGCTTGCAACAATTTTAGGATGATATTTTCTACATCCTCCCCAACATATCCTGCTTCAGTTAAACTAGTTGCATCAGCAACTGTAAAAGGTACATCTAATATTTTTGCTAAAGTTTGAGCTAGTAATGTTTTACCTGTACCCGTAGGACCAACTAAAAGAATATTTGATTTCGAAATTTCAATATTATCATTTTCCAGATTAGACGATAATCTTTTGTAATGATTATAGACAGCCACAGATAATATTTTTTTTGAATCTTTTTGACCTATTACATAATCATTTAAAAATTTATTAATCTCTGATGGTTTGGGTATATCTTTTTTAATTTTAAATTTATTATTCTTATTATCTTCTTTTATAATATCCATGCATAACTCTACACATTCATCACAAACAAAAACAGTTGGGCCAGCTATTAATTTTTTAACTTCTTTTTGATTTTTGCCACAAAAAGAGCAAAATAATGAATCCTTATCATTTTTTTTATTCATTATTTCCTATCCTTTACTACTTTGTCTATAAGGCCAAATTTAATAGCCTCATCAGCTGAAAAATATTTATCTCTTTCCATTATGCTTGTAATTTCTGATAATTTCTTTCCTGTGTGTTTTGAGTAAATTTCATTTAATTTCAATTTTGTTTTTTTAATTTCATTAGTTTGAATTTCTATATCTGTAACCTGCCCTTGCATACCACCGCTAGGTTGATGTATCATAATTCTTGAGTTTGGAAGAGAAAATCTCATTCCTTTTTCACCAGCAGTTAAAAGAAGTGAGCCTGCTGATGCTGCTTGCCCGATACAAATAGTCATAATTTTAGAAGAAACATACTGCATAGTATCGTAAATTGCTAATCCTGACCAAACGATACCTCCAGGAGAATTAATATAAAAGGAAATTTCTTTTTTTGGATTTTCAGACTCTAGAAATAATATTTGTGCGCATATTAGACTTGCAATGTTATCATCTATTGGACCAGTAAGAAAAATTATTCTTTCTTTTAACAGTCTCGAATAGATGTCATAAGATCTCTCTCCTCTTGAGGATTGCTCAACAACCATTGGAATAAGGTTGTTTGTAATGTTATCTATCGGATCTATCATTTCTTATTATTCTTAATATCAAATGTTTTAACTTCAAGTTCTTTATATTCATCTTCATTTAGTTTTATAACATTTGTCTTAGATTTGGAAATAATTGAATTGACTACTTTTTCCTCGATAAGAGGCGCTCGAATTGTATCCAGTGATGAAGGATTTTTTTCAAAATATTCCATTATCTGCTTTTCTTGACCAGGATATTGCCTAGTATATTCTAATATCCCTTTGTTAATTTCTTCTTCAGATACAACAACTTTTTCTTCTGAGGCGATATGTTGCATTAATAAACCAAGCTTTACTCTTCTTTCTGAAATTTTTTTATATCTTTTTTTAAGTTCATCATCTTTTAATAGCTTGTCATCCTCATCTAACGTATCTTCTTTTTTAGCTTGTTCTAAACGATTCCATATTTGATTAAAATCATCTTCTAATACTCCGTCAGGTAATTCAAATTTGTAATTATTATCTAAGAGATCCATTAATTCTTTTTTCTCTATTTGTTTAATACCATTCTCATATTGAGTTTTGATATTGCTAACTAAGAAATTTTTGAGGTCTTTTTCTGTTTTAAAACCATTTTTATCCAAAAAATCTTTTGTAAGTTCAAATTTAATTTTTTCTTCAATTGATATTATTTCAAAACGAAAAGTCGTCTTTTTAAATTTGTCATCTTTAAGAATTTTAGATAAATTGATTTTTAATTCTATTTTATCTCCAGCCTTTACCTTCCTTTCAATTAATTCTTTATTTAATCCTGGAAGTATTCCATCATCAAAACCTAAGTCAATGGGAAAATTTTTTTGAGATTTTAAATATTCTGGAAGGTCCTCTAAAGATGATTCAAAATTCACAATTACCCTATCTGTATTTTTAACCTGTCGAGAACTTTCAATTTTTTTAAAATTTTTTTGTGAGTCAATAAAACTCTTAAATTGATTTTCTTCAGCTTTTTTATCTAATTCAATTTCATACTTATTAATTTTAAGATCTTTAAAATCTTTAAGTTTAATTTCAGGTTTTAAATCAAATTTTAAATTTATAGTTATTGGTTTATTTTTTTCGTAGTTACTAAGCTCAACTTTTGGAGCTCTAAAAAGAGAAAATTTTTTTTCATCAATTAATTTTTTTGTATTTGTATCTATTACTTTTTGAATTACTTCATTTAAGACATTATCTTCATATTTTTTTTTGACAATATTCAAAGGAGCTTTACCTTTTCTAAAACCAGGAATATTAACAGTAGGCAGTATTTGATTTATTTTATTATCAACTTCATTGTCAATTTCCTCATAAGGAATTTCTAATGAGTATTCTTTGTAAAGCTTTGTAGATTTTAATTCTTTTATATTCATAATTCATCAAACCTAATGGTAGGCCGGAAAGGACTTGAACCTTCACACCTCGCGGCACTAGAACCTAAATCTAGCGTGTCTACCAATTCCACCACCGGCCCTATTATTATTAGCCTTTTATGTACAATAAATTAAAAAACAATAGAGAAAATTAACTAAAAACAAATTGGGGCGAACGATGGGATTCGAACCCACGGCATCAGGCACCACAAGCCTGCGCTCTAACCAACTGAGCTACGTTCGCCATATAACTTAATTAAAAGTTTAATTTTTATATTAAATCGCTATATCAAAAATATGGAAGTTTCAAAAAGAATATTTAATTTAGAAACAGAAACAGCATTCTCTATTCTTGCTAAAGCCAATGATTTAGCAGCCAAAGGTAAAGATATTATCAATTTGGGAATTGGACAACCTGATTTTCCAACACCAATGAATATTCAAGAAGCTGCTATTAAAGCAATTAAAGATGGTTATCATGGATATACTCCATCAAATGGTATACCTGAATTACGAGAAGCAATTTCAGAGTTAATACTTAACAAATACAAAACAATTATTAAACCGGAAAATGTTTTAATAACTCCTGGAGGTAAGCCAGTAATTTTCATTTCAGCATTATTATTAGGAAGTGAAGACAGAGAAATAATTTTTCCCGATCCTGGTTTTCCAATTTATAGATCAATGATTAAATACAGTGGTGCAAAAGCTATTCCATTGAAACTTTCAGAAAAAGATAATTTCGAAATTAATACTGAACAATTAAAAGAGTTAATTTCTGATAAAACAAGTTTGATTATAATAAATAATCCCAATAATCCAACAGGGTCATATATGAACAAGAAAAAGATTATTGATCTTGTAAATTTTTTAGAACAGTACCCAAACATTTATATTTTAAGTGATGAAATTTATAGTAATATTATTTTTAATAACGAGCAAATGCCATCATTATTAGAATACGAAAGTATAAGAGAGAGATTAATAGTTCTTGAGGGATGGAGCAAAACATATTGTATGACAGGTTGGAGATTAGGGTGGAGTATATGGCCAGAAGATTTAATTGAACATGCAAACAAAATATGTGTAAATTATAATTCCTGCGCTACCTCAATTTCGCAATATGCAGGATTAGAGGCAATAAAAGGTTCTCAAAAAGAAATAACTAAAATTGTTAGTGAATTTCAAAAAAGAAAAGAGTACGTTTTTAATGAACTAAATAAATTAGAAAAAATTTCTTGTTTTGAACCAGGCGGTGCTTTTTATGCGTTCCCAAATATCTCAAAGACTGGATTAAGCGGAAATAAATTTTCAGAAGTAGCACTGCAAGAAAAAGGTGTTGCTTTAGTGCCTGGTTCAAGTTTTGGTGATAATGCTAGTGAATTTGTTAGAATAAGTTTTGCTAATTCTCTAGAAAACATTAAAGAAGCAATTAAAAGATTATCTACAATATGAAAAAAATAGAAGCAATCATCAAGCCTTTTAAGCTTTCTCAAGTAAAAGAGGCTCTCCACGAAATTGGAATATCTGGAATGACATTAATTGATGTTAAGGGTTTTGGAAGACAACGTGGATCGACTGGAGGCATGGATGCTAATGATGCTTATGATGATGAATTTTTAGCCAAAATGAAATTAGAGGTAATTGTTGAAGATAGTCAAATCGATGAAGTTATAGAATCAATAAAATCTAGCGCATATTCTGGAAAAATTGGAGATGGTAAGATTTTTGTATCCAATATAGAGCAAGTAATAAGAATAAGGACTGGTGAAAAAGACAGTGATGCTGTCTAATTTTTCTTTACTTTTGTTTAAAAGCAAGTAATTAATCTATAATCGTTCAACTCTTTTAGAGTCGGAAGTAGGCATTGTGCCGAAGGAACGCATGCAAAAGTTATAAATCGTTCAACCTATTTTTTATAGGTCGGAAGTAAGCCCAAAGCTGAAGGAACGCGCATCAAAAGCAGATTTCATAACTAGAGCATGATTTAACCGGGTAACGCTGGATAGCATACCCTTTTGTTGAAGTAAGGAGATAGATATGAAATTAAAAAGCTCGACTCCAAAAGATTTAATGTCTGAAATTAAAGATATGGACATTAAGATGGTTGATATGCGCTTTACTGATATACCAGGAACAACTCAACATTTTACAATACCAATTAAATTTTTAGACGAAGATATATTTTCTGACGGACTTGGTTTTGATGGATCTTCAGTAAGAGGTTTCCAAGAAATTCAAGATAGTGATATGATTGTTTTGCCAGATGCAACAACAGCTTATATTGATCCATTTTTTTCAGAAAAAACTTTAGCATTACATTGTAATATTAAAGATCCTGTAACTTTGGTTGATTATAGTCGTGACCCAAGAAATATTGCTAAAAAAGCTGAAGCATATTTGAAATCATCTGGTATTGGCGATACAGCATTTTTTGGACCAGAAGCAGAATTTTTTGTTTTTAATAACGTTCAGTTTGACTCAGGATCAAACTTTGCATTTCATGAAGTTGATTCTGTTGAAGGTACTTGGAATAGTGGTGCTGATGAAAACCCAAACTTAGGTCATAAACCTAGACATAAAGAAGGTTATTTTCCTTTACCGCCAGTTGATACACTTCAAGATGTAAGAACTGAAATGGTAATGACAATGCAAGACATTGGTCTTACAGTTGAAGCACATCACCATGAAGTTGCAACAGGTGGACAATGTGAAATTGATTTAGAATTTTCGCCTTTACTAAAAATGGCTGATGATATGATGAAATATAAGTACGTTGTTAAAAATGTTGCTAGACAACATGGAATGACAGCTACATTTATGCCTAAACCTTTATTCGAAGATAATGGTTCAGGTATGCACGTTCATCAAAGTGTTTGGAAAGACGGTGACACATTAATGTATAAAGAGGGTAACTATGCTAACCTAAGTGATTTAGCTCTAAATTATATTGGCGGTATACTTAAACATGCACCTGCTCTTTTAGCTTTTTGTGCTCCTACTACTAATTCTTATAAAAGATTGGTCCCAGGCTTTGAGGCTCCGGTGAACATTGTTTACTCTCAAAGAAATAGAACTGCATCTGTTAGAATTCCTGCTTATTCTCAAAGCCCTAAAGCAAAAAGAATGGAATTTAGATGTCCAGATCCAAGTGCAAATCCATACTTAGCATTCTCAGCAATGTTAATGGCAGGATTAGATGGAATTAAAAATAAAATTAATCCTGGTGATCCAACAGATATAAATCTCTATGCTGCTAGCGATGAAGTTTTGTCTAAAATTCAATCTACGCCTGGATCTTTAGCTGAATCTCTTGAAGCTCTTGAAAAAGATCATGCATTTTTATTAGAGGGTGATGTTTTCACCAAAGATGTAATTGAAACTTATATTAGCTATAAAAAAGAGAGTGAGGTTGACCCTATTAATATTAGACCTCATCCACACGAGTTTAAACTATACTACGACGTGTAGAATTATACTTGTATCTATAAAGAAAACCGCCTTAGGGCGGTTTTTTTTATGTTTTTAGAACAACACTTTTGATAAGAAATATTTGTGGCTAAAAAATCTACTTATAATGCCAAAGATATTGAAGTACTTGAGGGTCTTGAGCCAGTTCGTAAAAGACCAGGTATGTATATTGGAAGTACAAATCAAGATGGTCTTCATCATTTAGTTAACGAAGTACTAGATAATAGTATAGATGAAGTTTTAGCTGGTCACGCGACCGATATAAGTTTTCAATATAAAAAAGATGGTTCGATAAAAATAAAAGATAATGGAAGAGGTATTCCTATTGATTTTCATCCAAAATATAAAAATAAAAGAGCACTTGAAGTAGTTTTAACTACACTTCACGCAGGTGGTAAATTTAACAGTAATGCTTACAAAACTTCTGGTGGATTACACGGGGTTGGGATTTCTGTTGTAAATGCATTAAGTTCTTTATTACAAGTTCAGGTATTCAAAGATGGAAAAGTGTATAGACAAGATTACTCAAAAGGAAAGGTTAAGACAAAAATAAAAATTGAAAAATGTAGCAAAAAATTAAAAGGTACAGAAATTTCTTTTATTCCAGATGAAACTATATTTGAAGAAACACAATTTGTTCCAAAAAAATTATATAATTTTATAAATATGAAATCAGTATTAGTTGGAGGTACAACTATCAACTTTGAAATTGATAAAGAATTAATAAAAGATAAAACACCTAACAAAAAAAGTTTTTTTTATAAAAAAGGAATTGAAGATTATTTTCAATTAGAATACGCAAATAACTCTAAATTATTTGAAAAAAATTTTATATTAAAATCAAAAATTAAAGATAATGAAAATTTTGAAACTTTAATTTCATTTAATACAAATGAAAATTCAAGTTTAATGTCATATTGTAACACTATTGAAACACCAGATGGCGGCTCTCATGAAAATGGTATTCGTAATGGAATTCTAAAAGCTATAAAACTTTATGGCCAAAAAAATCAATTCTCAAAAATCAGTAATATCAATCACAGTGATATTTTTGATTACTCTAACGTTATTATTTCAATCTTTATAAATGATCCAAGTTTTGAAGGCCAAACTAAAAAGAGAATAATAATGCCAAATTTACAAAAAGAAATTGAAACAAAAACACAACAAGAATTTTTATTATGGTTAAATGCTAATAAGAAAAATTCAAAAATACTTTTAGATAATTTAATAGAAAGAGCTCTTCAAAGAACTGATTTATCAAAAATTAAAGAGTTAGATAGAAAAAGTATTAAAGAAAGAAATCGTCTTCCAGGTAAACTAGTAGATTGTTCGAGTAAATCAATAAAAGATTCTGAAATCTTTATTGTTGAAGGCGACAGTGCTGGAGGTTCTGCTAAGCAAGCAAGAAATAGAGAATTTCAAGCAATACTTCCATTAAGAGGCAAAATATTAAATGTTTATAATGTTGGGCTATCTAAAATTGCTGATAACAATGAAATACAAAATCTTATTCAATCTTTAGGTTGTGGTATTGGAAAAAACTTTGAAATTTCAAAACTTCGATATGAGAAAATAATTTTAATGACTGATGCGGACGTAGATGGTTCACATATTGCAACTCTACTTATTACTTTTTTTTATAAATATATGAAAAGTTTAATTGATGAAAATAAACTATATCTAGCAATGCCTCCTTTATTTAAAATTTATAACAAAAATAAATCTTTTTACGCATATGATGAAAAAGAGAAAGATAAATTAATTGAAAAAGAATTTAAGTCTGACAATTATAACATTACAAGATTTAAAGGTTTGGGTGAAATGCCAGCTGATCAATTGAAAGAGACTACAATGGATCAAAACAAAAGGAATCTAATATTGATTAACTCTGAAAAAGCTAAGAAAGATATGAAGAATACCGAAAGTTTATTCGAAACCTTAATGGGAAAACAAGCAGAGTTACGTTTTAAATTTATTCAAAATAATGCTAACTTTATTAAAAATTTAGACGTTTAATTTATGAAAAAATATTTTTTGGTAATAGATCAAGGAACAACAAGTTCAAGAATTGTACTGTATAATAAAAAATTTGAAATATTCGATATTATCCAAAAAGAATTTAAACAATATTTTCCCAATGAAGGATGGGTAGAACATAATGCAACAGAAATTTGGGATGATGTTAGAAATTTAATTTCAAAAATATTAAGAAAAAATAACTTAAATTCAAAAAATATAATTTCAATTGGAATTACCAATCAAAGAGAAACAACAGTTTTGTGGAATAAGAAAACTGGGAAACCAGTTTACAGAGCAATAGTCTGGCAAGATAGAAGAACAGCTAATCTTTGTGAAAATTTAAAAAGAAAAGGGATTGATAAAAAAATTCAAAAAATAACTGGTCTAGAGCTTGATCCATATTTTTCAGCTACTAAAATTAAATGGATTATTGATAATGTTAAGGAAGTAAATAAGAATTTAAAAAATAATAATTTACTTTTTGGAACAATAGACACCTGGCTATTATGGAAATTAACCAAGGGAAAATCTCACCTAACAGATATATCAAATGCCTCAAGAACCATGATTTTTGATTCTCAAAAAGAGCAGTGGTCTGACAAAATTTTAAAAATATTTAATATTCCAAAAAATATCTTACCAACTGTAGTTGAAAATGCATATGATTTTGGCTCTACTAAATTATTTGGTGATTCAATACCAATTGGAGGCATGGCTGGAGACCAACAGTCAGCAACAATTGGTCAAGCTTGTTTTAAAAAAGGGCAATCAAAAAGTACATATGGCACAGGCTGTTTTCTTCTAATGAATATTGGAGAAAAATTTAAATTATCTAAAAATAGATTACTAACAACTGTTGCTTTTAAAATAAATGGTAAAAAAATGTTTTGCTATGAAGGAAGTATTTTTGTAGCAGGCTCTGCCATACAATGGCTTCGGGATAATTTAAAATTTATAAAAGATTCTAGTGAAACTGATAAATTGTATAAAAAAGCTAATAAAGATGAAAGTTTATTTTTTGTCCCAGCCTTAACTGGACTTGGCGCCCCATATTGGAACCCTAATGCAAGAGGAACATTTTTTGGCATCACTAGAAATACGTCTAAAGAAGATATCATCAAAGCAACTTTGGACAGCCTATCTTTTCAAACTTATGAATTAATTGAGTGTATGGAAAAAGATTCTAAGACAAAGATTAGTGAAATAAGAGTTGATGGAGGTATGGTTAAAAATAATAGCTTTCTACAAAGTTTAGCAAATATTTCTCAAATTAAAATTATTAGACCAAGTAATGTTGAGACTACTTCACTTGGCGCAGCATATCTTGCAGCAATTCAATCTGGATATTTAAAAAATACAAGCCAAATAAGTAAACTTTGGAAAAAAGATAAAACAGTAAAAGCAAATATTAACAAATCCATTTCAACTTCTAGTATTAGTAAGTGGAAATCAATTATAAATGTAGTCAATAATTTTTATTAAGATTTAACCAATTTGAAAGTTCTAAAGAATGGATTTCTTCATCAACTACATCATCATATATATGTAATTCTTTTTTCTCAAGATTATCAGGGTTTTGTAAAATCATTTTTTCGTTTTCAAATTCTGATAAATTTTCATATACTTTTTGTTCCAACAAAATATCTTTTCTCATTTCCATAAGTCCGGCCATCCATTTTGAATTAAATTCTGGATGGTATTGCACTGCCCAAACACTTGATTGATTTACTTCAAAACTTATAGATTGGAATTGACTGATCTTATTTGAGGCTAGTACCTTAGTTTCTTTTGGAAGCTTTTCTGCTTCATCATAATGCCAACAGAGTGCATTAAATGATTTTTTTTTGTTTTTGTACATAGGATGAATTTCACCATCTTGATTTAATGTAATATTCTTAGCTAAAACTGCTTCAAGGCCATTTGGATTTTTTCTTACTTTACCTCCTGCAGCAGTTACTAAAACCTGAAGCCCCCAACAACTTCCAAATATTTTATTTTTTCTTTTAAATAATTCTTTAGCTAGCTCTATTTGATTTGTTATGGATTTTGTCATGTTATATATATTAAGTAAGCTTCCTGTCCAAGCAACCGCTTCGAAATCGTCAAGACTTATACCTAAAGGAAGATAATTATTATGAACAGCAGGATGAATTGTTGTAATATTGATAGATGAACTAGAATATTTTTTTAAAATTTTTTCATATACTTGAAATTGAGTATCCATACCCAATTTTGTATATCGATCAGAAGCTTCTTTTTCATTTCCATCGACTAATAATATGTTCATATTTATCTTTATTTTTCATCTATCATGAAATATGTAAAACTTCATGAAAATTAAACTTGGTATCGCGCCTATTGCCTGGAGCAATGATGATATGCCAGAACTAGGAGGTGATACTCCTATTGAAAAATGTTTAGAGGATGCAAGCACATCTGGATTTTCAGGTATTGAATTAGGTGGAAAATTTCCGAGAAATCCTGGAATAACAAAATATCTTTTAGAAAAATTTAATTTAAAAATGCCAGGTGGTTGGTATGGCGCAATGCTTAGAGAAAGAAGTGTAAAAGAAGAATGGATAGCACTCCAAGATCATTTAAATTTATTAAAGTTAATTAATGCGGATGTTTTTGTTTTTGCTGATGTATCTGGATCAATCCAAGGCGATCAATCAAAAGCTCTTAGTAAAAGACCGATACTTGAAAAAGATGAATGGGATAGCTATTGCAAAAAAATCAGTGAATTATCTGATATGCTGATGGATGAAGGAATGCCAATGTCGTATCATGAGCATATGGGAACTATTATACAGTCCGAGGAAGATGTAGATCGATTTATGGATATGACAAATCAAAATACATTTTTGCTTTACGATACTGGACACTTAATGTTTGCCGAAGCAAATTACGAAAGAGTATTAAAAAATTATATTTCTCGAATTAACCATGTTCATTGTAAAGATATTAGAAAAGATGTTTTTTTAAAATCTATTAAAGATGACTTAAGTTTTAGAGAGTCTTTTTTAGATGGTGTTTTCACTGTTCCTGGAGATGGATGCATCGATTATGAGCCATTAATTAAAATATTATTTGAAGAAAAGTATCAAAAATGGCTTATAATTGAAGCTGAACAGGATCCTAAAAAAGCTAACCCACTTGAATATGCTAAAATTGGATATAATTACCTTTCATCAACATTAAAAAAAAATGGTTACACGCTTTAAAATTATATTCATAGTACTATCGTTGATTACGCCTACTATTTTGATGGGTCATAAAGTAACTTTAGAAGATAAATCTCTTGAAGAGATCGTTAATAATAGAATGGCTTTAATGCAAAAAGTTAAAAGCACATCATCCCAAATATTTAGATTGTTAAAAACTAATGATTATGAAGCAATTCTTGAATTAAACGAAACTTTGTTACACGCAGCATCAGATTTTAAAGATCACTATCCTGAAGGAAGTCAGCACAAAGGAGCTAGTGAAGAAATATGGAATGATAGAGAAACTTTTAATGAATTAAACGATAAGTTTGTTAGTGATATTGAAATGATTTCACTGAGTGCTGAATTAGAAGATAGTGAAATGTTAAATGATGCTTTTAAAGTAATGTCAGCAAATTGTGGGGCATGTCACAAAAAGTTTAGAAATTAATTATTTAATCTTAAGTGTGGATTATATTTCCATTCTAAATATTTAACGAATTGTACCATTAAAAAATTTAAAAATAGATAAAGTATACCTGCAGCAATAAATGCTTCTACTGGTGCAAATGTTTTAGCCATTATCTTTCTAGCGATACCTGTCATTTCCATGTAGGTTGTAAGACTAACTAAAGAGGTTGCTTTAACCATTAGTATTAATTCATTGCCGTAAGATGGTAAAACTTTTCGTATAGCTATAGGCAGTATAATTTTTCTTAAGAGTAAAAATTTTCCAAATCCTAGTGATAAACCAGATTCAACCTGACTTTTCTCAATTGATTGAATGCCGCCGCGAAAAATTTCTGCTCCATATGCAACAGTATTAATTGTAAGTGCTATTACCCCACACCAAAAAGGTTCTTTTAATGCATACCACAAAAAACTTTCTCGAATAAATTTTACAGAACCTAAACCGAAATAAATTAAATATATTTGAACAAGTAAAGGGGTGCCTCTAATGACAAAAATATAACTAGCAATTGTTCTTGATAATAATGTAATTTTAGAAACTCTTCCTAGAGCAAATAATAATGCTAAAACAAAACCAAGTGGTAGTGAAATTAATAATAATAAAATTGTATTATCTAAGCCAGATAGGACCAAAAAGAAATTTTTATAAATAAGAGAATTTTGAATACTATTTAAAAATTCAATCATGTAGAAAATCCTTTTGAATAATTTACTTCTAGCGTTTTAAAAACCCTGCCAGAGATTGTTGTTAAACATAAATACAATATTGCGGCTGTTATTAAAAAAGTTAAAGGTGAATGCTCAACGTTAGAAGATATTCTAGATTGACGCATAATTTCAACAAGACCAGTTACAGAAATGAGGGAAGTATCTTTAAGAGTTATTTGCCATACATTCCCTATTCCTGGTAAAGCATGTCTTATAACTTGAGGTGAAATAACTTTAAAAAAAATACTAAATTTATTCATACCCAGTGCTCTTGCAGCTTCTAATTGACCCTTAGATATAGCTAAATAAGAAGCTCTTAAAACTTCACTCGAATATGTAGCTGATATTACTGCAATGGCTATTGTCGCAATTGTAAGTGCGTTTAGTTCTATATATTTATTATATCCAAATACTTTAGCTATACTCATAACAACAGCATTGCCGCCAAAGAAAATTAGATAGATAACTAATAATTCAGGAACACCTCTTATTACTGTTGTATAAAAATTTGCAATAAATCTTGTTATTCTGTTTTGTATTATCTTTGCCCAAACTGTAATAATTGCTAAAACAAGACCTAACCCCATTGATAAAATGCTTACTAGTAAAGTCATGAGTGTTGCTATAAGAAATTCATCGCCCCACCCTGCATCGCCAAATACAAGTTTATCAAATTTGAACATATAAAAGTAAACAAGTAATGATGAAAAATATACTTGTCTACCTTCTAATATATGAAATTTTAAATCAGAACTTTTTCTATTTCTTCAATCACTCTAGAGACAGGTATTTTATTGATATTTTTTGAGTTAAAATCACTTGAAGATATAGAAAATAGATTTGGATTTTCAGGAGTAAATTTTGTAGAATCTTTTGGACCAAAGAGTTTAATTAATGGGCAATATCCAGTTGATAACATATGACTAACTCCACTATCGTTCGATATGGCTAATTGTAAATATTTGGTGGTAGCCATAATAATTTCTATATTTTGAAATCCAGTAATATGATCCTCTATAAATATTGATTGAGGAAAGATATTTTTTAATTTTTCTTTTAAATAAAGTTCATCAGGTCCAATAAAAAAAACTATAGTCTTATTATTTACTTGAAGATAGTTACATAACTCGATGTATTTTTCTAAAGACCAAATCTTATTTTTTTCACCTGCACCAGGTGCAATTCCTACATAGCTTTTATGTTTTAATAAAATATTACTTATTATTCCTTCGAGATTTTCATTTATTGGAATTTTAAAATTACTTCTATTTTTTTTAAAAACTATTAAATCTAATAAATCTAAAATGTAGTTTAAATAATATTTTCTTTTCTTGTTGCTTTTAATTTTTTTAGAAGAAAAAAAACCATTAGCTGATCCAGAAATAAAATTTTTATGCTTGATTCGTTTTAATGCTATAGTTCTTATTACTGATTTTTGTGTATCTAAAATATAATCAAAAAAATCATTCTCTAAATTATATTTTTTTGATATTTTATTCCAAAAAAATGGACTAAGATCTGCTTGATCAAGAATCTCATCAATATAATTACTTGCAATAAATTTAAGAATACTTGAATAAACAGTTTTACCCTTATTAGTAAGCCAATATAATTTATAGTCTGGAAGTCTTGTTTTAATTTCGTGAAGAAGTTGTAATTTAATTATTCCATCTCCAATTTTTTCACCATTTGAAAAAACTAAAATTTTTTTAGTCATATTAGAACACTTTAACACAAATTTTTTAAGAGTCTAATTTTGAAGAATTGTAGGATTATATAGCGTAAATAAAACAAAACATTTCGAGGGTAATAAAAGGTAACATTTAAGACCTAATTAACTAACCAAAAATTATCAAAACTTAGACTTTTCTCAAATAAAAGCTGTGTAGTTTATCTTTGCAAAAGCAAAAAAGTTACCCTCAAAAAAAAGTAAAAAAAAGTGGTGCCCAAGGGCGGAATCGAACCACCGACACGAGGATTTTCAGTCCTCTGCTCTACCAACTGAGCTACCTGGGCACAAGACATCAGATAAAGTATTTATAATTAAATTCAATTAAAAATAGAAAAATTAATCAGATTTTATTTGCAGCCCATGTTCATCAGTTAGCCATTTCATCAAATCAAGACTAGCACATTTTTTTGAACAAAAAGGTATAAATGGTTCCTTAGAAACCTTTTTACATGTTGGGCATTTAGATTTTTTTTTTAATGAAATAATATTATTTTTTTTGGATTTTTTTACTTCCATCTAAAAGTAATTCTACCTTTTGTTAAATCATAAGGTGTCATTTCTACTGTCACTTTATCACCAGCTAATACTCTTATTCTATTTTTTCTCATTTTTCCTGATGAGTGAGCTAGAATTTCATGATCATTTTCTAATTTTACTTTAAACATTGCATTTGGAAGAAGTTCTAATACAACTCCTTGAAATTCAATCGATCCTTCTTTTGGCATATTTTTATAAGCTTATAGTAAAAATTATTTCTTTTGTCTAATTTTAACTGACAATTTATGTCCATCTAGACCTTCAAGTTCTGACATTTTTTCAGTATCTTCCGAAAGAGCATTAAAAGATTTTTTATTCATATCAACAACAGAGGTTCTTTTCATAAAATCTAAAACACCTAGACCTGATGAAAATTTTGCCGCTCCTGATGTCGGCAATACATGGTTAGTTCCTACAATATAATCACCAAAAGCTTCGACAGAGTATTCACCTAAAAATATACCGCCAGCATTATTTATATTCGATAATAATTTTTTATTATTAGAAATGTGAATATGTAAATGTTCTGGTGCAACAAAATTTATGATTTCTGAAGCAAGTTCTATATTATCGACCAAAGCAATAATTCCATTATTATTTAAACTTTTTTCAATTATTTTCTTTTTTGATAAATCTTTTTTAATTTTTTTAATTGAACTTAAGACTTTAGTTGCAAAATCTTTACTATCCGTAATTAAAATTGCTTGTGCATTTTCATCATGTTCTGCTTGAGCTATTAGATCTGAAGCTACCCAATCTGGATTATTATTGTTATTTGCAACAACTATTATTTCAGATGGTCCTGCTAGTAAATCTATACCTACTTTTCCATACAATTGTTTTTTTGCCTCTGCTACATAAGCATTACCAGGTCCAAATATTTTATTGACTGGGTTAATAGTTTGAGTACCAAATGTTAGTGCACTTATAGCTTGAGCTCCTCCTACAAAATATGTTTCTTTAATACCTAATTCCCTTATTAATTTTATAAAATATGGATTAATTGATTTAGTTGGCGGTGTAATACAAACAATTCTTTTTACTCCAGCTATGATTGCAGGTACTGCATTCATAATTAACGATGAGGGATAAAAAGCCCTTCCTCCAGGTACGTACAAGCCAACTGAGTCAATAGGTTTCCATACAGATTTCAATGTTGCACCATTATTAGTATAGATGATATTTTTAGGTAATTGTTTTTTGTGAAATGATGAGATATTTTTTATAGCTTTTTTAAAACTATTAAATATTTGTGGCTCAACTTTAGATTGTATTTTTATATTAGATAAATCTAAACTAAGATCTTGTTTGCTAATTTTAACTTTATCGAATTTTGCTGCATACTTAATTAGAGATTTATCACCATTTTTTTTAACATCATAAATAATTTTTTTTACATCTTCTTGAATTGATTTACTTGATAATGAATTTCTTTTTTCAATCTTTGTCTTAAATAGATTATAAAAATTTTTATTAAATTTTATTATTTTCATTTAACAAAAGTACCTATTTCAGAAATAATTTTTGAAACATCATTCATATTTGTCTTATAAGCTGATCTATTGACAATTAATTTAGATTGAATTTTCATTATTTCTTCAATTTCAGTCAAACCATTTTCTTTTAGTGTTTTTCCTGTAGAAACTAAATCTACAATTCTCCTACACATATTTAAAGAAGGGGCTAATTCCATTGAACCACTTAGTTTTATAATTTCTACTTGTATTCCCTTATTATAAAAAAATTTTTTAGTAATATTTGGGTATTTAGTAGCAATTCTAATATTACTCCAGGTTTCTGGATCCTCTTTTTTTAATAAGGATTTCAGAGCAGCTACAGAAATTCGACAATGACCAATATTTAAATCAAGTGGAGCATATATTTCTGAATAATCAAATTCATTAATTACATCTTCACCAGCTATTCCTATTTGTGCAGCTCCAAATGCAACAAATGTACATGCATCAAAGGCTCTTACTTTAATATATTCAATGTTTCTTTTTTTAGATTTGAAGGTTAGCTTTCTTGTATCTTTATCAAATAGTAGAGGATCAGGTGCAAAACTTGTTTTAAGTAACAAGTTTTTACATTCTTTTGTTATTCTGCCTCTTGGTACTGCAATAACTATTTTGCTCATAAATTGCAGGCTTTTATATTGTGATCAAAGAAAAAACTAGAAAAAGTTAGTTTTTCTGTCTTTTTATTTTTGCCCCTAAGCTACCTAATGTTTTTTCAATATTTTCATAGCCTCTATCAAGATGATAGACACGATTTAGTGTTGTTTGACCATTCGCATTCATAGCAGCTAACACTAAACTTATACTAGCTCGTAAATCACTAGCCAT
Source organism: uncultured Alphaproteobacteria bacterium (assembly GCA_902597015.1). Taxonomy (GTDB): domain Bacteria; phylum Pseudomonadota; class Alphaproteobacteria; order HIMB59; genus CACPNW01. The sequence continues at coordinate 57,660 of CACJWQ010000008.1, forward strand.
TACCTGCGCTCCTTTAAATGTTTGATTGCCTATTATTGTAGCGGTATCTTTTTCTACTGTAATATTCGCACCTAATCGATTCAGTTCAGGAACATGCATGAATCTATTTTCAAAAATTGTTTCTTTAATTTTTGACTTCCCATCCGAGATACACATAAGAGACATTAACTGAGCTTGTAAATCGGTTGGAAAACCTGGATATGGACTAGTTGAAAGACTAGTAGATTTTAGTTTTGATCCTTTAGAGACTTTTATCGAATTTTTACTTACTTTTAATCTTGCACCCATTTTTTTTAAAATATCAATTAACGATTTTAAATAAATAGTATTAAAGTTGTTTATTTCTAAAGCTGAATTTAACATCAAAGCTGCAATTATATATGTGCCAGCTACAATTCTGTCAGCAATTATCTCATGCTCTGCTTTTTTTAAATTTGTTACACCTTGTACAAGAATAGTTTTTGTTCCATGACCTTCTATTTTTGCACCCATTTTTATAAGACATCTTGACAAATCTTCTATTTCTGGTTCTCTTGCAGCATTAGAAATTTTAGTTTCACCTTTTGCCAATACTGATGCCATTAGTATATTTTCAGTCGCTCCTACGCTTGGAAAAGGTAATTTAATTTTATTTCCAATCAATTGTGATTTAACACTGCCAACAACAAAGCCATTTTGAATTTCAAAATTAGCACCCAATTTTGATAAACCAGCAAGATGTATATCTATTGGCCTAGTTCCAATGGCACATCCTCCTGGTAAAGATATTCTAGCCTCACCAAATCGAGAAAGTAATGGACCTAGAATCAATATAGAGGCTCTCATTTTTCGCACAACATCATAATCTGCTGATAGATTCTTAATTTTTGATGGATTTATTTTTAATTTATTTTTTTTGTGCTCAATTTTTACACCATAATTTTTCAGTAATTTTATTAAATTTAAAACATCAACCACATT
>CACJWQ010000009.1 GCA_902597015.1 uncultured Alphaproteobacteria bacterium
AAACCGCAAAGATACTAAAGTTAATGTAAATAGAAATATTGATATTTGTCTAAAAAATTTAAATATCAAAAAAAATATTAAATTTATTAGTCAAATACACTCCAACAAGATTGTAGAAATTAAACAAAAAAATATAGGTAAAAAATATTCTGGAGATGGATTAATCACGAGCTGTAAGCAAATAGCTTTAGGGGTTTTAACTGCGGATTGCTGTCCAATTTTTATTTTTGATAAAAATAAAAGATATATTTGCGCTCTTCATTCAGGCTGGAAAGGTTCATTAAAAAATATAGCTGCTAAAGGTATAGAATATTTTGTTAAACAAAAAATAATTAAAAAAAATATTGTCGTTCTTATTGGTCCTTGTTTGAGTTTTAAAAACTTTGAAGTATCAAAAGACTTTAAAAGTAAGTTTATAAGCAAAAATAAAAAATACTCTATTTTCTTCAAATACAAAAATAAAAATAAAGATTTATTTAATTTAAGAAGATTGATTAACTTTCAATTTAAGGAATTAGGTATTAAAAATATATATAATATTAACAAAGATACCTTCTCAAATAAGAGAGTTTTTTTTAGCCATCGTAGGGAATCACAAAAATTTAGAGATACTGGAAGAATGCTCAATATCATTGCATTTAATGATTAATTTTAGTTGATCTATTATTATTCTAATATAGTAATTAATTTGATTATATGAAAATAATCGCCTGTAATAGTAGCAAATCCCTAGCAGAAAAAATTTCAAAACATATTGATGTGCCATTAGCAGATGCCTCTGTTAGAACTTTTAATGATAGAGAAATATTTGTGGAAATAAATGAAAATATTAGAGGTGAAGATGTTTTTATTATTCAATCTACATCACATCCAGCAAATGACCATTTAATGGAACTATTAATTACAATTGACGCTGCAAGAAGAGGTTCAGCAAAAAGGATTACTGCTGTTATCCCTTATTATGGATATGCTAGACAAGATAGAAAAACTGGACCTCGAACACCAATCACTGCCAAACTTGTTGCAAATTTAATTACATCCGCAGGCGCTGATAGGGTATTAACAATGGATTTGCATGCTGGTCAAATTCAAGGTTTTTTTGACATTCCTTTAGATAATATTTTTTCTGTAAGACCGATAATCGATGATGTTAAAGAAAAATTTAATGGAAATAAAGATTTAGTTGTTGCTTCACCTGATGTTGGTGGTGTTGTAAGGGCTAGAGCTTTTGCGAAGAGGTTAGAGGCTGGACTAGCAATTGCCGATAAAAGAAGAGAAAAGGCTGGTGAGTCTGAAGTGATGAATATTATAGGAGATGTAAAAGATAAAACTTGTATCTTACTAGATGATATAGCTGACTCTGCAGGCACGCTATGTAATGCTGCAGAAGCTTTAAGTAAAAATGGAGCTAAGGAAATTTATTCTTATATTGTGCATGGAGTACTATCTGGAGATGCGCTAAAAAAGATTGAAAATTCAAGCATAAAAGAATTGGTATTAACAGATACAATAGAGCCTTCTAAAGAGGTAAAAAGCACAAAAAACATTAGACATATTAGTATTGCTCCTTTAATGGGTGATGCGATTAAAAGGATTAACACTGATACTTCAGTGTCCGCCCTTTTTGATTAAATATTTTTTATTTTATGAGTGATTTTAAAGCGATAGAAAGAGATAAAGATATTGGTTCAAATCATAGTCTTTTAATGAAGGGATTGGTTCCTGGTATTATTTATGGCAAGGGAACTGAACCTAAAAAAATTGCTCTAGAAGATAAAATACTCAAAAAATTAATGGGTACTGGTTCTTTTTATTCAACAATTATCGATCTTGATGTCGATGGAAAGAAAGAAAAAATACTTCCTAAACAATTGCAATATCACCCTGTTAGTGATCGGCTTATACACTTTGATTTTCTAAGAGTACAAGAAAATACAAAAGTTAACGTTGAAATTCCTGTTGAATTTTTAAATCAAGATAAATGTCCTGGTTTGAAAAAAGGTGGAGTTTTAAATACTGTTAGAAGACTTGTTGAACTAACATGTAATGCAAATAATATACCTAGCAAACTAGAATTTGATTTAATTGAAAGTGAAATAGGTGATGCAGTAAAAATTAGTAATATTCAACTACCTGAGGGAGTTGCTCCTACTATTTCAGATAGAGATTTCGTAATAGCTACTTTAGTTCCACCGACTGTAGAGGTTGAAACTAAAGCTGAAGAAACAACTGAAGAAGGTGCAGCAGCAGAAGGTGGTGAAGAAAAATCAGAAGATAAGAAGGAAGAAACTTCTGATAATAAAGAAGAAAATAAAGAATCTAAGTAACTTTACTTTATATTTCATTATATGTTTTTAATTTGTGGACTTGGAAACCCAGGTGTAAATTATAATAATACCAGACATAATGTAGGCTTCCATTTAGCGGATAATATAATCTCACATTTTAATTTGGATAAAATCAAAGAAGATAAAATAAAAGAATTATATTCAGGTTTAATAAATGATCAAAAAATCTTTGTGTTAAAACCTCTTACATTCATGAATTTATCTGGAAAAGCTGTTTTAGAAATTGTGAATTTTTATAAAATAAAATTAGACCATACTTTTGTTATACATGATGACCTTGATTTAGAATTATCAAAAGTAAAAATAAAACAAGGTGGTGGAAACGGAGGTCATAATGGATTGGAAAGTATTGACCAATTTATAGGGGAAAATTATTTTAGAATACGTATTGGAATTGATCATCCTGGACATAAAGATTTAGTTTCAAGTTATGTTTTAAATAAGTTTTCAAAATCAGAAGAAGAAATAATAAATAAAAAAATTGATAAAATGGTTAAAAATATAGAATTAATATTTTCAGATATTCCTCTATTTTTAACAAAAATAAGTGAGCAAAATTAATTATGGGATTTAAGTGCGGGATAGTTGGATTACCAAATGTTGGTAAATCCACTTTATTCAATGCTCTTACCCAATCAAATAAAGCGGAAGCTGCTAATTATCCATTTGCAACTATAGAACCAAATATTGGAAGAGTTGCGGTGCCCGATGACAGATTAGACAAACTTGCAATTATTGGAAAAAGTGAAAAAATAATCCCATCTTTCATGGATTTTGTTGATATTGCAGGATTAGTAAAAGGAGCCTCTCAAGGAGAAGGTTTAGGAAATAAATTTTTAGGACATGTAAGAGAAGTTGATGCAATAGCACATGTTGTTAGATGTTTTGAGGATACTAATATTACTCATGTATCATCAAAAATTGATCCAATGGATGATATTGAAACAATAAATTTAGAATTACAATTGGCTGATCTTGAAAGCTTAAATAATAAAAAAATTAGTTTAGAAAAAAAATTAAAAGCAAACGACAAAGAAGCTAAACATCAATTTGAGATAATAAATAAAATCTTACAAATGCTAGATGCCAATAGCATAATAAAAATTGATGAGTTTGATAGTAATGAAATTGACTTTGTAAATAGTCTAAACTTAATTAGTTTAAAGCCAACTATGTACATATGTAATGTAGATGAAGAATCAATTCATTCTGGAAACGAATTATCAAAAAAAGTCATCGAGTTTGCCAAAAAAAATAATCATTCTGTAGTATTAATCTCTGCATCAATAGAAGCACAAATAGCGGAATTAGATAATGAAGAAGAAAAACTTGAATTTCTTAAAGAACTTAATTTAGATCAAACAACATTGAATAAGGTTATAAAATCAGGATATGAGCTTTTAGGTTTGATAAATTATTTTACATGTGGTCCAAAAGAAACAAGATCATGGACAATAAAAAAAGAAACACTCGCACCTCAGGCTGCTGGTAAAATTCACACTGATTTTGAAAAAGGATTTATTAGAGCAGAGACTGTCTCTTACGACGACTATATAGAAAATAATGGTGATGCTGGAAGTAGAGATTCAGGAAAGTTAAGACAAGAAGGTAAAGATTATATCGTCAAAGATGGTGATGTAATGAACTTTTTATTTAATGTCTAAGTGACGTCTCGCCAAAGTCTGTTTTTTGCTAAGTACACAATTGTTCCTAGAATAATAAAGAATAATATTACTTTAATTCCTAAATTTTTTCTTTCTTCCATTTCTGGTTCAGCAGCCCAGTGAAGAAAATGTGTTACATCAGCTGATAATTGTTCTGCATTATTATCAGTGCCATCATCATAATCTACACTTCCATCGGCTATAGGTGCTGGCATAGCTATTTGATTTCCAGCCATCCATTTATTGTACCACATTCCATTACCGACCTCCATTCCCTCTGGAGGTTCAACATAACCAAGAAGAAGATTGTAAATATAATCAACCCCATATTTTCTAGCTTTTGTAATTACACTTAAATCAGGAGGATAGGCTCCATTATTATTTGCTCTTGCTTCATTGTCATTGGCGTATGGATTAACAAATCTGTCTGCTGGTCTAGCCGGTCTTTCAAACATTTCTCCATCATCATTTGGACCGTCTAAAACAGTATATTCAGAAGCAATTACTTTTACTTGAGCCTCGGAAAAACCAACATCAATAAGATCTCTGTAATAGAGAAGTTTCATTGAATGACATCCTGCACATACTTCTCTATAAACTTTATAGCCCCTTTGAATTGCGGCTCTATCAAAAGTTCCCGTTACACCTTTAAAAGACCAATCATGTTTTGGCATTTTTTCAGTACTCATCTCTGCTGCAAATAAATTTGAAGAGAATAATAGAAAAATAATAAGTAATAGGCGCATTATAGATTTGTATCTTTTTGCATTGCTGGTGAAGGAATTCCTTTTTCTCCTCCACCAATATTAGGAGCTATATTTTTAGCATAAACATCACTAATACTGAGTGGTAGCTTACTTGGCTTCTCTATCCAACCAACAAAAGGTGTAATGATAAAGAAAAAACCAAAGTAGTAAAGTAAGCCTACTCTAGCAATTAAAAGATATAAACCTTCAGCAGGAAGCATACCAACGTAGCCTAATGCAAAGAAGTTAACAAAAAAGCCCATCATAAACCACTTATATATCGGTCTATAATTACAGCTTCTCACTTTTGATCTATCAAGCCAAGGTAGAACAAAGAGAATTACTATCGCACCAAACATTAGGAGAACTCCTCCTAGTTTATCAGGTACTGCTCTTAAAATTGCATAAAAAGGTGCAAGATACCAGTTTGGAACAATATGAGCTGGAGTAACAAGTGGATCTGCTGGAATATAATTATCAACTTCAGCCATAAGATTTGGTCCAAAGAATATTACTGCAGAAATAGCAACACCAAAAGCACACATAGCTACTGTATCTTTAATTAACATATATGGAAAAAAGTTTACTGAGTCATTGTTAGTTTTAATATCAATCCCATCAGGATTATTGGAACCATGAACATGAACTGCAGCAACATGCAATCCAACAACACCAAAAATAACAAATGGTAAAACATAATGCAGAGCAAAGAAACGGTTTAAAGTAGCATTTCCAACATTGTAATCACCAAGAAGCCATGTTTTTAATCCCTCACCGATAAATGGAATTGCACTAAATAAATTAGTTATAACTGTTGCTCCCCAATAAGACATTTGTCCCCACGGTAAAGTGTAGCCAAGAAAAGAAGTTGCCATCATTAATAAAAATATAAATACACCTAAAATCCAATTAAGCTCTCTTGGATATTTATAAGAACCAAAATACATTGCTCTTACTATATGGATGTAAACAATAATGAAGAAAAAGGCTGCACCATTAGAATGGATGTATCGCATTAACCAACCGTAATTGACATCACGCATTATTCTTTCAACACTATCAAATGCCATATCAGTATGTGGTGTGTAATTCATTGCAAGAAAAATTCCGCTTACAATCATTGTAACAAGTGTAATTGTTGCTAATGCACCAAAACTCCAAAAATAATTACAATTTTTAGGCATTGGGTAATCACCGTATTCTTTTTTGAAGTAAGAAATAATTGGTAAACGAAACTCTATCCAATTGAGGACAGGATTTTTAAACTGATGTACTTTTCTATTCTTATCCATGTTATCCTATCTTTATAGTATTATCATTTAAAAAGGTATAGGGCGGAACGTCCAAGTTTTTTGGTGCTGGTCCCTTTCTTATCCTACCTGATGTATCGTAATGTGAACCATGACATGGGCAGTACCAACCATCGTACTCACCTTTCATATCAGAAACCTTCTGACCAAGTGGAACACAACCTAAGTGTGTACATACTCCCACTAAAACTAACCATTCTTCTTTTTGTACTCTATCTGCATCATCTTGTGGATCTCTTAAGTCAGAAGCTTGAACCATTTTAGCTGCATCAATCTCATCTTTTGTTCTTTTTTTAATGAAAACAGGTTTTCCACGCCACTTTATTGTTATACTTTGACCTTCTTCAATAGCACTGATATCTACTTCGGTTGATCCTGCAGCTAATGTGTCTTCTGCTGGACTCATACTTTTTAGAAAAGGCCATATAAAAGCAGCTGTTCCAACAGCACCAAGCGTTACTGTACTAAGTTGTAGGAAATCTCTTCTCTTATTTTTGGGTTTTTTAGCCATTTATTGTGAATTTGTTATATCTTAATTACTCAAAAAAATACTTTTTAAATATGTGCCAGCGTGACGCAAGTAATAAAATAATATAGTAAAAAAACATGAGAATTGCTCTATTTGAACCCGACATACCACAGAATGCAGGAAACATATTTAGACTAGGTGCCTGTCTTGGAATACCAGTAGATATAATAGAGCCAGCTGGCTTTGTGATTGATGATAAGAGATTAAAAAGAGCATCAATGGATTACTATGATTATCTAGAATTAAAAAAACATTTAAGTTGGGAAAAATTTTATGAGTGGTCAAAAGATAATTCATATCGACTCGTTCTTCTAACAACAAAAAGTAAAAAAAGTTATTTCGATTATAAATTTCAATCAAATGATATTATTTTATTTGGCAGAGAAAGTGCAGGAGCACCTGATTTTGTCCATAGCTCTGTCGATGAAAGATTAACAATACCAATGATAAAGGGGCCTAGATCGATTAATCTTAGTAGTTCAGTCGCTATTGTAGCTGGTGAAATGTTACGTCAATTAACTTAAGCTAAGCTTCCCATCTTTCCTTCTTGATAGTCCATCATTGCTTGCTTGATTTCTCCTTCAGAATTTGCCACAAAAGGACCATAACGTGCTACAGGTTCTTTAAGCGGCTTACCTGCTAAAACTAGGTAGGATCCTTTTTCTGATATTGATGTAAGTTGAATCTCATCACTTGACTGATCAAAGTAAATCATATCACCCTTATTAGCGATTTTATCTTCCTCATTAAATTGTAATTGACCATCGATAATATAGATCATAAGATTTTGTTCTTTATCAATATTAAACTTTGTCATATCTGGTTTTGAAAATTGAATATCAAATATTGATACAGGTGAATATGTTTGAACTTTGGATTTGGTTCCATTTATTTCACCCACAAGAACTTTAATTTCTATATTTGCATTTTCAGATACTGTTGGAATAGTGTTTCTTTTAATATGTTGATACCAAGGTTTAACTTTTTTATTTTTTTGTGGAAGGTTCACCCAAATTTGTAATCCTTGCATTATACCACCACTTTTCTTAAATTTTTCTGTTACTAATTCAGAGTGAATTAAACCTGAACCAGTTGTCATCCATTGTACATCACCAGTTTCAATTTCTGCTTGTCCGCCAAATGAGTCTCTGTGTTCTACCTCACCACCAAGCATGTAAGTAATTGCCTCAAATCCACAATGAGGATGCGCAGGTACACCAGTTGCACCTCCTGGCTCGTAATTAATTGGGCCGAAATGATCAAAAAGAAGAAATGGATCATTTTCTCTCATTCCGGGGACAGGGAAAGCTCTCGTTACAGGTATCCCGTCACCCTCGAAAGTCTTCATACATTGTTTAATTTCTAATGCTTTTCTCATTTGTATTTTAAATTATTATAAAAAATATATAGGTATGATTATGAAAAATCAAAATCCAAACCCACCAAAGTGTGGTTGCAGTTGTAGCTGTTGCTGTACTTGTGAAGGTGGAGATTGCTGTTAATAAATTATTTTAAATTTAATATTTTAATGAGTGTGATTTGTTAGATTATTAATATCTGACTCCTCTATTTCTTCTATTGATTTTGCAACTCGCCAATTTTTCATTGATCCGTCTTCATTTCTTGCAGTAATTACAGTTTCAATTGGTGGGCAATCAGGTTCATGGCAACTGAGCTCAGCAATACTTATTATAGTATTTTCTGGTAATTTATATTTCTTGGAAATTAAATGTTTAAGATTTCTTATTTTTTCAACATTTTGAGTTTTACGATTAAACATATTTTCTCCTTTAATTGTCTGCCCATAAAGATGATAAAAGAATAGAACCTTTCATATCGCCAATTAATATTTGTGAGTTATCACTAGATATAGCTATTGTTGAAACTTCTGAACCTGTTGAACTTCTAATCATAATTGGTTTTTTGCTTTCATCAATTTCTGCTAATAAAACTGACCCATCTGTAAAACCGGTGAAAACAGCTTTTTCTCCATTAAGTGCTTTAACAAATGTTGCAAGTTCTTTACCACCGTTTGCAACAACAATTGGCTTTCTCCCCATTGGTCCTTCTTTACCATCAAATGGCCAGCAAACTGCATCACTGGATCCAGATGTTACCAAATACGGTGTATCACCAACCCAAGTAAAACTTTTAATTTTTGATGGATAACCTCTCATTGCTAAATCCGCTTTGTCGTTTATGCGCCAACCATGAATTTGATTTTCTTGCATTGCAGTTACAATATATTTTGTATCTGGGCTAAACGTTACAGTTCCATGCGATCCTTTCCAGGTAAAATTTGATGCTGTCCATTTATTATTATTAAGTTTCCACACTGTTACTCCACCGTATCTTGAGACCGCAAGACGCTTACCTTTATTATCAAATGCTAATCCAGCAACAGTACTTTGATGCTCTAAAGTTTGAGGTTTATCTTTGTTTTTTGTCCAAATATAAACAGTCTTTCCTGATGAACAAACTTTAGTATCTTTGTGAGAAGCTACACAGTCAACCCACTTTGAACCAAAATTAAAAATTTCATCAATATTTCCATCAGATGATATTTTTAGAAAACGTCCATCGTCTCCTCCCGTTAACACATGATCTTCATAATTTGTCATACTCAACACTACACCCTTATGTGCTTTAACAGTTTTAGGATCAGATCCAGATTGAAAAAATCTTACAGTGCCGTCTCCAAATCCTACCGCTATTTGATCACGAATTGTAACCGCTTCTGTAGCTGGAGCTCCAATATTAAAAATTGAACCTCTTCTTTCAAGCTCAGTTTTATTTGATTCTTGAAGTTTTTCTAAATCAGCGTTCATGCTGATTTACAATTTTCAAAGCCTTCCTTAAGATTCATATTATCAAGATCACGACCAATAAATACTACTCGAGAACTTCTATCTTTTCCTTTAGGCCAAGGTCCCATTGGTGAAGCATCCATAAGCATATGCACTCCTTGAAATACATATCGCTCTTCTTCACCTTTAAAGTTCAAAATGCCTTTTGATCGAAGAATATCCTGGCCCTTAGTCCTAAGTAAATTTCCAAACCAATCTTGAAACTTATCCATATCTAATGGTGTATCAGATACAAAGGATAGACTAGTAACATCATCATCATGTTCATGATCATGATCTGATTCAAGAAAGTCAGGTTCAATATCTAATACTCTATCTAGACTAAATGCATTTAAGCCTACGATTTCATCAAGAGGTGCATCACAACGTGTTGTTTTAATAATCTTTGCAAAAGGATTTATTTTTCTAATACGATCATTAACTTTCACAATGTCATTATCTTCAACAAGTTCAACTTTATTTAACAAAATTACATCAGCAAAAGCAATTTGCTCTTCTGCTTCATGATGATCTATTAGTTGAGAACTTAGATGAACAGCATCAGCAACTGTAACAATTGCATCTAATTTTGTTCTATCAGCAACGTCTTGATCAACAAAAAATGTCTGAGCAACTGGGGCTGGATCGGCTAAACCAGTTGTTTCAACTATAATTGCATCTAGTTTGTCAGCACGTTTCATTAAACCACTAAGAATTCTAATTAAATCACCTCTAACAGTGCAACAAATGCAACCGTTATTCATTTCAAATACTTCTTCATCAGCATCAACAACAAGGTCATTATCAATTCCCTGCTCACCAAATTCATTAACAATGACAGCGTATTTACGTCCATGCTGTTCAGTTAAAATTCGATTTAAAAGTGTTGTTTTTCCAGCTCCAAGAAAACCTGTTAAAACCGTAACTGGAACCTGAGAAGTATTTTCCATATCAATTTCCTTATAATTAGTTCTATAAATTCCACCTTTATACAAGGTGGAATTTATTTAAATATTAAAAATTAACAGCCTTTAAGCTCGTCCCCGAGATTACTAATCAACGTAAAGTAAAGTGACTTACCAGCATCGATGTTAGCACCTAAAGGATCAAAAACTCCTGTTTTGATATTCATATCCTCAGCTATTGTTGTAATAATCTTTGGATTAAATTGAGGTTCAGAGAAAATACATTTTATTCCCTTATCCTTAATAACATCCTGAATATCAGCTATTTGCTTTGCACCAGGTAAAACATCAGTATTCAATGTTAAAGCTCCTGCAGCTCTTACACCAAATCTTTCTTCAAAGTATTGGTAGGCGTCATGGAAAACGACAAATTTTGCATCGGAATTAATATCCTTGCTAACGTCATTTATCAATTGGTCTAAAGCTTTGATTGTTGCATCAGCATTTGCTTCATATTTCTCTTTATTGGCAGGATCTAAATCACCTAACTCATGAGCAATCTCATGAACCATTTCTTTAGCATTCATTGGATCTAACCAAATGTGAGCATCAAATTCACCATGTGCATGACCGTGGTGGTCGTGTCCACTGTGATCGTCATGATCATCGTGATCGTCATGTTCGTCATGGTCATCATGATCGTCATGATCATCGTGATCGTCATGTTCGTCATGGTCATCATGATCGTCATGATCATCGTGGTCATCATGATCGTCATGTTCGTCATGGTCATCATGATCGTCATGGTCGTCGTGATCGTCATGATCATCGTGGTCATCATGATCGTCATGGTCGTCGTGATCGTCATGATCATCGTGGTCACCAAATATAGATTCTTCTCTAAATTTTAATTTAGCAATTGTTTCAACTTCCATAAACTCTACGACTTCAGCACTTTTTGCTATTGACTCCAGAGGTTCTTCTAATGATGTCTCAATACTCTCACCAATCCAAAATACTATATCTGCTTCTTCAAGCATTTTTGCATGAGATGGTTTCATAGTAAAACTATGTGGAGATATGCTTCCTTCAATTATAAGTCCAGGTTCACCAATTCCATTCATAACATTAGCAATCAATGAATGAAGTGGTTTAATAGTCGTTACAACTTTTAGTTCTGCTCTAGCAGATGCAGTTGCAACAAGAATTCCTGAAAACAAGATAATTTTAAAAACATGTAGAAAAATATTCATTTGTTTCATAAAAGTATTCCTATTAGATTTAAGTGTGTTAAAGTATTGTAATGTTATAATATAACATTTATGTTGTAAATAATAAAATGGCAGAAAATAATAATTTATTGGTTAAACTAGATAACTGTGGTGTGTACAAGTCATCCAAGTGGATTGTACGAGGAATAAGCTTGGAAATTCACAAGGGGAAAATTGTTACTCTAATAGGGCCTAATGGTTCTGGAAAAACAACTTCAGCTAAAATGATACTTAAGATACTTAAGTCTGATGAAGGGCAAATAAAAAACTTTGCTTCTAAAATGGCTTACGTACCACAAAAAATTAATATTGATTGGACAATGCCTCTTCGTGTCGTTGATTTTATGAAATTAACAAGTCATATAAATAATCTTGAAATTGTTGATGCTTTAAAATTAACTGGAGTAGATAACCTTCTCTATAACGATATTCATAATTTATCTGGCGGAGAATTTCAAAGAGTCTTAATCGCCAGAGCAATCGCAAAAAAACCAGAATTACTTGTTTTGGATGAACCAGTTCAAGGTGTAGATTTTAATGGAGAAATTGCACTTTATAATCTTATTAAAAAAATTTGTTCAACACTTAATTGTGGAATATTACTGATATCACATGATCTTCATTTTGTTATGTCAGCTACAGATCATGTAATTTGCTTAAATGGTCATATATGTTGCTCTGGAACACCTAGATCAATTGTAAAGAATTCGGCATACATAGAATTATTTGGTGAACATAACGCCACAACTCTATCACTTTATCAACATGATCATGATCATTCTCATGGAACAGATGGGAGAGTAACAAATAATGTTTGATGATTTTTTTACTAGAGCTCTCATAGCTGGCATTGGTATTGCAATAATTGCCGGACCTCTCGGATGTCTTGTAATTTGGAGAAGGTTATCCTATTTTGGAGATACGCTGTCTCACTCGGCATTATTGGGTGTAACTTTAGCTTATTCTTTTAGCTTTAATATTACATTTTCAGTTTTTATAATTTCAGCTGTTGTTGCTTTACTATTAATTAATTTACAAAAAAGAACAAAACTCGCAGGAGACTCATTACTCGGTCTACTTGCTCACTCTACACTTGCTATAGGTTTGGTATTAATTGGGTTTCTTACATCAATTAGATTTGACCTTATGGGTTTATTATTTGGAGATATACTTGCAGTTGATGTAGAAGATATAACTATAGTTTATTTAGGTGGTGCTGCAATATTATTGATTTTGTACTTTATTTGGAAATCTTTATTTTCAGCAACGGTAAATTATGATTTGTCAGCAGCAGAAGGAATGCGACCAGAAGTTTCTAATTTTATATTCACACTCTTATTGGCAGGAGTAATTGCTTTATCTATTAAAATGATTGGCGCTTTATTGATAACTGGTTTACTTTTAATACCTGCAGCAATTGCAAGAAATATTAGCAGCAGTCCTCGTCAAATGGTTATAATTGCAACTTTAGCTGGTGTCGTATCTGTAATTGCTGGATTGTTTGTTTCGCTCGAGATTAATACTTCTTCAGGGCCTTCTATAATTGTAGTTGCATTATTATTATTTATTATTTCACTTATTCCTCTGGAGATAAAGGGTCAGTTGCAAAAATGAAAACTATTTGTTAATTAAAATTATGGCATTAGCATCAGAAAATTTAACCAAAAACCAGAAAACAGTTCTTGATATTTTAGAAAACTCATCAGAACCTCTTAAAGCATATACAATCCTTTTTGATATTCAAAAAAAAGGAATTAAATCTCCTCTTCAAGTTTATAGAGCTTTAGATAAGCTTATAGAAATTGGCAAAGTACATAAAATAGAAAGTAGAAATTCATATGTTGCTTGTAAGCATGATGGCTGTAATGCAAAAACTTCTACATCTTTTTTGATATGTGAAAACTGTGATAGTGTTACTGAGCTAACTGGAAATAATTTGTTTTCTTATTTTTCAAAACAAGCAGAAAAAAATAACTTCAATTATAAAAAACATAATTTAGAAATATTTGGTTTGTGCGAAAATTGTAAACTAAAAAACTAATTTATTAAATTATCAATCTTATTCAGACATTTATTTAATCCAAGATCATATTTTGTTCGTACGAAATGCTCTTGTACTATTTCAACCCATTTAAATTTTTGTAACGTTTGATGAGATATGTAAAAACAATTTAATGGAAAAGACATATTAAACATTTTTAATATTTCTTGCCTTATTACATCGTTGGTCAACACTGCTAAGGATTCGTGAATATATTTTTCTACAATTTTTTGATCACTTAAAGATGTTTTAGGCAAATTAAATAAACCTCTAAATCTAAAGTATCGATAGATTCTTAAGTAATCTTCTTTTATTCTATCCTCTATTTCACCAATAAAACGAATTTTACTTTCATTTAAATCTGATTGGCCATTGTAATAATCATGTAGTTTATTATTGTTTCCGACATATAAAGCATTGAAAGTAAAATCTCTTCTGGCTGAATCTTTTTTCCAGCTGTTGGTGTAAATTACATTTGTATGTCTTCCCATTTGATTAATATCTTCACGTAAAGTTGTAATTTGTATTTTTCGATTATGAGGATAAGCAATTATAGATCCATATTGAATAGCAAAATCATCATATTCAATATTGTTCTCTTTTAGTAATGACAAAACATCCTGAGGCTCCAAAGTTGTTGCTGTATCAATATCTTTGATTTCTCTTTCAAGAAGAGCATCTCGTATACATCCTCCTACTAATCGAATTTCAATATTATTTTCTTTAAAGATAGATATTAAAAACTTAACATGCTCCAGATTCAATAAATTCATAATTTTATTTATTTCCATTATCTAGCTATTTCTTCAAAACAATTTATATTACAATAACAATGTCGACTTCTTCAAAAGAAAATGCTCCAGAAATATTTGAGGATATAAAGAAAAATTTAACTAGAGGAGTTAAAGATAGAAAACACGCATTTCATACGCCAGTCTTTAGTAATATTGATAGTGAAGGTGGAATAGATTCTAGAGTCGTAGTCTTAAGAAAATTTGATCCCGGTAGCATGACACTAAATTTTCACACAGACTTCAGATCTCCCAAAGTGCCTAATTTAAAAAAAAATAGTAGTTCTCAATTTGTTTTTTATGATCATAAATTAAAAATTCAAATGCGAATCAAAACAACGTCTTTGGTTAATAATCAAAATCATAAAGCTAAAGAAATGTGGGATAAAACAAGATTGTTTAGTAGAAAATGTTACTTAACATTAAAAGATCCAAGTTCAATCACTGAGTTTCCAGAAGATGGTATCCCTGAACACTTAACCGGCAAAGAGCCAAGTCATGAAGAAAGTGAAAAAGGATATAAAAATTTTACAGTAGTTGAAAATAAAATTAATGAAATTGATTGGCTTTATTTAGAAATTTCAGGTCATCGTAGATTAAAATTAATATTTAAAAATAGTGAACCAGAATATAATTGGTTAATACCTTAATATAACTTAAAATTGTCAATAATTCTTATATCACCAATATATAAAGCAATAAATAATCTAGCCTCAGAATAATTTTTTGTTATTTCTAAATTATTTTCATTTCTTATTTCTAAATAGTCAATTTTATTTATATTATTTTGAAGAAGCTCTATTTTTAATTGATCTAAATTATTAATTTCATTTTGTGTTAATAGATTGATATGTTCTTTAATTTTATTTCCTAATATATTGAAAATTTTTAATTGATCATTAGAAAATTTAGAGTTCCTTGAAGATAAACTCATACCCATTTTATCTCGTACAGATGGGCATTGAATTATTTTAATATTGTGATGATTAATTTTTACTAAATCTTGTATTATTTTTACTTGCTGAAAATCTTTCTCACCAAAATAACTATTCGTTGGTTTAATCATATTAAAAAAAAGATCCACAACAGTAGTAACTCCATCAAAATGGCCAGGTCGAAATTTATCACATAAAATATTTCTAAAATTGTTTACAATTTTTTTCTTTGCCAATCCTGTAGGATATATCTCTTGAACTTCAGGTAAGAAGAGTACATTACAACCAATATTTTCTAATTTAGAAATATCTTCATCAATTGTCTTTGGATAAGAATTGAAATCATTTTCATTGTTAAATTGAGTAGGATTAATAAATATTGAACAGATCACAAATTCGTTATGTAATTGTGCCTCTCTAATGAGAGATAAATGTCCATCGTGTAAGTTTCCCATTGTTAGAACTAAACCAATAGACTGTCCTTTGTCTTTGATTGAAACTAGATTTGGCTCTAATTCACTAGCTTTTCTGAAAATTTTCATCGATTACATAAGTAAATATTTGACTTATATATAATGAATTCGTATTAGGCCCAGAGATTTATTATGAAACGTACATACCAACCTAGTAGAGTAATTAGAAAAAGAAGACACGGTTTTAGGGCTAGAATGGCAACTAAAGCAGGTCGTCAAATCATTAATAGAAGACGTGCAAAAGGAAGAGCTCAACTAAGCGCTTAAAAAGGCCAAATGGCCCAAACATTATTTACAATTAAGAAAAGATCGACTTTCGTTATGATACGAAACCAGGGAGAATTTATAAAAGGTAAAAATATGAATATCCAAATTTTACACAATCAAGATCTAGAAAATTCTATAGGTGTAGGATACACAGCTTCCAAAAAAATTGGCAACGCAGTAAAAAGAAATAGAGCAAAGAGAATAATGAGAGAATTAGCTAGAAAAATTATTATTAATGGTAAAATTAATTCATATTATGTGTTAATAGCTAAAACGTCATTGCTCGAAGAGAAATTTGATAAACTTTTATTAGAACTTAAGGGAAAGATAAATGGTTAGTAAATATGTTTCATTACCTTTAATCATAATAATTAGATTATACCAGTTATTGATTTCCCCAATACTAGGTCAGAATTGTCGGTATTTACCAACCTGTTCTGAGTATTCTATTAAAGCATTAAAGGAACATGGGTTATTTAAAGGATCAATTTTATCGGTGAAAAGAATTTCAAAATGTCATCCATGGGGTTCCCACGGATTTGATCCAGTACCAAAAAAATCTGAGTTAAATAAATGAACGAGCAAAGAAATTTATATTTGGCTATTGGTATTTCAATTGCGATAATTATTTTTTTTCAATTATTATTTCCAACTCAACCAATTCAAACAACATCCTTTGAAGAAGATGAAGTATTAGAGCCTGCAACATCCATTGACGGACAAAGCAGCCAAGTTGTTTCAGAAATACAAAGTAGAGATGAAGCTTTAATTCAAACCGACAGAGTTATTTTTGAAAATGCATCTATTAAAGGTTCTATAAATTTAAAAGGAGCAATTTTAGATGACCTCATATTATCAAAATATAAAACTAGCTTAGAACCTGATTCGGATAATATACAGCTTTTGTTACCGGATGGGACTGCTAATCCATATTATATTGAAACAGGTTGGAAAGAGCTAAAAAATTCTAACATTGAATTACCTAATTTAGAAACAAATTGGAAAACTAACTCTACCACTCTAAGCCCCTCAAGCCCTGTTACACTTAGTTGGACGAATAATAAAAATATAACTTTCAAAATCAACTATCAAGTTGATGATGAGTATATGTTTACAATTACACAGGAAATAGAAAATAACAGTGGTGAAGATATTGAAGTTTTTCCATACAGATTAATCAAAAGAATAAACACACCAGATACAATTAATTTTTTTATACTTCACGAGGGTTTAATTAGTCTAATAAACGACGAATTATTGGAAAAAAATTATGATGATATTGCCGATGATTGTAATTCATCAATGCAAACAAAAAAAGAGTTTTGCGATAATAAAACACAAGGAGGTTGGTTAGGTTTTACAGACAAATATTGGATGTCTGCTTTAATTCCTGATGCTGACCAATCCATTAACGTCAATTATAGATACGGAAATAATGGACGTGATAGCTATAGGGCAGGTTATGTTGGTCAGATATATAAAATTAACTCGGGTGAAAATATATCTTACGGCGGAAAATTATTTGTGGGTGCAAAAAAATTAAATGTCTTAAGTACTTATGATGAAAATCTCTCTATACCAAGATTTACTGATGCAATTGACTGGGGCTGGTTTAGTTTTTTAACTAAACCTGTTTCATATGCCATTAATTGGTTTTTTGGTTATGCAGGTAATTTTGGTCTAGCAATAATTGCCTTTACCATTTTAATGCGTTTAATTTTATTCCCACTGGCACAAGCATCTTTTAAATCTATGGCAAAGATGAAAAAACTTCAGCCTGATATGCAAAGATTAAAAGAAACATATCCAAATGACAGACAAAAAATGCAGCAAGAACTAATGGCCTTGTATAAAAGAGAGGGAGCTAATCCTGTTGCGGGTTGTCTACCAATTTTAGTACAAATACCAATTTTCTTCTCTTTGTATAAAGTGTTGTTTGTTACGATAGAGATGTATCACGCTCCTTTTTATGGATGGATTCATGATCTATCTGCACCAGACCCATTAGGCTTAATGACAATATTTGGATTAGTTCCTTGGGATGTGCCACCTATACTTTCAATAATTGATATTGGTATTCTTCCTATCATTATGGGGTTCACTATGTGGTTACAACAAAAACTAAATCCTGCTCCCGCTGATCCAACACAAGCTAGAATTTTTGCATTACTTCCATTTGTATTTACTTTTGTACTAGCTGGTTTTGCAGCTGGTTTAGTTTTATATTGGTCAGTGAACAATATTTTATCAATTGCACAGCAATGGTATATTCAAAGAAGAATTTTAGCCAAAAATGGCTAGCTTAAATAAAAATTTAAATAACTTTTTTAATAATAATAAGTTTTTAGGTTCCTTTCAGTCATTTAAAGATATTCCTTATTCAGATATAAAAAAAGAATGTTGTTTTATAGGTAGATCTAATGTTGGAAAATCTAGTTTAATAAATTCGTTAACTAAAACAAAAAAATTAGCAAAAACTAGTAAAACTCCAGGAAGAACGCAGGCTATAAATGTTTTTTTAATTAGTGAAAAAATAAATATGATTGATTTACCTGGTTATGGTTTTGCCAAAGTATCAAAAGTTGCACGAGAAAATTTAATGACCTTGATTGAAGAATATATAGAAAATAGAGATACACTTGATCATGTTTTTTTACTCATTGACTCAAAAGTTGGTATCAAAAATTCTGATATTGATATGATGGATTTATTGAGTGATTGTTCAAGAAAATTTTCAATAATTTTAACTAAAATAGATAAAATATCTAATAACTATTTAGAATATCAAAAAAAATCAATTTTAAGTTTAATGCAAAATTATGAAAAATCATTTACGAAAATATATCAATCTGAGACCAAAAAAAATAATGGTATTACAGAGATTCAAAGATCTATATACGGGTTATCACAATAAATATGAAATTTGATTTTTTATCAGAGAGTGATCAGGCTTATTTTATTCATAAAGCCTCAACCTTAGTTGAAGCTCTTCCATACATTCGAGAACATAGTGGTGATACCATTGTAATAAAATACGGTGGACATGCAATGGGAGATAAAAAACTGTCTGAGAGTTTTTCAAGAGATATTGGGTTATTAAAAGAAGTAGGTGTGTCACCAATTATTATTCATGGTGGAGGGCCTCAAATTGGTGAGAGACTTAAATCAAAAAATATATCAACACAATTTGTTGAAGGATTACGAGTTACTGATAAAGAAACAATTAAGGTAGTTGAGGAAGTTTTATCTAAGGATATCAATTCAGAAATAGTAGAATCTATAAGTGCCTCTGGAGGGAAAGCGATAGGAGTATCTGGTAATGATAACTTAGTCACTGCAACTAAATTGAATGTGGAAATTAAAGACAGTGATTCAAATATTGAAAAAATAGTTGATATTGGTTTTGTTGGACAACCAAAAAAATTAAACAAAGATATGCTAACTAGCTTTATAAAAAATGGTCAAATACCTGTCATATCTCCTTTAGGTAAGGATGAAAATAATTTTACATATAATATTAATGCTGACACTGTTGCGGGTTTTATAGCAGGTGAGTTACAGGCAAGTAAATTATTATTACTAACCGATGTACCTGGAATTTTAGACAAAGATGAAAAATTAATATCATCAATAACTTTAGAAGAAGCTAAAAATATTGCTAATAAAGAATATATTTCTGGAGGTATGAAGCCGAAAATTAATACATGTATTGATGCAATGAAAAAAGGTGTTAAAAAATCTACTATTTTAGATGGAAGAATTCCTCATTCAGTAATATTAGAGTTATTCACTGAACATGGAATTGGTACACAAATAACAAGTAATTAAATGAGCTTTAAAGATAACATCAACACCTGGATATTTGATCTAGATAACACACTGTACTCTGCAGATAGTGGAATTTTTCAGCAAGTACATAAGTTAATGGGTGAGTTTGTAGCTAAAAATTTAAATATGGAATTAGCTGAAGCAAAAAAACTACAAGCAAAATATTACAAGCAACATGGCACTACATTAAGAGGTATGATGGATAATCATGGTGTAGATCCTGATTATTTTTTAGAAGAAGTTCATAAGTTAGATTACTCAATTGTTGGTCCAAATCAAAATCTTAATGATGAATTATATAAACTTGAGGGAAGAAAAATTATTTATACAAATGCTAATAAGCAACATGTCTTAGATGTGTTAGAGAAAATAAATCTAACAAACTTTTTTGATGAAATATATGATATTAAAATGGCTAATTATATTCCTAAGCCAGAAATTTCTCCCTATGAAAAAATTATCGACTTATTTGATATCGAAGCAAATAAATCCGCAATGTTTGATGATATTGCAAAGAATTTAGTTCCAGCAAAAAAAGTTGGTTTTACACCTGTCTGGGTTGATGCTGGTTATGAAAATTTTTCCGATGATATTGAAGCATCTAAAGAATATTTAGATTTTCAAACAAGAGATTTGAGTTTATTTTTAAAAGATGTAAATGAGGGTAAAATATGAGTGATCTGGAAAGAATTATAAATGATGCCTTTGAGGAGAGAGATAATATTAATGTCAATACTGCAGGTGATATTAGAAATGCAGTAGATGAAACTTTAAACAAACTTGATAGTGGAAGCTTAAGGGTTTGTGAAAAAATTAATAATGAATGGCAAGTTAATCAATGGATTAAAAAGGCAATTCTTTTAAGTTTCAGATTAAATGATAATGAAATCATTAAAGCATCGCATGCTACTTGGTTTGACAAAGTAGAAAGTAAAACTGCAAATTGGACTAAAGATGATCATCTGAAAGCAGGATTTCGATATGTACCAGACGCTGTTGTAAGAAAATCTGCATTTATTGCTAAAGGTGTTGTTTTAATGCCTTCTTTTATAAATCTTGGTGCATATGTTGACGAAGGAACAATGATTGATACTTGGGCAACAGTTGGATCATGTGCACAAATAGGTAAAAACTGTCATATTTCTGGAGGTGCTGGTATTGGCGGTGTACTTGAACCTCTTCAAGCAAATCCTGTGATTATTGAAGACAATTGTTTTATTGGAGCTAGAAGTGAAGTGGCTGAAGGTGTTATTGTTGGTGAAGGTGCGGTTTTATCAATGGGTGTATTTATTGGAGCATCTACAAAGATAGTCGATCGATCAACTGGGGAAATTCATATGGGAAAAGTTCCAGCGTATTCAGTTGTGGTACCAGGTACATTACCAGGAAAAAAAGAAGGAGATATTAATCCTTCTTTATACTGTGCAGTTATTGTTAAAAGAGTTGATGAAAAAACTAGAAGCAAAACATCAATCAATGATCTTTTAAGAGATTAATGTCAGAAATTAATTTTGATCCAGTTACTCTTACACAATCCTTAGTTAAATGTGCAAGTGTAACTCCAAAAGATGAGGGCGCTTTAACAGTCGTTGAAAATCATCTAAGTGCTATAGGATGTGACTGTCATCCATTAATTTTCTCTGGAAACAATTCTTATGAAGTAAAAAATTTATTTGCAACGATAGGAAATGAAGGAAAGCATTTTGCTTATGCTGGTCACACAGATGTAGTTCCAGTAGGAAATGAAAATTCTTGGAAATATCCTCCTTTTTCAGCAAGAATAGATGATGGTAAACTTTATGGAAGAGGTAGTGAAGATATGAAAAGCAGTGTTGCTTGTTTCATCAGTGCCGCTAAAAGATTTGTAGATAAATATAAAAATATTCCAGGTAAGATTTCATTTATTATTACAGGAGATGAAGAAAGAGATTCTGTAAACGGGACACCAAGAATTCTAGAATGGGCAAGTAAACAAAATTATAAAATTGATCATTGTCTTGTTGGTGAACCAACTTCTAAAAATGAGGTCGGCGATAAAGTAAAAATTGGAAGAAGAGGATCAGTTAGTTTCTTTTTTCAGGTAAAAGGTATTCAAGGACATACTGCAAATTCTCATTTAGCTGAAAATTCTTCACATCACTTAGTGAATTTATTAAATAGTATATTAGATGAGCCGCTAGATGAAGGTAATGAAAATTTTTTACCAACATCAGTTCAAATTGCTACTATTGATATTGGCAATCCTGTTCAAAACGTAATTCCGGAATTAGCTAAAGCAACAGTTAATATTAGATTTAATGATATGCACTCATCTGACTCACTTATAAAATGGATTGATAATAAAATAGAAAAGATTTTCTCTAAACTGGAAAACGCTAGTTGCACTTATACTTATGATGCAACAGCTGAGTCATTTTTGAATAAAGCCGGTGATTTATATAATATTATTTCAAAATCAATTTCTGATGTCACAGGCAGAAATAGCCCACCTGAGCAAGCAACCGATGGTGGTACTTCTGATGCAAGATATATAAAGAACTATTGTGAAGTAGTAGAGTTAGGTCTTAGAAATCAAACTCTTCATAAAGTAGATGAATTTGTTTTTGTTGAAGATATTATTAAATTAGAAAATATTTATTTTAGAATTTTAGAAAATTATTTTGATGTTAATTAATATCCATTAGATGGA
This sequence comes from uncultured Alphaproteobacteria bacterium, assembly GCA_902597015.1. GTDB lineage: Bacteria > Pseudomonadota > Alphaproteobacteria > HIMB59 > CACPNW01. The sequence continues at coordinate 22,644 of CACJWQ010000009.1, forward strand.
TTAACATCTGATTTTATATTTTTATTTTTTCTTAGTTTTTTATATTTGGAGTACATATATTTAACAGATGGCTCTATAGCTGTTACACCTGCAACGTGTGGAGTAATAGTTACATTTGGCAGTTTCCAAAATTGACTACTTGATTTTAAAGGTTCATCTTTAAAGACATCTAAATAAGCATAAAAATTTTTGTTTTTCTTTAAATGATTTAGAAGATCTTTCTCTTCAATTGCATTTCCTCTGCCTATATTTATTAAACAAGAATTTTTTTTCATATTCTTTAAAAACTTTTTATCTATTATGTTATTTGTTTGAGATGTTGATGGTAGAATAGAAATAATAACATCAGAGCATTTGATAAAACTTATAATATTTTTACCCGTATATATTTTTACATTTTTTACTTTTGCTCGATTTTTTTTATATGCAATAACATTATAATTTAATTTATTTAGTAATTTTGCAATATGATTTCCAAGAAAGCCTAAACCTAAAATACCCACTGTTAAATTTTTATTATCAATTGGTGTTCTTTCTCCAGACCAGTATTGTTTGATTTGAGAATTTTGAAAAATTTTAAAATTTAATTGATAATTTAGTATTTGAGCTAAAGAATAATTGGCAATTCTCTCCCCCATTTCTTCATCTTTTATTCTGATTATGGGAATTTTTTTATTATAATTTTTAAGTTTTAGAATGTGATCTACTCCAGCTCCCATAGAGAAAATAACTTGGAGATTTTTTAGTCTTGAAAGAATATTATCTGGTAGATTCCAAATAATTGCACAATTTACATCATGAAAATTTTTATAATCTTTTATAGAAATTATTTTTTCATTTTTAAAATATTTTTTTATTGTTTTTTTCCAAACATCAATTTTATCAAAAGTTGTGTTATGAAATAAAATAGTCATTGAATATCATCTATTAACTTATTGTATTTTACTACTTGTTTTTCCCAGATTAATTCATTTTCAGCTCTATTTTTTGCATTTTGTCCTAATTCAATTCTATTTTGTTTGTTCTCAACTAAATTTTTAATTGATTCATCTAATTCATTAAAATTATTAATAATTAAACCTGTTTTATTATGCAATACAGCTTCAGGAGTACCTCCAACATTTGAGGCAATTGAAGGAATTCCATATTGTGCTGCTTCAATGTAGGCGATTCCAAAACCTTCAATAGAATTTGCATGAGTTTCATCTATTGTCGGCATGATCATAATATCAGTCTTAGAAAAAATGAATTTTTTTTGATTTTCATTTATTGTTCCAACTAACTTTACATTTGATTCTAGATTATAGTTTTTTATTTCTTTCTTTATATTCTCTAACTGATCACCTTCACCAGCAATAATATATTGAATATCTGGATAAATTTTTTTTAAATTAAAAATAGATTTAAGAATATACGAATGTCCTTTTCTTTTTTCTAGTCTGGCAAGAGTAAGCAACGTTGGATAACTATCATCTAAATCTATTGCTTGTTCTATAATATTCTTAGTAGATTTTACACCTGGATAGATAACCTCAATTTTTTTAAAGTTTTCACTTATTTTTGAAAGTAAGTTTTTAGTATATGATGAATTGACCACCAATGCGTTTGCTAATTCTAAAACTTTCTTTATTCGTTTATGATGATTATCGTTTTTGATTATTATTTCGTTTCCGTGAACAAGACTAATAATTGGGATTTTTTTTTCTTTTAAAAAATTAATTGGTAACTCAAGACTTTTCCAGCTATCAGTGATGACTGCTTTAATATTATTTGAAGAACAAATATTTTTAAGTTGATTAAATTTATTTCTTTTTCTTAAAAATTTTAAACCCTTAAATCTTAATATTGAAAAATTTTTATTGTTTTTATCAAATTCTAAATCTTTAGCACTGTTTTGTTGGTCAGCTAAAACCTTTACATCGTGTTTATGACTTAAATTTAATGCTATGTCATACATTAATGTTTCAATTCCCCCTACTCTAGATGGAAAACATTGTGTTAAAATTATTATCATTGGAAGTTATAATATTATAGAATCTATGAAGTATTAATGTACAAAGTCAATCAGGAACAATTAATTTTAATTATTATTAAATAATTTAAGTACATTTAAATTTTTAAAATATTTATATATGCATTTTTTGCATATTAAAATTCATATTTTTATACTTTGATTGCATAGAATAATTACTATTTTTATATTGAAAGGAATAAAAAATGATTAATGTTTTTAACTTTTTTAACAAAGTTTACGAGGATTTAAGCAACAAAAACTACAATAATGATGAGGATTTAGTTAAATATTTCAAATCTGAATATGGAAAAGAATGGAAAATTGAATTAGACAAGTATCTACTAAGAACTGAGTTTGATATCAATAAGAAAGCCGCATAATTGGCGGCTTTAACTAAACTTCAGAAGTTACCTTTTTAAGCCAATCTCTTTCTTGATTATCAAGGTGGGTGTGCAATGTTTCATACACTTTTCTATGATATTTATTTAGCCAATGTATTTCAATTTGATCAAGCATGCTACTCTCAATGAGATCCAAATCTATTGGACACCACGAAATGTTTTCAAAATATAATTTCTTATCATTATTCTCTTTTATCACGACTAAATTTTCTGTTCTTATACCATATTCATTTTCTTTATAGTATCCAGGTTCATTGGATAAAATCATTCCTGGAAGCAACTCAACGCTATCAAACATTGATTTTTTTGCAATACGTTGTGGGGCTTCATGGACACTCAAAAAACTTCCTATACCGTGACCGGTACCATGATCATAATCTAAATTAATTTCTTGTAGACTTTTTCTTGCTAGATGATCAATATCAGTTCCTTTTGTTCCCTTTTCAAAAACATGATTTGATAATGCAATATGACCTTTAAGAACTCTTGTAAATCTATCTTTTTGTTCTGTTGTTGCTTCACCTAAAATTATAGTTCTTGTTATATCTGTTGTTCCATCAAAATATTGCCCTCCTGAGTCAACAAGATAAATATTATTATCTGAGAAAGATGATTTTCCTTCTTCAGTAACACGGTAATGAGGAAGGGCTGCATTTTGATCAATTGCTGATATTGTGTCAAAAGATAGAGAATGAAATAATTCATTTTTTCTTCGCAGATTTTCTAAATGATGTGCAACACTTATTTCATCATTTGATTTAGGATCCATGATATTTTTTAACCAATAAATATATTTGGTAATACTAACACCATCTCTTATATGTGCTTTTTTTGCCCCATCAAGTTCAGTTTCATTTTTGATAGCTTTTAACAAAATACATGGATTTGCTAAATTTTTAGTATTTATTTTTTGTTTTCTTAAAAGATCTAAAAAATAAAAAGTAGTGGAATTAAAATCTAAACCAATTGATTCAGATGAATTAATGTTATTAAAAATTGATCCAATATTTTCAATATTATTAATATTTATTAGTGTTTGGATTTCTTTTTTTAGAATTTCTGGCATTGAAGACTCTTTAATATACAAAGAGTGTTTATTATTTTTTGAAATTAAAAGATAAGAATAAAGCAACGGTGTATATTTTATATCATCTGCTCTTAAATTTAATAGCCAAGCAATATTATCAAGCCCAGAAACAAAGTAATGATCAATTTCATTTTGATCTAAAAATTTTTTTAAAATATCTAATTTCTCACTTCTGCTCTGACCAGCAAAACTTGTTGGATGATCAAATATATCTGTATACTGAGTTTTTGGTTGATTTTCCCATATTAAATCAACAAAATTTTTATCTATTAGTTGGAGTTGAGATTTTGAATTCTCTAACATTTTAACCACTTTTTCAATTTCTATAATTGAATGAAGAGTTGGATCTAATGCAATTTTATATTCTTCTTCTAATAAAATTTTTTCTAAATCTGTCCAAAAGCCATTTAAGTGTTTTGCTTGAATCTCTTTGGAGTTAATTTGAGTATTTGCTTGAAAAGTATATCTTCCATCAACATACAAGAAGGCATCTGTTGGTGTTATAATTGCTCTTCCTGCTGAACCAGAAAAGTTTGTTATAAAATTTAATCTTTCTGCATTTGGGGAAATATACTCATTTAAATATTCATCACTTCTATTAATGACAAAAATATCGGTATCTTTTTCTTTTAATAGATTTTGTAATTTTTTTAAATTTGATTTGTTCATTATAACTTATTAAATAAACTTAGATCGATATTACCACCAGAAATCATAACTATAATTTTTTTATTTTTAACATCAATTTTATTATTTAATGTTGCTGCAGCTGCAACTGCTCCTCCTGGCTCCACAACTATTTTAAGTTGTTCAGCTAGCAAAATTATAGTTTTTGTTACTTCTTCATCAGAAACACTTAGTCCTCCTTCAAGATTATTTGAATTAATTTGAAAAGTTATATTACCAGGTTGTGGTGCCAATAGTGCATCACAAAAAGATTTAGCATTTTTTTTATTTTCTATAAGTTTACCAGCTTCTAAAGATCTTTTTGTGTCATCAAATTCTTCAGGCTCTACAGAATATGATTTTATATTTGGGTAAATATGTTTTAAGTATGTTGATGTTCCTGCAATAAGCCCTCCACCTCCACAACAACATAAATACAAATCAGGTTCAATTGATTGCTCTTTCAAATCATTTACAATTTCGATAGCTGCAGTTCCCTGACCAGCAATTATATCTTCATCATCATAGGGTTTAATTAAAGCTCTATTATCCTTCTTTTGAATTTCATTTCCTATCTCTTCTCTACTTTGAAAGTAAGTGTCATATAATATTACCTCTGCTCCATATTTTTTTGTATTTTCAATTTTTATTTGAGGCGCAGTTTTAGGCATTATTATTTTTGCACTAATAGTATTAATCATAGATGCATAGGCAACAGCCTGTGCATGATTACCTGATGAATATGCTACTACACCTGAGTCTTTTATAGTTTCAATTAATTTTGTAATTTTATGTGTAGCTCCACGTAGTTTAAATGATCCAGTATTTTGTAAATTCTCAAGTTTAAAATAAATTTCAGCTTCTAAAAGATTATTTATGTAATCATTAGTTACCAAAGGAGTTTTTGTTACCTTTTGGTTGATTAATTTATAAGCATTATCAACATTTAAATAGCTAAAATCAGTCATAATTTTAAAGTTTTACATCGTTTTAATGGAATAAACTAAAAAAAAATATATGTATATTAATATGGAACAGAACAAAGTAACTTCGCCTTGCATAAGCGTATGTAAAACTGACCCAATCTCAGGTTATTGCTACGGTTGTGGAAGAACCAATGAAGAAAAAGATATTTGGAAAGATGAAAATACTTCTAATGAATGGAAACAAAATAATTTATCTGAACTAAAATCTAGATTTTCAGATTGGCAGTTAAAAGCATTTGAAGAATCATATAAATCAAAAGTTGAAACGGGTTTATCTCTTATCAAAAAAAAAATAGCAGAAAATCGTAAAAATTGAAAAGTTTAATAATATTTGTTTTTATTTTATTTTTTTCATTCAATCTTCAATCTCAGAATACAATGATACTTGATAACTTAGAAACACCCGGGATTTCTTCTCAAGGTCAAAATTGGGCCTTTTTTACTGATGGAGTAATGGGTGGATTATCTCAGGGTAAAGCGATCATATCAAAAGTTAATGATGTTAATTGTTATCATATGACAGGAGATGTCACGACTGAAAATAACGGAGGTTTTATTCAAATAAGAAATCAATTAAAACCTTCAATATCAACAGAAGAGTTTGAGGGTGTTTATTTTAAAGTGTTTGGTAATAATGAAGAGTATTCAATTCATGTAAGAACAGCTTTGACGATGGCTCCATGGCAATATTATAAATATAGTTTTAAAACTAATTCTGAGTGGACAGTAATAAAAGCACCCTTTAGTGAATTTAAAAAATCAAATGCTTATCAGCCAAAAAAGTTAGTTGGTCAGAATATCAAAACATTAGGGCTAGTTGCTGGGTTTAAAGATTTTCAAGCAGATATTTGTTTATCAGAAATTGGCTTTTATTAGTAATCTATTTTCAATAAATATAATCCTTCAGGTGGTGCAGTAACTCCTGCATATTCTCTTTTTTTGGATTGAATAATTTCTGAAATAGATTTTTCTATTTTACTAAGTCCTATATCAACCAGTGTACCGACCATGATTCTAACTTGAGAATGTAAAAAGGATTTAGCTGATATTAAAAAATTTATTTCATCATGATTAAAATTTATATCTAGTGAATTAATAGATTTAATTGGTGATTTGGATTGGCAATTTATTGACCTAAAAGCAGACAAATCAAATTTGCCTATAAATTGTTGTGATTGTTTTATTATTTTTTCAACATCTATTTTTTTATGTACACACCAAACTTTGTTTTGCTCTAACGTAATTGGTGATCTTCTATTTAAGATCTTGTATTCATACCATCTCAATTTTGCTGAAAATCTTGAATTAAAATCTCTATCTACTTCTTCAGCATGTAAAATAGATATGGGTTGGGGTCTTAGATAATGATTAATGCCATCTCTAATAGTATCAGTATCAAAATGTTGCTCTAATTCAAAATTAGCCACTTGTCCTCTTGCATGAACGCCTGCATCTGTTCGACCAGCTCCAAAAAGTGTTATTTTTTGTTTTGATAGTTTTTCTATAGCCTCTTCAACCAATTGTTGAACGGAAAGACCATTTTCTTGACGTTGCCAACCAACATAATTAGTTCCATCATATTCTAATGTTATTTTGTAGTTAGGCATTTATTACTTCATTAACCTTAAAACTATATCCACGAAGAAAATCATCTTTAGAAATAGCATTTTTGCCTTCTCTTTGTAAAATTAGTGGTTCAATACTTCCATCATTGCACCCAATATCAAATGTCTCATTAAGAATTGTCGATGCATTACCGTTAGAGTTTGATTTTCTTGCTTTAATGATCTTAATTCTTTCATTTTGTATAGTAAACCAAGCACCAGGTTTAGGTGAATGTGCCCTTATAAGATTTAAAACTTCATTTACAGATTTATTAAAATTAATTTTTCTATTTAGTGAAGAAATTTTATTTGCATATGTTGCATAATTATCATCCTGTTCAGAATAAGAAATTTTTTTATCAAATATAAGAGGAATAGTGTCCACTAATAATTTGATTCCAACCTCTGTTAATTTTTGACTTAATTCATTTTTATTACAATCATCTTCTATATCTACTTTTTTTTGATTAATAATTGGTCCAGCATCTAATTTTTCGATTAGCTGTATTATTGATATACCAGTCTCTTTATCACCATTCATTAAAGAATGTTCTATTGGGGCTGCACCCCTCCATCGAGGCAACAAAGAGACATGGATATTGATACAACCAAATGTTGGTAAATCTAAAATATCTTTTGGCAATATTTTACCATATGCCATGACAATAATTAAATCAGGATTTAATTTTTTCACTGTCTCAATAGTATCTTTATCAAACGTATTTGGAAAAAAAACCTCAATTTTGTTCTTACTTGCAAGTTGATGGACTTCAGATTCAATTATTTTCATTCCTCTAGATTTCTTTTTTGGGGGTTGTGAAAATACTGCGGAAATTATGAAATTACTTTTAATTAAAGCCTCAAGATAGTCAGAAGCTATTTTTGGTGAACCCATAAAAATTATTTTCTTATTATTCATTTTTTTTTGTTTTTTAAAAATTTTTGTACTTTTTTGATCATTATATTCCTTTTTAATGAAGAAAGATAATCTACAAATAACTTTCCAGAAAGATGATCAATTTCATGTTGTAAAATTCTTGATTCCAATCCACTCACTTCTTTTGTTATTTGTTTGTTATTTTCATCTAAGTACTGGACTACTATATTTTGAGGTCTCTCTATTTCTGCAAATTGTTCAGGAAGAGATAAACAACCCTCTTCCATAACAATTTTTTCTTGAGAGTAAGAAACAATATCGGGGTTAAATAATGTATATTGAGTTTCTTTTTTAGTCTCTTGATCAACAAAAAATATAGTCACAATTTGTTTTAGAATTCCAATTTGATTTGCTGCTAAACCTACACCTGGTGCTTTTAACATAATTTGCATCATTTTTTTTGCAATTTCTTTTTCCTTAATTCCAACAGACTGAATTTTATTTGCTTTTTGGCGTAATAGTGGATTTGGAACATAAAGTAATTTATCCATTTTTATTTATGTAATTTTTTTTCTAGATTGGAATGCTGTATTTAATGTATTTTCATCTAAGTAGTGTACTTCTCCACCCATAGGGATTCCTTGTGCAAGTCTTGTTACATTTAAATCTTTAAATTTTTCTAGTTTATCTGCAATTACAAAAGATGTTGTTTGTCCCTCCATAGTTGTACTTAAGGCAAGAATAATTTCTTTAACATTATTTGTTTCAATTCTCTTTAGTAGATGTTCTATTTTCAATTCATCAGTTCCTATACCTTGAATCGCTGATAATGAACCACCTAAAACATTATAGAGGCCACGATAAAATCCAACTTTTTCTAATGTCCACAAATCTGAAACATCCTCAACAACACAAATTGTTGCTTTATCCCTTTTAGAATTTGCACAAATATTACATGGATTTACCATATCTATATTTCCACATTCTGAGCACTCAATAATTTTATTATAAGATAAGTTTAAACTCTCAATTAGAGGAGAAAGATTTTTATCTTTATTTTTTAATAAAAAAAGTGCAATTCTTTGCGCTGATCTTCTTCCTAATCCTGGAAGTTTTGAAATATCATTTATTAATTTATCTATCGGGGATTGCTCCATTTTTAGAAAGGAAGTTTCATACCTGGAGGTAATGGTAGGCCACCTGTAAGATTTTTCATTTCTTCTTGGGCTGCGGCTTCTCCTTTTTCTTTGGCATCATTTATTGCAGCGACTATCAGATCTTCAAGTATTTCTTTCTCATCTTGTTTAATCAAGCTATCGTCAATTGAAATTCTTTTAAATATACCTTTTGCTGTAGCTGTTACTTTAATAAGGCCTCCGCCAGAAGTACCCTCAACTTCAATATCATTTAGTTTATTCTGTGCTTCAGCCATTTTTTTTTGCAACTGTTGAGCTTGCTTCATCATATTACCTAAATTAACCATTATTTCTCCTTTTTCATCTTTGGTTGATTGATATCTGTATCATCATCATTTATTTCACCTAGTTCAGTAATAGCGTGAATTTTACTTTCAGGAAATTCATTTAATATTTTTTTTACTTCTGGATGATTTTTCATTATTTCAATTTCTTTTTGTTGATTAATAATATCCTCATCATGTAAACTTTTTCCAAGATTACTTGTGGATGAATGTATCTGCCATATTCTTCCTGTCCATTTAGAGATTAATTTTGCAACTGTTCTATTGAAGGCAGTGTCATTGATTTTAGACGTATTTAAGGTAACTTCTCCCTCTTTAAAAGAGACTAATTTCACGTCATTGTATAGCTTAGTATGAAGTAATCCCTCTCTATTTTTAAAAAACATATCGACAAAATGTCTGTAGTCTTGAACATGTTTTATATCTACATTTTCTTTTGGTAAAATTTCTTTTTTATTTTCATTAAAGTTTAGTACTTTGCTACTTTCATTAGTTTCATTTTGCAGTTCAAGATTTTTTTTTAAAGGTTCTTTTTCAACTACTTCCTTGTCCAATTTTTTAATTAGATCTTCAGGACTTGGGCCATCGTATAAGTAAATAATTCTTAAAATAATCATTTCACCATGTTGATATAAATGAGAACTATTTTGCAGTTCTTGATAACCTTTGAATAAAATTTGCCATATAATATTCAAATTATTTAATGTCATTTTTGATGACAATTCAGCTCCCTTATTTCTTTCAAATTCAGGAATATAAATGTCATCTTTTAAATCTGGTGCTATTTTTATTTGAACAAGGAAATGTACTACGTTTAATAGTTCATCAAATATCATTGCTATATCCGCTCCTAATTCATACAATTCTTTATACTTATTCATTGCACCAAGCGCATCTCCTTCTAAAATAATTTCAACTAAGTTAAATATTTTTTCTCTATCAGCTAATCCCAGCATGCTTATTACAGTTTGCGAGTCAACTTTTTCATTTGGGCTAGTTATTGCTTGATCTAATAAACTAAGACCATCTCTTACAGATCCATCTGCCGATCTAACAATTAACGAAATAGCGTCTAAATCAATATCAATATTTTCTAGTTTGGAAATTTTTAATAAATGATCTGATAAAATTTTATTTTCTATTCTATGTAAATCAAATCTCTGACACCTTGATAAAACAGTTATTGGTACTTTTTTAATTTCTGTTGTGGCAAAAATAAATTTAATATGTTCTGGTGGTTCTTCTAAAGTTTTAAGCAAAGCATTGAATGCGCTTTTTGAAAGCATATGAACTTCATCAATAATAAATATTTTATATTCACCGATAACAGGTTTATATTTTACATTGTCAATTATTTCTCTAATGTCATCAACGCCAGTGTTAGAAGCTGCATCAATCTCAATAACATCAAGATTACTATCCGAAGTTGTTGATTTGCATGAATCACAATTTCCACATGGTTCACAATTTTTTTTATCTCTATTCTTACAATTAATACTCATAGCTATAAGTCTAGCAGTGGTGGTTTTTCCAACACCTCTAACACCTGTTAGAATATATGCGTGAGCTAACCGGTCATTATTAATCGCGTTTGATAGAATTTTTACTAATAATTCTTGACCAATTAAATCTTCAAATTTTTGAGGTCTGTATTTTCTAGCTAAAACTTTATATTTTTTTTCTTCAGTCATTATAATTAATGGAAGGAGTTGAGACCCAAACAAGATTGTTACAGCTGCTTCTTTTCAGATCTGACTGGATTAGCAATTTATTTGCCCTCAATCCTCCCTGTAGCAATATAACATTAATGTAAATAAAATATAAATAGACTTTTTAAAAAATCCTATTTTTTCCTGAATGAAGATTTCTCATATACTCCAAGGATTTCTATCTTCTTACAAAAAAATTTCATCTCTTCTAATGCTAATTTTACAGAAGTATTTTCAGGATGTCCCTCAAAATCTATATAAAATTGTGCAACATCAAAACCTTGTGGATGGATGTAACTCTCAAGCTTAGTTATATTAACACCATTACTAGCAAATCCACCAAGACATTTATACAAAACTGCTGGAATACTTCTAACTGTAAATACTAATGTAGTAAGGATATCCTTTGTTTTTGGATTTATATCTAATAAATTTTTTTGCATAACAAGAAAGCGGGTTACATTATTTTGGGTATCTTGGAAATTTTTTTCCAATATATCAAGATCATATATATTAGCAGCAAGTTCAGACGCGATAGCTCCATCTTCAATATTATTTAACTCTGAAATTAATTTAGCGGATCCTGCTGTATCAGCTTCAACAATCATTTGCTTATCTAATTTTAAAATTTTGTTTCGGCATTGGGCAATCCCCTGTTCATGACTTCTTATTCTTTTAATATCTGAGATTTTCGCACCTCTGATTCCAAGTAAGTTATGATTTACTTCATGAAAATATTCATAAGTAATTTTTAAATCAGAGTCAGGTATTAATCTTTGAGTATCAGCCACTCTTCCTGCAAGAGAGTTTTCTATTGGAACCATTGCAGCTTCAGATTTTCCTGATCTAACATGTTCAAACATATCTTCAAAAGTTGCACACGGTATACTTGTTGCGTTTGGAAAAATATTTTTTCCAGCTTGTTCACTATAAGCACCATTTACACCTTGAAATGAAAAACTATCGACTTTTATCATTGTGCTCTCTTATATTAGTTTCAATATTTATTAAATCCTCTTTTGTATCTACACTCATTGGAACTTCAGGAACATACGTAACTCCAATTGGAATATTAGAATCCATAGCTCTCATTTGTTCTAAACTTAGATCTATTTCATTTTTTGATTTAGGTAGATTGATAAATGTATTTATTGAATCTGGAGTATAACTATACATACCAACATGATGGTATAAGTTTTTATTTTCTATCGTAACTTCTCTATAAAAACTTAACGCCTGAGCTATTTTATTTTTTTTAAAATCAACTTCAACTTTTGTTACATTGGGATTATTTAATTCATTATCATTTAAGTTTGTTGCAAGTGTGCCAATGGTAAAGTTTCTTTTTATTGGGTCAATGACTTTAAGAATATGTTCTGGATTTATAAGAGGCATATCGCCTTGTAGATTGATTATTACATCAATGTCTTTGTTATTTTTTATCTTTAAAAAAGCGGAGTGAACTCTATCAGTTCCAGAGGGGAGATTTGGATCTGTCATAATAGCTTTGCCACCATTACTTACTATTAAGTCGTACACTTCAATTTCAGAGCATGCAACAAACACTTCTCCAATATTTGATTCAATTGCTTGTTGCCATACTCGTTGTATCATTGGAATACCATCAATAGCCATTAATGGTTTTCCCGGCAGTCTAGTGGAAGCCATTCGTGAAGGTATAATTATTACACTTTTCATAATTTATGCGACAATTAGGCAAGAGAATTTAAATTTCATACTTACGACAAATATATTCTTTCTTCTAAAAAATCTGTATATGTACTTATACATGTCTGGGCTTGAAGTTAATAAAATTTTAGCATCTATTATATTAGCAGTCTTGATTGTTACCCTTATCGGGCATTTTGGAGATTTAGTAATTAATATTGATCATGATGAAAAAAAAGAAACAGCTTATAAAATAGACGTTCCTGAGGATTCAACTGGCGTTGGAGTAGTAGAAAAAAAAGAAGAATTAATTGAGCCAATTTCAATGTTATTAGCAAGTGCTTCTCTCGATAATGGAGAAAAATTATTCAAAAAATGTGCAACATGCCATAATTATGAAAAAGGTAGTGCAAATAAAGTAGGTCCACACTTATGGAATATTATAAATAGACCAAAAGCAAATGTTGAAGGTTTTGCATACTCTAAAGCTTTAGCTGAATATGGTGGAGAATGGGGATATGAAGAATTAGCAGAATTTTTATATAAACCAAAAAAATATATAAAAGGTACAAAAATGAACTTTGCAGGTTTGAAAAAAGTAAAAGATAGAGCAGACTTAGTTTATTTTCTAAGAGAACACTCAGATAATCCAGCACCACTTCCATAAACTAAATTAATGATCATAGATACAGAAGAGTTTTCAAAATTTGCAAACTCTTTAGCCGATGATGCATCTAAAACTTCGATGCATTATTTTAGAAACAAAATTGAAATAGAAATTAAAGATGATGAAAGTCCAGTAACTTTAGCAGATAAAGAAACAGAACAAGTATTAAGAGAGAGAATAAGAAAAGAATATCCTGATCATGGAATTTTGGGTGAAGAGTATGAAAATGAAAAAATAGACTCTGAATTTTTATGGGTATTAGATCCTATAGATGGAACAAGAAGTTATATAGCTGGACATAAAGATTTTGGTAATTTAATTGCATTACTTCATAACAAGAAACCAGTTTTAGGAATTATTAATTGTCCAGCACACAATGAGCGATGGATAGGAATAAAAAATCAAAAGACAAAATGTAATGGAAAAGATATTCAAACTAGTGCAATTAAACAAATTAAAGATGCCTATCTTTTTACATCTGGATTATATTTTGATGAGCCTCAAATTAGAAAGGGGTTAGAATTACTCAAAAAAAAATCAAGATACTATAGACTTGGTGGTGATTGCTATATGTATGGGATGTTAGCCTCAGGATTAATAGATATTGTTTTAGAAGATACATTAAAAGTGCATGATTATATGGCTCTTATAAATGTAATTGAAGGAGCTGGTGGAGTAATTACAGATAAGTTTGGACAAGATATATCGCTAGACTCTGATGGAAGTTTAGTTGCTTCCAGTACAAGCTCTCTTCATGATGAAATAATTAAATTAATAAACTAAAATTTATTTTAATTTTTAATAAATAGACATATATTAAAAACATGAAAATACTTACTTTGATCTTTACGTTTACCCTACTTTTTCAATTAAAAGCACAAGCAAATACTAATATATCGCATGCAATTGCAATGCATGGTGAGCCAAAATATTCAAACGATTTTAAAAATGTTGAATACATTAATCCAAATTCAATTAAAGGTGGTTCAATAGTAAGAAGCGCAATTGGAACCTATGACAGCTTCAATCCCTTTATTTTAAAAGGTACCTCAGCAGCTGGAATTGGAGGATTGTATGAAACATTAACAACGGGATCTAGTGATGAAGCATTTACGGAATACGGATTATTGGCAGAAACGATTGAATGGCCGGATGATAGATCATGGGTTTCATTTACATTGAGAAACGAAGCATATTGGCACGATGGGAAAAAAATTACAGCTGACGATGTTGTATGGACATTTAATACCCTAATGGAGAAAGGTCACCCATTTTATAAATACTACTATGGAGATGTAAAAGAAGTAATTAAAGAGCAAGAAAATAAAGTAAGATTTAATTTTACAACAAATACGAATAAAGAATTAGTATTAATTGTTGGTCAATTACCTGTACTACCAAAACATTATTGGGAAAATAAAAACTTTGAAGAAACATCTCTGGAAATACCAATTGGAAGTGGTCCATATAAAATTAAATCATTTGATAGTGGAAGATCAATTACTTATGAATTAGATCAAAATTATTGGGGTTTTGGTGCATCAATACCAATTAAAATTGGTAAAGATAACTTTGGCACAATTAGATATGATTATTACAAAGACAGAGGTATTGAAAGAGAAGCTTTTAAATCTGGTGAGATTGATTTTTTCTCAGAAAATTCATCAAAAGAATGGGCAACTGCTTATGATATAAACGCTGTGAATGAAGGCTTTATAAAAAAAGAATTGATAAGTCATGAAAATCCACAAGGTATGCAAGGTTTCGCATTTAATATAAGAAAAGATAAATTTAAAGATAGAAGAGTAAGAAAGGCTCTCTCCTATGCTTTTGATTTTGAATGGTCTAATAAAAATTTATTCTTTGATGCATACAAAAGAACAGATAGCTTTTTTGAAAATTCAGAACTAGCTTCCTCTGGTCTTCCTTCAAAAGAAGAATTAAATTATTTAAATCCATATTTTGATGTACTTCCAAAAGAAATATTTACAGACGAATATACAAATCCAGTTACGGATGGTTCAGGTTATATGAGGATGCAATTGCAAGAAGCTTCAAAACTTTTAGAAGAATCTGGATGGGAATTAGTTAATGGTAAACTTCTACATTCCAATACAAAAGAACCTTTTGAATTTGAAATCTTATTACGATCACCTGCCTTTGAGAGAATAGTTTTCCCATTTAAAGATAATCTTGAAAAATTAGGAATAATTGCCGAAGTAAGAACAATCGATAGTGCACAATATCAAAAAAGAATGGAAACCTTTGATTTTGATATGGTTGTGCAAACCTTTGGTCAATCTTTATCTCCAGGTAACGAGCAAAGAAATTTTTGGGGTTCTGATGCAGCAGACACTGATGGCTCTAGAAATGTTGTTGGTATAAAAAATTATGCTGTAGATGGATTAATTGAAAGTCTTATTAATGCTAGTGACAGGGAAGAGTTAATTACAATAACCAAAGCTCTAGATCGTGTTCTTTTATGGAATTATTATGTAATTCCACAATGGCATATCTCCTCATACAGAGTTCTATATTGGGATTTTTTTGATCAACCAAAAATAAAACCAAAATATTCTTTAGGCTTCGATACATGGTGGATTAATCAGAATAAATTTGAAACAATCCAATCAAACAGAACATCAAACTAATTATTAAAGTTTATAAGAAATAATATAAAATAGCACAAAATGGGTGCTTACTTAATAAAAAGACTTCTTTTAATTATCCCAACTCTTTTTGGGATAATGGTTATAAACTTTGCAATCATTCAAATTGTTCCAGGAGGCCCAGTAGAACAAATGATTGCACAAATGACTGGTACAGCTGTTGAATCAACAGCTCGATTCTCTGGTGGTGGCGAAGGTGAAACTTTAGAGTTTAATCAAGATAATGCTACATCAGTTAATGATAGTAAATATAGAGGAGCACAAGGCCTCGATCCAGATATTATAAAAGAAATAGAAAAGATGTATGGAATGGATAAACCAGCACATCAACGTTTCATGAAAATGTTAAAAGATTATTTAACTTTTGATTTTGGAGAAAGTTTTTTTAGAGATCAAAAAGTTACTTCTATCGTTTTAGATAAAATGCCAGTTTCAATATCACTTGGTTTATGGACAACTTTATTAGTATATTTAATATCTATTCCTCTCGGTATAAGAAAAGCAATTAAGGATGGATCTAAGTTTGATATAGTATCCAGTTCAATTGTAACAATTGGTTATGCAATTCCAAATTTTTTATTTGCTGTAATACTAATAGTATTTTTTGCAGGAGGAAGGTTTTATGATATTTTTCCCCTAAGAGGTTTATTTTCTGAAAATTTTGATGAGTTAACATTATTTCAAAAAATAATAGATTACTTCTGGCATTTAGCATTGCCTTTAACTGCAATGCTTGTGAGTGGGTTTGCTGGATTGACTTTTTTAACAAAAAATTCATTTCTTGATCAAGTAAATCAGCAATATGTAATTACTGCACGGTCTAAAGGTTTAACTGAAAGAAAGGTCCTTTATGGTCATGTATTTAGAAATGCAATGTTAATAGTAATTGCTGGTTTTCCATCAGCATTTATTGGAATTCTTTTTTCAAGTTCTCTGTTCATTGAAGTTATTTTTTCTTTAGATGGTCTAGGTTTGCTAGGATATGAAGCTGCTCTGACTAGAGATTATCCAATTATATTTGCAACACTTTATTTTTTCTCACTACTCGGTTTAGTTATGGGAATAATTGGCGATTTTATGTACTCAATTATTGATCCACGTATAGATTTTGAAACAAGACAATGAAGAAATTATCAAAATTAAATCAAAGAAGATTAAATAATTTTAAGAACAATAAAAGAGGCTATTATTCTTTTTGGATATTCAGTTTTTTATTTATTATTTCTTTGTTTGCTAATTTTATTGCAAATGAAAAACCCTTATTAGTAAAATATAACTCAAACTTTTATTATCCAATATTTTCTTTCTATTCAGAAACAACATTTGGAGTAGATTTTGAAACAGAGGCTGATTATAAAGATCCATATGTTAAAAACTTAATTGAGGAAAATGGATGGATAATTATGCCTATAATTCCATATTCATACAATACTATAATAAGAGATTTATCTGCTCCAGCTCCTTCACCACCTTCAAATAAAAATTGGCTTGGTACTGATGATCAGGCAAGAGATGTGCTATCAAGATTAATTTATGGTTTTCGAATATCCGTATTATTTGGATTTACTTTGACATTTTTCTCAATGATTATAGGAGTATCTGCAGGAGCAATACAGGGTTATTTTGGTGGAAAGACTGATTTATTCTTCCAAAGATTCATGGAAGTGTGGTCAGCCATTCCAACTTTGTATGTCTTAATAATTTTAGCTAGTGTAATTCAACCAAATTTTTGGTGGCTTTTAATTATTTTATTACTTTTTAGTTGGATGGGTTATGTTGGAGTTGTTCGTGCAGAATTTTTAAGGGCAAGGAATTTCGACTATATTAGAGCTGCAAAAGCACTAGGTGTTTCGAACATAAGAATAATGATTAGACACATGTTGCCTAATGCTACTATTGCTACTGTTACTTTTCTACCATTTAGTTTAAGCGCATCAGTAACAGCTTTATCAGGTCTTGATTTTTTAGGTTTTGGATTGCCGCCTGGGTCAGCATCATTAGGAGAAATGGTAAATCAAGGAAGAAATAATTTACAAGCCCCATGGCTTGGAATTACAAGTTTTTTAACATTAGGTTTGATGTTAGGCTTGTTAGTTTTTGTTGGTGAAGCAATTAGAGATTCTTTAGATCCCAGAAAGACTTTTAATTAAAATGGATAAAATAGTTTCAATACAAAATCTTACAATTGAATTTAATAGAAACATTGAAGTAGTAAAAAATATAAATCTAGATATTATCAAAGGTAAAACTACTGCTATAGTTGGTGAATCAGGTTCAGGCAAAACTTTATCTGCACTAAGTATTTTAAAGCTACTACCTAACGGTGCTGAAATTAAAAATGGTAATATATTTTTTAATAATGTCAATTTATTGAAATTAAACGAAAGTGAAATACAAAAAATAAGGGGAAATAAAATTTCTACAATTTTCCAAGAACCCATGACAAGTTTAAATCCATTGCACACTATTAACAAACAAATTGAGGAGATTATTACAACCCATAATGTAATTAGCAAGAATGAAGCTAAGAAAAAAACTATAAATTTATTAAAAGAAGTTGGTTTAGGTAATATTGCATCAAGGCCAAAAATATATCCTTATGAGTTATCAGGTGGACAGAGACAAAGAGCGATGATCGCAATGAGCATTGCTAATAATCCTGAAGTTCTTATTGCTGATGAACCAACAACTGCATTGGATGTTACAATTCAATTACAAATTTTAGAACTGCTAAAAAATATACAATTAAGACTAGGGATGTCTTTAGTTTTTATAAGCCACGATTTATCAGTAGTAAAAAAATTATCAGATTATATTTATGTTATGAAAAATGGTAAAATTGTTGAGTTTGGTTCAAATAGTGAAATATTTAATAATCCCAAAAATGAGTATACAAAAGAATTAGTTTCTTATCAGAGTAATATTAAAGAAAATAAAAATTCTTATACAGATACAATCTTAAAAGTTGAGAATTTAGATGTATGGTATCCAATTAAGAAAGGTCTTCTAAAAAGAACAGTTGACTATGTAAAAGCGATTAAAAATGTAAATTTTGATTTAAAAATTGGTGAAAGTATTGGTATCGTTGGAGAATCAGGTTCAGGAAAAACATCTCTTATTTTAGCAATTTTAAATCTAATAGAATCAAAAGGAAAAATAAAAATAAATAATAAAGACCTCAGACAATTAAATAAAAAAGAAGTTTTAAATTTGAGAAAGGAAATACAGATTGTCTTTCAAGATCCATTTTCATCATTAAGCCCAAGAATGAATGTAGAAGATATTATTTCTGAAGGTTTGTTAATTCATTATCCAAACATTAATAAAAAAGAAAAAGAAGAAAAAATAAAAAACATATTAGATAAAGTTGGATTAGAGTATAAAAACACAATTGAAAAATACCCTCACGAATTTTCAGGAGGTCAACGTCAGAGAATTGCAATTGCAAGAGCTATTATTTTGGAACCAAAAATTTTAATATTAGATGAACCTACGTCAGCTTTAGATGTAACAATTCAGAATCAAATACTAAGTCTTCTAAATAAACTTCAAGAACAACTTCAGCTTAGTTACATATTTATTAGTCATGATATGACAGTAATAAAAGCAATATCAGATAGGATAATTGTTTTAAAAGATGGATTAATTGTAGAAGAAAATATTAGTAGTAATATCTTTAATTCTCCTAAATCTGAGTATACTAAAAAACTTATTACCTCAGTTATCTAGATGAGTTCTATGGAACCCTCAGAAATTAAAATAAAAGAATTAATATCATTATTTGATAAAAAAAAATTTGATCAACTTTTGAAATTATCAAATGAATTATTAGATAATTTTCCTAAATCAATTCTTCTACTGAATATACAAGGTGTAGTACACACAGAGCTTAAAAATTATAAGCTAGCAAAAGATTTATTTATCAAAGTAGTAAATCTAAACCCTAAATATACTGATGGTTATTATAATTTAGCTAATATTTTCATCAAATTAGACGAAGAAGAGAAAGCAATTGAAAATTATAAAAAGGTCATTGAACTAGACAAAAATTATTTTAAAGCTCATAATAATCTTGGTAATATATATAGAAGAAAAGGTTTAAATAAAAAAGCTATTGAATATTATTTATCAACTTTAGAAATCAATTCAAATTATAAAGTAGCGTATTACAACTTAGCAGGAGCACTTCAGTTTTATAAAATAAATGGAAAGAATAAAAATATCAATAAATATTTATTATATCTTTTAAAAGAAAAAATTATTGTTAGGCCAAATTCTATTGCTCCTAATGTTTTAAATAGTTTATTTTTAAATACAGATCTGAAGAATAACTTATCTTTAATTAAGGATAAGATAACTAATGAGGATTTATATTATGTTTTAAAAAGTTTACAGAAGAACAGTCTTCTAATGCAATTTATGAAAGTTTGTCCTATTCCTGATTATAATATTGAAAAAAATTTTGTTAAAATAAGAAAAGAAATTTTGAACCAAACATACAAATTACAAATTGATATAAATCACATTAATTTTTTAATTTCTTTATCAATGCAATGTTTTCTTAATGAATACATATATGACAAATCAAAAGATGAGATAGAAAAAATAAAAAAAATTGATGAAAGAATTAAAAATAATTTAAAGGAAAATAAAAATATTAGTGATTTAGAAATACTATGCCTATCATGTTATGAGCCTTTAACTAATTTTAGCTGGTCTAATAAAATTGAATTTTCAAATAAATTAAAAGAAATATTTGAATTACAAATCAAAAATAAAGAAATTGAAGATCAAATATCTAAATCAATAAAGTCAATTTCAAAAGTAGAAAATCAGGTTTCTATTAAGGTAAAAAAACAATATGAGGAAAACCCTTATCCTAGGTGGGAAAATCTTGGATTAAGTATTGAACCTAGAAAATTAAAAGATGTAATAAATAATAGTGATTTGAATCTAGATCTAAAAAAAATAAGAAACTGTGATAGTCCCGAAATTCTAATTGCAGGTTGTGGCACTGGTCAGCATGCATTAACAACTGCTTCGAAATATAAAAAATCAAAAATACTTGCTCTGGATTTAAGCTTTAAGAGCTTATCATATGCAAAAAGAAAGGCAAATGAACTCAAAATTAATAATATAGAATTCGTTCAAGGCGATATTCTAGATTTAGAATCAATAGATAGAAAGTTTGATATAATAGAATCAGTAGGTGTTCTTCATCATATGTATAATCCACTTAAAGGATGGAAAATATTAACATCATGTTTAAATAATGATTCTTTAATGCTAATTGGATTGTATAGTGAAAATGCTAGAAAACATATAGTAGATATTAAAAATGAGATTGATAAACTTAAACTTCAGCCTATTTATAAAAACATCATTAAATTTAGAAAAGATCTAATTAAGAATAATAATGATCAATGGAATAATATTAAATCAAGTCCAGATTTTTATACAGTAAGTGGTGTAAGAGATTTATTATTTCACGTTCAAGAACACAGATTTACGATCAGCATAATTAAAGAATATTTAAAAAGATTAGGGTTAGTTTTTTTAGGATTTGAAGACAAATTAGTAATTGAAAATTTTAAAAAAATTTACAATAAAAAGAATGATATATATGATCTTGATAAATGGCAAGATTATGAAAATTCTCATCCTAGAATCTTTGCAGGCATGTATCAATTTTGGTGTAAAAAATTATAAATAATTATTAATATAAAATAATTTTATAAAGAGAATTAGAATTCAATTAAATTTAATTTTAAATTTTAAGATTAATAAGTTCATATAATTTTTCAAAATTAACTTCAACATCTACAGTAGTTATAGAAGTAAGGACTTTTTCATTATTATTCATCTTAAAATTTTTTTTATTAATTTTACTTTGATTAATATCTTTTGCAAAATAGATCATATGATCTAAATTATTAATATTAGAGATTTTTATAAAGTGAGACCTTATATTATTAAGCTTATTATTTTGTTCATCTGGACTGCAATACCAATCTACTGTTGGATTAGTAAAATCGGGAAAAATTTCAATTACTGAAGTTCCTGGATTAGCAAAAATTAAATTAGTAAGTCCTGCACCATGTAAACCAACTATACATTTAGCACTGTTAAATAATTTAATTTGATCTAAAAATGTAAGTTCAGATAATCTAATTATTTCAAAATTTAAATCTTTTAATTTATTAATTAATTCATGTTCATTAATAATTTTTCTTTGCTCAGCATCTGACCTTGAAATATATATATTTTTTTTTGAAATATTTTTTAAATTCTCACTAAATAATTTTCTATAATTGTTAATTATGTTCTGTAAACTTTGTTTTACAGTAAATATGGAATTAATAAACTTATATGTACCTTGTTTTAAAGTAATAATTTCTTGATCTATTTCTTTAAAATCCGTAACAGATTTAATTATCTCATTCTGTCCTAATTTTGTTTCTGAAAAAATAATGTTATCTACATATTGTTTTGAAATTTCATTATAACCAAAAATCCTAGGCAAAATATCAATAATAAAATGATAGTAATTATTATGAGAGCCAATTATAAAACTATTTGAGAAAGTTTCTAAATTATTAAAGTTTTTTTTTATAAAATCATAATAATCTTTTGCAAAAAAATGATTATATTTTTTATAATACAAATGACTAAATAAATTTGTGGATGTTTGATTTGATTTTATTGATATTGGAAATAAATATTTAGTATCTAAAATAAAATCTGTTTTCAAATAATTATAATCGTAATTTTGAAAATTAATATTTTTTAATTCTTTATTTAATTCTGAAGAATTAATTTCATTTAAATGAATATCTTTAAACATGTTATTTTATAATTATTTAAAACAAAAATCTTTAATTTGTAATATTTTTCTTACTCTAATTATTCTTGGCGGAGAGAGAGGGATTCGAACCCTCGATAGTATTGCTACTATACACGCTTTCCAAGCGTGCTGATTAAACCACTCTCACATCTCTCCCTTTTACGTATTATTTTATCATAATAAATTAAAAATATTGTAAATTAATACTAGGTAAAGATATACAATTTTAATACAAGTAATCATTTTATATGAAATATAATAATTTTTTTTAAATAATACTTTTTATGTATATCAGTTAAATTATTTATTATGAAAAATGAAACTATAGATAGTATCTCATTTGTTGTTCCTTGTTATAATGAGCAAGAAAATGTGTCTGAGGTTGTTAAACAAATTGAAAAAGCATTAGATACATCAATAGTTTCTTATGAAATTATTTTAATAAATGATCATAGTGATGATCAGACTGGAAAGATTATGTTTGATTTAAAAATATTAAATCATAATATAAAAATAATAACTAATAATTATAATTTAGGCTTAGGTGGATCATTAAGTAAAGGTTTTAAACAATGCAAATGTGATTATGTAATGTATCTTCCAGGAGATAATTGTCATTCTTATACTGAAATACGAAAAATGATTTTACAAAAAAATTTTGATGTTTTATTATCTTTTTATTCAAATTCTCATGAGAGAAATTTTTTTAGAAAATTGTTTACCAGTGTATATACTCCTTTTTTAAATCTTATATTTCGTTTAAATCTTCCCTATTATAATGGGATCGCTATTTATAAGAGAAAGTTATTGAAAGATTTTGTCATAAAATCTTCAGGTTTTACTTGGCAAATCGAATTGTTAGTAAAAATTTTAAAATTACAAAATATAAGATTAAGATTATTACCAACAATTCTAAAAGAACGAAATAGGGGTAATT
>CACJWQ010000010.1 GCA_902597015.1 uncultured Alphaproteobacteria bacterium
GGTTATCAAATACATTAGCTCTAGTTTCATAATTTATTAAATCTACAAGATCTTCAATTTTTAAGCCCTGTCTTCTTAAAAAAGTATTCAACATTTCATCATCTAATTTATTGTTGATGTATAGATCTGGAAAATTTTTTTTTGTTTCTTTTGCAATTGTTGTGTCATCTAAAATAAAATTTATTTTATCAAACTCATTTTCAAAAATTGCATTGTTAACTAAATTTTGAAGTGCAATTTGATGAACCTGAAAACTCCTAACTTGATCACCAGTTAATTTACTTCCAATCATTTGAGAGAATTGATTAATATTCATATCCATTGATCTGAGAAATTTTGTTGTTGAAATTGATGTGCCCGAGATATTCGCTACAAAATTATCAGAATTGAACAAATTAGAATATCTTTGTGAGCCACGAAAAAAGAATAAGCTTGCAGCAAAAAGTATTGCTAAACCTATACCGATCCAAGAATTTCTAATAGCTCTCATAAAATTTCTATTGCTTCTATAATATTAGTTTCTATAAATAAAAGTAATTATGGTAAATCTTGACAAATATTCTTCAATTTTTATAGCAAATTGGAAATTAAATGGAAATTACTCATTTTTAAAAGATTATTATGAAAAATTAAAAGTTAATTCTAATAATTGTACGATCATTTGTTCACCTTCAATTTACTTGAAATCACTCAAAGGACATAATGAAAACTTATTTTGTGGAGCACAAGATGTCTCCACATATAAGGAGGGTGCCTATACAGGAGAATTATCTGCCTCAATGCTAAGAGATAATAATATTGATTTTTGTTTGGTTGGACATTCTGAACGAAGACAATACTTTGCTGAAACGAATGATAATGTAAATATTAAAAGCTCAAATCTTATTGAAGAAAATATTATACCAGTGATCTGTATAGGTGAAACCTTAGAGCAAAAAGAAAAAAACTTAACGGAAGAAATCTTATCTATACAAATTAAGGATAGTATTCCTAAATCGGCAAATCATCAAAATGCGTTAATTGCTTATGAACCAGTTTGGGCAATAGGAACTGGATTAACTCCGACCTTAGATGAAATAAATCAGGTACACGAATTAATCAAAAATTTTGATACTAAATTTAGAAGTTTTAAGGTTCTTTATGGGGGCTCTGTTAAATCTTCAAATTCAAAAGAAATTAATGGTTTAAGTCATGTAGATGGCTGCTTAATTGGTGGAGCATCATTAAAAGTTGATGAATTCAATACAATTATTTCTTGATAAATAAAATCAATTTAATATAAAGCGCAAATATGACAACTTTAGTAATAATTCAGCTGATACTTGCGATTGCTTTAGTAATATTAGTTTTATTACAAGGTTCTGATAACGATAGCTTGGGTCTTGGTGGTGGAACTTCAACTGGATTAATGTCAGCGCGAGGTACTGCAAATCTCCTTTCTAGATTAACTGCAATAACTGCTGGTTTATTTATGGTAATGAGTGTCGTTCTTACAATTACTGCCTCAATTAGTTCAGATCGTAATGTTTTAGAGTCTCTTCCTTCAATTAGTACTGAAGAAAATTCTGAAGAACCAACTATACCAGAAAATAATTAATTATATCTTGCTATAAATAGATCTATTATGTATCACGGTATTCCGTAATGCATTTTGTTTTTATTACGGGTGGTGTAGCGTCTTCTCTTGGAAAAGGTATAGCCTCAGCCTCTTTAGCAACTCTCCTTAAAAGCAGAAAATTCAAAGTAAGAATTAGAAAGTTAGATCCTTATTTAAATGTGGATCCAGGAACAATGAGTCCATATCAACATGGAGAAGTTTACGTTACTGATGATGGTGCAGAAACAGATTTAGATCTTGGTCATTACGAAAGATTTACAAATCAGTCCGCAAAACAATCAGATAGTGTGTCGTCAGGTAAGATTTATTCCAATGTTCTTCTAAAAGAAAGGAAGGGAGATTACCTTGGTTCAACAATTCAAGTAATTCCTCATGTTACCAATGAAATAAAATCATTTATTAATAGTGATTTAAAAAATGAAGATATCGCAATTTATGAAATAGGAGGAACTGTTGGAGATATTGAGTCTTTACCTTTTTTAGAAGCAATACGCCAAATAAGAAATGATAAAAATATTTCATCAGCATTAATTCATATGACTTATATTCCATATTTAAGTTCAGCTGGTGAGTTAAAAACCAAACCTACTCAACATTCAGTTAAAGAATTGCTTAACGCAGGTATTCAACCAGATATAATTATGTGTAGATCTGAACAACCAATAGATAGTGATTCAATTTCTAAAATATCCCTATTTTGTAATGTAAAAAAAGAGTCGGTAATTCCTGCATTGAACGCTAAGTCAATTTATGAAGTTCCTTCATTGTATTCTAAATACGGTTTAGATGAAGCTCTCCTTAAGCAATTGGGTTATAAACCTAAAAAACACAAACTAAATTTAAAACCTTGGAATGATCTTCAAAAAAAAATTAAAAAAAGAAAACATAAAGTAAAAATTGCAGTAGTAGGAAAATACACAAATCTAAAAGATAGCTATAAATCACTCAATGAAGCATTGGTTCATGGAGGAATAGAAAATTATGCTGATGTAGATATTAAATGGATTAATTCTGAAAAAGAAAACAACATTAGCTTAATAAAAAAATTAAAAGGTAATGATGGAATTCTAATTCCTGGTGGTTTTGGTATACGTGGTATCAATGGAAAAATTAATGCTATCAAATATGCTAGAGAGAATAATATTCCTTTTTTTGGAATATGTCTTGGAATGCAGCTAGCTGTTATTGAAATAGCACAAAATGTACTTAAAATTAAAAATGCTCATTCTTCAGAATTTAAGAAAACTACTAAATCAGTTGTTGGATTAATGACAGAATGGGTAAATAAAAATAAGATCGAAAAACGAGATAAAAATAGTGACATGGGTGGAACGATGCGTCTTGGAGCATACAAAGCTATTTTGAAAAAAAATTCAAAAATCTTTTCAATATATAAAAATAGAGTAATTAGTGAGAGACATAGACATAGATACGAAGTAAATCAGAAATTTCTACCAAAATTTGAAAACAAAGGTTATTATTTCAGCGGTATGTCGCCAGATGGATTATTACCTGAAGTACTTGAAAGTAAAAAACATAAATGGTTTATTGGAGTTCAATTTCATCCAGAGTTAAAATCAAGACCATTAGATCCTCATCCTCTTTTTGTATCATTTATAAAGGCTGCAATTAATGATTGATATCAATTTAAAAAATTTTTCTATCTCAAATAATTCTCCATTTGTTTTAATTGCAGGCCCATGTGTAATAGAAAATGAAAGTCACTCATTAATGATTGCAGAAGAACTAAATAAAATGTGCGATGATGTTGGAATTAATTTAATTTTTAAATCTAGTTTTGATAAGGCCAATCGATCAAGTATTAATAGTGATAGAGGTATTAAGCTCGATGACGCATTAAATATCTTTGAAAAAATTAAAAATAATTTTAATTTACCAATAATAACTGATGTCCATAATGAGGACCAATGTAATCAATTAAAACAAGATAGTATTATCGATATTATCCAAATTCCTGCGTTTCTATGTCGTCAAACAGATTTATTACTAGCTGCAGGCAGAACAAATAAAATTATTAATGTTAAAAAAGGTCAATTTTTATCACCAACTGATGTTAAAAATATTTTCACTAAGATAGAAACTACAAATAATAAAAACATCATGATAACTGAAAGGGGAACTACTTTTGGTTACAATACTCTTGTAAATGATTTCAAAGGTATAGATATTATGAAAAAATATGAGTATCCTGTAATTTTTGATGCAACTCATTCGGTGCAACAACCGGGAGGAATGGGTGATAAAAGTGGTGGTCAAAGAGAACATATTCCTTCTTTATGTAAAGCTGCTATATCTATTGGTGTAGCTGGTTTATTTTTAGAGACACATAATGACCCAGATAATGCCCCTAGCGATGGACCAAACATGATTAATATAAAAGATTTAAAAAATTTATTAATTCAACTTAAACAATTTGATGATATAGCGAAAAACCATGCCTAAAATAACAAATATAAAAGCAAGACAAATAATAGATAGCAGAGGAAATCCAACTGTTGAATGCGATATAGAGTTTGAAAATTCTATTTTTGGAAGAGCTGCGGTTCCAAGTGGTGCATCTACTGGAGTGCATGAGGCTCTAGAATTGCGAGATAATAATAAATCCAAATACAAAGGTAAAGGAGTTTTGAAAGCAGTAGGAAATATCAATGATACAATTTCTAATGAACTAGTTGGAAAATCATTTGAAGATATTTCTTCTTTTGATGATTTTTTATTAGAACTTGATGGTACGGAAAATAAATCAAACCTAGGCGCTAATGCAACACTTGCTGCAAGCCTAGCTTTTGCAAAATGTTTAGCTTCTTCTGAAGGTCATGAACTTTATTCTTTTCTTGGTAAAGAACATACAATGAATCTTCCAGTTCCAATGATGAACATTATTAATGGAGGATCACATGCAGATAACGACGTTGATATTCAAGAATTTATGGTTGCGCCTATAGGTGCAAATAATTTTTCAGATGCACTTCAATATGGTTGTGAAATATTTCATTCATTAAAGTCACTTTTAAAATCAAAAGGCTTAAATACAAATGTTGGTGATGAAGGTGGATTTGCTCCTAACATAAATAGTTCTAGTGAAGTCATAGAAACAGTTTTAAAATCAGTGGAGGATGCAGGGTTTAAAACTGGAAAGGATATTTATCTTTCACTTGATGTTGCATCAACTGAATTTTACAAAAATAATAAATATGATTTACAAGGAGAAAAACTTGTTTTGTCTTCTGATGAGATGATAAAATATTTAGAGAAATTAGTAAATGCGTATCCAATTTATTCTATTGAAGATGGAATGTCAGAAGATGATTGGGATGGTTGGTCTAATTTAACATCAACAATAGGGAAAAAAGTTCAGTTAGTTGGTGACGATTTATTTGTTACAAATAAAAAAAGATTACAAAAGGGTATATCAGAGGGTGCGGGTAATTCTATTTTAGTTAAAGTAAATCAAATAGGAACTTTAAAAGAAACTTTAGAATCAATTAAATTAGCAAAAGAAAATAACTTCACTACTATAATTTCACATCGTTCTGGTGAAACTGAAGATACGACGATTGCTGATTTATCAGTCGGTGCTTCCGCAGGTCAAATTAAAACAGGGTCATTATCGAGAACAGATAGAACAGCAAAATATAATCAATTATTAAGAATTGAAGAAGCATTAAAGGATAAAGCAAATTATGCTGGATCATCTATCTTAAATAATAAATAATTGACAGTTTCGATCTTAAATATGCTATTTGTATCATAAATGAATAAATCTTTAGTTTTAAAAAATAAATTTTATTTCTATTTATCCTTTTTGTTTACTTTTTTTCTATTTGTTTATCTTCTGTATTTTCTTGTAAATGGTGAGAGGGGATTGCTTAAATATTTCAGTCTTAAAAATCTTAATGCTCAATACAATGAGCAATATATGTCCTTAAAAAAGGAAAATGAATTTTACCTAGATAGAATTAAAAGATTACAACCTAATACTATAGATTTGGACTATTTAGATGAGACATTTAGGAAAGTTACAGGATTTACTTCAGAAAATGAAATAGTTATAATTATAGAATAGATTGATTTATTTGACAAAAAATCACCCTAATTATAATTAAAGATTATCTTATGAAAAAACTTCAAAAAGCAGATTACATTAAAATGTATTCTTATATGCTCAAAATTAGAAGATTTGAGGAAAGAGCTGCTCAACTTTACGGAATGGGCAAAATTGGTGGTTTTTGTCATTTGTATATTGGTCAAGAAGCCGTTGTTGTTGGTATTTTAATGACAATTGACAAAAACGATTCAGTTGTAACAACTTATAGAGATCATGGTCACATGATCGCTAGGGGACTAGATCCTAAACGTATTATGGCAGAGTTGACTGGTAGAGAAGATGGTTATTCTGCTGGTAAGGGCGGCTCAATGCATATGTTTTCAAAAGAAAATAATTTTTATGGTGGACATGGTATTGTAGGTGCTCAAGTACCAATTGGAACGGGTATTGCATTCACACATAAATATAAGGGAGAAAATAATATATGCAGAACATATATTGGTGATGGAGCAATGAACAATGGACAAGTTTTTGAAGCTTTTAATTTAGCTGCTTTATGGAAGCTTCCTGTTTTATACATTATTGAAAATAATAAATATGGAATGGGCACATCTGTAGATAGAGCGGCGGCGGGATTAGACTTATATAAAAGAGGGGAAGCATTTGGTATTCCTGGTGAGAAGGTTGATGGGATGAATGTGTTCTCTGTTATAGAAGCAGCAGATAAAGCAGGAAAGTATGTCAGAGAAGGGAATGGCCCTTATATTATTGAAGTACAAACATATCGATATAGAGGACATTCAATGTCAGATCCTGCAAAATATAGAACGAAAGAAGAATTAGATAATTATAAGCAAACCGATCCTATTGAAATAGTCAAAGCTGAAATTTTAAAGAAAAAAATTGCAACTAATGATGAAATTGAAAAAATTAATAAAGATACTTTAGAAGAAATTAAAAATGCAGCTGAATTTGCAACCAATAGTCCTTTTCCAAAGGACAGCGAACTTTATACGGATGTTTATTTATAAATTATGAGCACAGAAATATTAATGCCCGCATTATCTCCAACAATGACAGAAGGGAATCTGTCTAAGTGGTTAATTAAAAAAGGAGATACTGTTAAAGCTGGTGATTTGATTGCTGAAATTGAAACTGACAAAGCAACAATGGAAGTAGAAGCGGTAGATGAAGGTGTTGTTCTTGATCTTTTATTTAAAGAAGGAGAAGCCAATATTCCAGTAAATAAAGCCATAGCGATTATTGGCGATCCAAATGAAAAAGTTGAAGTAAAAAAAGAAGTTCCCATTGAAAAAGTAATTGAAGAAAAGAAAATTGAAAAAAATATTGAGACAAAAATTGAGAATAAGAAAGCTGATATAATCGATACGCCATCACCTAAAATAGAAGAAGATAGAAATTTAAGTTCAGAAGAAATTACTATGCGCCAAGCACTAAGAGACACAATGGCCGAAGAAATGAGAAAAGATAATAAAGTTTTCATACTTGGAGAGGAAGTTGCCGAGTATCAAGGTGCGTATAAAGTCACACAAGGTCTTCTTCAAGAATTTGGAAAAGAAAGAGTATTAGATACTCCTATTTCCGAACATGGATTTACCGGATTAGCAGTTGGAGCAGCATTTAAGGGATTGAGACCAATCTTAGAATTTATGACTTTCAATTTTTCTATGCAAGCAATTGATCAAATTATAAATTCAGCTGCAAAAACACTTTACATGTCTGGAGGACAAATTAATTGCCCTATTGTCTTTAGAGGACCTAATGGTGCTGCGGCACAAGTTGCTGCACAACATAGTCAGGATTTTTCTTCCTGGTATTCTCAAGTTCCAGGTTTAAAAGTCATTGCACCATCTACTCCTTATAACGCAAAAGGTTTATTAAGATCTGCAATATCAGATCCAAATCCCGTAATTTTTCTAGAAAATGAAATTCTTTATGGATTAAAAGGTCCAGTTAATAATGACATTAACTTCTCAATACCAATTGGAAAAGCAAATATAGAAAAAGAAGGAAAGGATTTAACGATTGTTACGTATTCAATAATGTTGCAGAAATCAAAAGAAGCTGCATTCAGACTAAAAGAGGAATACAATTTAGATACAGAAATTATTGATTTACAAACTTTACGACCATTGGATACAGAAACAATTTTAAATTCAGTTAAAAAAACTAATAGACTAATCACTGTCGAAGAGTCATGGCCATTTGGTAGTGTTGGTTCTGAAATTGCAAATATTGTTCAAAGGGATGCATTTGATTATTTAGATTCGCCAGTGATAAAAGTTAATAGTGCGGATGTTCCAATGCCATACGCATTGAGCTTAGAAAAATTATATCTTCCTCAAGTTGATGACATTATAAATGCTGCAAAAAAAGTAAGTTATATAAAATAAATGGCAATTAAAGTTTTAATGCCTGCATTATCACCCACAATGTCAGAAGGGGTAATTAATAAGTGGTTAGTTAATATTGGTGATACTGTTTCAGCTGGAGATATATTAGCTGAAATTGAAACAGATAAAGCAACAATGGAAGTTGAGGCAGTTGATGAGGGAGAAATCACACATTTAATTGATACAACACCAGATAAACAAATTGCTGTTAATTCTGTCATTGCTCTAATCAATGGTAGCAAAGATGAAAGAATAGAAGACTATAATGATAAAGATCAAACTGTAAGCAGTGAAGAAAAAAATGAAGTTTCAGAAACACTTAAAGTAAATACTGAAGTAGATAACAGTCAAATAATAGCAAGAAGTAAAGATACAAACACTAAACAAAATACTAATTTTGCTTCACCGTTTGTTAAAAAATTTTCGAAAGATAACAATATTGATCTAACCCTTATTAAAGGGTCTGGACCTGATGGTAGGATAATAAAAAAAGATATTCAAAATTTTGAACTTCATACTAATGATGAAAATATATCTGTAATTGAGCCTTCTAGTATTAGAAAAATAATTGCTGAAAGAACAACACAAACAAAAAATGAGGTTCCACATTTTTATCTTACTATTGAAACAAGAATGGATAAGCTAATAAATTTAAGAAAAAAAATAAATTCAAATAGTAATATCAAAATCTCGTTTAATGACCTTATTGTTAAAGCATGTGCAATGGCAATAGCGAAAAATCCAGAAACAAATATTTCTTGGATGAATGGCAAAATTCATCAATATAAAAATATCGATATTGCTATAGCGGTAGCATTAAAAGAAGGATTGATTACACCAATTGTTAAAGAAGCCGATACAAAAGGATTAGCTGAAATCTCAACAGAAATTAAATCATTAGTAAAAAAAGCTAATCAAAATAAATTATTACCAGAAGAATATAGTGGAGGATCTATAACTATCTCAAACCTAGGCATGTTTGGAATCACAGAATTTCAAGCAATTATTAATCCGCCACAATCAAGTATTATTGCAATTGGATCTATAGTTGAAAAACCTGTTGTGAACTCTGGCAGTATTGAAATAGGGCATACAATGAAATCTACTATTTCAGCAGATCATAGATCATTAGATGGTGCCGTTGCGGCAAAATTACTCAAAGATTTTAGCGATATTTTGGAAGATCCCTTCCAAATATGGTTGAATAGCATGGATATGGAAGTTATTTAACTTGCATGAGTGGACCACGTCATCCTGAAAAGGTTAAAAACAAATCAAATCCAATTCCTAAAAAACCAAGTTGGATTAGAGTAAAAGCGCCAACTTCAAAATTTTTCAAAGAAACAAATAAACTCCTAAAAGATAAAAAAATTGTGACTGTATGTGAAGAAGCTGCATGTCCAAATATAGCTGAATGTTGGCAAAAAAAACATGCAACATTTATGATACTCGGAGATATATGTACTAGAGCTTGCGCATTTTGTAATATTAAAACTGGCAAACCTCATTATATTGACCACGGTGAAGCTATAAGAATTGCTGAGTCAGTTAAGCAATTGAATTTAGAACATGTTGTAATAACAAGTGTTGACAGAGACGACCTAATAGATGGTGGAGCATTACATTTTATTAACGTGATAGATTCAATTAAATCTTTAAATCCAAGTTGCACAATTGAAATTTTAACTCCTGACTTTAAAAATAAACCTGAAGCTATAGAGATTTTATCAAAAAATTTACCTGACGTCTTCAATCATAACTTAGAAACAGTGCCAAGATTATATCCATCAATTCGTCCGGGTTCACGTTACTTTGTAAGTTTAAATTTACTTAGTCAAATTAAAGAAAAAAATCCAAGTATATTTACAAAATCAGGTCTAATGGTTGGTTTAGGTGAAAATAAAGAAGAAGTATATCAGGTAATGGATGATTTAAGAGCAGCTAATGTTGATTTTATTACAATAGGGCAATACTTACCTCCAACACCGAAACACGCTAAACTAGAAAAATTTATTACTCCTCAAGAATTTGATGAATATAAAAAAATGGCATACGCAAAAGGATTTCTAATGGCGGCATCATCACCGCTAACTCGTTCAAGTTATCATGCTTCTGATGATTTTAAAATCATGCAAGAAAATAGGAAAAATAAACTTTATTCAATTCAATGAAATCTTCAAATAGAGAGGAAATAGTCGATCATGACGCAAAAGGACTTTTTGATATTGTTTTAGATATTGAAAGTTATCCATATTTTATTCCTTGGTGTTCAGCAATGAGAATTCATTCAAAAAATAAAAATGAAATATATGCTGATATGGTCGTATGGTATAAATATTTTATGCCCCAAACTTTTGGTTCACACGTCACTTTTGATAAAAAAAAACTTTCAATAAGTACAACTTATATTGAAGGACCTTTAAAAGATCTTAAAACTAATTGGATTTTTGAATCATTAAAAAAAAATCAAACAAGAATTCATTTTAATGTTGAATTTGAATTTAAACGATTTTTTCACCAAAAAATTGCTGAAGCTTTTTTTCCTTTAATTGAAAACAAAATGATTGAATCATTTAAAGTGCGTGCTGATGAAATTTTAGATTAATTGATTAATTTTGCTAAATATAAAATCTCTAGTTTTTCTCTGTATGTCTAATCGTTTCCCTTTGTATATTTTCTTGAAAATATAATTACTTTTATTAACTTTAATTCCAATATACACTAATCCTACTGGCTTTAACTTTGTCCCACCATTCGGACCTGCTATACCAGTTGTAGAAATGCAGATTTTTGTTTTTTCATTTTTATACAGACCATTTATCATGTCCTCAGCTACTTCTTTACTTACAGCTCCAAATTTAGAGAGATTACTTTTTGAAACAGATAAATATTTAGATTTAGCTTTATTTGAATAGCTAATAATCCCGTAAGAGAAAATTTTAGAAACTCCATTATATTTTGTGATAGTGTTTGCTATTAACCCACCTGTGCATGACTCAGCAACTGAAATTGAGATATTTTTTTTTATTAATTTATCTATAACTTTTTTAATAATAGGCATTTACAATATAAAGAATTATTATTGTATATATTCCTGCTATTAAATCATCAAG
This sequence comes from uncultured Alphaproteobacteria bacterium, assembly GCA_902597015.1. Taxonomy (GTDB): domain Bacteria; phylum Pseudomonadota; class Alphaproteobacteria; order HIMB59; genus CACPNW01. The sequence continues at coordinate 11,215 of CACJWQ010000010.1, forward strand.
AATTACACCAAAAGCTGATTTAAGTTTCCTATCTACTATGTTGGCTGGAAAAATTTTCAATATATCAAAAAAACGAAATAAAATAAAAATTAGCGCTATTGTTACATAAGGATTTATTATTTTAATTTGATCATAAAATATTAAAATTAAGTATACTCCTAAGAATTCATCAATAACTATTATTTTTGAGTCATGTGATTGGTTGTGTGAAGAGAATTTATTAATAAAAAATAAAGATAGTAAAAAGATTACAAAAAAAATAACCACAAATATTTCTAAAGAAATAATTTTGTATTCAACAATAGGAAATAAAATAACTATTGATAAAAAAGATGCAAAGGTTCCCGGTGGTATTAATTTAATATATCCAGCAAAAGATAAAGATACAAAAAAATTAGCTAATTTTATCATCTGTTATATGAACTATTGACTCGGCTGCAATTCCTTCGCCATTACCAATAAAACCAATTTTTTCATTTGTAGTTGCTTTAATAGATACACAGGTATTTTTAATTTGAAGTAATGCTGAAATGTTCTTAATCATTTTTGAAACATATTTATTAATTTTAGGTTTTTCAGCTATTATATTTATATCTAGATTGATTACAGAATAACCTTTTTCTTTAAGTTTATTTCTGCAATAAATAATGAACTTAGATGAATCTGCATTTTTCCATTTTTTATCTGTGTTTGGAAAGTGATAACCTATGTCTCTCATAGAGAGCGCTCCAAAAATACTATCACAAATTGCATGCAGTACAACGTCCGCATCAGAATGACCAATTAACTTAGAGAAAGGAATTTTAACACCTCCTAATTTTAATCCATTTTTGGTTTTTTTATCAATTTGATGAATATCATAACCAATACCGTATTTTGTTATGGGCTTTCTGTATAAATTAAATAACTGAATATCTTCTGGGTAAGTAATTTTAATATTATTTTTTTCACCTTTGATCAAATTTATTTTTATTTTTGATTTTTGTAATAGCCCTGCATCATCATTAAATTCAAAATTTTTATATTTGATATGTTCTTTTAATATTAAATTATACTTAAACCCCTGGGGTGTTTGTACGTTAATTGCTTTTGTTTCCAATTTACTTTTCTTTATTAGTTGTCTGTCATTATATTCAACATATGGAATTGCATTAGTATTTTTGCCTAATTTGGATATAATTCTTTTAATTAATTTATTACTACATAAAGGACGCGCAGCATCATGTATTAATACATTTTTAATTTTAAATTTTTTTAAATTTTTTAAAGCATTAAAAGATGAAATTTGTCTTGTAAGCCCAGGTTTTGAATAGATAATTTTTATTTTCTCAGAAACAGCCTTATGATTAAAGTAAGTGTTTTGATATTTTTTATCTATTGAAATATTAATAATATCGAAGTTTGATAAATCTAAATTTGAAATAAAATAATTTAAAAAATTTGTATTCCCAATTTTTAAGAATTGTTTTGGAATTTTTTGACCAAATCTCTTTCCTTTTCCACCAGCTAGAATTACAAGTGCATTTTTCATCATTTTAATTTATATACTATACTGTTTTACTATCATTATTTAAAAAACTAACTAAAGTATACAGTGTTTAACCTATCAAAATTACTTAAATCTATTCATCTTTCAAGATTATCTTTTTATTTTTTAATCTTTTTAATCATATTGAGTTTTTCGATCACATTCTACTTAATGCTTCCAAATAACGATCTAGTAAAAGATCCAAGAAGACTACAATTTTTTTTATTGGCGGATGTTATTTTTGTCATTTTATTGATATCCATAATTATTAGACAAATTGTTCTGATTTTAGTGAGAAGAAGAAAAAGTTATGATGAATCTCGATTATATATAAAATTTGTTAATTTATTTGCTGCAATGGCTTTGGGTCCAGCCATTGGATTAGTTATTATCACATCACTTTTTTTTAATTTAGAGTTAAGAACTTGGTACGGCGATGCAGTAAAAGACGCGGTTGTAAATTCTAACATTGTAGCAAAAAATTATGAAAATGAGATTCAGGCAGAAATAGTTTCTGATACTCAGTTAATCATGAGAGAAATATTAAAGGCTTCTCAAAATAATGAAGTAAATATTCAATCAATTAGATTAGCATTAAGTGAATTTATTAATTTGAGAACAATTTCAAGTATCTATATTTTTAATACTGAAGGAAATATCTACTTAAGCCTTAAAGATCCTGATAATGAAAATTTTTCTCTCCCTTCAAATGAAATATTTAAAGTCATTAATCAAAACCAAGTTTACATTTTTCAATTAGATAAAAATTCTATTACTGCCTATAAAAAAATAAATTTCTTAAATGATGTTTACATGCAAGTTAATAGAAATTTGAATACAAATATTTGGGATCATATTAGTGCTACAAAAGAGGCATTTGAAATTTATACTTTGAAAGAAGAAGAAAGCTCAGGAATTCAAATAACTTATTCAATGATATTTGTACTTTTTTCTATTTGTTTTATATTAGTTGCAATTTTGATTGGGTTTAATCTAGCTAGTAATCTTAGTAAACCAATTACAAACTTAATCAAATCAGCGAATAAGATATCAGAAGGGAATTTTGATGCTAAAGTTAGTGAAACAGATCAATTTCAAGAGATAAAAATATTATTATCGTCTTATAATAAAATGATTTCCGAAATTGAGAATAAACAAAATGAGTTAATATCAAAAAGTCAAGAAGATGAAGAAAAAAGAATTTTTATTGAGGCGATCTTAAGTCTTTTAACAATAGGTGTAATTTCTTTAGATAAAAAATTTAATATTTTATTATTTAATAAAACTTTAACCAAACTATTTAGAAATACTAAAACTTTTAAAATAAATGATAATTTTCTTTCCTATTTTCCTGAATGGAAAAAGATATTTGAGAATTTTGAAATATCAAATAAAGTATTACTAAATTTTCAATACGATTTTATATTATATGACGATCAAAGAAATTTTAATATTAGAATTATTAAAGAAATTAATGATAATAAAATTGAGGGATATGTTGTTGCTCTAGATGATGCTACATCTCTAATTTTAGCAGAAAAACATGCTGCTTGGTCTGACATAGCAAGAAAGATAGCACATGAAGTTAAAAATCCTCTTACTCCCATTAAACTTTCTGCTGAAAGAATAGAGAAAAAATTTTTAGATGCAAAAACAGATAAAGAAGATATTTCACTTTTAACTAAAACAATATCAAGGCAAGTAGATGATATTGGAAAGTTAGTTGACGAATTTTCATCTTTTGCAAGAATGCCTGAGGCAGAAATCAAGCTTGATAATCTATCAAAATGCTTAGAAGAGGCATACCATTTATATTTCAATACAAGAAAGGATATAAAACTAAATTTAATTAAACCTGAAAATGACATTTATTTTCACTTTGACACCCTTCAAATCTCAAGATGTTTTAATAATTTAATTAAAAATGCTATTGAAGCTGTGGAAAAAATACCCAACCCTGTAGTCGAAGTATTATTGGCTACTGATACTCAAAATATAAAAATTGAAATAAAAGATAATGGTGTGGGAATTGATGAAAAAATGTTGAGTAAAATTTTTGAGCCTTATTTTACAACTAAAACAAAAGGAACTGGCCTTGGTTTATCTATAGTAAAAAGAATTATTGAAGATCATGGCGGTAAAATAAAAATTGAGAAAAATAAAAATATGGCAGGTACAACATCACTAATTAATTTTGAATACAATGCATAAAGTATTAATTATAGATGATGAAAAGGATATTTGTTTTCTTATTTCAGAAATTTTAAAAGATGAAAATTATAATACATCTATAGCACTCAATTCAGATGAAGCAATTAGTAAATTTAATGAACTTAAACCCGACTTAGTTATTTTAGATGTATGGCTATCTAACAGTCAATTAGACGGGATTGAAATTTTAAAAGAATTTAAATCGATCGATAGCAATATTCCAATTATAATTATAAGTGGTCATGGAACTGTCGATCTTGCAGTTAAATCTATAAAAAATGGAGCATACGACTTTTTAGAAAAGCCATTCAACAGTGATAAATTAATTATTCTTACTAAGAGAGCAATAGAAAGTTCATCATTATTGAGTGAAAATAAAAATTTAAAAGATACGTTAATTAAAACTATTCCTCTAATAGGGAATTCAGAATTCATTAAAAAAATTAATAAACATTTAAATGAGCAGAGTTCAAGTAATTCAAGATTATTAATTGAAGGGCCGTTTGGAACAGGAAAAAAACATTTTACAAATTTAATACATCAAAATTCACAATATAAAGATAAGCTTCCTATATCAATTGATTTTAAAAAACTTACAAATGAAGCATTGAATAATATGTTTGGGGAAAATAAAAACGCAATTAATGAAAATATTTTTTATCGATCAAACAATAATTCATTAATACTGCTCAATATTGAAACTCTACCCAATATTTATCAAAAAAAACTTTTAAATTTTCTAGAAAACAAAAAAATTTTTGAAGATCTTGATATTGAATTAAATCACAAAATTATTACAATTACTGAGAAAAATTTAGAAATAGAAATTGAAAAAGGTAATTTTATTAAAAGACTATATGATAGAATTTCAACAGACTTTATAAAATTTAAATCTCTCTCTGATAGGAGAGATGATGTTCTTCCTATCCTTGATTTTTATTTAAATGAAAAAAGTGGGGGAAATTTAAATTTTAAATTTTCTTCTAAAGCCTTAACTAAGTTACAAATGTATGACTGGCCTGGAAATATCTCTCAATTAATTAACTACGTAGAGAAAAGTCTGATACTTAACCAAGATCAAAATATAAAAGAGTTAGAGGTTGATGATTTAGCACTTCAAATGGGAGATGAAACTGCGTCAAATTCTTCCAATAATTCATTGGATTTGTCTTTAAAAGAAGCAAGATCAGAGTTTGAAAAAAATTATTTAATATCGCAAATAAAGAGATTTAATGGTAATATAACTAAAGTTTCTGAATTTACAGGAATGGAAAGAACTGCTCTTTATAGAAAATTTAAATCACTAGATATAAAAGTAGAATAACTAATCAATGAAAACAATTATTTGTGGTGCTGGAGATGTTGGATATAGTATAGCTGATAAACTATCTCGCGAAAATTTTGAAGTTACAGTTATTGATGAAGATGAAAATAGATTAAATAAAGTATCTGAAAATTTGGATGTTAAAACAATAAATGGAATTCCTAGCATGCCATCAGTTTTAGAGAATGCAGGTGCAAATGATTGTGAAATACTAATTGCAGTTACTAAAAGTGATGAAACTAACATGGTTACTTGTCAAATTGGCCATTCTTTATTTAAGATTAAAAAGAAAATAGCAAGAATTAGGCAGCAGGATTATTTAAAAAATGATTGGAAAGATTTATATAATGATGAAAATTTTCCAATAGATGCAATAATTTCTCCAGAACAAGAGGTTGCAAAAGGGATATTCAGAAGATTAATCTCTCCAGGAACTATAGATATGGTTGAATTATCTGATAAAAAATTGAAATTAATTGGATTAAAATGTGAAGATAATTTTTTACATTCAGGTCTAACTGTAAGAGAATTATCAGAAAAATTTCCTGATTACCTTGCTAACATAATGTTTATATTTAGAGGTGATCAAAAATTTACTGTAAATTCATCTACAAAAATTGAAAAAAAAGATACAATTTTTTTAGTTGTTGAAACTGACAATTTGACTGATGTTTTATCTGAGTTTGGACATCAAGAGTTACAAGCTAAAAAGGCTGTTGTAATTGGTGGTGGCAATATTGGATTTTCGTTGGCACAATTAATTGAAGGCTCTGAGACTGATATAAAAACTGAATTAATTGAAGTTAATAAAGAACGTGCTGAATTTCTTGCGTCAAACTTGGAAAATATCACGGTTACATGTGGAGATGGTTTGGACAATCAGATTCTTGAAGAGGTAAACATATCAGAGGCTGGTTATTGTATATCTATAACAGAAGACGATGAAGTCAATATATTATCATCTTTATTAGCTAAAAGAGCAGGGGCTGATACATCAATAACTTTAATTAATAATAGTAATTATTCATCTTTGTTGTCTAATATTGGAGTTGATATGACAATAGATCCCAAAATAATAACAATTTCTAAAATTTTAGAAAAAGTTAGAGGCGTAAAAATAAGAAATGATTATTCAATAGGTGAAGGTTTTGGAGAAGTAATTGAGGCAGATATTCAGTCAGAATCTTTTCTCTGTAATAAAAATCTTAAAGAATTAGAATTACCAAAGGGTATACGTATTGGCTCTATTGTAAGGGATAAAAAAATTATAATCCCCAATAGCCAAACTGTTTTTAAAGAAAATGATGATGTTGTTTTTTTTGCTGAAACTAACTGCATAAAAAAACTAGAAAAACTTTTATCAAAAGTTTAAATTAATGCCAAATTTTGCTTATATAAATAACAAATTTGTAAATTTTAAATTAGCAAAAATTCATATAGAGGATAGAGGATTACAATTTGCAGATAGTGTTTATGAAGTTATCGCAGTTTTAGATAATAATTTAATTGATTTAGATTTTCATCTTAAGAGATTAAAATATTCTCTTCGTGAACTAAAAATCAAATTTACAATAAATAAAAAAAACTTAACTAATATTTTTCTAAATTTAATAAAAAAAAATAAAACAAGAAATGGTATAATATATTTACAAATTACAAGAGGTATTCAATTTAGAGAACACAAATATCAAAAAAATTTAACCCCAACTTTGATTATATACACAAGAAATAAAAGTTTTAATTTACCTGGAAAAAAATTTGAAGGGGTAAATACAATTACATACCAAGATCTTCGATGGAAAAGACGTGATATTAAAACAGTAAATTTACTTCCAAATATTATAGCAGCAAATATGGCCAAAAAGAAAAATGCTTATGAGGCAATTTTAATACAAAATGGAAAAGTAACTGAGGGTACATCTTCTAATATTTGGATTATAAAAGGAAATAATTTAATAACTCATCCAGCTAATTCCGATATTTTAAAAGGAGTAACTAGAACATCTCTGTTAAAAATTATAAAAAAAACTAAACTTAAACTAATAGAAAAACAATTTACCCAAAAGCAATTAATTAATGCTGATGAAGTTTTCTTAACAAGCTCTGGAAGTTTTATTACTCCTATTTTAAAAATTGATAATAAAAAAATTAATAATGGTAAAATTGGCAATATCACATTGAAACTAGCAGAAATGTATACTGAAGCATGTATAAATGGATAATATAAACCAAGAGGACATAGAAGACATTTGTTTTAACGTAAGTCAAAATATTATCTTACCAAAATTTAAAAATTTATCAGAGGATGAAATTAATTATAAAAATGGATCTGATTTAGTAACAGCAGCTGATATAGAAGCAGAAAAAGAATTAAAAAAAAATTTGTTAAAAATTTTACCAACTGCAAATTTTATAGGTGAAGAGGAATATTCTAGAAATGAAAATATATTAAATTTTTATAATGAAGATGCATATTGTTGGACTGTTGACCCAATAGATGGAACAACAAATTTTGCTAATGGTAGAGATAAATTTGCAATTATGATAGCCTTAACATTTAAAGAAAAAATTTTACGTTCTTGGATATATAAACCATTAGATAAAATTATGTGTTCAGCTATTTTAAATGAAGGTGCTTTTATCAATAATAATAAAATTATTACAAAAGAGGCAAAAATAATCGAAGAAACTATTGGATCGATAAGTACAAAGTATTGGGAACCAGGATTTAAAGATAAGTTAAAAATATTTAAAAACATATTTAAAGAAGTTAACTCTTATAGATGCATTGGTTTTGAATATATAGATATAGGTATTGGCGTTAGAAATTTTGCTATTTTATCAAAATTATCTCCATGGGATCATATTCCAGGTATTCTTTTTGTCAGAGAAGCAGGAGGTTCTGACATTGATTTTGATAAAAATAAATATGACTTTACAAAAAAGAATAAGAATTTAATTGTTAGTAATTCAGAAGATTTGAATTATAAAATTTTAGAAAAATTAGGAGAATATTCATGAGTATTAAAAATGTCTCTTTTATTGGTTTAGGAGTAATGGGATACCCAATGGCAGGCCATCTTCAAAACAATGGTTATAATGTTACTGTTTATAATAGAACAACTGTTAAAGCAGAAAAATGGATAGAAGAGTACAAAGGCAGCATGGCTAAAACTCCTGGTGAAGCTTCTCAAAATTCTGAAATTGTTTTTATGTGTGTTGGACGTGATGAAGATATTATTGAAGTAATGGAAGGTGAAGATGGAATTCTTTCAAAAATAGCTGACGGAACAATTATTGTTGATCACACAACAGCTTCCGCAGAGATAGCAAGAAATTACTATCAAAAACTTAAAAATAAAAAATTAAGTTTTCTTGATGCCCCTGTATCTGGCGGTCAAGCGGGTGCAGAAAATGGTGTTCTTTCTATTATGATAGGTGGTGATGAAAAAGATTATAATACTGTAAAACCAGTTCTCACATCTTATGGTAAAGCCGTTGAACTTATAGGGCCTTCTGGTTCGGGTCAAATTGCTAAAATGATAAATCAAATTTGTATAGCCGGACTAGTCCAAGGCTTATCTGAAGCAATGGCTTTTGGAAAAAAATCCAATGTAGATATGGAAAAAGTTCTTAGCGTTATATCCAAGGGAGCAGCTCAATCATGGCAGATGGAAAATAGATATAGAACTATGCTTGATGGTAAGTTTGATTATGGTTTTGCTGTAGATTGGATGCGTAAGGATTTATCAATATGTTTTAACGAGGCCAGCAAAAATGGCGCAATACTTCCTGTTACAAAAATAGTTGATAAATATTATGAAGAAGTTCAAAAAAATGGTGGGAATAGGTTTGATACATCATCCTTAATGACTCTTGTAGACAAATAAATGTCAAGAAACTTAGTGTTAGCAGTCATATTGTTAATAGCTTCTTCTTTATTTTGGTCAGGAAATTTCTTTTTTGGAAAAGTTGCTCACATAACTGATCTTTCACCATTTAAATTAAGTTTTTTTAGATGGTCTTTAGCTTTGCTTTTACTACTACCTTTCACCATTAAAAGCATTTTGGTAAATTTTAAGTATTACAAAGAGAACTTTTTACTAATGACTACATTAAGTATTTTAAGTGTTACAATATTTAACTCATTTACATATATTTCATTGCAGACAACTTTAGTTTTAAATTCAACTATAATGGCATCTACTGCACCTGTAATTATGATTGGTTTCTCTTGGCTAATGTTTCGAACTAAAATCTCTAAACTTCAACTAATTGGTATAATTTTATCTTTATTAGGTGCATTAGCTATAATTTTAAAAGGAAATTTAAATAATCTATATACCCTTAATTTTACTATTGGTGATATTTGGATGTTTGCTGCTGTAATATCTTGGTGCTTATATTCCGTCCTGTTAAAAAAGATGGATACATCAATCCCTCAACTAGCTAGTTTAGAAGTAATGATTATTATTGGCTTATTTTTTATTATTCCATTTTATCTTTTTGAATCTTTTAATGGTACCTTTTTACTTTCATCTTCTTATGACTTTTTCATTATTATTTATGTTGCTATCTTTGCAAGTATTGCTGCTTATTTTGCTTGGAACAAGGGTGTCTATTTAATTGGACCAAATAGAGCTGGTTTATTTTTACACTTTATACCTGTCTTTGCTGCAATTTGGGCAATAACTTTTTTAAATGAAAGTTTTGCAATATTTCATATTGTTGGTGTTTTTTTTATAATTACAGGAATTATATTATCTAATATAAGATTTAAAAATGAACAAAATAGTCAAAACTGATCAGGAGTGGAAATCTCTTCTCACAGAAGATGAATATTACGTAACAAGACAAAAAGGAACAGAACCACCTTTTTCTGGTAAAAATTTTGAAATTATTAATGGCGGTATTTTTAAATGTAAATGCTGTGGTAATGAATTATTTAATAGTTCTACAAAATATGATTCTTATTGTGGATGGCCAAGTTTTTTTGAGCAAATATCACCTGAAGCAATTAAAACAGAGACTGATAGATCTCATGGTATGGTGCGTATTGAAATTATGTGCGCCAAATGTGATGCTCATTTAGGTCATGTCTTTGATGATGGACCTGAGCCCACCGGCAAAAGATACTGTGTAAATTCGCTTTCTATTAATTACGAAGAGTTTGAATAATACTTTTTATACACTCCTATTTTCATCAATTGGTCATGCACTTATGCATATGTTTGCAGCATTTTATTTTGTAATCGTTCTGACGATAGAAAAAGAATGGAATATTTCTTACGATCAATTAATTAGATTATGGTCTCTTGGAGCTCTACTAATTGGTTTAGGGGCAATTCCTTTTGGGTGGTTAAGTGATAAATGGTCCCGTTCAGGAACAATGACAATTATGTTTATTGGAATGGGATTAGCCTCCATTTTATGTGGTTTAAGCACATCAGTTTCTTTTTTATTTTTTTCCTTATCACTTCTTGGACTTTTCTGTTCAATTTACCATCCTGTAGGCATTCCTTGGGTGATTCATGCAGCTAACAAACAGGGAAGAGCGCTTGGTGTAAATGGTATTTTTGGTGGGGTAGGAATAGGCTCTGGAGCATTTGTAGCTGGTACTCTAACAGAATTACTAAATTGGCAACTAGCTTTTATATTACCTGGTTTAATATCAATTATTATTGGGTTTATTCTTATTTACTTAATCTTAATTGATAAAATATCTTACAAAAATTATTTTATTAATAATGATGATCAAGATCATTCCCGTAATGAGATGATTTTTATTGCATTAATAATGCTATTATCAATGTTTGCTCTTGGATTATCTTTTCACAATACACAAACAGCCTTACCAAAAGTATTTGAAATACGAATTGGTAACACAAGCTCAATTCAAATTGGATTTATGATAGCAATTATCTATTTTATTTCTGGTGCAACAACATTTATTGGAGGCTTACTTGCTGATCGATTTAATTTAAAAACTATTTACTTAATTGGTATATTTCTTCAGTTTCCTTGCTACCTAGGAATAGCTTACATATCTGGTTACTCTTTAGTAGTGTTATGTATTCTAGCTGCTGTATTTAATGCAAGTATTCTGCCTACAGAAAATCTCCTACTTGGGAAATTTACACCCCAAAAGTATCATGGTGTTGTATATGGAATTAAGTTTATTCTTGCATTTGGATCAGGACCAATTTCGGTATTCTTAATTTCAGAAATATATTCCATAACTTTAGAGTTTACTTATTTGTTTTTAATTAATGCAATAATGATGGCTATAGTTTCAATTTTTATTATTTTCTTACCAATTCAAGGTAATCAAAGAACAGCTATTCAGGACTAGATTTTATTTCTTCAAGATAATTAATAACTTCATTAAATTTTTTATCAGGTATATCTTTATATGTCATGCCAAAATAATTTTTTACCTCTAAAGCAACATGAGCATAAGGATTTCTGCCCTTAGGATGATTCGGGTGATCAGGTAATTTTCCTTTTAAAAAATCACCTGTTTCTTGAATTAGCTTCCAAATTTTAGATGCGTTTTCTTTATTCAATTTATCTAGCTAAAGCACCCATTGGATCCCAAGGTGCTAGCGCTACTGGTTCCATATCTAAGTATTTTAAAAGTCTTTTGTTTAGATATTTTTTATCGATGACTACTTCATAGGTATATTCATCAAACCATTCATCGGTCATCATCATATATCCTTGATTACCACTTTTCGTTCCCCAGCTATTCTCAATTTTCCATTTTGTTGAATTTCTTTTTTTAATATCAACACCTGTTAAAAGCATGGCATGAGTCATTTCACTATCACCATACTCTAAACGAGTTTGTTTATTCATCTTAAATGAAGTTTGGAAGACATTTTCATAGTCGTAAATGCCCATATCAAGTACACCCATATCACGACTAAAACGTTTCCCAACATCACAACCAAACCACACAGCTTCATTGTTTTTTATTGAGTCCATCGCAGATTTTTTTAATTCTTTAATATCTACATTTAAATATTTAATAATTTGTCCCTCAACAACATTACCAAGATATTCAACTGTGTACATTGTGTTAAATTTTTTATTGCTCATTGGAGCATGAATTAAGCAAACTTTATCTTTAATATTGATATCAGCATATTTTTTACAGAAGTCAATCGGTGTCATGTCTGAAATAACGATGTGTCTATTATCTTTATTTCTAGTAGACCAATTGATAACATCTGGGGGTTGACCAAGAAACATTGCCAGTAAATTATAGATTGTTTCCATCATATCTTTTTTTAGAGCTGCAGAGTTTTTTGCTGGTTTTTTTCTTAGTATAGAAGCAAACTCTCTTAATTTGTGAGTCAAGATATAATTCATAGCACCAGATTTACTGCTATGATTTGTTTCAGGCATTACATCTTTAGGTACTGCACCATACTTATTAATTAAGTTTACAAACATATCCCACTGTCCGCCATCTTGCACAGGTGCTTTTAAAAGATGAGTTATTAATCTGCTTTCATATGCTTCATCTCTTGATTTGATAATATTCTCTAAAAAATAATTTGCTTTCTCTAACTTATCCCAAAACATGAAATAATTTTGTGAAAACTCAAATGTATTTAGTTCAAGGCTATCAACAACTTGCAAACGCATAAGATTTAATCCTGCAAATCCCCAACATCTACCCGATGCCATTTGGTTTGTTGCAGGTAATTCTTTTTTAATTAGATTAGAAAAATTATGATTGATTTGACTAAAGTTTTCCCAATTGAGTGCAACATTGGCTAAATCATTTTTTATCAATGCATTTCGTGAAGCTATATTTTTATTATTTCTTAAAAATTTATTTTTGAAAGTTCTTATTGTTGATAAAGATATATTTTTAGCCATATTCTCTATTTAAAACTATTTCAGCTTAATTCAATTCTTAACTTTTTTTTTCTTTTTTTTGAGACCCATTTTAGCTTTTCTTTCATCAATTAACCTAATGGCATCTTCTAGTTTTAAGCTATCAATTGTTTGATCACCAAGAATTGATGCATTTATTTTTCCACATTTTACATATGGTCCAAATTTACCGTCATGAGCAGTAATATTTTTCTTTTCTGTTGGATGCTCTCCAAATGTTTTTAACGTCGCGTTACCTCTCTGTGTAGGCTTAGCAATTAATTCAATGGCTCTTTCAAGTTCAATATCTAGAATATTATCTGTTTTTTCGAGAGCTTTATATTTTTTATCATGCAGAATATATGGTCCATACATTCCAATTCCAGCACTAACTGTTTTTTTTGTTTCAGGATGAAATCCTAATTTACGTGGCAAACCAAGTAATTGAATGGCTGTGTTTAATCCTATTTCATCTGGCTCAAAATTTTTAGGAATAGAAACTCTTTTTGGTTTTTTTTCTTTTGTCCCTTCTCCAACTTGCATATAAAATCCATAAGGACCTTTTCGAAGAGTAATCATTTCACCCGTTTCTGGATAAATACCAATTTCTTTTGGTCCACTAAGTGCAGCACCATCTTTATCATTTAATTGATTAAACTGAACTGTATATTTGCAATCAGGATAATTAGAGCAGCCAATGAATCCTCCAAACTTTCCAACTTTAATTCCTAGTCTTCCATTATCACATGTTGGGCATTTTCTTTTTTCATCTGATCCGTTTGGTGGAAAGAAATGCGGACCTAGTGCTTCATCTAACACATCAATCACTTCTCTATTTGATTTGCCTACGGTTTCATCGCAAAGTTGTTTAAATGTTTCCCAAAATTTTCTCAGAACTTCTTTCCAATCAAGCTTACCATCAGAAATTTCATCAAGTTGATTTTCAAGATCAGCGGTAAAATCATATTCTACATATTGATTGAAATATTTCTCTAAAAATATCGATACAATTCTTCCTCTATCATGAGGATTAAAACGTTTTTTATCTAAAATTACATAATCTCTATCTTGTAGAACTTTAATAATAGAAGCATAAGTAGATGGTCTGCCAATACCAAGTTCTTCAAGTTTTTTAACTAAGCTTGCTTCGGTGTAACGAGGAGGAGGGGAGGTAAAATGTTGTGTCTTTTCAACTTCTTTGAGATTTAAACTCTCTCCTTCACTCATGGCAGGAAGAATTGTCTCTTTTTCTTCATCTTTATCATCATCTTTAGCTTCTTGATAAACTTTGTACATTCCAGGAAACTTAATTGTCGATCCATTTGCTCGCAAAACAATTTTTTTATCTTCGTTTGTAATATCAACAGCTACTTGATCTAATACAGCACTTGCCATTTGTGAACTTACCGCTCTTTGCCATATAATTTCATATAACTTGTATTCTTCTAAAGTAATGTATTGCTTAATATCTTTTGGTGTTAGATAAATATTTGTTGGTCTAATGCATTCATGTGCTTCTTGGGCATTTTTAGCTTTAGATTTATAAACTCTTGGTGCTTCTGGTAAATAGTTTGCACCATAATTATCAGTAACAAAACCTCGAACTTGGTTAATAGCTTCTTTTGACATGACGACACTGTCTGTTCGCATATAAGTTATTAAGCCAGTTGTTTCTCCTTTAATATCTGTTCCTTCATAAAGGCGTTGAGCTGTGCGCATTGTTTGACTAGCACTAAGACCAAGTTTACGACTAGACTCAATTTGCATTGTAGATGTAGTAAAAGCAGGGTAGGGATTTCTTCTAGCTTCTTTTTTAGTAATATTTCCAACAGTGAAAGTAGAATTTTTAATATCATTAAAAATTTTTGTAGCTTCACCCTCATTTTTAATATCAAGTTTATCTACTTTATTCCCATCATAAACTGTAAGTCTTGAATTAATAATTTTATCTTCTTTATTTCTAAACTCACCTTGCAAGGACCAATATTCCTGTGGAATAAATTTTTCTATTTCAAGTTCTCTTTCACTAATTATTCTTAAGGCAACAGATTGAACTCTACCTGCTGACTTTGATCCTGGTAATTTTCTCCATAGTACTGGAGAAAGTGTAAAGCCGACAAGAAAATCTAGAGCTCTTCTTGCAAGATAGGCATTAACTAAATTTTCATCTATTTCTCTTGGCTCTTTAAGACTATCAAGAACTGCATTTTTTGTAATTTCATTAAATGTAACTCGGTGAATATTTAATTTTGAAAGTGATGAATTATCTCTTAGTAGTTTTTCTACATGCCAAGCTATGGCTTCACCTTCACGGTCGGGGTCAGTTGCTAGATATAAATTTTCAGATTTTTTTGCAGCATCTGTAATTTCTTTTATTACTTTTTTTCCACGATCACTGGTTTCCCATTTCATTTGGAAATCATTTTCAGTATCTATCGCATCATTTTTTGCTGATAAATCTCGGACATGCCCAACACTTGCTAGAACTTTGAAGTCAGAGCCTAAATATTTATTAATAGACTTTGCCTTCGATGGTGATTCAACAATTAATACATTCATAAATTTGGGCCTCAAATTTCAGTTTAAAGATAATTCGTCAAGAAATTTTAAAAAAAAGTATATTTTTACTTGGATAATTTAATTTTACTTTCAGTTTTGTTTATGAGTCTTTTAATGTTTTCTGTGTGTTTAAGAAAAATAATTAAAGTCAAATAAATAAAGAAAATTAGAATATAAAAATTAAAATTAATAAAAAAATAATAAGCTGGCGCTACTAAAATTCCAATTAAAGATCCAAGAGAAGAGTATTTACTTACAAAAGCAGTAACAAGCCATACTAATAAAAATAAAATTGCAATGTAAGGGTTAAAACCAAATAAGAAGCCAATATACGTTGCTACTCCTTTTCCACCTTTGAATTTTAACCAAACAGGATAAATATGACCTAAAATCGCAAAATGACAGAGAAGTATTTTATTCAATAAAGAAATATCTTGAAAATACATTTGTAAAATGACGAATGGAAGAAAGCCTTTAAAAATATCAAAACAAAGAACAATGAATGCTAAAAATTTATTTCCTGTTCTTAAAACATTTGTTGCACCTACATTGCCAGAACCAACCTTTCTAATATCTCCCAAGCCAAATAATTTTGTAAAAATCAATGCAAAGGGTAATGATCCTATTACATAAAAAAATATGATTAATGATAAACTACTTACTAAAGTCATCTCTGTTTTTAATAATTAAGTCTAAGCATGCCATACGTACAGCAACACCCATAGCGACTTGTTCTTGTATTAAGCTCCTCGTGACGTCATCGGCAAGTTTAGAGTCTATTTCTACACCACGATTCATTGGGCCTGGATGCATAACGAAAGCATTTTTTTTTGCATATTTAAGTTTATTGTAATCTAATCCATATTTTTTAAAATAAGTCTTTTGATTTGGCATTATTTTCCCAACAATTCTCTCTTTTTGAATACGTAGCATCATAACAATATCACAATTTTGTAATCCCTTTTTCATCTCCGTATAAACATTCACAGGAAGTTTTTTTAAACTTTTTGGTAACCATTCCTTAGGACCAATAACATTAATTTTTGCACCTAGTTTTGAAAGTATGATTATGTTTGATCGAGCAACCCGGCTATGTAAAATATCACCACATATAGCAATTTTTAATTTTGAAAAATTTTCAAATTTATTTTTTATAGTAAGTGCATCTAATAACGCTTGTGTGGGATGCTCATGACTACCATCACCAGCGTTAATTACAGACGCATCTACTGATTCTGAAATTTTTTTACTAATTCCTTCCTCCGGATGTCTGACAATTAAAACGTCAGGATTCATTGAATTAATAGTAGTCATAGTATCGAGTAAGGTTTCACCTTTATTTATAGAGCTATCTTTTACAACTACATTAATGAGATCTGCTCCTAACCTTTTAGCAGCAACTTCAAAACTTGTTCTTGTTCTTGTTGAATCTTCAAAGAATAGATTAAATATTGTTCTTCCTTCTAGAATATTTGTTTTTTTATTTTTCCTTTTATTAAAAGTTATATATTTTTTAGATTCATCTAAGATGTGCTCAATTTCTTTCTTGGTTAAATCAGCTGTTTCTACTAAATGAATTTTTTTAAAAATATTTTTCGTTCGTTTTAATTTTATATTTGTTTTTGAATAAATTGATGAATAATATTTTAAAGCTATATTTTCAGCATCTTTAAGAATTTTTGAACCTGTAGAGGATCTGATCGCTTTTAATTTTGGCAATTTAACTTTCATTTGCCAATATTTTGAATTTTCTCTTTTGTATAATTTTATGTGTCCAGATTTAAGTAACTTTGAATTCATATGTGTCAATAATGTGTAAGTATGTGTAAACTAATTTATTAATTATTTCTATATCTATCTAAATATCCTTGTAAGATATAAGCAGCTGATTGTTGATCAAGTTTACTTTTTATCTTTGTTTTACTTAAATCGGCTTTTCTCATTTCTTTAAAGATTACATCTGATGAAAATCTTTCATCCCAAAGAGCGGTAGGTTTTTTAAAAAAGGCTTGAAGATTAATATTAAAATCTCGTACTAATTGGCTTTGTTTATTTTCAGTATTATCCAGGCTAATCGGCAGACCAAGAATAAATCCACCAATTTCATACTCATTCAAAATATCTTTCATGATGTTCAAATCTTTCTTAGTTCCTTTTCTTTGGATAATTGAAAGCGGTGTAGCGATTATTTTCGATCTATCACTTACAGCAACGCCAATCGTTTTAGTTCCTAGGTCTAGACCTACAAGTATTTGTGATGTATTAAGTCCATCGATTAAATTATTTTGATCATTCATATAATGGAGCTCATAAATTGAAGATTGATAAAAATACAATAAATAAAATTGCCCGTCTATCTAGAATAAAGTTAGATGATAAAGAATCTGAAGATTATATTAATGATCTTAATTCCATTTTAGACTGGGTTGAGCAATTAAATGAAGTAAATACCGAAGATGTAGAACCATTAAGTAACATATCATCATCGATTTTACCTAAAAGAGAAGATGTATCGAAAGATACTAATTCGAGTGAGGAAATTCTTGAAAATGCTCCTGATAAACTTGAAGGTTTTTTTGCAGTACCAAAGGTGGTAGAATAATGTCTAAGTCATCTTTAAAACAAACCTTAAAAAATCTTGAGACAAAAAAAATATCAATAAGAGAATTAAATCAGGATTATTTAAAAAGAATTAAGGAAAAAGAAAACTTAAATGTTTTTATTCATTTTAGTGAAGAAAATGTTTTAAAGCAGATAGATAACTTAGAGAAAGATAATTCAGCAAAAAAATTAAAAGGTATTCCGATTGCAATCAAGGATCTATTTTGTACTAAAAGTATGCCTACAACTGCAGCTTCAAAGATTTTAGAAAATTTTAATCCAACTTATGAATCATTTGTTACTCAAAAATTATTAGATGAAGGATCTATTTTTGTTGGTAAAACAAATCTAGATGAGTTTGCTATGGGCTCAGCTACTAATACAAGTTTTTTTGGAAATACAATTAACCCCTTATCAAAAGAGAATGAACCTTTAGCTCCTGGTGGATCTTCTGGAGGTTCCGCAGCCGCAGTTGCTGCAGATTTATGTTTGGGGGCAACTGGAACAGATACAGGTGGATCAATAAGACAACCAGCTAGCTTTTGTGGTGTTGTTGGTATCAAGCCAACATATGGTCTATGTTCTCGATGGGGTATAGCTGCATTTGCATCAAGTTTGGATCAAGCAGGAATTTTTTCTCATAATGTTGAAGATGCTTCAATATTATTACAATCAATTGCTGGGTTTGATCAAAGAGATAGTACAAGTGCTAAAGTAGATATTCCAAATTATTTTGAAAATTTAGATGATGATCTAAATGGGAAAACTGTTGGTATACCAAAAGAGTATTCTATTGATGGTACACCAATGGAAATAAGCGAGATATGGGATAATGCTATCAAGGTTTTAGAAAAAAAAGGTGTTAAAATTAAAAATATTTCACTTCCTCATTCTAAATATGCACTTCCTACTTATTATATAATTGCTCCTGCTGAAGCTTCCTCAAATTTAGCTCGTTATGATGGAGTAAAATATGGTTTTAGATCTGATGAAATTGATTCTCTTGATGAAATGTATGAAAATACAAGAGCTCAAGGTTTTGGAAGAGAGGTAAAAAGAAGAATTTTAATAGGAACATACGTATTATCTGCAGGCTATTATGATGCTTATTATCTTAAGGCACAAAAAGTAAGAAAATTAATAGCAGATGATTTTAATAAAGCTTTTAAAGAGTGTGATTTTATAGTTACTCCTACTGCACCAAGTGCTGCATTTCCTTTAAATGAAAAACAAAATGACCCTATCAAAATGTATTTAAATGATGTGTTTACGGTCCCAGCTTCTTTAGCAGGCCTACCTGGTATTTCAATTCCTTTTGGAGAAGATAAAAATAATTTACCACTAGGTATTCAAATATTAGGAAAACACTTTGATGAACAGCAAGTATTTAATGCTGCTGTATCTCTAGAAAGATCATATGAATAATTTAATAAAAGGTGAAAAGCATGATTGGGAAATGGTAATCGGTCTTGAAATTCATGCTCAAGTAAAATCAAATTCCAAATTATTTTCTTCATCATCAACAAAATTTGGCTCTTCACCAAATAGTCAAGTATCTTTAGTTGATGCTGCTATGCCAGGAATGTTACCAGTAATTAATAAGTACTGTGTAGAGCAGGCAGTAAAAACTGGAGTTGGTTTAAACGCTAAAATTAATAATTATTCAGTCTTTGATAGAAAAAATTACTTTTATGCTGATCTCCCGCAAGGATATCAAATTAGTCAATATAAATATCCAATTGTTGGAGAAGGAAAAGTTACGATTGATTTTAAAGATGGGACATCAAAAGATATTAGAATTGTAAGATTACATTTAGAACAAGATGCTGGTAAAAGTTTGCACGATCAAAACCCTTCAAAAACATATGTAGATCTTAATAGATCTGGTGTTGCTTTGATGGAAATTGTTAGTGAGCCTGATATTAGAACGCCTGATGAAGCTGGAATGTATATATCCAAAATTAGGTCAATTTTAATGTATTTAGATACATGTGATGGAAATATGCAAGAGGGTTCTTTAAGAGCTGATGTAAATATTTCAGTAAGAAAACCTGGTGATGAATATGGAACTCGTTGTGAAATTAAAAACTTGAATTCTATAAAATTTATTAAACAAGCTATTAATTATGAAGCTAAACGTCAAATAGAAATATTGGAGTCTGGTGGTTCTATAGAACAAAATACAATGCTTTTTAATACCTCTACTGGTAAAACTAGACCCATGAGAAATAAAGAAGAAGCTCATGATTATAGATATTTTCCTGATCCAGATTTATTACCACTAGAAATTTCTGAGGAAGAAATTGGAAAAATTAAATCATCAATACCAAAGCTTCCAGATGAGCTTAAGAATAAATTTATTGAGATATATAAATTGTCTAATTATGATGCCTCAGTATTGACTGCAGAGAAACAAACATCTGATTATTTTAATGAAACAATTAATTCAGATTCAGAATTAAAAAATCATGCAAAAATAGTTGTAAATTGGATTACTTCTGAATTGTTTTCATTATTAAACAAAAATAATCAAGATTTAAATAACTCTCCAGTATCACCTGAAAATCTAGGACAACTTATAAAGTTAATTTCTAAAAATGAAATTTCTGGCAAAATTGCAAAAGATGTATTGGAAGATATGTTTTCTTCAGGAAAAACAGCTAGACAAATCGTAGATGAAAAGGGTTTGCAACAAGTTACAGATCAGGGTGAAATAGCAAAAGTTATTGATGAAGTCATTGCAGAAAATCCAAAAATGGTCGAACAGTATCTAGCAGGTAAAGATAAGTTATTAGGGTTCTTTGTTGGCCAAGCTATGAAATTAACTAAAGGAAAAGCTAATCCAAAAATGTTAAATGATATTTTAAAACAAAAATTAAATAAAAAAAATTAAACGTAAAGAATAGCATCTATAAGCAACAATTATAAATGTTAAAACTATCCAAATAATACTTCCTTTGTAATTTTCTGCTGCTCTCCAAATTCCAATAGAAATAAATATTGTCCAAATAAAAATAAAAATTTTGGAGATTAGCGCAAGATTAGTAAAATCTAAAAATGGTATTTGGGAAACTGAGCTATCTGTATTAAAAAAATAAATTTCAAGATTAAATATAATAAGCAAAACAATACCATTGAGTAGTTCACCAACTAACCAATAGGATTTCCAGAGTTTTATTTTTCCTTCAAAAAAATCTTTTATTATATTTGTATTATTCATTTTTATTTATCTTTAATATTATAATTATTCATGAAATTTTTAATAGCAATTCAACACTCTTACATCATTAATTGGGTGTTTTTAATGTATAAGAAGTCCACAAAGAATGCCATTTAGCATAATTATCTTTTTTCTTATTACTGCCTTCAGTTATAACAACACTTTCAATTAAATATTTTGTATTTTTTTTAAAGAGATAATCAAAATATCCACCGTTGTTTGTTCTAACGTATTCTTTTTTAAAATAACCATTATTTAAACTCATAATAGAAACCTTATGATCAGCTAGTGTTTTATTTTTATATTCTAATAGAATTCTTTTACTTTCATTTAAATTTTTAAGAGGATTGTCTACAAAAATTAATTCAAAGTCCATATTTGTATCGATATCTTTACCATCAAAATTTTCCACGCTTATTAATGACTTTGCATATCTTTTATAACTTTCAAAAAAATTTTCTGGATACTCATTTTCTCTATGTTTTTGAGCCAAATCTGGATACCCTTTCTCTCTTGTGAATATTTCAAATTTTACTAATTTTTTATATTCAACATATTTAGTAACTGATTCAATTTGTATTATATTTAATCCTTTAAACGTTTTTTTAATATTAAGAGCTGGAATATCACCTAATCTACCTTTAATTTTTAATTTATTATCTTCAGCATGCAGGAATGCAATTTTAAAATATTCTTTTGTAAATGGTATTGGTGATCCTTCAAAATTTTCTCCTATAAAGATATTCGCCACAGCTTTTTCATTATTTGATAAGTGATAATCTTTTGGATCAATCCAAAATTCATGAGATAAAGAGATTTTTGTTATTGAAGTTAAGATAATAATAAATATTAATCTTTTTAAAGTAAATTTCATCATGTACTATTATATAAAAATTATAAAGTTATATCTATTTTTAATTCTAGTATGTTTTTTAAATTTATTTTCAACATCTTCTATTAGTCATGAAATCAAGCCATCTATTGCAGATTTTACTTATGATGAAAATTATTTGAATTTTAAAATAAGATTAAACGCTGAATTGTTATTATCTAATATTGATGCATCTACTGTTTCTAATACAGACTCTTCATCACTAAGTGAAATTTATGATAAATTTAGAATTTTAAACAAAAAAGACCTTGAGGAAATGTTTCAAAATTCTTGGAGTGAAATAAGCTCTAATATTGATATTAAAATTAATAATGAAAAAAAGAATATAAATTTAATTAAAACTGAAGTTGAAGATATAAAAAATTTTGAAATAAGTAGAGATACGCATGTTTATTTTAGAGTTTTATTGGATAAAAATTCTGAACAATTTACATTTAGATGGGTTAAAAACTACGGACCAATTATTCTAAGAGAGAACAATAATAACAAATTAGAAGATGAATTAGTTACAGAATATTTGCAATCAGGAATTGAATCAAGTCAATTTTTATTTAAGGAAAATAATTTTAGTAAGACATTTAATAGCTTCACAAAATTTTTTGTATTAGGAATTCAGCATATAATTCCAAAAGGATTAGATCATATTTTATTCATATTTGGACTTTTTTTATTTTCATCATCTTTAAATAAATTAATTTCTCAAATAACTATTTTTACTATTGCTCATTCAATTACCCTTATATTTGTTTCTTTATCTTTAATGAGAATCAATCCTCAAATTGTTGAACCTATCATTGCACTTTCTATAGTTTATATCGGATTAGAAAATATTTTTAAAAAATATATAAAAGAATATTTAAGATATGTTGTGATTTTGTTTTTTGGATTACTTCATGGTTTAGGATTTGCATTAGTTTTAAGTGATATAGGGTATAGGAGTAGCGATTTGTTTATAAATCTCCTCTCGTTTAATCTTGGTATTGAAGTTGCCCAAATATCTATAGTTTTAGTTCTATATCTATTGGTTGCTTTAAACTTTGCAACAAATAAAAATTATAGAATATTTTTTCAAGTTCCATCATCTATATTAATATCTAGTATTGGGTTATATTGGTTTTTTGAAAGAATTAATTTTATATAATAAATTTGATAATTTATTTTCAGAATTTAAACCAAATACTTGGTACTCTTTTGGTACGCCTTTATGTATAACTTTTGACTATTATCCCATTTAATCTCATGATATTGTTCTTTATAATTTGATAAGTTATACTGTGATATTTATTAGTTTAACTGGTTAAATGAAATTGATATAGGAGATATCGACATTGAATAAACAACAGGAGAGATGGGTGAGTGGCTTAAACCACAGGTTTGCTAAACCTGCGAAGGAAGCAATTCCTTCCGAGGGTTCGAATCCCTCTCTCTCCGCCAAATGAATATGTTTAAAGGTAGTATACCGGCAGTTATTACACCCTTTGAGGGTAACAAAGTAGATTATGAAGCACTTTCTAAAGTACTAAATTATTTAATTATTAGTGGATCACATGGACTTGTCCCTTGTGGAACAACTGGAGAGTCCCCAACTTTATCACATGAAGAACACAAAAAAATAATTGAAGAAACTATAAGAATTGCTGACAAAAGGATCCCAGTAATAGCTGGTACAGGTTCAAACAATACTTTAGAGGCTATAGAATATACAAAACATGCAGAAAGTGTTGGAGCTGATGCTGCTTTAGTTGTCACACCTTATTATAATAAACCAACACAATCTGGTTTATTCGAGCATTTTAAAAAAATCTCTGAAAAAACTAAAATTCCAATAATTATTTATAACATTCCTGGTAGATCAATTGTTGATATGTCAATTGAAACCATGATTAAGTTATCAAAGATTGACAATATTATTGGAGTAAAAGATGCAACAAATGATTTATTTAGACCAGTACTCACAAGAAAAAAAATGCAAAAAGATTTTTGTTATCTTTCTGGTGAAGATGGAACTGCGCTTGCTTATCTAGCTCAAGGTGGACATGGTTGCATATCAGTAACAGCAAATGTTGCGCCTAAGTTGTGTTCAGAAATGCATACTGCATGGCAAGAAGGTAATATTTCTAAAGCACAAGATATTAATCTTAAATTATCTTCATTACATAATGCTTTATTTATTGAATCCAGTCCAGGACCCGTAAAATATGCAGCTTTCTTATTAGGTTTATGTAAAGCAACTACGAGACTGCCATTATCTGAAATAAATGAAGATACAAAAAAAGAAGTTGAAAGCAATCTTAGAGAACTAGAACTTTTGTAAATGAAAATAATAGCTGCTAACAATAGAGCTAATTATAACTTTACAATTTCTAACAAGATAGAAGCTGGCATAGTATTGACTGGATCTGAAGTTAAATCCTTAAGAATAAATACTGGATCAATTCGAGGATCTTATATTATTGAGAAAGATGGAGAATTATGGCTTGCAAATTCTTTTATAAAAAAATATCAAAATTCAACAGATAATAATTATGATCCTAGTAGAAATAGAAAGTTATTAATAACAAAAAAAGAATACAACAAAATATCTGGATCAATAAAACAGGGTGGTTTTACAATTGTTCCAATCTCTCTATATTTCTCACATAAAGGACTCGCTAAGCTATCTTGTGGAATTGCAAAAGGTAAGAAAAAAATGGATAAAAGGGAGTCTATCAAACAAAGAGACTGGAATATTAAAAAGCAAAGAATACTTAAAAATAATTAACTATTTACATTTAAAAATTGATCACTATAAGCCTGATATGGCAAGAATAACCGTTGAAGATTGTATTGATAAATTTCCAAGCAGATTTGAATTAGTATTAGTTGCTTCCAATAGGGCAAGAAAACTATCTTCCGGCGAAAACCCAACAGTAGAAATTGATAACGATAAAAATACTGTTATTGCATTAAGAGAGATAGCTGATGAAACGTTATCCTCTGATCAATTAAAAAATGATTTAATCCAGGAATATCAAACTAACACTTTTACTGAAGATGAAGAAATTAACGAAATTGAAGATAATAGCAATGAGGATAAGCTAGAATTAGACGAAAACATTGTTTATGAAGAGCAAAAAGATGTTGAAAAGGAAACCCTAAATACAGAAGAAAAACAAAATAACGAAACTTCACAAGATAATTTAGAAATCTTATCAGATGAAAATAAAGCGCAAGATTTATAAAAATAATAAATAATAATTCTAATAAATAATTTTACCATTATTTATGTTTAAAGAAATTCATAAAGAATTAGAGTTAATTACTTCTTATCTTAATAAAGAAGAAAAAGACAAAGTAATACATGCACTTAAATTGAGTGAGGAAGCACATAGCAATCAATTAAGAAATTCAGGAGATCCTTTTATCACTCACCCATTAGAAGTTGCAAAAATTTTGACTTCAATAAAATTAGATGCAGACTCTATTGTTGCTGGTTTACTTCATGATACTCTAGAAGATACAAATTTAAAAATAGATGAAATAAATAAAAATTTTGGAACTCAAATTGTCGAGCTCGTGGATGGACTTACAAAAATAAATAAATATTCTTTAAAGGTTAAAAATCAAAAATTTGGAGAGAATTATAAAAAATTAATACTAGCTACAACAAAAGATATTAGGGTAATTTTAGTAAAATTAGCTGATAGACTGCATAACATGAGAACAATCCAATTCATTAAAGATGAAAATAAAAAAACTAAAATTGCTCTTGAAACCTTAGAAGTTTTTGCTCCTTTGGCACAAAGATTAGGCATGAAGGAGTGGCAAGATGAGTTAGAAGATATTTCATTTGAAATAATTAATCCTGATGCAAAAAAAACTATAATTGAAAGATTGGAATATTTGAAATCAAAAGATGATAATATTGTTGATGAAATTAGATATGAACTTAAAAATATTTTTTTTCAAGAAGATTTATTTTGTAAGGTAGAGGGTAGAATTAAATCTCCTTATTCAATATGGAATAAAATTAAAAATAAGAATATTTCTTTTGAACAACTTTCAGATATTATGGCTTTTAGAGTTATAACTAATTCAACTAGAGAGTGCTATAGATGTTTGGGTATAATTCATAGACAATATCCTTACATTCAAGGAAGATTCAAAGATTTTATTTCAGCTCCAAAATCAAATGGATATAGAGCACTTCATACATCAGTAATGGGACCAAAAAATAAAAAAATAGAAATTCAATTTCGTTCAAATATAATGGATCAAATCGCTGATTATGGTGTTGCTTCTCATTGGAAGTACAAAGATCCAAAAAAAATAAAAGAAAAAGATGCAAAAGAATATAAATGGATCCATGATTTAGTAGATTCAATGAATTCTTCAATCTCCCAGGATGAATTAATTCAAAATTCAAAATTAAAAGTATTTCAGAATGATATTTTTGTTTTTACTCCAAAAGGAGATCTTATAGAGTTACCTAAAAACGCCACCCCTGTAGATTTTGCTTACGCTATACATAGCCAAATTGGTGATAAATGTATGGCTGCTAAAATTAATGATAAGTTACAACCATTAAAAACAATTTTAAAAAATGGTGATCAAATAGAAATTATTACGTCTGAAACATCTCAACCATCACCTTTGTGGCAAAGATTTGCAGTAACAACAAAAGTTAAATCTCAGTTAAGAAGATTTTTCAGATTTAAAAAGAAAGAAGAACATATAATTTTTGGTAGAGAAATATTAATAAATTATTTTCAAAAGGAAAATTATGAATTTAATAAAAATACTGAAAAAAAAATACTTGATGAATTTAAATATAAATCGATAAATGATTTATATT
>CACJWQ010000011.1 GCA_902597015.1 uncultured Alphaproteobacteria bacterium
AATCCATTTCTTAATCCGTAATCCAATAGCGCCAATTTTCTTTTCTTTATCAAATGTAATATTATTATTTTTGGTTACCCAAATACCAACTCTATCTTTAAAGGCTTGCGCTTCAATATGATAGTTAGATAAAAATGAGATTAGAGAATTTTCAATTATAGTAATAAATTTTCTTATATCTTTATTTTTATTATTTAAATTTAACATAAAATATACAATTCTTTGCCCAGGACCATGGTATGTTGTTTTTCCTCCGCGATTAGATTTTATAACATCAATTATATTTGGATTTAATATTTCTTCTTTTAAAGCACTTGTACCTTGAGTAAATATATGATTATGATTTAGAAACCATAATAATTCTTGAGATTTATTATTAATTATATCTTCGACTCTAGACTCCATAAGCATTACGGCATCATCATAATTAATTTCATCATTAGATATTTTAATTTCAATCTGTTCCATCATATATTTAACTTTATTGATAGTTAATATCCTATCTGATATTTAATTCTACTATATATGCGGCTGTGGCGGAATTGGTATACGCGCAGCGTTGAGGTCGCTGTGGGATTTATCCTGTGGAAGTTCAAGTCTTCTCAGCCGCACCAATTGATATGAATGAAATTATTATAAAAAAAGATCAGGATTCTTCCTCCAAATCTGTTGAACTAGTAACTGATTATTTAGAAAATTATAAATATGATAATGTCTTATCCTATTTAAAAGATATTCATAATGCTGATATTGCAGACATTCTTCAAAATTTAGATCCAGTTTTACGACTAAGTCTTTTGAATATAATTGATAAAGACTTTGATCCTGAAATATTAACTTATTTAAATGATAGTGTTAGAGAGGAAATAATAGAGACTTTGGATATAAAACAATTAGCTAATAATGCTAAAAGTTTAGATACTGATGATGTAGTAGATTTAGCAGAAGATTTAGAAGAAAAAGATCAGACTATATTTCTAGAAAATTTAGATAAAGAAGAACGTACATTGGTTGAAGAAGGATTAATGTATCCAGAAGATTCTGCTGGAAGATTAATGCAAAGACAATTTGTTGCTGTTAATCAATCATGGAATGTTGGTCAAGCAATTGATTATTTGAGAAATAATAAAGTGAAACTACCTGAAGATTTCTATGATATTTATTTAATTAATAATAATCAAGAAGCAAAAGGTGTAGTTCCATTAGGAAAGTTAATGGGTTCAAAAAGAGAAATAGAATTAAATTCAATAACAAATAAAGAATTAAGATTAATTGATGTAAATACAGATCAGGAAGATGTAGCCTTATTATTTAATAAATATGGATTAGTCAGTGCTCCTGTTATCAATAATAAAAAAAAAATTATAGGATCAATTACAGTTGATGATGTTGTAGAGGTTATAGAAGAAGAAAGAGAAGAAGATATTCTAAAGCTTGGGGGTGTTGATCATACAGATTTATATGAGTCAGTTATTTCTACAACAAAATCAAGAATTTCATGGTTGATTGTCAATTTAATGACAGCGGTAGTAGCTTCAATAGTTATAGGTTTGTTTGAAGCTGCTATAGAAAAAGTTGTAGCCTTAGCAATTTTAATGCCAATAGTAGCCTCTATGGGCGCTAATGCAGGTACTCAAACTTTAACAGTTGCAGTGCGAGCTATTGCAGTTAAAGAACTAACAACTAGTAATGCGATAAAAATAATAACCAAAGAAACTCTAATAGGTGGTATAAATGGTATCATATTCGCTATCATAATATCTTTAATTTCTATTTATTGGTTTGATAATATGCTGTTGGGTCTAATAATAGGTCTTGCTATGATACTAAACTTGCTAATTGCTGGTTTTTCAGGAATTGTAATACCGCTAGTTTTAGATAAACTTAAAATCGATCCTGCTTTAGCATCTGCAGTAATTTTGACTACAATAACAGATGTATTTGGCTTTCTTTCTTTTCTTGGATTAGCAACTTTATTTTTAATATGATTTGAACTATTTAAGTTAATACAATGTTAAAAAAAAATGATCTAATAGATTACTTTTATAAAGGAGTTAAAAATAAGAATGATTTACGCATAGGAGTAGAACACGAGAAATTTGTTCTAAAAAAAGACAGTTTACATCAATTATCTTATGAAGAACCAAATGGTATAAAAGATATTCTTTTAAATTTTGTAAATAAGGGATGGAAACCAAAGTATGATGATAAAAATACTACAATAATTGCCCTAGAAAGATTTGGTGAAAGTATAACTTTAGAACCTGGCGGTCAGATTGAATTATCTGGAGCACAATTAAAAAATATCCATCAAACCTGTACTGAAACTAATAGACATTTAAAGGAATTAAAAGACATTGGTGAGGAATTTGGTTTCATATTATTAGGATTAGGTGTTGAGCCAAGTTTATCTCTTGATGATTTTCCTTGGATGCCAAAACAAAGATATTCAATAATGAAAAAATATATGCCCAAAGTTGGTACTCTAGGACATCATATGATGAAACGCACATGTACAAACCAAGTAAATTTGGATTATCATTCCGAAGAAGATATGATTGCTAAGTATCGATTAATGCTAAATCTTGAAGGTATAGCAACTGCAATGTTTGCTAACTCACCTTTTGATCAAAAAGAAGTTTCTAAATATAAGAGTTTAAGATCTCATTTTTGGCATCACACAGACAAAGATAGAACAGGTTTATTGCCATTTGTTTTTGATAAAGATTTTAATTTTGAAAAATATGTGGAGTATGCTCTAGGTGTACCAATGTATTTTGTAATTAAAAATCATAAATATATAAATATGACCAATTATACATTTAGAGATTTTATGAAAAATAATATTTCTAAAGATTTAAACATTGAACCTACTATAGAAGATTGGGTAAACCATTTATCAACTCTATTTCCTCAAGTTAGATTGAAGCAATTCCTAGAAATTCGTTCTATGGACGCATGTTCATGGGATTTAATATGTTCTCAGCCTGCTTTTTGGATTGGTATTTTATACAATGATGAAGCTATTGATAAAACAAATGAAATTGTTGAAGGTTGGACTCAAAATGATAGAAATTTAATAAATAATTTAGCCCCACTAGAAGGTTTACAAACAAAATTCAAAAATAGTGATCTTTTAGATATTTCTCAAAAATTGTTTGAAATTTCAAAATCAGGTTTAGATAAAAGAAATATTTTAGTAAAAAATGAAAAATATAACGAAACATTTTATCTAAAAGATTTAGAACAAAATCTATCAAATGGTCATTCACCAGCTGATTTATTAATCAATAAATATAATGGTAAATGGAAAAAAAATATTAAAAAAATATATGAGGAAGAAATTTTCTAATGAAAAAAAGTATAGCAATCCAAATGGATAATATTGAAACGATTGATTATGAATTCGATACATCTTTTTTAATTGGTTATGAGGCACAAGAAAGAGGTTATGATATTTTTTATTACAATCCAAAAGATTTATTCATAAAAGAAAATACTATTCAAGCATCTGGATATTATTTAGAGCTACAGTTTGACGAAAAAAATTATTTTAATTTTAAATCTAATAAAATAATTGCCAAATTAGAAGATTTTCAATTTGTTTTTTTAAGACAGGACCCTCCTTTTGATATGAATTATATTACATCGACTTATATTTTGGACTTACTTCCATCTTCAACAATTGTTGTAAATGATCCAACAGCAGTTAGAAATTCTACTGAAAAATTATTTACATTTAATTTTAAAGAATTTATGCCACCTACTTTGGTAACAAAAGATTTAAAAATTATTGAAGAATTTTTAGATAAAGAAGAAGATATTATAACCAAACCACTTTATGGTAATGGAGGAGAGGGTATACATAGATTTGATAAAACTAATTTCAATCCTAAAATATTAGACGAATATTTACACTTGCCTATAATGGCGCAAAAATTTATCAATGAGATAGAGCATGGTGACAGGAGAATTATTTTTTTCGATGGTGAATATTTTGGTTCAGTTGCCAGAATACCACAAGAAGGTAATTTAAAGGCAAATTTTCATGCTGGTGGTAAGGCAAGTAAAACTGACCTAGTTTATAGGGACCAAGAAATTATCAAAAATTTGGGACCAAAACTAAAAGAACATAATCTCTTTTTTGTTGGAATTGATATAATTGGAAATTATCTAACAGAAATAAACGTAACTTCACCAACAGGATTGAAGCAAATTAATGCATTAAACAATGTAAAATTAGAGAAAGATTTTTGGGATAAGCTTGAAGCAAAATATAAATTAGTTTAATTATAATTTTTAAAGGAAAACATATGCACGAAAATAGAATTTTAATACACAA
This sequence comes from uncultured Alphaproteobacteria bacterium, assembly GCA_902597015.1. Classification (GTDB taxonomy): domain Bacteria; phylum Pseudomonadota; class Alphaproteobacteria; order HIMB59; genus CACPNW01. The sequence continues at coordinate 4,343 of CACJWQ010000011.1, forward strand.
ACTAAAAAATTTTGAAAATATAAATTCAAATTTTCTTATAATAACATTGATGTTATTTGGTTCAATTTTATTATCGATTTCCGCCAAAGTTCAAGTACCATTTTGGCCAGTTCCAATGACAATGCAGACGTTTGTCATATTCTTAATAGGAATGACATATAGTGTAAGATTATCTTTTGCTACAGTTGCTTTTTACCTTTTTCAAGGAGCTATAGGACTTCCTGTTTTTGCAACTGGTGGCGGAGTTACTTATTTAGTTGGACCAACGGCAGGATATCTTTATGGTATGTTATTTGCATCTATCGTTATAAGTTATTTAGCAAATTTAGGTTTTAGCAAAACATATTTTAAAGCTACAGTATCTCTACTAATTGGTTCTGCTATTATATTTTCATTTGGTATCATCTATCTTGGTTATATTATTGGTTTCGAAAAAGCAGTAGCTGCTGGTCTTTTACCATTTATTCCAAGTGAATTGTTTAAAATTGCATTGGCAGTTGCTTTGATCCCAACTTTACAAAAAATTATTACAAAATAATAATTAATGAAAATAGGTATTGATGTAGGCGGTACCAAAACTGAGGGTATTCTATTAGATCCAAATGGAACTGAAATAGATAGAAAAAGAATTAATACTGAAAAAAATTATGATGGAACAATTAATGGAATACTCTCCATTATAAATCATTTTGAAGATAAGCATGGCAAAGCAGAATCTGTTGGTATGGGAATGCCAGGGGCCATATCAAATGATACAGCTTTAATTAAAAATGCTAATTCTATATGGTTAAATGGCAAACCATTTAAGCAAGATTTGGATAAAATTCTTAATAGAAATATTAATATAGAAAATGATGCTAATTGTTTCACACTCTCTGAAGCAGTAGATGGAGCAGGTAAAGGTTATCAAGTTGTTTTTGGAGTAATCATTGGAACAGGTGTTGGTGGTGGTATTAGCATTGATCAAAAAGTTATAAGAGGGCGAAATAGTATAAGTGGGGAATGGGGTCATATAGTACTGCCAGGTAGAACTGAAGAAGAAAAAAAATATGTAAAAAAATGTTATTGTGGTAAAAATGGTTGTTTAGAAACTTACATATCTGGCCCAGGATTTTCATCGGCTTATAATTTACGTTTCAATAAAAATTATAATTCACATCAAATATTAGAGGGTTTTATTAATAATGAAAAAGACAGTATTTTTGCACTAAATCAATACATTGATCATTTAGCTAGAGGTTTATCTGTTGTATGTAATATCCTTGATCCAGATGTAATAGTTTTGGGTGGCGGTATGTCCAATATAGATTTTATTTATGAAAATATAAATGATACTCTAAAAAAATATGTTTTTACAGATACACTAGAAACTAAAGTTGTTAAAAATGTTTATGGAGATTCAAGTGGTGTAAGAGGAGCTGCTTGGCTTTCTTAAATACCGCCCATCGAAATATATTTTATAGTTAAATAATCATCAAGTCCATATCGAGAACCTTCTCTTCCCATTCCTGATTCTTTTACACCTCCAAAAGGAACTTCTGCAATTGTTGGTAGTCCATTATTAATAGATACAATTCCATATTCCAGTGCTTCGGCAACTCTCCAAATTCTTCCTATGTCTCTTGAATAGAAATATGAAGCTAATCCATAAGGAGTATCATTAGCCATTTTAATCACTTCATCATCACTAGAAAATTTATAAAGAGGAGCAACAGGTCCAAATGTTTCTTCAAAAGTTATCTTTGCCTTTGTAGACACATTAGAGAGAACAGTTGGTTGATAAAAATTTCCACCAAGCGAATGAACATCTCCACCAATTGCTATTTTAGCTCCCGTATTAACTGCGTCTTGTACATGATCAACTACTTTTTCTAAAGAGGATTGATCAATTAAAGGACCAGATGTAATTCCATCTTCAAGTCCATTACCAACTATTATTTTACTGACTTCATTTGTAAATTTTTCCAGGAATTCATCGTAAATATTTTCATGCACAAATATTCTATTTGAACAAATACATGTTTGACCACTATTTCTAAATTTACTTTGAAGAGCTCCTGCAACAGCTTCATCCATATCTGCATCATCAAAAACAATAAATGGTGCGTGACCACCAAGTTCCATAGAAACTTTTTTTACTGTTGAGGCACTTTGCTCTAAAAGTATTTTTCCAACTTCCGTAGACCCAGTAAAAGAAATTTTTCTAACAATAGGGTTGCTTGTTAGCTCTTTACCAATTTCACTTGCCGATCCAGTTATTACATTAAATACACCATCTGGAAAACCAGCTTCCTTAGCAAGTACAGCTACAGCTAATGCTGAATAGGGTGTTTGGCTTGCTGGTTTAACAACAGTAGTACAACCAACTGCTAAAGCGGCTGCACATTTTCTTGTTATCATTGAATTTGGAAAATTCCATGGAGTTATTGCTCCAACAACACCAACAGGTTGTTTAATTATTACAATTCTTTTTCCAGGTCTTGGATCAGGAACTATGTCACCATAAACTCTTTTTGCTTCTTCAGCATAGAATTCAATATATGAAGCACCCATTAGTATTTCACCCTTTGCTTCAGCTAAAGGTTTACCTTGCTCAATAGTCATGATTTTAGCTAAATCATCTGCATTTTCTGTAATTAGCTCCCCCCATTTTTTAAGAATGACTGATCTTTCTTTCGCAGTAGTTTCTTTCCAAGTTTGGAAAGCAGTATTAGCATCATCTACAGCTTTTTTAGTTTCTAAAACTGAGCATTTTGGGACATTGCCAATAATTTCAAGAGAGGCTGGATTATTTACCTCAAGAGTTTCTCCTGAAGAACTGTCAACCCATTCCCCATTTATAAAACATTTTTGTTTAAAGAGTGATTTGTTATTTAATTCCATAAGTTTTAATTATAATGCATAGTTTTAAATTAAGGAAAATATAATGACAACAGTTAATTCTTGGAATGAATGGGATCCATTAAAACATGTTATAGTTGGAGCAGTTGAAAATGCCAACATACCTCCAATGGAACCGGCGCTTGAACCAAAAATTAGTAAAGATAGTGGTATGGCAGGATCACATGGACCACGTTCAAAGGAGTCAATTGATAAAGCAAATATACAATTAGAAAACTTTGTTAAAATTTTAAATTCCCTAAATATAAAAGTTGATAGACCAACACCTATTGATTTTTCTCAGAGTATCGAGACACCTGATTGGTCTAATGATGGTATGTTTGGTTGTATGCCTCCTAGAGATGTTATTCTCACTGTAGGAAATGAAATGCTAGAGGCACCCATGTCTTACAGATGTAGATGGTTTGAGTACCTTGCTTATAGACCACTACTTGAAAAATATTATGCAGAAGATAAAAACATGAGATGGGAATCGGCACCTAAACCAAGATTAACTAATCAATCATATAAGTCTAATTATCTTCCTGAAGGCATAACGGAAGAAGAACGATATAAAAAAATCGAAAATAGAGACATGATATTGACAGAAAAAGAACCACTTTTTGATGCAGCAGAAATTTTACGCTTTGGAAAAGATCTTTTTTATCATAACAATTTTACATCAAATTTAAGTGGCTTAGATTGGTTAAGAAGACACTATCCAAATCATCGCGTACATCAAATTAATTTACCAGGTGATTTAATTCCAACTCACATTGATGCATGTTTTACTCCTATTAAACCAGGAGTTATAATTATTAATCCCAATAGAAAAATATCATCAGAGCAAAGAAAAATTTTCGATGATAATAAATGGGAAATTCATGAAGCGGCACCTTCCATTCATAATAGTCCACCACCTATGTGTTATTCATCAATCTGGTTATCAATGAACGTTTTGATAATTGATCCTAAAACTATATGCGTCGAGGCAACTGAAGAAAAAATGATCAAACAAATGGAAAGTTTTGGATTGGATGTTATTCCAGTTCCTTTTAGAGACGTTTATGCATTTGGAGGTAGTCTACATTGTGCCACTACTGATGTTCATAGAGAGGGTGAGTGTGAGGATTATTTTCCAAATCAATAATGGATAGTTTTAATCAAAATAATTTTAAAGCCAATTTACATGATACAAAATTTTCTAGAATTGGTGTAATTACACTATCTACTGATTTTACAATTGAGCAAGATTTTAGAAAAATTTGTCATAATTTACCAGTTGACCTATTTTTTAATAGGATACCTTTTTTAAATCCTCTGACTCATGAAAATTATATAAAGATGGCTGATCATCTTACAGAAATAACAAATCAAATATTACCCAATGAGAAAATACAAGTTGTAGCGTATGGATGTACTTCGGGCACTATTGAAATTGGTGAAAAGAGAATAAGATCTGAAATCTTCAAAGCTAAACCTGATGCTTTAATTACCACACCTATTACAGCAGCTGTCAAAGCACTTAAATTGTTAAACCATAAAAAAATTGCTGTTCTTACTCCTTATCCAAAAGATGTTAATGTTAAAGTTTACAAATATTTAATTGATAGTGGATTTGAAATTAAATCATTTAGTTCGTTTAATTTAAATTATGATTCGGAAATTGCCAAAGTTACTCATGATAGTTTAATACAAACAATTTCCTCAATTGATTTAACAGATGTTGATAGTATTTTTGTTTCTTGTACTGCTTTAAAAGTAATTGATATTATCGAAGAATTAGAGTCAAAATTAAGCACAGATATCATATCAAGTAATCAAGCTATTATTTGGGATTCATTAAGATTGTCTAATATTAATCAAAAAATTGATGGTTATGGCAACCTATTTAAATTACATTAAATAGGGATTAAATTGATTACACTTAAACAAATACAAGATGCACATAAGAAAATTTTACCTTATGTTAATTATACACCATTAATTAATTCTAATTTCTTATCAAAAAGTAATACAGTAAAACTAAAGTTAGAAAATTTTCAAATCACTGGTTCATTTAAGTTAAGAGGTGCCGTTAATAAGTTACTTTCTTTAAGTGAAGATGACAAGAACAAAGGAGTCATCGCAGTTTCTACAGGCAATCATGGCAAAGGCGTTGCTTATGCTTCAAAGGTATTGGGCATTCAATCAACAATATATATGTCTTCAATGGTTCCAGAATATAGAAAAGAGGCTATTGAAAAATTAGGAGCAAAAGTAGAAATTATTGGAAAGAATAGTGATGAAGCTGATTTACATGCTAAACAAATTGCGAAAGAAAAAAATATCCCATTAATTCATCCCTTTGATGATGAAGACATTATTATAGGCCAAGGTACAGTTGGGCTTGAAATGCTTACTGAATTTCCTGAAGTTGATACTGTAATTATACCAACATCTGGTGGCGGTCTTATATCTGGAATAGCACAAGCGATTAAACTCCAAAAACCTGACATAAAAATTATTGCCGTATCTATGGAAAGAGGTCCTTCAATGTATGAAAGTCTAAAAAAAGGCAGACCTGTAGATGTAGAGGAAACTGAGACTTTAGCTGATTGTCTAGGGGGTAGTATTGGCTTAGATAATAAATTTACATTTAATATTGTACAACAATACGTTGATGACTTTGTTTTAGTAAGTGAAGAAAAAATAGCTGAGGGAATAAGAATAAATTTTTTAGAACATAAAATTGTATCTGAAGGTGCTGCAGCAACAAGTGTAATGGTTGTTAAAGAAAAACTAACATCGCACTTAGGAAAAAATATAATCTGTTTAATTTGTGGTGGAAATATTGACTCGGAATTGTTTAACAAAGTTTTAAGTCATGCTCATCCTTAATAAAAATGATATTATTCAACATGTAGATTTAAATAAAAATCTCATACCAATAATAGAGGAGGCTTTTATAAGTTTATCAAAAGGATTAGTAATGATGCCAACTATAATGAGAATTGATATTGAGAAATATCATGGTGAATGTGATGTTAAAGCTGCATACGTTGAGGGTCTTGATAGTTTTGCAATAAAAATCGCTTCAGGTTTTTTCGATAATCCAAAACTTGGTCTGCCAACTAGTAATGGACTGATGGTTTTATTAGATTCAAAGACTGGAGTTGTAAAATCTGTTCTATTGGATGAAGGCTATCTTACAGATACTAGAACAGCTATAGCAGGAGCAATAGCTACAAAATATTTATCAAATCAAAATGCTAATTCTGTGGGTATTGTTGGAGCTGGAATTCAAGCCAAATTACAACTTCAAGCAATAATGTTAGTTAGAAAAATAAAAAAAATAATAGTCTGGACAAGAGATGAGACAAAAGCAAAGCAATTTATCGAAGGTTTTAAAGATTTAGATTTAGATTTACATGTAGCTTCCTCTTGCAAGGAGTTGGCAAGCTTATCAGAAATAATTGTTACAACGACTCCTAGTAAAAAACCACTTTTGGAATTTGATTGGATAATTAAAGGAACTCACATAACAGCAATGGGATCAGATGCAGAACAAAAAAACGAATTAGATCCTCAGATGTTAAAACATTGCGATCAATATGTACCTGACAATCAATTACAAACAAGTGTTTTGGGTGAATTACATCATGCTTTAAAACAAAATATAATTTCTTCTAAAGAAAAATTTAATGAACTTGGCGATATTATTAACGATCCAAGCTTAGGAAGAAAAAATAAAGAAGATATAACAATATGTGATTTGACAGGAACTGGTGTACAAGATACTGCAATAGCAAGATTTGCTTATAATCTTTGTAAAAAAAATAATTTAGGCATCAATATTTAATTTATGAGTCAAGCAATAATAAAAAAAACGTCTGATTACTTCAAATCAAAAGGAGTTGTTTTGCCAAGTATAAGTGAACTTCAAGACCCTCAAATTATTAATGATGATATTAAAAATTCTCTAAAAAAAATAAATAATAATGATATCAATCCTCTTAACCTCTTTAGAGTTCATTGGTTTAATAAAAGAGATCAATCAGGTTTTGGAAATGAGCCTGAATATATTGTGCTTCCAACAGAATTCACAGGTGTTAAGGCAAAGATAATTGTAAATATGGGACGATATTTTCCCTTAATAACAGCTCATAAAGTTTTGGCAGCTTATGGTTGTTTGCTTCCAAGAATATTAAATGGCACTTTTGATTATGAAAAACATAAAGCAGTTTGGCCTTCTACAGGAAATTATTGTAGGGGCGGAGTAGCAATATCTCGGATAATGGGTCTTAATAGTATTGCAATACTTCCTGAAGGAATGAGTAATGAGAGATTTGAATGGTTGAATAATTGGGTTGAAGATAAAAAAAATATCATAAAGACAAAAGGCACTGAAAGTAATGTTAAAGAAATTTACGATGCTTGTAATGAATTAAAAAAAGATAATCAAAATGATATTATAAATCAATTTGATGAGTATTATAATTACAGTATTCATCGTTCTATAACGGGTCCATCTTTTGAAAAATCATTTCTTAAAGTTAAAGGTAACAGTAATTTAACTCCTAGGTTTTACGTAAGTGCTTCAGGATCAAGTGGTACTCTAGCAGCAGGAGATTATCTTAAAGATAAATTACAGACGAAGATTGCAGTTGTTGAAGCTTTGGAGTGCCCAACTTTGCTTCATGGAGGTTATGGTGAACATAATATACAAGGAATTGGTGACAAACATGTCCCCCTTATTCATAATGTAATGAATACAGATTTTGTCGTAGATGTTTCTGATCAAGCTACCAATAATCTAAATATGATTTTTAATACTGAAATAGGAAAAAAGTTTTTAATTGATAAAAAAAATTTTGAGCCTGATTTTATTTCACGACTTCCTGAATTTGGCTTTTCAGCAATAGCAAATATATTGGCATCAATAAAAATAGCGAAATATATGGATTTAAATAGTGATGACGCAATTATAACGGTCGCTACAGATGGTGCAGATTTATACATGTCAGAGTTGAGCAAGACCATTGATGATTTTAAAAATAATTTTGATGAAATAGTTTGTGCTGAACTATTTGGAAAACACTTATCAGGAATATCTACTGATAATATGCTAGAACTTTCTTACATGGATAAGAAAAGAATATTTAATTTAGGGTACTTTACTTGGGTAGAGCAACAAGGTGTAAGTCTTGAAGAATTTGAAAAAAGAAAAGATCAAAAATTTTGGAATTCACATTATGAATATATGCTTTCTCTAGACAATAAGATTAAAGAATTTAATAATATGTAGGTTATGAAAACTCAGTCATTACATAACCAATTAGTAGAATGGCGTCATGATCTTCATATGCACCCACAATTAAGTTTTGAAGAAGAGTATGCTGCAGCAAAAGTATCAACACTTCTAAAAGAGTTTGGAATAGAAGTTCATTCTGGTATCGCCAGAACTGGAGTAGTTGGAATTTTAAAAAAAGGAAATAGTTCAAAATCAATAGGTATAAGAGCTGACATGGATGCTCTTCCTATACATGAAACTAATAAGTTTAGTTATAAGTCCAAGTTTGATAACAGAATGCATGCATGTGGACATGACGGTCACACAACAATGTTATTAGGTGCAGCAAAATATTTATCAGAAAAAGGTAACTTTAATGGTACGGTATATTTTATTTTTCAACCTGATGAAGAGAATACATTTGGTGCAAGAACAATGATTGATGAAGGATTGTTTGAGAAATTTAAGATTGATGAAGTTTACGCTATGCACAATATTCCTAACATGGAAATTGGAACATTTGGTACAAGAAATGGAGCTATTACAGCCAGCGAAAATTTATTTGAAATTGAAATAAAAACTAAAGGTGGTCACGCTGCATTACCTCATATGGGGGTAGATGCAATAACTGTTGGTTCTCAAATAGCTGTAGCACTTCAATCGATAGTGTCTAGGAAATTAAATCCAGCAGACAATGGTATAGTGTCTATTACTGAATTTATAACCGATGGTAAAAAAAATGTTCTGCCAGGTATGGTAAAAATGACTGGTGACGCGAGAGCTTTATCAAAAGAAACAAATGAAAAAATTGCTTCAAAAATGTTACAAATTGTCGAAGGGATTTGCAATGCACATGGTGTTAATGGTAGTGTTAAATATGAAACAGCCTGTCCTGTAACTTTTAATTCAAAAAATCAAACTGAGTCTGCAACAAAAGCTGCAGTTTCTTTACTTGGTAATGATAAATGTAATGGTAATATAGAACCACGTTTATTCTCAGAAGATTTTTCTGTTATGGCAAATGAAAAACCTGGCTGCTTTGTTTTAATGGGTAACGGAACATCAGAGCAGCATTCCAGACCTTTACATGCTGATAATTATGATTTTAATGACGAATTATTAGTCATAGGTTCTTCATATTGGACTGAATTGGTAGAACAACAATTAAAATAAATGTTTTCTGAAAACTTAAATAAACTAAAGAAAAAAATGTCTGAGAACAATATTGATCTCTCAATTATAACTGATGATGACTCGATATATTATTTCACAGGATACCATGACTTCCTTCATATGGATTTTTATCGACCAACATTATTAGTTGTTTCAAATGATCATAAAACTTATTTAATTACACCTCTTCTTGATGTTTTATTAGTACCAGAATCTTGTCCTGTAGATATGGTTGAAACATGGAATGATGGTATTGGAAATGAATGGAGAGAATTATTACCTCAAATCATCAATCAGCATAAAAATATTTTTATTGAAAAATTTAAAATTAACCCAATGGTTAAGAGTTATTTAGACGAATTACTTAAAGACCATCCTGGGGATTTAACCAAATTAATAGATAACATAAGAATGATTAAATCTAATCATGAATTGAATATAGCTCGTCATGCCGGCGAAGTTGGTATGGCTATGATGGAGGCAGCAAAAAAAACAATTGGCCATAATGTTCCTGAGTATGAGGTTGCACTTGCACAATCACAAGCTGGAACAAGAAAAGCTGCAGATCTTTTAAAAGAATTTTATCCTGATAATATCAATATGTCTCCAAATATTCACTTTTTACCTGTTATGACATCGGGTCATGATTTACCTAAAACTCATCATCGTGCTTCAACCAAAATTATAAAAAAAGGTGATCCAGTATTCGTATGTTATTGTGGTTCTACAAATTTTCATAGGTTTAAATTAGGTTTTGACAGAATATTTTGGGTAGAAGAAATTCAATCCGATGAACAAATAAAAGCTTTTGAGACTGCGGTTAAATCTCAAAAAGCTGCTCTTGAAATTCTTGGCCCTGGAGTAACAGCTGAAGAAGTTCATGCTGCTTATGCAGATACTATACAGTCTGAGGGATACCCTTATCCTACATTTCGATGTGGAAGAGGTACAGGCTTTAGCTTTTTAGAGGAACCGCAATTAGTAGTTGGTAATAAAACAGTACTGGAGCCTGGAATGGTATTTGCCGTTGATGGTGGGGCAAGTGCAAATAATTTTAGATCACAAGTTGGTGATAGTTTTATTATAACAAAAGATGGATACGAACAAATTACACATCATTCTAAAAATATTGATAACCTAATAATTCCACATGGATGAAATCACAGTATTTAACACACATTGCTGTGGTGAAATTGGGGATGTCGTAACTGGAATTAAAGGCTTGAAGTTTAATTCACCTGAGGAAGCTTCTAAAAAACTTTTTTTAGATAAAAAATGGAGAAATTTTTTTTTAAATGAACCTCGGGGAGGGGTCTTTAAACATTGTAATATTATTTTAGAACCTTCAAATAAAAAAGCAGATGCTGGATTTGTAATCATGGAACCAGAAGATAATCCTCCAATGAGCGGATCAAATGCAATTTGTGTAACGACAGTCTTATTAGAAAAAAATATTGTTCAAATGAAATATCCTAAAACCATGCTTACACTTGAAGCTCCTGGTGGTTTAATAAAAGTTGTTGCTGATTGTGAAAATAAGAAAGTTAAAAGTGTCACTTTAACTAATCTTGCCTGCTTTGCAGATAAAATAGATGTAGATTTAAAGACTAAAAATTATGGTACAATTAAAGTAAGTACTGCTTTTGGAGGTGACAGTTTTTTAATTTGTAATGCTAGTGAATTTAATCTTAAAATTGAACCAAAGAATGCAAATAAATTTGTAAATGTTGCAAAAGAATTATTAAAAGAAGCAAACGCATCTATAGGATTTGAGCATCCTACTATTAAAGGATTAGACTATCTTTCCTTTTGCCAATTTATTGAACCCTTAAAAAAAAATAATCAATCATTACTTACAGGATTAAATACAGTTGTTATACGACCTGGGAAACTTGATCGTTCACCTTGCGGTACAGGCACTTCAGCAAGATTAGCAGTAATGAAAGAAAAAAATGAAATACAAATAAATGAAGAATTTATATCAAAATCTATTATAGGATCTTCATTTAAAGCAAGTATTGAAAAGGAAATTAAAATTAATAACAAAAATTGCATTATTCCAAAAATAACAGGTAGTGCATTTATTACTGGAAAACAAAGTTTATATATCGATAAGGATGATCCTTTTCCAGAAGGTTATAGATTAAATGACACATGGCCAGATTCATTAAGTTAACTGTGATTAAATAACACTAGCATGGCGAGTTAATTCATTTTACTTTCATCAACTATTCTAATAATTAATAAAACAAATGACAAAATTTAATGCCTGGAATGTAATTAAAAACGGTTTAAATGGTCAGTCTTATTGGACTAGACAATGGCGTGATCCAGAACCAAAAAGTAGTTATGACGTTGTAATAATTGGGGGAGGTTTACACGGTCTTGCCACGGCATATTATTTAGCAAAGAATCATAATATAAAAAATGTAGCTGTCTTAGAAAAAGGCTGGATTGGTGGAGGAAACGCTGGACGTAATACAACTATTGTAAGATCAAATTATATGATGCCAGGCAACCACGAATTTTATGAACATTCTTTAAAGTTATGGGAAAATTTAAGTCACGAATTAAATTATAATGTAATGTTTAGTCAACGAGCTCATGTCTCGTTATTTCATAGCCCTGGTGCTAAAGATTCAGTTTCACGGATTTATAATATTATGCGACTCCATGGAACTGATGCAGAACTTTGGGATTTAAAAACTTTAAAGAAAAAAATTCCGCATTTAAATTATCATAATTCTAGATTTCCAATACTTGGAGCTGCAGTTCAAAAAAGAGCAGGCAATGCAAGACACGATGCAGTTGCATGGGGTTATGCAAGGGCTGCAGATACATTAGGTGTAGATATTCTGCAAAATTGTGAAGTTACAGGTTTTACAAGAAAGAATGGGAATATTGAAAGTATTCAAACTTCAAGAGGAATTATAAAAGGAAAGAAAATAGGATTTGCTGTTGCAGGCAATACTTCAGTATTATGGCAAATGGCAGAATTAGGCAACCTGCCAATTGAGTCTCATAAACTACAAGCATTTGTATCTGAGGCTGTTAAGCCACTTCTAGATCAGGTTGTTGTTTACGGTGTAGGTGGTGCACATTTCTATATATCGCAGTCAGATAAAGGAAGCATGGTGTTTGGTGGTGATCTTGACTGGTATAAATCATATGCTCAAAGAGGAAATCTTCCTATGGTTCAAGATGTTGCCGAAGCGGCCATGGCAATATTTCCTTCACTTGGAAGAATAAGATTACTTCGTCATTGGGCAGGTGTTATGGACATGACAATGGATGGATCATTTTTTATTTGTAAAACGCCAATATCTAATCTCTATTTAAATGCTGGTTGGAACTATGGCGGTTTCAAAGCTAGTCCTGCATCAGGTTGGTATTTTGCCGACTTAATTGCAAATGAAAGTCCGCATAACTACGTGCAAAATCATAATTTAGAAAGATTTGAAAAAGGTATCAATATAGATGAACGTGGTGCAGGACCTGATCCGAAATTGCACGGCTAAATGATTAGAATTAATTGTCCTTATTGTGGTGAAAGAGATCATAGTGAATTTAGTTATGGAGGAGATGCAACAATCAATTATCCTTCGTTAGATGCATCAGAGAAAGAATGGACTGAAGCTATATTTTTCAGAAAAAATATAAAAGGTTTTCAATTTGAAACATGGCATCATTCTAATGGATGTAGAATGTGGTTGGTAGTTGAACGTTCTACTGTCACTCATGAAATAAAAAGTGTCAAACCATGCCATCCGGATTTACAAAAGGTTGTAGAAAATAATAAATGAAGACAAGAAGAATAGATAACTATGGAAAAATTAATAGAGATAAAATTTTATCCTTTAGGTGGGATAAAAAAGATTACAAAGGTTTTGAAGGAGATACTCTAGCATCAGCATTACTTGCAAATAATATTGGTATAGTTGGTAGAAGTTTTAAATATCATAGACCAAGGGGAATATTTTCTAGTGGAGTCGAGGAATCCGGCGCTTTAGTTACTATTGGTTCAAAAGATAGAAGAGATCCAAATGTAAGAGCAACAACGCAAGAATTATATAATGGTTTGGAAGCTAGTGGTCAAAATGCATTTCCAAATGTAAATTTTGATCTAGCTGGAATAAATAATTACTTAGGTAGGTTTTTTGCAGCTGGTTTTTATTATAAAACTTTTATGGGAATACCTCCACTTGAATGGGGTAGAGGAACAGCCATATGGATGTTTTTTGAAAAGTTTATTAGAAAAGCGGCGGGAATGGGAAGTGCTTCTGAGTTACCTGATCCAGATTCTTATGAACATGCTCATGATTTTTGTGATTTAATTGTTGTAGGATCAGGACCTGCTGGTGTTGCAGCTGCAATAGAGGCAGCAGAAAAAAAACTAGATGTTATTTTAGTTGAGCAAGATAGTCTTGTTGGAGGAGATCAACTTGCAGAAAATAATTTTGATAACTCACAGATTAAAAATCAACTTGGAAATCTAGGAATAAAAATAATGACTAGAACTACTGCGTTCGGACTATATGATAATTGTGTTGTTGGTTTATTAGAGAGAGTAACAGATCATATATCAGCACCAAATGTAAACATTCCACGCCAAAGATTTTGGACCATTAGAGCAAAGCATATAATTGTTGGTGCTGGAGCAATTGAAAGACACATTGCATTTAATAATAATGATATTCCTGGTGTAATGACCGTAAATGCATCAAAGCATTATTTGAATAGATATGGTGTACTTACTGGAAAAAGAATTGTGATAGCTACAAATAATGATTCTGTTTATGAAACAGCACATCAATTATCAGAAGCTGGGGCCAATGTAACTGTTCTTGATTCAAGAACTAATTTTGAAATTGAGACAAATAAAAGTTTTGAAATTAGAAAAGGCTATGTACCTTATAATATTAATGGTTCAAAAAAAATTGATAGTTTAGATATATCAAAAAGTGAAACTATTAATAAATCTGAAACTATAAACTGTGATCAGGTTCTATTATCAGGTGGCTGGTCACCTGCTGTACATTTGTTATCTCACAGAGGCGTAAAGCCTAAATGGGATTATAACAATGCTTGTTTTTTACCAAGTGACACAAAAGAAAATATTACAATGGTAGGTTCTTCTAGAGGTTTATGGAATAAAAATGATTGTATTGCTTCTGGGATAGCAGGAACTATTGATGCGTTGAACCGTTTAGGTATTTCTAAAACAAATTATTTTTTCCCAAAACCTGGTGGATGGAAAAATCCCATACAACCACTTTATGAAGTAAAAAATAAAAAATCTAGATCGAAAAGTTTTGTAGATTATCAACATGATGTAACAACAGATGACGTAAGACTCGCACATCGTGAAGGTTTCATTTCGGTAGAGCATCTTAAAAGATACACAACTTTAGGTATGGCAAACGATCAAGGAAAAATGGGAAATATCATTGGATTGTCTTTAATGGCTGATCTTTTAAATAAAGAAATTCCAGAAGTTGGAACTACTGTTTTTAGACCTCCTTATACTCCTGTATCTATAGGTGCCTTAAGCGGAAGAAATGTTGGAAAACATTTTAGGCCGTTAAGAGTAACGCCAATGCATCAATGGAATATTGATCATGGTGCAAAAATGATTGAAGTTGGATTGTATCAAAGACCTTGGTATTATCCCAAAAAAAATGAAACTTTAAGTGACTCTTATATAAGAGAAGCATCAACAGTAAGAAAAACAGTTGGAATTTGTGATGTTACATCATTAGGCAAAATTGCTATTCAAGGACCAGACTCTACCGAATTTTTAAATAGAATTTATTCGAATGATTTTTCAAATCTACAAGTTGGAAAAGCTAGATACGGTATCATGTTGCGTGATGATGGTATTGTAATGGATGATGGCACATCTTGGAGATTAGCAGAAAATGAATATTTTATGACGACGTCTACAGGTGAAGCTGCAAAAGTGATGTCATGGTTAGAAGAATTACTTCAAACTAGATGGACAGATCTTAATGTTAATGTGACTAGTGTTTCTGAACAATGGGCAGGCGTATCAGTTGCAGGACCTAAATCTAGAGAAGTTCTCAATAATTGTGTCGATGATTCTTTGGTTGTAACTAATAATAACTTACCTTTTATGGGTGTTACTTCAACATTACTTAAAGGTAATATTCCTTGTAGAATTGCAAGAATTAGTTTTTCAGGTGAATTAGCTTTTGAAGTTTATGTCAAATCAGATTTTGCTAATACAATGATGGACCTACTTTGGGAAAATACAAAAAAATATGAAGGATGTTTATATGGATTAGAAGCTTTAGGTGCACTTAGAGTTGAAAAAGGTCATGTAACAGTCGCTGAGCTTGATGGAAGGGTAACAATTGATGATGCAGGTTTAAGCAAAATGGCTTCTACAAAAAAATCATATATTGGAAGCGCAATGAGAAAACGAGGAGTATTAAAAAATAAAGATCGAGAAATTCTAGTAGGTTTCTTTCCTACAAACTTAAAGGAAACTTTTAATGCTGGAACTATTGTCTGTGAAAAAAATAATATTAAAGGACAGGGTATCGGAAGAATTACCTCAGTTACTTATTCTCCTGAACTTGGACATTGGATTGGATTAGGTTTTGTAAAAGGTGGTTTAGATAAATGGAAAGATACCAATTTAGTTGGGGCAGATCCTGTAAGAAATAAACAAATGAATTTAAAAGTTGTTTCACCACATATGATTGATCCTAAAGGAGAACGAATGTATGCATAGACATTCTGCACTAGATACAATTTATAAAGTTGGAAAATATTCATCAAGCGAGAAACAATCTCTAACATTTAAAGAATTAAAAAGTTTAGAAATTTTGCAAATTGCTTGTTGGCCTGACAAAATTGATGAAATAAATAATTTACTATCAAAAGAACTAAAAATTAAAAATATTCCTAGTTTTAATAAAGGGATAATTTTTGAAAATAAATCATTATGGAGAATGGAACCTTTGAAATGGTGGCTATTTAATAAAGAAATTGAAATAAGTGAGCAAATCGCAACAATTTTAGACATGTCTCATGCTTTCACAGGTATTGAAATTACAGGAGATAATTCATCATTATTTTTAAATAGACATCTTCCAATTGATTTAAGAGCTAGGAATTTTCCAGATTTATCTTCTGCTAGCACAGCTATTCATCATGTAAGTGTTAAGCTATTTAAAATAACTTCCAATAGCTACTGTCTATATATACCAAGAGGTTTTGCTTTATCAATTTGGGAGATCCTTCTTGAAACAGCGGATCAGTTTGGATACGAAGTATTAGAGAGATAGATAGATTATCTTAGAGTAACGGAAACTAGATATAAACTAATTACTAATGTAATTAGCGATTTGCATATAGTAAATTAATCATTTGCATCACCACCTCCGGCACCTTTTGCCCTAGATTCCTCTGACTCAGGAACAAAAGTTCTAAAAGCTATTTTAGATATTTGATCCCAAGATTTTTTATCAGGATTAATACCCTTAGAGAGCATATTATTTATATTTGATGATGAAATATTAATATCTAATTTTTGTTCATTAAAAATTTTCTTTGTGAGTAAAAGATCAAAATTTCTTTGATAATTTGTAGAGATAATTTCTCTATTAACCCTAATATTTTCATTTGTTATTTGTACATCAATTTTTTGATCTAACAAAAACTGTGAATAGATATTTTTTTTGGCATACTTATAAAGCAAAGGTATTAGGAATATGGGGTCACTACAATTTTTAAAAGTTAATTTAAAATCATCCCTTTTATCTATTTTTGATACTAAATAATCAATCAATCCCGGACCTATCACCAATAAAGATTTATTTTCACAATCAAACTCATGATTTATTTTTGACGGATCTATACTGGCATTGAAAGTGTTATCTAATTCTTCAATTTTTAATTTTAATAATTTGATCCCATCCAAACCAAATATTTCAAGCCATGTTGTAATAAATGCAGCATCCTCATCTGATCCATAAGTGAATCCTAATCCTGAAAAAGCTCGTTGTGTATTAGTGTAGACTTCATAGTAAGAATAACTCACAGATATTAATATGTACTCATTGTTGCAAAACCCCATTCATCAACATTTTTATTATTCAGATCTGATAAATAAGGGGCTCCAGAAAAAAAACTTACTCTTAACCATCTATCTGACTTAGGATCATAACGATTAGCTCCAAAAAAAGATAACTTAAATCTTAACATATCAATTGGCATTGTTTTTTTATCAAGAACATTATCTTGAACCTCTGAAAAAGGATAATTTTTTAAAGATTGAATTCTCTTAACAATTCCTCTGTATTCTGGATACATCAACAAAAATTCACAAATTAATTGATTTTCATCTACATTTTCAATTTGCTTAAATAAATCATTAACCATTTTTGCAATTCCTAGATTTTGCTCCAATTCACTTCCTTGTTCATTATATCTTTCACCTAATCTAGGTTCTAACTTAGCTGCTGAAACATACCAAAATAAATAATTGCTATCTTTATTATTAAAATCAATATTTTTTATCCAAGAATATTTATCATTGATTATTTTTTTCAAATCTCCAATAGATTGATTTCCATCAATATCCATTATCTCATCATCTGCCATATCTTCTGCTAACTCTTCTGATATTTGAGGATATAATTCAATTAGTTGTACTCTTGCAATTTCCTTAGTATCATTATTAAAATTCGAATCACAATAATCTAAAATATCTAACCATTTAAATTTTTGAGAAAGATTTAGGTCATTAATGTAGGAAATATATTTTTTTAAATCTTCAGTAGTTAATTTATTTTTATTAATTTGGAATTCATCACTTGTATTAACTTCTTCAAGATAATTTAGAGCTTTATTCAAAAGGTTTTTATATTTTTCGAAAACTATATTATCTAACTGAATTTGAGAAATTTCTTCTAATGTCTTTGTATACTGTTTCATCCACTTATTAATTAACTTTGGATGTTTAATGATAAAAGGCGCCATACCTAAACCTGTTGAATTACCAATACCTAAATGTTGTTTAATTTTTCTATCTAACTTTACAGCTTTTTTTGGGTTTATTTGCCTTGCAACATGTTCAACTAATTCAATACTGAATTCTCTAATTAAATAAACTGATAACATTTCTGCTCTAAAGGGCTGATTGAAAACAGTTGTATTTTTTGTATTAGTAAAATCTGATAATCCAAATTTACCACTACCATAAACAGCAGTAGTTCTCAGTAAATACCCAACTTTATTTATTTCATAAATATCTGGCTGATTACCATTTGAAAGACAATCGACAACATACTGAAACAATCTTACACTTTTATTTGCTCTGCTAAGAATTAACTCATCTGGAGAATTACGACCTGATTCTTGAAGAGGAATTGTTTTTTTTAATCTATTCAGATCTTGATCAGATAATTTACCTACATGTAACGTATAGGCTGTATCCCATTTACTAGCAATAACTCTATCACTTCTATCCTTATCATCTAGAAAAGCAGAGAAACATACAAGTGAATAAGTTTGCTTATTAATAATTATTTCATAAACAACCGTGCCGAAACCATGTTTATCTAAATCAAATTTCGACTTATGTATTTCCCAGTTGTCATTGATCAATCTTCTTAACATACTTCTAGAAAAACTAAGCCGAGAAGGATAGCGTGAACCCATTCTTGATAGTTTCATGTAGTTATCGTTTTCTCTTACTTTTTGTAACATTTATTAAATATCTATAGTTAATTTTGGTTTTTTCATTAATAGAAGTATTAATCTATGTCAAAAATAAGTGAAGATATACTTCTAATTGATGGATTGGAATATTGTAACTGGAATAGGGAATTATTTGAAAATGCCCACCAAGCTGGATTAACTGCAATTCATGCGACATTAGTGTATTGGGAAAATACTGAAGAGTCTTTTGAAAAAATAAATTATTGGCACCGTCTTTTTAAAGAGCATCATGATATTATTGCTCACGCAAAAACTACCAAAGATATTTTGGATGCTAAAAAAAATAATAAAGTTGCAATTATTTTTGGTTTTCAAAATTCTGCTCCTATTGCGAATGATATATTTTTAATTGAAAAATTTTTTGAAGCAGGTGTAAGATTTATGCAACTCACCTATAATAATCAAACCCCACTCGCTGGAGGATGTTTTGAACCTAAAGACTCAGGTGTTTCACGATTTGGAAAAGCTGTTATTGAAGAAATGAATAGACTTGGCATGATTGTAGATTTAAGTCATGCAGGAAAGGAAACTTGTCTTGATGCTATTGAAGTCTCAAATAAACCTGTGGCAATTTCTCATGCTAACCCAAATTTCTTTCATAAATCTAAAAGAAACATTGATACTGATATTTTACAAAAACTTGTTAAAAAAAATGGTTTTATTGGGTTAAGTTTATATCCTTACCATCTTAAAAATTTAGGTGATTGTACTATAGAAGATTTTTGTGAAATGATTAAGGAGCTTGTAAACCTAATTGGTGAAGACAATATTGGAATAGGGTCTGATCTTTGTTTAAATTGGTCTGACGATGTAGTTATGTGGATGAGAAATGGAAAGTGGACCAAAAATATCGACTATGGAGAATCAAAAGATAAAAATCCAAAATGGCCTAAGTTACCAAGTTGGTATAAGCAACCAAGTGACTTAAATAATTTATTTTATTTAATGTGTGAAAATAATATTCCAGAAAAAGTTTCTACAAAAATAATAGGTCAGAATTGGTTTAACTTCATGAAAAATCAATTTTAGTTTCTATTACTAATAAAAGAAGCTGATAGTAAACTTATTATTACAATCGAAGCACCAATCATTTGATAAGTTTCTAAATTTTCATTTAATAAAAAAACAGCCCCAAGAACACCGACTACTGGTTCTAAATACAAAAATAAAGCAGTATATGATTGTCCAATCTTTGGGATAGCAATTAATTGTGACAAAAGTGCAAAGCTATAACATACCGAAGGAATTAAAATTAAAAGATAAATATTGATATCAAAATTAAAATTTAAAGAAAAAAATATTTTTAATATTACAAAGAAGAAAAAAGTATTAAAAACATTTATAAAGATATTAATTGGTATTGGTGAAATACCTTTAATAGACATTTTTTGATTTACTATAATCATACTAGTTGATCCAAGTGAAGCAAGAAAAGCTAAAAGAATACCTACTATATTTATGACTTTAAAAGATGGTCCTATAACTAAAACAATTCCTAAAAATGTAACAAAAAAGAGAATCTTTACAGTCAGTGAAATTTTTTCTTTATCGACAATAATAGAAAATAAAAGAACATATATTGGATAGAGGCAAAAAATAAGAATTGTTAAACTAACTTCAATAAATATAACTGAAGTCAATAATCCAAGCGTTAATAATATTGAACCCGCTGATATAGATAAAAAGTATTTTAGGTTCTTTTTAAAAATTTCTAATAGATTCTTTTGATAAGGGATAAAAGGTAATATAATTATCGAGGCAACTGCGTAACGTAAAAAAATAGTTAATGCTACAGAGGCGCCTGAATTATATGCTATTTTTGTAGTAGGGCCAATTAAGCCAAACAAAATTCCAGCAACTAAAGCAAAAATAACTCCAAATATGAACATTTTTTAAATTAACTTTTGACTATTTGTTTTCATGCAGTTATTCAAGCTTCATTACAAAATATATTATGAATGACGCATCTCAAAGTTTCGTTAAATTTGAAAAGATCGATAAAAGTTATGATGGAGAAGTACTAGTAGTAAAAAACTTAAACTTGGATATTGCTAAGGGTGAGTTTGTAACAATGTTGGGTCCATCAGGATCAGGTAAAACAACAACTTTGATGATGTTAGCTGGTTTTGAAACACCTACAAACGGTGAAATATTTTTAGATACTAAACCAATAAGTAAAATACCTCCTTATGAAAGAGAAATTGGAATGGTATTTCAAAACTATGCTTTGTTTCCCCACATGACTGTTGCAGAAAATTTATCATTCCCTCTAGAAGTAAGAAAAATTTCAAAACCAGATATTAAAGAAAAAGTGCAGAAAGCTCTTGATATGGTTGAGTTAGGTAATTTTGGTACTAGATTTCCTGCTCAATTATCTGGTGGACAACAACAAAGAGTTGCTTTGGCTAGAGCACTTGTATTTGAACCACGCCTTGTATTAATGGATGAGCCTTTAGGTGCACTTGATAAGAATTTGCGTGAACAGATGCAATACGAAATCAAACATATTCATGATAGGATTGGTATAACAGTTGTCTATGTTACACATGATCAAAGTGAAGCATTAACAATGTCCAACAGAATTGCAGTATTCAATGATGGTGTAGTACAACAATTATCTACTCCTGATATTTTATATGAAAAACCTGAAAATTCTTTTGTTGCTAAATTTATAGGTGAAAATAATACATTAAATGGTGTTGTTAAAGAAGTAAATGGTTCGTCATGTACTGTTGAATTAGATGGTGGTTTTGGAATGGTGAAAGCGTTAAAAATTAATGTGAATGAAGTTGGAGAAAAAACTCAACTGTCAATTAGACCAGAACGTGTTTCAATTGATAAAACAACATCTGACTCCAACAATTTTTCAGGTAAAATTGAAGAACTAATTTACCTAGGCGATCACATTAGAGCTAGGCTTGATGTTTGTGGTAATAATGAGTTTATAGTCAAGGTTCCAAATGAGGGAAGTTTTAATCATAAAGAGGGTGATGAACTTAAATTAAGCTGGAATTCTGAAGATGTTCGAGCATTAGATCTATAATTATACTTTTTTCTTTATATTTAGCCAAAATTTTTTACTTTTACCCCTTTTTTTTCATTTAACGACATGTTATTACACGAGCATTACAGACATAATCTTAAGATTAAATAATTAAAAATAGGAGGATATATATGTCTAAATTTTTAAAAGCCTTCTTATTTGTGTCACTTGTATTTGCTCCTTTTGCAGCTAGCGCTGTAACGGTTGCTTCATGGGGTGGTGCTTATACAGAAAGTCAACAAAAAGCTTATGCTGATACATATTCTGATCCTAGCTCAATTGTCTTTGAAAACTACAACGGAGGTTTAGGTGAAGTAAGAGCTCAAGTAGAAAGTGGAAGTGTTACTTGGGATTTAGTAGATGTATTACCATCTGATGCAATCACAGGTTGTGATGAAGGTCTATTTGAAGATATTTCTTCTGAAATTGCTGAATTATCAACTCCAGGCCCTGACGGTGAATCAATGTTAGAAGATATGGAAAATAATGGTCTTGAATACCACTCTGGTTGGGACTGTTGTGTACCACAAATCTTTTGGACATACGTTGTATTTTATGACCCAGATGCATTCCCTGGAGAGAAGCCAGACAGTATGGCAGACTTTTTTGATACAGAAAAATTTCCTGGTAAAAGAGGTATTCATACTTGGGCAACAGGTATAATCGAAAAAGCTATGGTAGCAGATGGAGTAAGTCCAAATGCAGTTCCTACAGTTTTAGCTAACCAAACAGGCGCTATTGATAGAGCATTTGAAGTTATGGACAGAATTAAGGACGATGTTGTTTTCTGGTCTGCTGGTTCACAACCACTTGAGTTAGTAAAAAGTGGTGAAGTTATTATGGCTATTGCATATAACGGTCGTGTAGGTGCAGCAAACTTAGCTGAAGGTGAAAACTTTGAGTATATTTGGGAAGGTCAGGTTTTAGATCAAGAGTATCTTTGTCTAACTGCCGGAGCTCCTAATAGAGATGCAGCTATTGACTTTATGATGCATGCTTCAACTCCTGAAGCACAAGCTGAACAAGCTAAATATATTACATATGGACCAATGAGAGCATCTGGTATTCCAATCATTGAAAACAATGAGCCTTGGGGACCAGGAGGTGTTGATATTATGCCTCATATGCCCAACACACCAGAACGTTTAAAAGTTTCAATCGTGAGTGATCCACAATGGTGGTCAGATTACGGTGCAGAAATTAACGAGCGTTATGCTGCATGGATGGGTAACTAAGCTTGATAAATTAAAATTTGTAATTTAATCTAAAGGCGAGAATTATCTCGCCTTTTTATTTGGAGGTTACTATTTCTACAGCTGAATTATTAACTACTGACGGTATCCCACTTAAACAAAGTCTTCGAAAAGCTGAAAGAAGAAATAAACTTCG
>CACJWQ010000012.1 GCA_902597015.1 uncultured Alphaproteobacteria bacterium
CAAATAAATAATACTTTTTATCATTTAGAACGATTTTTAATCCATACACTTCGTTAACTGGATTAAATTTAAAAATTTTTGAATTTGTTAATGAAATAAGAAAATTATTTAAATGATACAATGGTCTTTTGGTGTTATCTTTATTTAATATTCCATGATGCCCATAAATAGAATTAAAAGTAAAAAATTTTGATTCTTTATTTATTGATTGAATAAAAATTGCCAGTGTCCAAGTTAGTGAAAATAATTGATCATGCCTTGGATCGCTATCAGCCATTTCTAATCTTATTTTGTTTTTATTACTTACAAGACTTTCACCATACGGATTGAAATGCATGCCAATAGAAATTGGACCAATATGAACATTAGTACTATTAGAAAAATTTTTTAGAGTTTTAAGGATATAAGGTATAGTTTCAGGTGTATTTAATACACCAAAATCACTAGAATCATGAACAATTGGAGTGAAGGAAAAACTAACCAAATCATAAAACATTTTTGGTCTTTTTCTATTTAATTCTGTAAAATTAGTGACCATTCCAGAAACAATTTCACTATTAGAAAATATCTTTTTCGCAATTTTATAGTATTCATTTAATTCCGGAGCTTTAGGCCATTCACCAGCTGGTTGAAAACTATTCAAATATATTTTTGGACAAATTAAAATTTTATCTAAATTAATAGTATTTTCAGTTACAAAATTGTAAATTTTTTTTAACTCATCATCAGGATCATTAGTATGATCAACCAAAGCTACAAGAAATACTTTGTTCTGAGATCTTGAAGTTACATTTGTAAAATCTTCAGTAAAATCAATAAGATAGTAATAAAAATCAAAATTATTTATTAAATTATCATCAGGAATAATTAAAGAATCAATTTTTATACCAATTTTAGGAAATTTATAAGGAGTCGAATGATCAATTTTTACAATATTCTTAGACGGGAAAGATATTTGTTTTTTATTTACTACATCTATTTTAACAGTTTGAGAGAAATTAGACCCCCCTTTTTCTAGATATGGAAAAGGATTTAATAAAGAACCACTATATATTTTGTAAGAAGCATCACCCCAGTTTCTTTGATCCTCCATTTCAAATAAAATACCCTCAAAATTAATATTAACCAACAAACTATCGTCTAAAGTATAAGCAAGGTTTTTAAATTTAAAAAATGGTTGGTCAGGTTTTATATTTTCTGGAAATTTTTTTTCCTCTTTTAAATCGTTCCCTTTTGTTACAATAATGTTTGAACCAACATGATTTTGTAATGGAATTAATAAATTAAAACCTATTCTATTAGTCCAAAAATCAGTTAAAAATTCTCCTTCAGAGGATAGAGTGATAGAATTATCAGAAAATAATATAACATTTCTTGTTTTAAGAATTTCATCTATACCATATTCTAAATCGAATATATATTCTAAGGATGTATCAAAGTTCTCTTCATAATTTAGAATTTTAGGATCATAGTTATTCCAATTTTTGTCTCTTACCAAAAATGATATCATCTTTAAAATTTGAAAATTTTGAAAAGTTATATTTCGAAAAAAAAGATTATCTTTTAATAAGGTAAAATTATTATTTGAATTTTTTATAAATTTTTCTTCTGATAATTTAGAGTTATACATATAATTTTGATACTGATTTATAATCATTATATTCTGATATTAAATCTGATTTATTTTTTTTATATTTTGTATTTTGGATTAAACTTAAAAAAATAAGTTCTCGTTGAGCAAAACTACCTCCAAGGTATTTAAATTGTGATTTAATTATATTTTCGTTTAATAATTTATTTGTTTTCATACTGTGAATGATTGGTTTTAAGTAATTAATATAATTTTCTTTAAAAGAATTTTCTAAATAATTTTCTTCCATTCTCTCTTCAAGTTGCTGAAAATAATCTTGGTCATTATAGTATAAGTAATAAAAAATAAGATGATAATCAATAAATGGAAGTATGTGTTGATTTTTAAAATATTCAGCATAATCTTTTAATTTATCCATTCTTTCTTTAACATCCACTCCTTTGTAATGAAGTCTTAATAAAAAAGAACAAGCATTACAAAAATCTAAATAAAAAATTTCTGAAGAAGAGAAATAATTATCAAATAGTTTTAAACTTTTCTCATATTCTTGATTGTAGAATAATATTAATGATTGGTGCCACCATATATGTCTTTTTATTGGCCCGTAAATTGACCAATTTATTTTATTAAAATTATCATTGTTGTTAATTGAGTCGTTATTCTCATTATCGTGTACATGCAAAAGGGCGTGCCAACTCCACAAATCATTTGATGATTGTTTTAGTGAATTTAGGGCTAAAAGCTTAGCTTTATCAATTATGTTATTTTCTTCAAAAGCATAGCTAGTCATCCCTAATAGTAAATTATAATGCTGATCATTTTCAGACCACTTACTAAGTATTTCCTCATGTTTATTTAAAAATTTACTATCAATACCTAAGAAAATATTATTAAAATGAAATAATCTGATTGCAAAAATATCTTTGGGATTATCTTTTATAATTAATTCCAATTTATTTAATAAATTTTTTAAATCATTTTTAATCCAGAGATTTGCTATCTCTAAATATTGATGAAAATAATCATTTACTTTTGCAGTAGAAATTGATTTTAACGTTTCTCTAGCTAATGAAATTTTTTGTACATCTCTAGAGAAAAGCAATAAAACTATTTTTAATAATTTTGGAGCATTAAATTCTGGTTTTTTTTTAATTAATTTGTTAGTTTTATAAAAAGCATCTTTCTTAAAATAAATATATGAATCGATACATTCTTTGAAACTATTTATTTCATCATCTTTATTGCTATCTATCCATTTATAAAAATAATTATTTTGCATTTACTAATAATACACATAATCTAACGATGTTAAATATTAATATTATGAATTAATATTTAATCTCTTTCTTGTAATTTCTTTATTTAATTGAAGTTCTCTGTAAGAAATTAGAAGCACACCACAAAAAATTACAGAGGCACCTAACCAGGTATAAAAATCAGGTTTATCACTAAAGACAAAATATCCAATTATTGATGAAACTACTAAGCCTAAAAATGAATAGGGTTGGGTCATAGTTACATCAACTAATTTATATGCATGATTTAATGCAATATGTAATATTGTTCCTGACATTGCAGCACATAATATAAAAATAATTGTTTTTAAGCTTGGTTGATCCCAAAAATATATAACTAATGGAAATGAAAAAAGACTCATATAAAGATACTGGTGTGATAATATTGTTATAGCGCTATCATCCTTAGATACTTTTTTAGTTAAAATTATAACTACTGACCAAATTAGCGATGAAATAAGCGCCATATATATTCCAATAGAAATATCAATAATACCGGGTCTCAATATTATTAACATTCCTAGAAAACCCATCACTAATGCAATTGACCTATACAAATAGATTTTTTCTTTTAAAAATATCACAGCTAAGATTGTAACAATGATAGGAACTATAAAATGAATGGCTGTCATTTTCTCTAATGGAAGCATAGCTAAAGCTGCAAAACCAAGTAGCATTGCAGGTAAGTTTAGTGCTGACCGTAAAATATGAATTTTTAAATTTTTTGTACTAAATACTTCAAATTTTGTTTTTAGAATGTAAGGGGTGATGATTAAAAATCCAAAGAAAAAACGTAAAAAACCGGTTGTAAATACATTTAATTCTTCTTGAGCTAATTTTATAAATGTACCCATAAGAGTACCAAAAATAATTGATATAATAATTAGAAAAATTGCAAATTGATTATTGTTTAACAAATAATATTCCTAGCTAAAAAGAATTAGAATAATCATAACACAATTTTTCCTTATTTATATCTCTATTAAAACAAAATTTGATTATATTTTAAAAATTGTGGCACTTATCAAAAGAATAGTTCTTTTTTTCATAACATTAATTTTCATTATAATTCTCCTTGTAGGTGCCACTACTTCATTTTAAGATTAGAAAATGTTAAATCTGCAAGATGAATTGATAATTTCTAATAATGGACAGGGAATGTATGAAATTACAAATAATGTTCATGATTGGATTGTAAAAAATAATATAATTAAAGGTCAGCTAAATTTATTTATACAACATACTTCTGCTTCATTAACAATAATGGAAAATGCTAGCCCTGATGTATTAGAAGATATTAATTCTTTTTTTCAAAGAATAGTTCCTGAAGATGCTTCATTATACAAACACGGTTATGAAGGAGATGATGATATGCCTGCTCACATAAAATCTATGCTTACTCAAACCTCATTAACAATTCCTGTAAACAATAAAGAAATGAAATTAGGGATGTGGCAGGGAATATATCTAATTGAACACAGGTACAGTAAATACAAAAGAAAAATAATCCTTAGTTACATAGGTGAGTAAATTATACTCTTACTTTTTTTAAATTACTTTCATCTAAAATAATCTTTGATAAATTATTAGGTAAAAAAAATGAAGCGATTAAAGATAGTAGAGCAAACAAAGATCCAATTAAAAAAACTATTGAATGAGAATTAATCCAAACAAATCCTAAAAGTACTGGGATAAATACTGCAGCTATATGATTGATAGTAAATGAAACACCTGCAGTGCTTGCAATATCTTTTGGATCAGCAATTTTTTGAAAATATGTATTAATTGCAATAGCTAATGCAAAAAACATATGATCAATAATATATAAACCTGCTGCAATATAAGCATTAGTCACGAATGCATAAGATGTAAAAACTATAACGAGTCCAATATATTCAAATATAAGACATTTTTTCTCACCAAATATATTTATTAATTTTCCAATACGTTCTGCAAAAAACCAATTAAAAATATAATTAACCAAAAATAGTAAAGTAACTTGCGATGCTGAATATCCAAATTTTTCTACCATTAAAAAAGCTGCAAAAACTACAAAAATTTGTCTTCTAGCACCTGATAAAAAAATTAAGATATAGTAAAGAGAATATTCTTTTTTTAGAATTATTTTTTTATGTTGTTTATTTTTGATTTCAAAAAAAGGAAAGGATATAAAAAGGTGTATGGAAATAAGAATACAAATTAATCCTGCAATTAAAAATATAAACTTATAATCTAAATTAAAAATTTCTAATAAACTCCAAATTATACAATACAAAAATAAAGACGTAATTGAGCTAATAGCTACTAATTTTCCTAGAACTGGTGGAGCTTCTTCTTTTGAAAGCCATTGTAAACTCAAAGAATTTTTGGCCGTTTCACAATAATGAAAGCCAGTACTCATAATAATTGTTGTAAAATACAAGCCATAAACAGTTGGTAAGAAACCTGTAATTGCAACACCAAAACCAGTTAAGGCTAAAGAAAAAATAGCAAAATATTGTTCTTTAAAATAGAACAATAAAAAAATAATAGTAAATGCTAGGAAGCCAGGTATCTCTCTGATACTTTGAAGTATTCCAATTTCAACTCCAGTAAAACTTGCTCTTTCAACTGAGAAATTATTTAATAAAACCATCCAAGTACTAAAAGCAATAGGCATGGCTATTGATGATAAAATTAGTAAAGTTATTGGATTTTTATTATTTAATAAATTTTTCATAATAATTTATGCTATTAAAATATTATCACAAATTTTGATTTATAATTATTAATTTAGTGACCTCTATTAAATTGGTCACGAAATCTTGAATCTTCTTTAATATATGGTCTGACCCCTATTTCTGTTTCTCTAATTATTATATAAATTCCACTTCCAACAATAATTAATGATCCTATAATTTCATAAATATCAGGAATATCAGCAAAAAATAAATAACCTAAAATTGCTCCAGAAATTAGTTGTGTATATTGAATAGGAGCAAAAACACTAGACTCTAAAAATTTTGAGGCGATTGTTAAACAATTACCCCCTATTCCACAAATAATACCGCAAAAAACAAGTATCATTAGATCATTAAAAGGTAATGCGATGTGGTTATTAAAACTAAGTAATCCATTTAAAATAGTTGCAGATAAAAAAGCATAAAAAGTGAATGCTATTGATGATTGATTATTTGAATACTTTCTTACTAAAGTAATATTTATCGCCATTAGTAATGCGGAAAAAAATAAACCAAATAGACTTAATGAAAAATGAATAGTGCCAGGTCTACTAACTATTAATACACCAATAAATCCAACTGTTACCGCTGACCATCTTCTAATACCAACTTTTTCATCTAAAAAAAAATGGGATAACATTGTTATCATTAATGGAGCACTAAATAATATCGGATAAATTTCACTAAATGCATGTTCTCTAAATGAATAAACTACTAAAGCCCCTGAAATTAATCCAAATAATCCTCTAAGAAGTTGTATATGAATAATATCATTTTTTAGTGAGCTCCATTTGTTTAAAAAATAAAGAGTTAATAATGTTGGTATAAAACTAAAAAGACAAATATAAAAATTTATTTGAAAAACAGAATATTCATTAACTAGGTATTTTTTAATTATTGTATCCAATATGACAAATATCGTGTAACCAATAAATCCGATACTAATTCCAGATAAAACATTCATATGATTTGATTAAATAGAAGTTAATTTTTAGATCTCTTATTTCTGATTCTAATAAATAAATATTAATTTTTTCTTATTGTTTCATTATAATGATTATTTAAAACTAAAAGATGTTGATAAGCCTCATGATCAAAGTCATCTTTAGCTACTTGATCTGTCTTAAAATTTTTATACTTATCTTCTCCTCTTACACAAATAGCACTATCATTTTTGCTTTTTAGCTGTTTCATATCAGTAGAAATAAATTGAAAATTTAATCCTATTCTTCTGTCATTACTAGAATTAGGTTGTGATGCGTGTAATGTTAGACCATGATGAAAAGAAACTTCACCTGGTTCTAACGGACATGATACTGCTTTATTTATATCAATATCTTTTACAGTTTGACCTCTAGATAAAACATTATTTTTATCTTCAGTTGAATGATGTTCAAAAAATCCATTTTTATGGGAACCTGGAATCATTTTCATACAACCACTTTGATCATTAGATTTGGATAAAGCTAACCATGCACTTACTTGTTTTTCATTATTATCAAAACCCCAATAGGTAAGATCTTGATGCCAACTTACGTGTGTTTTAGTGTTTGGTTCTTTTATTATAAAAGTTGCATTATATAATAATATATTTTTACCAATTATTTCTTCGACAAAATCAAGCAATATTTTATTAGCTGCTATTTCATACACCCATTTCATTATTGTATAAGTTTTCACAATATAATGAAGTTTACCTAGTTTTTTTTCTGTGTCTTCTAATTTATTTCTAAAAAAATTTGCTTCTTTTGCGTTATAAATTTTTAATGGTGAAAAAAAGCCATTTCTATCATAAAAATCTTTCATTCTTAAAATATTAATTAAATTGATTATTTATTCAATAAAAATCATGCAAACATTCTAAGTACTCAAAATCTATAAATAAATTTTATTTGATAAACCGTAGATTAAAATTACTGAAATAATAAAAGCGGCAAAAGCAAATATTAAATCTATAATACTATTTTTTGCACCTATGTCTTTATCAATAAATTTAAAATAAAACAATAGATCATAAATGAGTTGGACAAATGTGACTAAAAAAAATAAATTATAAAAAATCCAAGTACCCTCTGGTCCATTAGGTCTAAAAAGAATATAAATACCCATAAAAACAAAGGCAAAAACAAAACTCCCAATATAACGTAATGGCAATATTCCACTTCGATCGACATTATTTTCTTTAGCTAATTCATGAGGAAAGAAAAATATTCTAAATAAAAAAATACTTAAAAGTACTATTATTACTAAATGTAAAATTAAAAAAAAAATATTATTAAAATTTTCAATCATCTACTTTTATTAACAGATATAAATTAAATAAAACTCTTATAATTCAATGATATTTAATTATATTTAATAATCAAGAGACCAATCAAACAAATAATCAATAAATCAAATATTAAAACAAATCCCATATTGGTTGTGACACTAATTCTTTATGGATAGAATACATTTACTCACTAAATATATATTGATAGATTAGTGCCACATAATCTATGTACAAATTAATTTAGGCATAAATTGAGTTAAAAAGAGGCAAATTTATGAAAAAAATCAGTTGGGTAACACACGAAGATTATGACATTCCTCTGCCTGAAAATCATAAATTTACTGCCAGTAAGTTTTCAGATTTATATAATGAATTAAAAACTTCAGATTTTTATCATCGTGCAAACATTCTAAGCCCTCAAAAAGCAAGTGTTGATGAGGTTTCTATATGTCATGATTTAGATTACGTATTAAAAATTAAAAATGGTACTTTATCCGATAAAGAAATAAGAAGATTGGGTTTTAAATGGTCAGAAACACTTTCTAATCGTTCCTTTTTAGCAGTTAATGGAACTCTATTCACATGCAAAGAAGCAATTAAGAATGGTATAGCAAATCATTTAGCAGGTGGCACACACCATAGTCATAGAGATTTTGGTTCAGGATATTGTGTTTTTAACGATTTGGCTTATGCTTCATTACATTTAATAAGAACCCATCAAGTAAAAAAAATATTAATTTTTGACACCGATGTGCATCAAGGAGATGGTACAGCCTCAATCCTTAAAGATAATGATAAAATTTTTACATGTTCTATTCATTGTAAAAATAATTTTCCATTTAGAAAATCAATAAGTGACATGGATGTTGAATTAGATGATAATTTAGAAGATAAGGAATATTTAGAAATATTATATCAAACTCTTAATAGTTGTATAAAAAATTTTAATCCTGATTTAGTAATTTTTGATACTGGAGTTGACATTCATGAGAATGATAAATTAGGAAATTTAAAAATAACAACTGAAGGATTATTAAAAAGAGATATTACAGTGTTAGAATTTTTTAAAAATAAATCAATTCCTATTGCGACAGTAATAGGTGGTGGATATTCAAATGATAAATTAGAATTAGCTAAGAGACATAGTTTAATTTTTAAAGCTACATCAATGGTTTTTAATTAATTACATTTAGTAATATCTACTTGTATAGACTTGTCATTATAGAGATATTCAAAACAGAAATTATTAAACGAATTAAAATGATTATTGATAATTTTTAAATTATTTTTATTGTGATCTAAAAAAATATATTCAAATATAATTTTTTCAACAATATCCTTAGAAAAAATTGGCATTGTAATTATTTCGCCATCATTAAATATTGATTTTAAATAAAATACATCTGAGTCATTATCTACTTTAGAAAATGAATTCTTTTTTATCAGAAAAAGAACATTTTCGTTCCAATCATTCTTTTGAAGATCAAAAAGTATTTTTAAATCATTGAGGTTTATTAATTTATTTGAATCTAAGGCGTGAGTATTTAGTGATAAAAAAATAAAACATAAAAAAAGTAATTTTTTCATAAAAACAAGTGTGAATTAAAGAACGATACTGATAAATATATTAATAATCTATTTATTTTCAAATATTTATGAAAACAAGAAATAAGGGGCTTATACTATCATTTGTAGGGGTTTTAATACTTAGCCCTGATAGTTTATTTATTAGATTAGTAAATTTAGATGATTTTAGTTTAATATTTTATAGAAGCGCTCTACCAATTGTTACGATATTAATTTTTCTCATTTATACTTACAAAAGATCTTTTCTTAAATCATTTTATCTAATTGGTGTACCAGGGATAATCTACGCTATTCTCTATGCTATAACTCATATTTGTTTTGTATATTCAATTCAAAATACTGCTGTAGCTAATACATTAGTTCTAATTGCATCAGCTCCTATTTTTGCTGCATTATTTTCAGTTTTTATACTTAAAGAATTACCTAGTCTTTTTACATGGATAGTGATTTTAATTGCTATGCTTGCAATGATAATAATTGGAATAGGAAGCTTTACAACTACAGGATTATATGGAGATATTATGGCTCTAATTGTAGCAATAGGAATGGGTTTTAGTATGGTTCTTGTTAGATTATTTAAAAATAAAGATTTGGTACCTGCATGTTTATTAGGATGTTTAATATCAGCTCTTTACGCTCTACCATTTGGAATTAACTTTTATTTAAATAATGATCAAATTTTATTTCTTTTCATAATGTGCTTATTAATACTTCCTATTCCATTTATGATTTTAACAATTTCTCCTAAATTTGCTCCAGCACACGAAGTAGCTCTAATATTTTTATTAGAAAGTGTTTTAGGTTCTGCTTGGGTTTGGTTTGTTATAAATGAAATACCTCCTCTAAATACAATTATAGGAGGAGCCCTACTGCTTGGATCTGTTACAATATTTATTTATCAAACAACTAGAAAAACTAATTAGTTTTTTTAATCTCTCTTCTTTCTCTAATTAAAATATAAATACCGCTAAAAACAATTAAAGATAATCCTAAATAAATCCAAATATCAGGCAAATCACCGAAGAAGGCATATCCAACAAGTATATTTGTAGAGATCTCAAAATAACCCAAAGGAGCTAGTTTAGAAGCTTCTCCAAGTCTTAAAGAAAGAATTATTAAAAAATGTCCTAAAGTTCCAATTGAAGCTAATGAGATAAGTAATAATAATTGTCTTAAATCTAAATTTATCCAGTAAAAAGGAACAATAAGAGATATAAAAATACAACCTACGATACCTGTAAAAAGCAAAGTAACAACAGCACTATCTGTAAAAGATAATTTTCGAGTATAAATTATGTAAAAAGCGTATGAAATTCCTGCTGCAATAGCTGAGAAAGATGCGAAATTAATTTCTATAAAACCTGGTCTTATAATGATCATAACACCAAAAAACCCAATCAAAACTGCAGCCCATCGATGAATTCCAACTTTTTCTTTTAAATAAAAAATTGATAATATTGTCACTATTATTGGAGAGATAAATGCAAGCGTTAAAGCTTCTGCTAAAGTTATAACTGAAATTGAATAAAAGAAAAAAACGGTAGATAAAAATAAAAAAAAACTTCTAAATAGCTGTACTGAAATTGTTTTAGGAAAACTAATTTCTTTTCTAAAAAATATAAATACTAGTGGAAAACTGACTAAAAGCATAAAAAAATATCTACCCCAAACAACTTGTATGAAATGTATTTCTGAAGATAGATATTTTGCAATACCATCCATGAAAGGTAATAACAGCCAACCTGATATATTAAGAATATATGCTAACATTAATTTTATTTAAAAGATGATGGATCACAAATCTTACAAATTAAATCTCCAATTGATTTTTTAGGATTATAAGTTTGATAGAAAATATCTTTTGCAGAAATATTATTTTCAGATAAATTTTTTTCTATTTCCCAATAATACCTAAAACATTTTGAACATTGTGCAGCGTTTTCTTTATGAGATGGTTTATATATTTCATTCCAAATTTTGGACATTTCATTTTGCTTATCAGGAGAAATATTTTCTGAAATAATTGATGGAATATCCATAAAACACTTAGCGCATTGTATTTCAGATGTTACATTTTTATATGGTTCATCTTTATAGTTTTTTCCTATAGTAGTTTTACCAATATATTTATCTGAACTACAATTTGGACAAAAAAAATTGATTTTATTGCTAAGCATTTTATTCTATGAATAAATTTTCATAACATTTATAAATAAAGAATAGAATTATTATTTATAATGAACCTATATCTTTCATATCTATTTATCTTTTTTTGGAGTAGTGCTTTTATAAGTGGTCAATTTATTGTGCAATCAGCAAGCCCTTTTGCAGCACTATGTTTTAGGTTTTGTATTGTAAGTGCATTTTTTTTAATTTTTTCTATTATTTTTAGAGAAAAAATAAGAATAAATCGAAATTTAATCTTTCAAGCTATGATTACTGGAATTCTTTTTCATGGATTTTATTTAGGTGGAGTATTTTTTTCTTATTCTATGGGACTTACTGCAACATTATCTGCGTTAATCGTATGCCTTCAACCTATTTTAACAAATATTCTAAGTGGACCTATTTTAAAAGAAAAAGTTACTGTTACGCAATGGATAGGAATATTTTTTGGTTTTTTAGGCACTATATTAGTTATAGGTTATGATATTGGAACAGAAATCCCAACAATAGGTGTTATTGCTTCTATTGTTGCACTTTTAGGAGCAACTTCAGCTACTATTTGGCAAAAAAAATTTACTCATGAAATCAGTCTTTCAGTTAATAATTTTTATCAAGCATTAAGTGCTGGAATATTTTTATTTATAATTTCACTTTTTTTTGAAATATCATTTATTAATTTTGATACCCGTTTTATTTTATCAATTTCTTGGCAAATCATTATGGTGTCCTTTGGAGCGTACGCAATACTTATGTATCTAATAAAAAATGGAACAGCTTCTAAAACTAGCAGTCTTTTTTTCCTTGTTCCCCCAACTACTGCTGTAATGGCTTGGTTTGTTTTAGATGAAAAATTATTTATAATTGATATTATTGGACTATTAATTTGTACATTTGGTGTCTATATAGCTACAAGAACAAATGTGAGTAAATAATGTATTTTTTTCTTAAAACTATAATAAGTGCTATTATAATTGTTGCAGTTTCTGAAATAGCAAAAAAATATACTTGGACTGCTGCAATAATTGTTTCCTTACCATTAACATCTTTATTAGCTTTTATATGGCTATATTGGGACACAAAAGATTATCAAAAAGTAATAGATTTATCTTATAGTACACTTGTTATGAGTATTCCTTCTTTTGTTTTTTTTATTGTTTTACCTATTCTTCTGAAATTTAAACAAAATTTTGTTTTTTCACTAATTGTTTCAATAATCAGTACTGCAATAGCTTATGCTATTTTTATGTTTATAATAAAAAAATTTAACTTTAATTTTTAATAACATTCTCTTTATTCATTAAAATTGGTCTTCCATCATGTGCAGTATTTAATGGGTAATAATCACCATTATATTTAACACATAATGTTAAGCCATTTCTTTTTTCTTTACCTAGATTTACCTCTAAATCGACTATAACTAATTCAGTTTTTTCTAAAACTTTAATAATTTTCATAACTATCCTTTCAAAATATATAAATATATTTAGTAAGTACTATAAGATGTATCAAGTTTTATGATTAGAGTTTTTCTAATATTTATTTTAATATTTTTGATTAAGAATGCTCTAGCTAATGATAAACATATAACCATAGCAAGCACAACTTCTACACACGATACGGGTTTATTAGAATATATTAACAAAGAATTTGAAAAAGAATATAAAATAAAAGTCAGATCATTATCTCTTGGAACAGGTCAGGCAATTAAAGTTGCAATGGATGGAAATGTTGAAATTTTATTAGTTCATCATAAAAAATCAGAGCTAGAATTTATGAATAAGGGATATGGCAACCTAAGATATGATTTGATGTATAATGATTTTGTCTTGATAGGACCAAAAAAAGATAACAAAACATGCTCTTCAATTGAAAATAAAATGATAGAAATAAAAAAATCAAAATTGTTATTTGTATCAAGAGGTGATGAGAGTGGAACACACAAAAAGGAAAAAGAGCTTTGGGAACTATCAAATATAAAAATACCATTTAAAGAAAATTGGTATCTCAGTGTTGGTCAGGGAATGGGATCAACATTATTAATAGCTAATCAAAAGAATGCGTACACTCTTAGTGATCGTAGCACTTGGATAGCTTTTAATAAAAAAGAAAATCTACAAATTGTCTGTGAAAATTTACCACCATTATTTAATCAATATGGAATAATTTTAGTAAGCAATAAGATAAATAATAATTTAAATATTGAAGAGGCTAAAAAATATATTGATTGGATTACGTCAGAAGAAGCAAAAAAATTGATTAATAATTATCGAGTAAATGGAAAACAATTATTTTTCTTTAATCATAATTAATTAATTCTACCAAAAAATGTTAATCTTGCATTTTCTGAAAGCATTGTGCCCTCTTCTTCATTATAATTAAGTGTTACTAATATTCTTGGTTTTTCAGACTCTACTGGTGTTACACGATGCAAATAATTTCTACCATAAAATAATATAAGAGTACCGGCATCAACATCTGCTTTTTGTGGTAAAATTTTTCTATCTAAAATATCTTTAATATATGATTTATCGATATAGTTTTCAGAAAAATTTCTACCTCTACTAACATATTCAAATTCACCACCTTTATCTGAAGATTGTATCATTAAAGTGATAGCAAATGATGCATTATCAAAATGCCATCCTAGCTGTTGTGATTTTTGATAATAATTATAATTTATGGAAGATAAGGTATCACTGTATGGATAAATATCTTTTAAATTTAAGACACCTTTTAAAAAATTTTTAAAAATATTTGATTGATATAAAATATTTAATTTTGATTGCTGATTTAACAGATCATGAGGGACACAACCTTTATCACTAACGACCTCTCTATTTAAAGGATCATTCAAGTCACTTAATTTATCTTGTTTATTAAGTAAGATAGTATGATTTTGAGAACAATAGAAAGCTTGATCTTGTAATCCATGTGCTTCAGTAATTAATTCACTTAAGCAGTCATTTGTTAAAAAATCATTTAACATTAGTATAGAATTTTTTTTAATTTCATCATTGCAATATTGTATATATTCATCGCTATCTATTGGATGTTTTGACTGATTAACTATATCAATTATGGTATTCATTACTGACTTAATACTTATATACTAAAGTTGTAGATGTTAAATTTAAAAAATTTATATATATTTATTCAATATGGTTTGGAATTTTCAAGATAGTTATACGAAACTACCTAGTATTTTTTATAGTAAAGTTAATCCTGAAAATTTTAGTAATAAAAAATTAGTTTTGTTTAATAATGATCTTGCAAGGGACTTAAATTTAGATTTTAGTAAATATGATGATGATGAAAAGTGTAATATTCTTTTGGGAAAAAATAAATTAAATAAAAATTACTTTTCTCAAGCTTATGCTGGACATCAATTTGGAAATTTTACAATTTTAGGCGATGGTAGAGCTGTAATTATTGGTGAACATATTACTAATAATAAACAAAGAGTAGATATACAGTTAAAAGGGTCAGGACAGACACCCTACTCTAGAAATGGAGACGGAAAGGCTGCATTAGGCCCAATGATAAGGGAATACATATTGAGTGAAGCTATGCATAATCTTGGCATATCATCAACCAGAGCACTAGCAGTTATTACTACAGGTGAAAATGTATTGCGTGATAGATTAGAGCCTGGTGCAATTTTAATTAGAGTTGCGAATTCGCATATTAGAGTAGGAACTTTTCAATTTGGAAGCCTTTTAAAAAATAGAGAGGAATTTCAAAACTTTATATCTTATACAATATCAAGGCTTTATCCTGATATAGATAATAATAATGATAAATATTTAAAATTTTATGAGACAATCTGTGATTTACAAATTAAGTTAGTTGTAGATTGGATGAGAGTTGGCTTTATTCATGGTGTTATGAATACCGATAATATGTCTTTATCTGGTGAAACTATAGATTATGGTCCAGCAGCATATTTGGATGAATATAATCCAAAAAAAGTTTTTAGCTCAATTGATAAAATGGGAAGATATTCTTTTGAAAATCAATCAAAAATAACGTTGTGGAATTTAGCAAGATTTGCTGAAACTTTTCTTCATTTAATTGATTCAAATGAAAAAACAGCAATTAAAAAAATCGAAGATATATTAAATAAATATAAAAAATTGTTTGACCAATCTTGGTTAATAATGATGTCTATGAAATTAAATTTAGATACTAATAATAATAACGAAGAAATTGTTAAAGAATTTTTAGATTTAATGCATATTTACAAACTTGATTATACAAATACATTTTTAGATTTAGAAAATAATACTCTTGATAAAAAGATTTTTAAAAATTGGGAAGAAAAATATAAAAATAATAAAATAAGAAAATTTAAAAATGTTAATCCTCAAATTATACCTAGGAATCATATTATTGAAGAAATAATTAATGAAGTGTACAGCAATAATTACAGTCAATTATATGAATTTGAAAAATTACTAAAAAATCCTTATGAGAAAATAAAAAATAAAAAATATATTACCCCACCCCTTGAAAGTGAAAAAGTATTTGAAACTTTTTGTGGTACTTAATTAAATAGCTATATTGTATCTAAAATTTTTTTGAAAAGGATAAATTGGTTTTTCCCTAAATAAATTTTTAATTCTTTTAAAATCTTGGGTAACAAATCCATCTGTTAAAATCATAAAATTATCTGCTTTTAGTTTTTTAAGTTCTGGTGAAAGATATCCTGATTTTACAATCAATATTTTATAATTTTTTAAATTTATATTTAATTCCCTAAAATCACTAAGATAATGAAAAGGTTTTCTGTATTTAGTAAAAATTACTGTATTATTATTTGAGATTACAATCGCATTATCATTTTTTAGATAAAATTTATCAATTGAAATAGAAATTTTCTTTTTTGAGATACTATCTTTTATAACAATTTTGTTTTTTTTATTTTTTAACTCTCTAAAAATTTCTTCATTATAAATTCCTGCAAATAGAGTGTTCTCTATCTTGTTTTTAAATACGTACTCTAATACATCAATTCTATTACCTACTCCTCCAGCTGTTGGATTGTCTCCGCTATCGGCTAAAATTGTAAATCTTTTTTTATTAACTACATGAAAAATCTTATTTAACTTATAAGATTTCATATCATAAACTAAATTAAACCTATTATTCCAATAACTTAGTGCTATTTTCTTACAAATTCTTTTACCGATATTAACATCTGTACAATTTACAATTGCAGAAGCTGTTGCCCTCTTAGTATCAGCCCAAACATATCCTATAAGTAAATTACAATCATTAATGCCATTCAGTTTATTAAAAATATTAAGATTTTTATAAATTTTTTTACATGGCTCAACTATTGTAGATGACATTTCACCTGAAACTAAAACTGGTATTTTTTCCCAAATAATATGATTTTTTTTATTTTTTAATATTCCATCTATTAACATTTTCAATGACCTTGAATAAGTTTGCTTAACGTCGATATGTGGGGCTGTTTTATATGCTGCAAAATAATCGATATTTTTTATAATTGAATCAGTCATCTGACCGTGAAGATCATAAGATAATGATATTTTACAGTTTTTAGATACTTTAGAGCGAATTTTTTTAATAAAAAAACCTTCGGGATCACTAATACCCTTAACATACATTGCTCCATGCATTAAAAATAAAAGACCATCTATTGATGTATGTTTTTTTAAATCATCTGTAATATTTTGAATTGTATTTAAAAAAAAATTTTTATCTACTGGACCGCCAGGTAAACTATGATAAAATTTGCTAGATATAAAAGTAATATTCTTATATTTTGAATAATTAAAATCTATATATTTTAAAAGTTTTTTACCACTTAAAATTTCAAAATCATTTTCATTTTGTATTAATGTTGAGTAAGAACAACATTCAGTACTTATTCCACAAATGAAAATTTTTTTTTTATCCACTAATTAAAATTAAGAACTAAGTTTATTTTTTGCAAATATGTCAACAAGATAAACTAAAATAATATGATGAGACATTTCAATAAAATTATATTGATCAGAATTTATATGAAAATTAACATTTCCATATTTTGATAGTGGGTTATTTTTTTTGAAACCACTCAAAGTAATCAATTGAATTGAATTTTTTTTACAATATTTTGCTGCATTAACAATGTTTTTTGAAGTTCCACTACTACTAATTAAGATCATCATATCATTTTTATTTAGGTAAGCTTTTATTGCTTCTACTACCCAATTTTCATAACCATAATCATTTGCAAAACATGTTATTAAATTTGCATTATTAAAAGTGGATGAATTAACTCTAGCTACTTTTGCAAAGTCTACACTAACATGGCTAGCTATTGAAGAGCTACCGCCATTACCAACTATATAAACTTTTCCTTTTTGTTTTTGTGTTTTTTTTATCAAATTAATTGATTTTTTAAATAATTTGTCATCAGTATTTAATAGCAAATTAAGAATGGACTTACTGTAATTATTAAATTGCTCTCTATGTTTCATTATTTTTAATATTATCTATTTTTGCTGCTAAAATAAAATCATTTATTGATAATCCATTTATAGCATGTGTATGGACCATTACTAAGCAATATCCCCAACCAATAGATATATCAGGGTGATGACCTTCTGTTTCTGCAATTTCACCAACTTCATTTGCAAATGATATGGCTTTTTTAAAATTACTAAATTTAAAT
Source organism: uncultured Alphaproteobacteria bacterium (assembly GCA_902597015.1). Taxonomy (GTDB): domain Bacteria; phylum Pseudomonadota; class Alphaproteobacteria; order HIMB59; genus CACPNW01. Next base: position 18,317 of record CACJWQ010000012.1, read on the forward strand.
TTTTTGAAAATCATTTCTTGATTATCATTAACTGACCAATCATTAAGTTCTGATAAAAATTTGCTAATTTCTTGAAAATCCAATTTAGGGGTATTCCCATTGCATGGCTCGCACTTTCCTGAAGATAGAGTATTATTCATAAAATCTGGCGCCTTGTTGATTTAATTCAATGGAATATAAACTAGTTGTAGCAGTTATATATAAGATATTTCCCTCCGTTCCTCCAAATTCTAAATTTGATACTAGTTCTGGAACTATAAGTTGTCCAATTAATTCACTTTTAGGATTAAAACATTTAATTGCTTTTCCTGCACTAGTCCAAACATTTCCATCTTTATCGCATCTAAAACCATCAGAAAAAAAGGGTTTAAAATCATAGACTAATTTTCTATTCATGGGCATTCCATCAATCATATCATAAACATACAAATGTTTGATATTTTCTCCAGTATCAGCAACATATAATTTTTTTTCGTTTGGAGAAATTGCAATGCCATTAGGTCTATCAAGATCGTCTATCATAACATTTAAAGTGTTTGATTTAGGTTCAAAAGAAAACACATTACAGCCACCATATTCTTGTTCGCCAGGATATCCCTCATAATCTGATAAAATACCGTAAGGTGGATCTGTAAACCAAATTGTATCATCCGATTTAACAAATAAGTCGTTTGGAGAGTTAAGCTTCTTACCATTATAACTATCAACTAAAACTTCCACTTCTAAATTATCATTAGTTTTATAAATACATCTCCCTCCATGTGAACAAGAAATTACATTCTCTTCTTTATCAATAGTATTTCCATTACAATAATTTGAGGGATTTTTATATTCAGATACTAAACCATTTGTTAACTTTAACATTCTGTTATTTGGTATATCGCTCCAGACTAATGTATCTAAATGAGGAATATAAGCTGGCCCTTCTCCCCATAACATTCCCGAAAAAACTTTTTTAACTTCAGTAGACTTTATATAATTATTAAATTGATCAGTATTTTCTACATGTTCATTATATTTATTTTTGTAAGCAAAACTTGGATTTCTTGGATCTAAATCAGCAGGTAGTAATTTTTTTTCTGACATATTATACTTCTACACCTTTTTGTTTTTTTTGTTTATCAATTAATTGTTTTGGAAAATTTTTTGCTCTTAATTTAATTTTAGCATCTTTTTCAATTAATTTAGTAATACTAGTGCTAAATGACCTTTTACCTAAAATTTTCATACCAAGTTTAAATTTTTTACTTAGATAATTCCCTAGTTCTAATTTCATATTTTTTCCAAGTCTATTAAAAAGATTTATATCTTTATTGACTAGATCCATTGTAAATCCAACATCATAACTGCCTCCAAGTATGACTTGTGTTTCAGTTTCATTAACAAAACTATTTCCAGAGCTTATTTTTATAGCTTTATAAGTTAAACCTAAATCAATTTTATTTTTTTTTGCAACACTCAGTGCTTCACCGATACCCACTAAATGTAATGATGCTAAAAAATTTGTAATTACTTTTAATATCGAGGCATTTCCAATTTTTCCACAGTATAAAATTTCATGACCAAGCAATGATAATATTGGGAAGCATTTTTTGAAAGTTGATTTTTTTCCAGCAGCTAAAATAGATATATTGCCTGATTTAGCTCTATGCTCCCCTCCAGTAATTGGGCATTCTAATACTCTGCCACCTTTAGAACTTACTTTTTTTGATAAACTAATCATATCATTTTTATCTGTAGTGCTCATCTCAATCCAGGTATGTTTTTTAGTTAAATATTTTAATATGTTTTTTAAAACTTTGCTTACAGCCTTTGGTGAAGGTAAACATGTAATTATAATATCACTCTTTTCAGTTAATTCTTTTATATTTTTACAAGGCTCATTTTTTAAATTTTTTAATCTTGAATAAGATTGATTATTTTTATCATACACAAATACATTATTATTTGATTTTAATAAATTATTTGCAAGATTTGATCCAACATTACCAATTCCTATGAAACCAATAGATACTGGCTTCATAAGTCAATAATCATACCATCATATCCAGGTTTAACATTTGGTGGGCACTTTGTTATTAATTCTTTTTCATCTAGTAAAGCTGTCATATGAGTAAAAATAGTTTGTTTTGGTTTAATATATGAAATGAAATCCATTATTTGATCAAATCCAGCATGAGCGGGATGAGTATCTTCTCTTAACAAACCAACAATCCATAAATCTAGATTTTTTAATTTATCAATATCTTGATTATAAAATTTTTTTAAATCTGTAGAATAAGCAAAATTTCCAATCTTGTATGTTTGAACATCAATTGATCCGTGATTATGTTTAAATGTTTCAATATTTATATTTTTAAAATTTATACTAGTTTCTAATTCTTTAATTTCCATAAATGGCAAATAATCTTTTTCTCCTTTAAAAATATATTTATAATTTGTCTCCATCTCAGGAATCATTTCTTTTGGCATATATGCAGGAATAATTTTTTTATTTATTAAAGACATTGCTCTCATATCTGGTACTCCCGATGTATGATCGGAATGAATATGAGTATAAAGTACAGCATCAATATTTGTACATTTAGCATTATAAAGTTGCTGTCTAAGGTCTGGACTAGTATCAATTAGAATATTTGTATTTTTATATTCAATAAGTACAGATGATCTTGTTCGAAAATTTCTTTTATTATTAAGATCAATATTACCATGTCTATTCCATGCTAAAGGCGATCCGAAAGATCCTCCACAGCCTAAAATTGTTATTTTCATTATAGATAATTATCTCTTTTAGCTTTTGTAAACAAATTAAAAAAATTATTATCAGTGATTTTTTCAAATTCTTCTAAGGATAATTTAAAAAATTTTGCCAGATATTTAGCTGTGTATTTTACAAAAGATGGCTCATTTACTTTACCTCTCATTGGCTCGGGTGCTAAAAAAGGACTATCAGTTTCTATAAGTATAGAATCTAAAGGAGCGTCCTTAATTATATCTCTTAAATTTGATGCATTTTTAAATGTTATTATTCCAGAAATAGAAATGTAGTAGTTATTCTCTAGACAAAAATTTAGTAGTTGTTTTGAACCTGTAAAACAGTGAAAAATTAGTTTTAAATTATTTGATTTATAATTTTTTAAAATATCTACAATTTCTTTTTCAGAATTTCTCTGATGTATGATTAATGGTAATGAATGTTTTATTGATGCTTCAATATGGGTTTCAAATACTTGTGTTTGTTCTTTGAGGTGGTTTTGGCTATGATATAAATCAATACCTGTCTCTCCTATTCCTATAACTTTTTCATTTTTACAAGCAATATCAAAATTTTGTAATTGAATTTGATTAAATGTATCAACCTTATCAGGATGAAGACCATATGAAAGATAAACGGAGTTATAGTTTTTTATTAAATTAAGATGGTCTTCAAAGTCTTCAGGATCAGTATTTATTGATAATATTGAAGTTATATTATTTAGTTTTGAATTATTAATAATATTATGAAAATTTTCTGCTAATTCATTAAAATTGAGGTGACAATGTGAGTCAATCATTCAATATTCTTGGAAATATTGGTTCTGGATTATTTATTTTTATATTTTGATTGATTAGTTGAGTTAAATTCTCAAATTTATTATTGTCCATATTATAATTAAAAATATTAAGTATTTTTTTTGAACTAGTTGGTATTATTGGATAGAGCATTATAGCTGATTTAATAATTATATTTGTAATAATATATAAAACTTCTTCCATTCTAATTTTATTTGTTTTTTTCAATGTCCATGGTGCTTGAGTGTCAACATATGCGTTACCAGCAGATATTAATTCTAAGACAGACTTGATTGCTCTATCAATTTGTTGTTTGTTCATAAATTTACAATATTCATCAAATTTATTTTGAAGAATTTTAATTAAATCCTGATCATCATTAGTTAAATTTTCTGTTGGCTTTAGTATAGAATCATTATTTTTTACAGCAAATGATGAAATCCTTTGTACTAAATTACCAAAATTATTCGATAAATCTGCGTTAATTCTATTTGCGATTGCTTTTTTTGAAAAATCTCCATCATTTCCAAATGGTACTTCTCTAAATAAAAAAAACCTAATTTGATCCAACCCATATTCATTAATAATATCGTAAGGATCAATGACATTACCAAGTGATTTAGAAATTTTTTGTCCTTCATTAGTCCACCATCCATGTGCAAATATTCTTTTAGGGGGCTCGATACCCGCAGCCATTAAAAAAGCTGGCCAATAAACTGCATGAAATCTTAATATATCTTTCCCCACAATATGTGTTGCGGGCCAAAATTTCTTATAATTATTATTATTTGTATCTGGATAACCAATTGCGGTTAGGTAATTACATAATGCATCAATCCAAACATACATCACATGCTTAGAATTATTTGGAACTGGCACTCCCCAATTAAAAGTTGTTCTTGAAATAGACAGATCTTTTAATCCACCTTTAATGAAACTTAATACTTCATTGTATCTTGTTTTTGGCAAGATTGATTCTGGATTTTTTTCATAATAGTCGATTAACTTATCTTGCCATTCTGAAAGTTTAAAAAAATAACTCTCCTCCCTTACCCACTCTACAGGCGATCCATTATCCGTCACATATTTACCATCAATCTTTTTTAATTCATTTTCTAAATAAAATGCTTCATCTCTAACTGAGTACCAACCTTCATAATTTGAAAGATATATTTGATTATTTTTTTCTAATTGCTTCCAAAGTTCTTGTGAGGCTTTAATATGTCTTTCTTCAGTAGTTCTTATAAAATCATCTATTTCACATCCTAAAAAAGGTATTAAATTAATAAAATTAACTGAAAGTTTATCGACGAATTCTTTAGGTTTTAAGTTTGAATTAATAGCAGCTTTTTCTACTTTTTGCCCATGCTCGTCTGTACCTGTTAAAAAGAATACTTTGTTTCCTAATAATTTATTATATCGCGCAATAATATCGCAAGCTATACTTGTATAAGCATGACCTATATGAGGTATATCATTAGTGTAGTAAATTGGAGTAGTTATATAAAAATTCATTTTATTGAGTTAAAAAATTTAATATAAATATTTTTTTATCAAGATTTAAACTAAATAATTCTTTTTGGTTATTAGTTAAATAATCAAATCTATCAATAAGATTTTTTTTGGTAAGATTTGTCGATAAAGACTCTAACTCTAGATAATTTGGTATATTAATCAAGCTTTTATCATCTCTGTTTACTTTTAACTTATTTGCAACAATTAAAATAAATTTAAGCATTGATAAATAATTATTAAATTCATCATTAGTAAGTTTTGATAAAATATTAGATAAATTTATTTTATCATCATCTAGATCATTTGATAAAAGACATTTAATTGATAATTGGAAAATATCCAAGAAATCGTTGTTATAATATAGAATAGTAGTTCCTGGTGATCCATACGTTAATTCAAAGTAAAAATTTATTTCTTCATTAGATATTTCATCAATATTATTTTTTATGATATTAGTAAAATTAGTTAAAGTATGAGTATTAAATTTAATTTTTAAACATCTTGATCTTATTGTTGGTAGAAGTAATGAAATCTGGTTTGATATTAAAAAAATATAAGTATTTTCTTTTGGTTCTTCTAGAATTTTAAGCATACTATTTGCAGAACTAATGTTTAAATAATCAGCAGAATCAATGATAACTATTTTAGAAAAATTTTGAATTATTGATGTTGAATTTAAAAATGTTTTTAATCTTCTAATTTGATCAATAGTTATATTAGTTTTAATTTTTCCAGTTTTGCTATCAATTTCTTTTTCAATTATTTTTATATTTGGATGTGTATTATTTTTAAATAAATTTAAATGATGATCAAGATTATTATCATAAAATTCTATATTTAATATATTTATAACTAATTTGTTAAGAAAAGTTCTTTTACCTATACCGCTCAATCCATGAATTAAAATTGAATTTGGCAGATTATTTAATTTATATCTATTTAGTAGATCACTATACTCTTTTTCAAAACCTATTAATTCAATCATTAATTACAACTTTAATTTTTTAATAATATTTTTATGAATTATATCTCTAGATAAAGAAGCATCTACTGTTATATATCTTTTTGGATATGCTATTTTTTTATATCCTTGAATTACTTTTTGATGAAATAACAAGTTAGATTTATCATATTTGTTTTTAACTTTCCTCTGTTTTAATCTTTTGATTATATCTTTTGGATTGATTTTAAAAATAAATGTATAGTCAGGAAAAAAATTATTTAGAAGTTCTTTATGAAGTTTTTGAGCTCTTTTAATGCCGAATTTATTTACGTATCCTTGGTAAACAAATGATGAATCTGCATATCGATCTGAAATGACAATCTTACCCTTTTTAAGATTAGGGATAATTACTTCATTTATATGGTTTGACCTAGCTGCCATTAGAAGAAGTAATTCTTCTAAATTATTTATTGTAGATTTATTATCTAAAATTAATTTTCTTAATTTTTCTGCAAAATCAGTTCCTCCTGGTTCTCTGGATACAATAAAAGGTATTTTCTTTTGTTTTAAATATTTTGATAAAAGTGATATTTGAGATGATTTTCCACTTGCCTCAGGTCCTTCAAAACTAATGAACAAACCTTTATTTAATTTCATCTAAACTTCTACCAAAAATTAAGTATTTTGCTGCTGCAAAAATTTTAAATAAAGGATTAACTTCAGTTACATCTTTTTCAGCAATAAGTGGTACTTCTATTTTTGGCTTTCCATCTATATTTATAATTAATTTTCCTAATTCATCACCTTTTTTTATAGGAGCAGAAATAGGGTTTGTATATGTAATAGAAGAATTCATTAATTGAATTTGATCAAATGATAATGTTGACACTAATTTTTGTGCGCTAATTAAATTAATACTACTTTCACTACCCAGCCATACATCTACCTCTTTAATAAATTGATCTTTTTCAACTAAAGTTTGTTGCGAAGTTTGATTAAAAGCCCAATTTATTAAATTAGAAGATTCATTTAATCTTGATCTGGAGCTATTTGTTCCATTTATAACAACTGTAATCCTTCTATCATTTCTTAATGCTGTAGCAGCTATTCCCCAACCAGATTCTTTAGTAAAACCTGTTTTTAATCCATCAGCTCCTTGGACTTGATATAAAAGTTTATTTCTATTTGGCTGACTAATATCATTATAAGTAAATTCTTCCATTTTGAAATATGAATAGAGTTGAGGAAAATCTTTTATTAAAGAGTTTGAAAGAATACCGAGATCATAAACAGTGGAATAGTGATTATCATCTGGCCATCCAGATGAATTAATGAAGTTTGTATTTGTCATTCCTATGCGCTTTGCATAAACATTCATAAGTTTAGCAAAATCTTCTTCAGTACCGCCTAAACATTCTGCTAAAGCTATAGAGGCATCATTTCCAGATTGAACAATTATACCCTTTAATAAATCATCAACTGTTACATTATCATCTATTTCTAAAAATGTTCTCGAACCTCCCATTTTATAAGCTTTAGGAGAAACTTTACATTCATTAGAAATTGCAAAATTTGTATTCTTTATTCTATCAAATGCAACATAAACAGTCATGATCTTAGTCATTGAAGCAGGTATAACTTTTACATTAGAATTTTTTTCAAAAAGAACTTCATTTGTATCAAAATCAATAACAACCGCTTGCTCTGCCTTTGTATCAATAGCGTAAAGTTTTAGAGAAAATACTAAAAATAAAAGAAGGCTAAAAATTTTTACCATAAATATTAATAATTCTTAATTATGACCTTTATTTGTTATTTAATAAGAATTTCAGTTTCCTTATAACCTTTTGAGATAAAGTATGAAACCAAATTATTTGCTTCTGAATTTTCTAAAGGACCAATAATTACGTCATATTTGGAATTATTTTTTTCAGAAGTATATTTTAAATTATTGTCATAATTATCTAATACTGATCGAATACTCTCATAATTTTCAAATCCTATTACTCTTAAATATAATTTAAAATCAGTTATTTTTTCTGATTTAAGTTCAATTGGTTCTTCTGTAATTGTAGTGACATCATCATTAGTATCCATAATTTCATCAATTTCTTCAATAGATACAATATCTGTTGGTGCAGAAGAGATAGTTTCATCAAAATTTTCTTCATTTAATGAATTTGCAACACTTTTCCATTGTTTACTCGCATCAGAAAGTATTTCTACTTTTACAGTCGCTATTTTAGATTTATAAAATCCCAAAAGTTGTGCAACTTTTCTTGAAACCTGAATAATAACTGCATTATCATCATGTCTATCTATTATTTTTACATTTATAGAAAGTCCATTATCCAAGTTAGTGACCTTCACCATACTTGGAATTGGTAGAGTTTTATGTCTACCAAGTAATTCTGTAACTTTATTTAAATCATTATTTACAGTTTTAATATTGTGTAATTCCTTACCATAAAAAGAAGAAAGTCCAATTTCTGAATAATTATAATTTTCTTCAGGAGTATAACTTACTCCTTCAATAAAATAGGGTTCACCAACATAATAAAAAATATTATCTTTTGTTTGTTTA
>CACJWQ010000013.1 GCA_902597015.1 uncultured Alphaproteobacteria bacterium
GAATATTAAATCTAAACCAAATATTATTGTATTTTTTACTGATCAACAACGTTGGGATACTTCCTTTATTTGTATCTGTTATCCCCGGCCATTTAATTATTAATGGAACTCTATTAGTTATATGATCAGCTGTTTGGTGATCTCCCCAAACATTTAACTCACCTTGATTTTCTCCGTGGTCTGCTGAAATAATTATTGCTGTATCATCCCAAAGGTTCATTTTTTTTAAGTCTTCAAAAACTTTATTTAAATAAAAATCAGCGTACTTAATTCCAGTATCATATGCATCAATTTGCTCTTTAGCATCAGAAGTATTTTTAATTTCCCCCACTCCCATTGTATACTTTCCTCCAAGATCTTCATCAAATCCTGGAACTTCTCTAGCGCTATGCGGTCCGAAACTATTCCTTTGTTTTTTAATTAATTCTTCTGTCACCCACTCTTCGATAGGATCATCTTTAAAAGGATTTCCAAAGTCTTCAGGTGTATCATACGGAGTATGAGGATCCCACATATTTACATGTAAGAACCAATTTTCTTTTTCTCCATTATTTTCTAACCACTTTTTTATAACAGGGTAGACTTCATCAGCATTTTCTAAACCACCTTTTCCAGTGTCATACGTTTCGGTAAAACCAAACCAAACTTGATAAGCTGTATGTCTTTCTGGGAAAGGACTAATACTTGCTGTATAATATCCTGCATCACGAAGAACTTTTCCAAGAGATGTAAAAGCATATTCTCCTCTTAAACCGCCTTTAAATTCTCTGTTCCAAATATTTTTTCTTGGAGCAATATCAGAGAATTCACCACCATGATTAACAACTCCAGTTTTGAAACCAAAATTGCCACCAAACAAAGAAGTTCTACTAGGTAAGCACGGTGTGTCAGTTGAATAAAAATTTGTAAACTTGACTCCTTCTTTTGCTATTGAGTCAATCGTAGGAGATGTGTTTCTATGATAACCATAACATCCTAAATGATCAGGTCTTAATGAGTCTATGTCTACGTATAAAATTCTCATCTTTATCCTTTCTTAATTAAGCGCCTGAAACTCTTTTCATTTTTGATGTTTCATCTTTTAATGTGGCTTGCGCAAACTTAAATAATAAATCTTTTTTTAATGTTTGTGCATTCGTATTATCCCATAAATTATTATATTCGTTTGGATCATTTTCTAAATCAAAAAGTTCACCGTAGTTAGCTTCTCGGTAAATAGAAATTTTATAATTATCATTTATGTAAGTTTTTAAATGTGGCATTCTTGGATTATGTCTATTTTCAACAAATATATGTGAACGTATACTTTCCTTATTACCATAAAATACATCCGTTTGATCTACTCCTTGCATTTGAGTTGGTATATCAATACCAGCAACTTTTAAAAATGTTGGTGCAAGATCAACTAAACTTAATAAAGATGAAGATGATGAATTTTGAGGAACTTTATCTGGCCACCTAACAATAAATGGTAAACGGAGCATATCTTCATAGTGGAAAGGTCCTTTAGCAATTAAACCATGCTGTCCTATAAAGTGACCATGATCAGTAGTAAAAATAATTATGGTATTATCAAGTTCACCCATGTGATCTAACTTATTAATTATTTTGCCAATATTCTTATCCATAAAACTAACCATGCCATAATAAATTGCCATGTCTTTTTTTAATTCTTCCATTGGATACAGATGACTCATGCATCCATGAGCGTTAAATGGTGAATGCCAATTTTCGAAATCAGGATTTGTCGTTTGTGTTTTTCCAAAATGTGGTGGATTTAATTCGTGTTCACCTTCTTTTAACGTTCCAGGTGACATATCTTCTGGATTATACATTGATGCCCATGGTTCACTTAATACATATGGTGGATGTGGATCTTGAAAGCTTGTCCAAAGAAAAAATGGCTTGTCATCTTTTTGTTGATCTAAAAATTCAATTGATCTTTCGGCTGTCCAATTTGTGTAGTGATGTTTTTCGTCTAACTTCCATACCCTATCCGGTCTTGCCCAGTAGTCATATTCACGAGCAATAGGAGGAGCATATTTAGAAGTTTCACCAGGCACTGGTTGAAAATATTCTTTCCAATCACTAAGACCGTTTTGTTCCATCCAAATTGCATAATGTTGACCTACATGACTTTCATCTGCATGATTACGTGCTAGCTCAATATGTTCAAAGCCATACCAAGGACCTTTAAAATTTTTCCAAAATTCTAAATCTCTTAAAGTTGGTTGTCCTTCTATAGATTCCTGACCTGGAACTGAAGTTAATGGCTGGAAATGTGCTTTACCAATTAAACCAGTAGAGTAACCATTTTTGTATAAAAGTTCTCCAATAGTTTCTACTTCTTCATCTAATTTAACACCAATTGTCCACGCTCCATGAGAAGACGGATATTGTCCAGTAATAATACTTGCTCTTGATGGTGTACACACTGGTGATGGACAATAAGCTCTTGTAAAATTCATTCCTTCATCACAAAGCTTATCTAAATACGGTGTTTGTATTTTTGAATTAAATTTTCCGATAGTATCGTGATGCTGTTGATCAGAAGTTATTAATAAAATATTTGGCCTTTTCATATTTACCCTTTTACAGCTCCTTGAACACCTTCAACAAAATATTTTTGCATAAACAAAAATAAAATAATTATAGGCAAAATAGTTATAACAGATGCAGCTGCCATACCAGACCAATCGACAAAGTATTCACCTTTAAAAGCGTACACACCTACGGATAGTGTTCGTATATCAGGATTACCTAATGTGATGACGACTGGTAATAAAAAATCATTCCATGCATGTAAGACTTGTAAAATAGAAACAGTGGCTACTACTGGTTTTGTTAAAGGTAACATGATTGAAATAAATGTTCGAACAAAACCCGCTCCATCCATTTTAGCTGCTTCTTCAAGCTCTACAGGAACTCTCGAAAAATATCCTGCAAACAATAAAATATAAATTACAGGGGTGTGCCCTGCTGTTGCGAGTGTTAGTCCAATTAAGTTTTTAGAAATATTTAAATTATTTAATAAATCAAAAACAGGAATTATTGTGTAACCTTGAGGAATAAAAATTGTACTAATTAAAATTCCAATAAGTATTTTTTTTCCTGGAAAAGAATATCTTCCAATTACGTAACCAAACATACCAGTTGTTACAACAACTATAATTACAGAAACAACTGTAATAATAAGGGTATTAAAAAAATACCTACCCATATTTGCACCAAACCATGCTCTTTCAAAATTTTCCCAAACAAGCCGATCAGGAATTAAGCCTAAGCCTCCCCAAATTTCAAAATCCGTTTTGAAAGAAGCTGAAAGTACCCACAGTAATGGATAGATCCAAAAGAAAGAGAAAATAATAAAAGCTATAGTTATAATTAAATATTTAACTTGGTTTTTTTCAGCAATAAAATTTAAGTATCTACTCATATTCTTCGAGTTCTCCTCATCCATAATCCCTGAAGCACTGTAATAAATAAAACAGCAACACCCCAAAATACACCTGCAGCACAAGCGTATCCAAGTCTAGGCATTGTGCCAGAATCAGTTACAAAAGCTGTTCTAAAAATATATATTTCCATAACTTCACTACTAAAGAATGGTCCTCCAGCAGTCATAGTTTCAATTAAAGGAAAAACATTTAGCGCTCCAACTGCCTCCACAAGAATAATGACAATAGCAAAAGGTAGTACAATTGGTAAAATAATATGGATCCATAATCTATATCCTTCAGCACCATCAATTTTTGCGGCATCGTAAACATCTTGTGGGACTGTTTGTAAAGCAGCAAGCCAATACATCATGGTTATCCCTAGCCATTTCCATACATACACTCCCATTACAGTTGGAAGCACCGTATCTGGGTTTCCAAGAAAATCAATTGGAGCAGAAGTTAAATTAGTAGACATTAAAAATTTATTAGCAGGTCCATTAAAAGGGCTAAATACAAAAGTCATTACAATACCAATGATAGCAATTGCAGTAACTACAGGCATAAAAATTACAGTACGAAAGAAAGGGGCAAGTTTTAAAACCTGATTATTTAAAAATACTGCAATAATGAAACCTAAAACTATTTTTACTGGAACTGTTCCAAACATAAAAATAAAAGAACGAATGAATGCATCCCAAAAGAATTCATCGTTGACAGCTTCATAATAATTTTTAAGGCCAATAAATTTTGCTTCTTTTGTAAAACCACTCCAATCTAATAAAGAAAAATACCAAGACATTCCAATAGGATAAATGACAAACATTCCTGTAAGAATTGAGCATGGTAAAACAAATAAGTAACACCATCTTGCATCATATATTTGTTTAGATAGAGGTTTTTTGTGCATAGTAAAAAAAGGCGAATTTAAAAAATTCGCCTTTAGATATTTTGTTTAAAGTTCTTGATACTTTTCAGCACCGTAATTTGAGTATACATCCCAATTAGGGAAGACCCAATCATCACGAGTTACATTAGCACCATCTGCTCTTGCCTCTTCAACAGCTTTATCAAGAGCATCTTCATACCTTTGATTACAATCTTTAAGCTGTGCTTCCACACCTTTAAGTTGTCCAGTATACAACCCTTGAATAACTAGAGCCAAAGAAGGATCTGGTACTCTAGACTTTGCAGCTACAATACCAACATCTTTATTTCTTACAATTGGATTAGGTCCAACAAGTATGTTTTCAGCAAACATAGATAAAGCTTGTGCTGATGGTCCGGTTAAACCAGCTTTAGCAACTGCATCTGGATTAACAGCTGGATCTGCGGCACCAACAGTTTGAGCCCAGTAAATTTGACCTTGCTCAGTTCCCATAAATCTAATCAGGTCACCAGCAAATGGTCCCATTGTACTATTAGCACTTAACCAAAAAGTATTTGATCCACCTTCTGCAATGTAAAGTGGTTGTGCTTCTTTTCCATCTGGAACTGGTTCACTTGCAATACCATATTTCCAATCTGGAGCATCTCTTCCCCAAACTCCAATACACCAAGGACCCTGGAATATCATTCCTGCTGCACCTTGTGGCATCAAAGCTCTAGCTTGAGGAGCATTCATACTCATAACTCCTGGGAAAGCGCTACCATCTGACTTTAATTGAAGAAGTAATTCAACTGCTTCCATATATTGATCAGATGCAATTTGGAATTTACCGTTTTGGAAATTAATGTGTCTGTTTGTAAAGCCACCTCTTCCACTATGTGCTCCACCTACTTGTCCAAATGTATGGACAACATCTTCCCATCGATTAACTTGGTTACCACCAATAATCCAACCATAATACTGACCATTACCATTTTTAGTAATTTTTTTAGCAGCATCTCTGATTTCAGAATATGTCATTCGACCAGCTTGAGGATCATAACCAGCCTCACTCATATATTTTTCACTATATAGAAGACAGGTTCCCGTTCTCTTATTTGCTGTTAAACATGTTCCATAAGTCTTTCCATTGAATTGGTTGACACCAGGCAGATAAACGCCACTAGGAAATGCAGCTAACCATTCGTCGATGTTTTCAATGTAGTCATCCCATGGTTGAACCCAACCTTCAGCTACTGCAACACCTGGATCCATTCCTAACGGTAATTGAAATACATCATGAACAGTTCCATTTCTTATAGCGATTGGAACAATTTTATTTATTTCTTTCCATGGCAATCCATCATATTCAATAGTGATACCTCTTGAAGCTGCATATTCTGGAAATAATTTTTTCCAAAAGACACCTTTCATGTCACCACTATCAATCCATCGCATATTACCACCTGTTGTTGGTAATGGTTTTAGTGGATCAGGAATATTATATTCTCCAGCAAATAGTTTTGAAGGTATAGATCCTGCTGACATCATTGCACCTGCAGCAAGAGCTCCTTTCATAACTGTACGTCTAGAGATTTTTAATTCTTTTTTCTTTTTCATTAATTCCTCCCTATTTGTTTTTTATCTTACGTGAAATAAGTAAAATAACAATTGAAAATAAATTTAAAATTATGTTAATATTTATTAGTTTATATGAAATATTTACACACAATGGTGAGGGTTGAGAACATTGATGCTTCTCTAGATTTTTACTGTAACAAACTTGGATTAAAAGAGGTGCGACGAGTTGACAATGAAAAAGGTCGTTTCACCTTAATATTTTTAGCAGCTGAAAATAGTGATGAAAGAACTGGTCTTCTTGAATTAACATACAATTGGGATCCAGAAAAATATTCCGGTGGAAGAAACTTTGGTCATCTAGCTTACAGTGTTAATAATATTTATGAAGTGTGTGAGAAATTAATGAACAACGGCGTCACAATTAATAGACCACCTCGTGATGGACATATGGCTTTTGTTCGCTCTCCCGATGGAATTTCCATTGAGATCTTACAAGAAGGAGAATCTTTACCTGAGCAAGAACCATGGAAGTCTATGGAAAATTCAGGTTCTTGGTAGTTTAATTATTTAATTTAACTTTATAATATTTATTTTGATCAGTAGCCAAAGCTATAACAGCTGGCAAAACTTTTTTATAAAAATCAAAAAGACTTGTAAACGGTTGTGGTAATTCTTTATCAATTTCTTTTCGTAATTTTTTTAAATTATATGAAGGAATCATTGGAAACATATGATGCTCTAAATGATATTCCATATGCCAATAAAGAAAACTTAATACTGGATTAATTCTAACAGAGTAAGTACTTAAGCGGTGATCTTTTGTGTCAACTTTAGCAGCTAGATGTTGAGTCACATTAACAGCAAACCAAATTGGCTTCCCAATATAAGTTGGTAAAATAATATAAATTATTGGTAAGAAAGAACCAATGTAAAAAGAATATACAATGACTGATACCCAAATAAAGAGATATAGTCTTGAGTTCCAAAGAATTTTTTTCTTTTCTTCTTTAGGGGCTGTTATATCAATAACTGGTGTAAATTTTCCAAAAGCATGTTTTAGAACTTCAAACTTAATTAATTTATGTGGGTATAATAAATCTGTTAGAGGAATAAAATTTAAAAAAAATGCAAATAATTCTATTGGTCTTGAGACTTGTATTTCGTGATCATAGTCATCTTCTGTTTGCATGGTTTTTGAATGATGAAAAGTATGACTCCAGCGCCATCTATAACCTTCAAAGTCACACATGAAAGAACTGATGTGGTAAAAAAATTCATTTATCCAACGAGTCTTGAATGCAGTTCGATGAACAGTTTCATGCCAGTTCGCTACACTGAATGCATAAATTGTACCATAAATAAAAAAGAATAGATATGTCCACCACGTACCTAAAGTAATGTATGCTAAATATCCTGAAACAAATAAGGATAAAAAATAAAAGAAGAAATGGATTAGTCCAGGTAGATCTTTTCTTTTACTTAAGGCTTTTAATTTTTTTCTGTCGACTTCAGGTCTGTACCAATCATCGAGATTAATTTCCATGCTTGATAATTAAATTAATTATCCCAACGCTCTAACCATGACCCATCAACTGTGGAGTCAAATTGGTCTTTTTTTGAAGTCCCTCTAAATTTAGTGTGTTCTTCTTCATAACCTTTAAACCAAGAATCCCAATCAGCTGTATAGCTTGGGTCTTCTGATTTTCTCATTATGATTGGATCAACCAAACCAGTATGAAAACCAGCTTCATCTTTTGGATTTTGAAATCTTAGGTCAACACTCCATCTTACATCCTCAGATAAATTTTCAAGTGATCGATGAGGAACTAATTGATGTAAAAATAAAACTGAACCAGCCTTCATTTCACAAGTAACGACTTTCTCCTCTGGAATATCTTTGTCTTCAATAAATAAATACCAAGAATCTTTTACTGAACCATCTTTCTTTTCTAATTTATGATTCAAAACTCTTTCAGGTCTATGTCCACCAGGAACAACTTGCATGCATCCATTATGTTTATTTACATCTAGAAATGGAATCCACGCAGCAGGCTGAGTGGTTTTTTCTGCTCCATCTTTTAAATAAGCAGAATCTTGGTGCCATGGAACTGTCATCCTAGCTGTCTGAGGTGTTTTAGATCTAATATTCCAAACTGGATGACCAGAAATATCTTTACCAACCCAATTTTCAACCATATCTAAAAGTTTTTTTGATCCCCATAAGTTAGCAAGTGCTGGTTTTAATTCACCTCTATGATGAATTAAAACTGAAGAACCTTTAAAATCTCTTTCGAGAGCAGCTAGTCTTTTAAAAACATCTTTATCATCATGTTTGTTTGTAATTTTTCCAGCTTGAAAAGCTTTTTCTGCAAAATCATCAACAATTTCTTCAAATTCATTTAATATTGGATTTAACTCATCCATACTAAAAACATTTTCAACGATCGTATAACCTTCTTCGTTATATTGTTTTATTTGCGCATCACTAATCATAATTCCTCCCAAAATTATCCATTTACTAATAAATCAGTGAGATGATCTATTGTTGTATCCTTTTTATCCAAATCAGCAATTTTTTCACCTCTTGCCATTACACATAAATGATCAGCAATTGGATACACGTGACTCAAGTTGTGAGTAATAAATATTGATGTCACGCCTTGACTTTTTAATCCTTCTACAAACCTTAGTACTTTATTTGTTTCTTTTACTGATAGGTGGTTTGTTGGTTCGTCTAATATTAAAACTTTTGATTTAAAATACATTGCTCTTGCAATGACAACACCTTGTCTTTCACCTCCGGATAATTGGTTAACTGGTGTATCTGGAGATCGAAGATGCAGTTCAACATCTGTTAATGCTTTCATCGCATCGTCCTGCATGGTTTTAGTTTTCATCAAACCAAAATTGCCAACATTATATTGAGTTTGTTCACGTCCAATAAAAATATTTCTTGCAATAGACATTTCAGGGATCAAAGCTGAATACTGATAAATTGTTTCAATACCTAAATTCATTGCTTCTTTTGTAGATTTAAATTTAACCTTATTACCTTCAAAATATATATGACCTGAATCAGGTTGATGTGCACCAGATAAAATTTTAATTAATGTTGATTTACCAGCACCATTGTCTCCAATAAGACCAACAACAGAGTCTTTTTTTATCTTTAAGCTTAAATCTTTTAAAGCATGAACTCCTGAATAGTATTTGTTTAGACCCTCACAAACAATTATATCTTCCATCTTTAATCCTTTGCCTTGTTTTGACCAATTCGTGTCGCTCTTCTACTTATATAAGTATTAAACACTACGGCTATGATAATTAAAGAACCTAAACCTGCTCTAAACCATTCAGCATCTATTCTAGCCATTATGATTCCACTTTCTAAAAACCTGATTAGTATTGCGCCAATAACGGCACCAAAAACTGTTCCGATACCTCCAAATAAACTGACACCACCAATAACTGCTGCAGCAATTGACTCTAGTTCTAATAAGTATCCTTGAGATGGTAATGGTGCTTCCAATCTAAATGTTTGAATCATTCCTGCAAAGCCAGCTAAAAAACCACATAAGATGAAACAAAACATTTTAACGTTTCCAGTCTTTATTCCCATTGAAGATGCTGCGTTTTGATCTCCGCCAGTTGCATAGATCCAGTTACCAACATTACTTCTGTGAAGCATAACACCCAAAACTACGGCAACTAAAAGAGCCCAGTACAAGGAAGCTCTAAATAACTCAAATTGATAAACAAATAACTCATTTGGTAAAATATGAGGAAATGGTGGTGGAAATCCTGCAGTAGCTACAGTTGTAAGACTTCTAGCAATGTAGAGCATTCCAAGAGTTGCGATGAAAGAAGGGATTCCAAATCTTAAGGTAATAAATCCATTAACAAAACCAACAATAATACCAATCATTAATCCTAGAAAAATAGCAAACCAAGGTGGTATCCCTTGATGCACCATTTGTACAATAGTCATCGGGACTAATGCAAAAACAGAGCCTACAGATAAATCAAATTCACCTGAGATCATTAATATTGCAATCCCAATTGCAACAATAATATATTCGGGTGTAATACCCATAACTATTCTTATATTTCTTGAATCTAAAAATCTCTCATTAGCAATATAAAATCCAATCATTATTGCTAGAAACATTAAGAAGGTTGCTACTTCTGGTCTTACTAATAAACTTCTAAGACTAAAATTTTTACTCATATTTTTTTTTAATAAAAAACCAGGCTCTATTCAAAGAGCCTGGTTAAGATATTTATCTAACTGACATTCCTTTGAATGATCTGATTGTTTCAACATCATCAGGACCAATCATAGCTTTACCAGTGTTGATATCTAGTGCACTTAAACCATACTTGTTCATTAAGTATAATTGGTGAACTGACATGTAACCTTGGTAGTATGGTTGTTGGTCAACTGTTAGTTGAACATAACCTTTGTCCATTTCTTCGAAAACTACGTCAACTAAGTCAAAACCAGCAAGAAGTATTTCACCAGGTCCGTAACCTAAGTTTCTTACTGCTGCAGCTGCACCAGCTTCCCAGAAACCTACATCAAGATATGCAGTTGTATTTGGGTTAGCTTGAACATAAGCTGCCACTCTGTTTCCAACAGTTGAAAGATCTAGACCTGACTCGATTTTCTCATAAGTTACTTTTCTATCAGGGTTAGCTGCTTTGTAATCTTCCATGAAACGTGCAATACCGTTTCCTCTAGTATATGCCCATGATTGGTTCATGTCTGCAACACCGATTAGAACGTGAATATCTCCATCAGGAAACATTTCAGAAAGATTAGCTGTTAATTCATAACCAGCTGCTTCTAAGTCTTGTCCAACATATGCTAGTCTGTTACTACCAGCAGCACCTTCTGGATCATCAGTATTAGCTGTAATTACTGGAATACCAGCAGCTAATGCTTCATCAACTGCAGCATCAAAGATAGTTGGGTTAGTAATTGTAGTTACGATACCATCAACACCTTGAGCTATTGAAGACTCTAAGTTTTGTAATTGCTCTTGTTGGTCTCCATCACCTGAAAGAGTTAACATTTGGCAATCAGCATTAATTTGTGCACAAGCATCTTTAAAACCTTTGTGAACAGCTGCCCAGAAAGCATTGTTCGTATCACTGTGCATTACGAAGTTAAATTTGTATTCTGCCTTCGCTGAAGTAGCAAAAAGCGCTACAGAGGCAAGAATAATTGAAGCAATTTTTTTCATGCATTCCTCCTATAAATAATATTTTCCTAGCAAGAATGGGTATGTAAAACAAGGAGAAATATTAGGAATTAGGCAGTAAAATTATCGCACTAATCAATAGCTAAGCAAAATTTATATTTTTTTTAGGATTTGCCTTATGAAATCGTCATGCATAGGTTCAGGCTTCACACACGAAGAACGGAGCTCTACTTCCACTTTATAAATTGAAGAAATCATAGCACACTCGATTACATCTAAAACGTGAAGAGCAAGTTCTCCATTACACCTATGCATTCTATTATTTTCGATAGCGTCAATCATTTCAGCTAACCCAATACCCCTGTAGTTTGCTTGTTCAGGCGCCTCATTACTTCTTCCACTATGGTTAACAATATTTGTTTTTCCAAGGGGTTTATCTTCGACGCTAATATCTTTCCATTCAGATCCAAACTCACGAGATATGGAAACTGGACCACCAAACATATTTGGATCAGGAACTACTATTGAACCTTTTGTTCCATAAAGCTCCATATGATTACGTTTATGATTTAAAACATCAAATGAAATGAAACCTTGAATGATAGCTTTATTTTGAAATTCAATATTAAACATATAAGAAGTTGGAATTTCAACATTAAAAGTTTCTCCTTTTTTTGGACCAGCTTTGTATTCTCTTTTATCAGAAAATTTAGCTCCTCTTCCTCTTATATTTTTTACCGGGCCTAGAAGATTAACAAGGGTGGTAAAAAAATATGGACCCATGTCTATTACCGGCCCTCCTCCTTCTTGAAACCAAGACTCAGGACTAGGATGAAAATCTTGAACACCAGGAAAAGCAAATATAAAATTACCAGTTAGAACTTGTCCAATATCATTGTTGTCAATTAAATTTCGTGTAAGTTGACCTCCTCCTCCTAAAAAAGTATCGGGTGCATTCCCAATGTAGAGACTATTTTTTTTTGCTAAATTTAATAATTCTTTTGCTTCATCAAACTTAACACTCATTGGTTTTTCACAATAAACATGTTTGTTTGCCTCAAGAGCTCTTTTGGATATTTCATAATGCGCTTGGGGAATTGTGAGATTAAGAATGATGTCTACGTTCTTGTCATTAAGTATTTCATCAACTGATAAAGGAATAATATTATATTGATCAGCTGTTTTTTTAGCAGCATCTAAATTAATATCAGCACAAGCAACAAAATTTATATTATTAAAATATTCCTGAGCCCGAAAGTAGGTCTCAGCAATATTACCACAACCAATCAGTCCAATATTTTTCATAAGTTGTTTCTATAAATCAATTGTAAAAAATGGAATAGTAAAAAAAAAGGCCGTAAAAATTACGGCCCTTTAAAATAATTTTTAGCTTTGACTTACATAAAGTCTGCAGCGTTTTCTTTAGTAACTAATACAGTTCCAGTATCAATGTTATCTGGAATGCTTTCACCATTAGCTAATTTAAGTGCATTTTCTACACCCATGTATCCCATGTTGTATGAGAATTGAGCAATAGTAGCTGACATTTCACCAGCCATTACACTTGCAGCAGCATCAGGGTTAGCATCAAATCCAACAACGACAACATCATCTAGCATATCAGCATTTTTTAATGCTTGAATAGCACCTAGACCCATATTGTCATTAGAAGCAAAGATTGCTTTTAGATTTGGGTTACCAGTGATGATATCTTCAGTTACTGACATACCTTGTGCAGTATCCCAGTTAGCTGGAAGTTCAGCAACAACGTTCATACCACATGCTTTAAGACCTTTGCTAGATCCTTCAGCTCTGTGCTGACCAGTAGTTTGAGTTATCATTCCTTGAAGAATAGCAACATCAGAACCACTTGGAACATTATCACAAATGTATTGAGCAGCTAAAGCAGCACCATTGATATTGTTTGTACCAATGAAAGTTACACCTTCATTAATTCCATTAGTATCAATGTATACAACTGGAACACCTGAAGCCATTGCATCATCAAGAATTGGTGCAACTGCGTTAGGGTCAGTTGGTGCAATGGCAATACCGTCTACACCTTTTGCAATTTGGTCTTCAATTTGCGCTACTTGAGCCATAACATCACTTTCTTGCGGTGGTGAAAGGATAATTAAGTTTACACCAAACTCTTCAGCAGCATCTTTAGCACCAGCTTCAACTGAAGCCCAAAATGGATTTCCAGCACCTGGTCCTTTAGTACTTAGCATTATTGTTTTTGCATGTGAGCCTGCTAAAAGACTACCTGAAAAAAACAATACAGAAGTAGTAATTATAGAAATAAAAAATTTCATTTTTCCTCCTAAAATTTTTTTTAATCATTAATCAAAAATGAAATCTAATCAAGTGACTGTTTGTCAGAAAGTGATTATTTTTTAATATTATGTTCTGGTCGCAAGTTGTCTTCTTAGAACATCAATATAAACGGCCAAAATAATTATTGAGCCAATAAGAACTTGTTGCCAGAAAACACTAACATTCATTAGATTTAGACCATTTCGGAGTATACCCATAATCATGACTCCAGCAAACACACCTAAAACGGTTCCTCTGCCCCCAAAGAAGCTTGCTCCACCTATAATAACTGCTGCAATCGCATCTAGCTCAGATTGTAAACCAGCATTTGGATAAGCAGAATTCGTTCTTCCAGCTAAAATTAAACCTCCAATACCAGCCAAGAAACCACAAAGGGTGTAAACTACGATTAAAATACGATCTACATTTATACCCGCTGCTCTTGCTGCTCCAGGGTTACCACCAATCGCATAAATCCATTTACCTATTCGTGTATGATTTAAAAAAACCCAAAAGATAAAGAATATAACAATCATTAAAATTAAACTTGTGGGAATGTACTCTCGCGCCCCTTCTCCAAAAAAAACATCTAGTTTAATTTTACCATTTCCAATAACTCTTATCTGTTCAGCAAAACCTGTTATTGGCACACCTCCAGAAATAAGGTTTCCAATTCCTCTAAATATATACAGCGTTCCCAATGTCATAATGAATGGATGAGGCATTCGAAGTAAGGTAATTCCAATACCATTAAACATACCACACAAAAATCCTATTGCCGGTGCAACTAACATGACAACGTACCAAGGCATTCCTGCTTTTGAAGCAATAGCAAGCCCCATTAGTGATAACATAATAATTGAACCGACTGACAGATCTATACCTGCAGTTACAATGACCATAAAGACACCAAGCGCTAACATAGACTGCCAAGACACTTGTTTAAAAATATTTGTTACATTTCTCCATGATAAAAACACATCAGGTTGCAACAAATGCAAAACAGCAATCATTATTAGGATCAGTAATAAGATTCCATATCTCTCAAAAAAAGGAATAAGTCTGACAAATAAAGTTTCTTGATTCTTATCCATTAATCTTTTTTCCCCATGATCCATCCAATCACTTCGTCTCTTGAAGTGTTTTTTAATTCTGATTCAGCGAAGTTTGTTCCTTGAAAAAGTGCCATTACGCGATCACAAACAGTAAAAATATCATCCATTCGGTGACTAATTACTATTACACTAACACCTAATTTTTTTAGATTTAAAATTAAATCTAGAACCTTTCCAACTTCTTTAACAGCAAGTGCTGCAGTTGGTTCATCCATCAATACAATTTTTGCATTAAAAGCTGTAGCTCTAGCAATTGCAACTGCTTGTCTTTGTCCGCCTGATAATTCTTCAACCTTTTGATCAGCACTCTTTACGTTTATTTTAAGTTTTGCAAGATGCTCTTCCGTTAACTGTTTTCTTTTTTTATGATCTAAAAAATTGAAAGGGCCAACTTTTCTTGTTGGTTCTCTTCCTAGAAAAATATTGTCACCGATAGGGAGATTACCAGCTAGTGCTAAATCTTGATATACCATTTCTAAGCCCAAATTTTGTGAGTCTCTGGGACTATTTAAAGTTACTTTTTCCTTATCAAAAAAAAGTGAACCTTCACTTGGCTTATATAATCCTGATAAAACTTTCATTAATGTAGATTTCCCGGCACCGTTATCACCAACGACACCAAGAACCTCACCTTTATTTAAATGAAGATCTACATTTTGAAGAGCTGTGATAGTACCAAAAAATTTTGAAACTGATTTAGCTTCTAGTACTAAGTTATCTGACATAGTGTGTTTTTAAATAAATTTTAATTAATATCAACTGGTTTTGAACGTAAATATTTAACGGTTTCTCTTTCAGCTTTTTTGCATAATTTAGGCGGCAGGCCTTTTGAAATAAGTTTTAAATCTTGAATTACTAATTCACCCATCTCTTTAAATGCACTGTCTAATGCGCCAGCCCTATGCGGAGAAAAAATAACATTTTTTAGTTTTCTTAATTTATGATTTTTAGGAAATGGTTCTTGTGGAAAAACATCAATGGCAGCAAACACCTTTCTATTTTTTAAAAAATTAAAAAAATCATCAAAATTTATTATTGCTGCTCTACTCATTAAGACAAACACTGATCCATCTTTTATTAATTTAAGTTTAGAAGTATTAATCATAGATTCATTAGAGGAAGTAATAGAAGCTAATACATAAATGATGTCAGCATTTTTGAGTAACGCATTTAAACTTGTAGGCATAACAGCAAATTTTTCGATTTCTTTATTGGGAATCCAAGGATCATAGGCAATGATGTTATTCGAGAATGCTTTGAGTATAGGAGTAAGTGATTTAGCTAAATCACCAAATCCAATTAAACCAAATGTTTTATTTTTTATTAAAAAATTATTCTGACTAATTGCTCCTCCATATTTTTCTTTTTTTGAAATAAAGTCTGAGTGAGCAATATGAATACTTCTAGCTATAGATAAAGTAAGACCCATTGCCATTTCAGCAACAGGTTGAGCAAACACAGGCGATGTTGCTAAAACATGTATTCCTTTTCTAAAACAATAATCGTAATCCATATTATCCATAAAATTGCTCTCTACATTAAATATAGCTTTAAGTTTTGTGGATTTAGAAATTAAAGATGAAGGTAAATTGGGTTGCCCAAAGATATAATCTGCCTTAGATAAATTTTTTTCATAAAAATTATTTTTATTTTTATTTGGAGCAGTAATGAGTTTAAAATTTTTTTTTAAGTATTTTAAATTTTCTTTAGAAAAAAGTAGATCCATTGTTCTTGGATATGGATCTAATAAAATTATAGGCTTGTTTTGACTCATACAATTTTTTATTTTAGAAATAGAAATTTATTTTTATACGCCTTTACGTTGTTTATTTTTTCCTTCTAAAAATTCATTAAGAGCTGATTTCTTACCTTCGGTATTATCTACTTCAAGTGTTGGGCTTTCCCAGAAAGCTGTCCCCTCTAACCATTCATACCCATCTGTTTTCATAGAAATAACATATGTTTTGTCTGATTCTTTTGCTCTTTTGAAAGCAGCCTCTAACTCTGAAATGGATTTAACAGTCTCACCATTTGCCCCCCATACTTTTTGCGTGAGCTTCAAAATCAACAAACTGTACATTTGTTGCTCTAGCAGCATTGAGATTGCAAAGATATTCATTCCCACCTTTTGCTAGTTGCAATCTATTAATAACCATGTGACCGCCATTATCACAAACAACTATAATTAATTTTTTATCATATAAGACTGAACTGTAGATGTCGCTATTTTGTAAGAGATAAGAGCCATCACCTACAAATACAATTACATCTTGTTCAGGTTTTGCCATTTTGATTCCAAGTGCGCCTGATATTTCATAACTCATGCAACTAAATCCCCATTCAGTTTCAAAAGTATTTAGCTCTTTAGGTTTCCATATTTGAACTACTTCACCAACTAACCCTCCGGCTGCAGTTACTACAATATCTGATGGGTCTGAGTTTCTATAAACTGCACCTACAGCATGAGCATAGGATGGTAATTCTTGGTTTGTTGGTCCACTTTCTTTGGCAACATATTCATCCCATTTATTTCTTTCTTCAATTGAACGCTGGTACCAATTATCTGGCGCTTTCCATTCTCCTAATGCTTTTGATAATTCTTGTAGACCAATTTTTGCATCACTTACAACAGGAGTAGCGCGATGTTTTGTAGTATCAAATCGTGAAGTATTTATTGATACAAGTTGAAAATTTTCATTTTCAAAATTAGTCCAAGAGCCAGTTGTAAAATCTCCTAACTTTGTTCCCACAGCTAGTGCTAAATCTGTATCAGTAGCAAGGTTATTAGATGAACCTTCTCCTAAGCATCCAATTGCACTTATATAATAGGGATCATCTTTATTCATACAACCAATACCCATCACAGTTGCTGTTACAGGAATATTATGTTTTTTTGCAAAAGCGGAAATTTCCTCTTCTGCTTCTGAATATAAAACACCTCCACCTGAGATAATAATTGGTTGTTTAGATTGTTTTAATTTATCTGCAGCCTTTTTTATTTGATTTGGATCAGGATGAATTCTTCTAATTTCATGAATTTTTTCTTCAAAAAAGATTTCAGGATAATCGTAGGCTTCTCCTTGAACATCTTGAGACATAGAAATTACTGCTGGGCCACAGTCTGCAGGATCAAGCATTACATTAATTGCCTGAGGTAAAGATGTTAAAATTTGTTCAGGTCTAGTAATTCGATCAAAATATCTTGATACAGATTTAAATGAATCATTTTGAGTTTCTGAGGGAGAATTAAAATGTTCAACTTGTTGTAAAACAGGATCTGGAAAACGACTAGAAAATGTATCACCTGGTAAAAGTAAAATTGGAAGTCTATTACTTAAAGCAACTGCAGCAGCTGTAACCATATTAGTAGAACCAGGTCCAACAGATGAAGTTGCAACAAATATTTGTTGTCTTCTTTTGGCACGAGCATATGCAATACCTGTTAGTGCCATATTTTGTTCATGATGACCTCTGTATCCAGGAAGTTCATTTTGATATTCTTCCATCGCTTGTCCGATACAAGCAACATTACCATGGCCATAAATACCAAAAGCACCTGGAAATAGTGGTTCTTTTTTTCCATTAATTAAAATTTTTTGCATAGTTAAATATTTAATTAATGCATGTGAACATGACATTCTAACTGTTTTCATTTGTTCCTTTCCCAAAAAAAATAGATACTATTATAATAAAAAAATAATTTAAAGAGTTAAACAATTTATTTTTCTAATATTTTAGAATATAAATTATTCATGAAAGTTGGGGTTGTTGGTGAAATTCATCCAAGTGGATATGAGATATTTGATAAAAATAATATTGAATACTTTGTCACTAATAATATTGATGAAGATCATCTAATAGAAAAATTACGAGATGTGGATGGTATTGTTGTTAGAACGGCAGAACTAAATAAAAATATTCTCTCAAAAGCAAAGAACCTAAAAATTGTTGCAAGACACGGTGTTGGCTATGACAATGTGGATACTGATTATTTAAATAATAATAAGATAGCTATGGCCATTACTGGAACAGCAAATGCGACCAGCGTAGCTGAACATGTAATGACAATGATGCTTTGTTTAACAAAAAATATTTTTGAATCAGATAGATTAGTGAAATTAGGTAAATTTCAAGAAAAGGGTAATCTACCCAACTACTTTGAACTCTATAATAAAAAAATTTTAATTCTTGGTTTTGGTCGAATAGGAAAAGCTTTAGCAAAAAGATGTAGTGGGTTTGAAATGGAAGTTTATGTACATGATCCATTTATTTCGGATGAAGAAATAAAAAATCATAAATGTATTCCAATCAATAAAGAAGAAGGCTTTAAAATTGCTGATTATATAAGTATCCATTTACCTTTAAATGAAGAAACTAAAAATATGATTTCTTTTGATCAGTTTGAAACCTTTAAATCTAATATGATTTTAATTAATACCGCAAGAGGTGGTATAATTAATGAAGATGCCTTATATGACGCTTTAAAAAATAAAAAAATTTTTGGAGCTGGTGTTGATGTATTTGAAAAAGAGCCGCCAACAGAAAATCATAAACTATTTTCTTTAAGCAATACTTTGTTGACGCCACATAATGCTGCTTTAACTCTAGAATGCAGAAAAAGGATGTCTGTAGAGTCTTGTGAAAATGTTTTTGATTTTTTAACTAAAAGTAAAAATTTAAATAAAAATAATATTATAAATCTTAAGATTATAAGTTAGATATTTAAGTAAATATTTCCATCCTCTTCAGAGATGTCAAAGATCTTAAGACCATCTAATTCAGGATCACTAATACAATCACCCGAAACAATACTATAAGTCTTACCACAACCAACACACTCTAACTCTTCTCCTTCAATTTCAGATTCACTCAAAGGTGCTTTCTCCTCACAATTACAGTTTCCCTGTGTGCAAAAAAATCCTGGCTCTAAATGATAAACCGCGTAATTAACATCGTCATGTTCAAAACTTTCTACAGTTCCAATTTCGATATCATCAGTTTCACCAACTAGTATTGGATCAATTTCATCATTCATAAAAAATTTGTAAAATAAAATTGATTTAGAATAAATATTTTT
Organism: uncultured Alphaproteobacteria bacterium; assembly: GCA_902597015.1. Taxonomy (GTDB): domain Bacteria; phylum Pseudomonadota; class Alphaproteobacteria; order HIMB59; genus CACPNW01. Next base: position 19,599 of record CACJWQ010000013.1, read on the forward strand.
TTTAAGAAAGTTGTTGATTTATCTGAATTTTAAATTTTTTCTTGTGAGTTCTTTTACGTTAGAAACTCCCATTAATTTCATATCTCGTTCAATTTCATTGCGTAAATTAGATAAGCTTTTTTCGACACCTTTTTGACCTCCTGCTGCCAAGGCGTATAAATACATTCTTCCACCAGAACAGGCTTTTGCACCAAGTGATAGTGCTTTTAAAACATGAGTACCTCTTCTGATTCCTCCTTCACAAATTACATCTATTTTATCTCCAACTGCATCAACAATTTCAGCTAGTTGATCAAATGGTGATCTTGAGCCATCTAATTGTCTGCCTCCATGATTTGATACCATTATGGCTGAAGCACCTACATCTACAGCTTTTTTTGCATCGTCTACGGACATTACTCCTTTAATTGCAAATTGTCGTCCCCACTCTTTATTAATATTTTCTACATCTTTCCAACTCATGGAATTATCAAGCATTTTTGTGAAGTAATCTCCTATGGTTGTCATTACTGTTGTACCTTCATTAATGTGATCCTTTAGATTACTTAATTCCCATTTTGGTTTTGTAAAATAATCTACTGCCCATTTTGGATGGAGCATAAAACTTAAAACACTATTAAGTTTTAACTTCATTGGGATAGTAAAACCCGTATACAAATCTCGTTCACGGTTACCTCCAACAGCAGTATCTACAGTCACAGCCATTGCTTCAAAATTTGATTCTTTACATCTTTCTATAAGAGCTTTGTTCAGGCCTTTGTCTTTGTGAACATAAAGTTGAAATAATTTTGGTGTTTTGACTAAATTTGATATTTCTTCAATACTGGCAGTACCTAAAGAAGAAATTCCAAACATTGTTCCAAATTTTTCAGCTGCTTTTGCAACTCCAATCTCACCTTCATGGTGAAATAACCTTTGCAGAGCAGTTGGTGCGCAATACAAAGGCATATCTAACTTTTGTCCCATTACCGTAGTTGACATATCAACTTTATCAACACCGCTTAATACATTTGGAATTAAATCACATTGCTCGTAAGCGTCTGTGTTTCTTTTATAGGTTATCTCATCATCAGCAGCACCGTCAATGTAATGGAATATTGGACTAGGTAATCTTTTTTTTGCTAAGTTTCTAAAATCTTTAACATTATGACAATTATTGATATTGCCAAACATTACGCCTGAATAGTTTTTTGAGTTTGTTCTCCTAGACCTTCAATACCAAGTTTCATTACATCACCTGCTTTTAAAAATACTTGTGGTTTCATTCCCATACCAACACCTGGCGGTGTTCCTGTAGATATGATGTCTCCAGGTTGTAATGACATAAATTGGCTTAAATAACTTATTAAAAAGTTTACTCCGTAAACCATTGTGCTTGTTGACCCATCTTGCATTCTTTTACCATTTACATCCAACCACATTTTTAAGTTTTGAGGATCTGGTACTTCATCAGCAGTAACCAAATATGGTCCAATTGGACCAAAGGTGTCACAAGACTTACCTTTAACCCATTGACCAGAATGTTCTATTTGAAATTCTCTTTCACTTAGATCATTGATAACACAGTAACCGGCAATATGTGATTGTGATTCGTTCTCAGAAATATATTTTGCTTCTTTTCCAATAATAACACCAAGTTCAACTTCCCAATCAGACTTTACTGATTTTTTTGGAATCTCTACATCATCGTTTGGTCCAATAACGGCACTTGTTGCTTTTGCAAAAATAATTGGTTCAGGTGGAACTTTCTGACCTGTTTCTTCAGCATGATCAGAATAATTGAGGCCGATACAAATAAATTTTCCAATACTTTCTTTACAAACACAAGGTGCATATCCATCACTATTTTCGACTAGAGGTAAAGATGTAGGATCAATTTTTTTCACTTCATTCAATTTGCTAATAGTTACATTTTTATTATCCCAATCCTTAACTAGAGATGACACATCTCGAATATTTCCTTCTTGATCAAGTATTCCAGGCTTAACTTCATTTCCAATTCTATATCTTAAAGTCTTCATTATAAAGTCCATCCTCCATCTATTAAGTTTAATGTCCCAGTGACAAAATCTGATTCATCACTTGCAAGATAAGTAGCAAGGGATGCTATCTCTTCTGGTTGTGCTAATCTACCCATAGCCTGTCTTGCTATAAAATCTGATCTTGCTTTAACAGGATCATCAGCCATGTTAACTCTTCCCTCCCATGAAGGTGTTTCAACAGTTCCTGGCAAAATAGCATTACAGCGAATTCCATCTTTAATGTGATCTATAGCTATAGCTTTTACAAATCCATTTAGTGCTGCTTTTGTAGTTCCATAAATAAACCTATTAGGCACACCTTTAACATTAGATGCAGCAGAAGAAACAATAACGATATTACCTTTCTTTTCTTTCAGCATTTTTGGCAAAAGATTGTAGGTCATTAAATATGCAGAAAATATATTAACATTGATTGATCGTGAAAATTCATCTTCATCACAATCAAGAATTGTTCCGTGATGTACAAAACCTACTGCGTGAAATAAAACATCAATCTTGTCTACAGAAGAACAAAAGGCCTCTACATCTTTTTTGTTAGTTGAATCCAATTTCATAGTTTGGATACTCTCATTATCTTTTTTTAATTCATTTAGTTTATCTTCATTAATATCAGTTGCTAATACTTTAGCCCCTTCATTTGCAAACTTAAGAGCGGTTGCTCTTCCAATACCTTGTGCAGCTGCAGTAACTATAATATTTTTTTTATTTAATCTCATATGTTAGCACAATATGTCTATCTTTAGCATTAACAGACTTTATTTTGAATTCAATAAATAAAGAGACTCATAATATTAGTCATTTATAAAATATATCAATTTTAAATTAATTAATTATAATTTATTAGATACTAATATGAATTTTCTTTTAACGGGTGGTGCAGGATATATCGGAAGTCATGCCGCTCTTTCTCTTCTAGATGCTGGTCATAATGTTCATATTATTGATGATTTATCTACTGGAAACGAAAGTCTTATTCCTAAAAATGCATTTTTTACAAAATGTAATATTAATGATGAAGAAGTAATTTCTGGGCTGATAAAATCTAGTAGCTTTGATTTATTGATGCACTTTGCTGGTTTTATTCAAGTTGAAGAATCTGTTAAATATCCGCAAAAATATTTTGATAATAATACTGAAAATGCAACTAAACTATTTGAAACTTGTAAAAATAATGGATTAAATAAAATAGTATTTTCTTCAACAGCTGCTGCATACGGATCGGTAAGTGAAAATAAATTAATCGATGAAAATACAAATTTAAATCCTCAAAATCCATATGCTGAATCTAAAATAAAAACAGAAAATTTTTTATTTGAAAATAAGCATGACTACAAATTTATAATATTGCGATACTTTAATGTTGCTGGTGCTGATAAAAAATTAAGATCAGGTCAAATATCTAAAAGATCAACACATTTAATAAAAATTTTATCTGAAGTAGTTGTAGGTAAAAGAGATCATATTGAAATATTTGGCAATGATTATA
>CACJWQ010000014.1 GCA_902597015.1 uncultured Alphaproteobacteria bacterium
TTCTATTTCCTTGTGGACTAATGCCACTAAGGATCGCATTTCTAGCATGCACATAAATAAACTTAATTCCAGTTTTTGATATCTCATCAATAAACTCTTCAAAGAATTCGTAATTTAAATCTCTTCCTAATCCTAATCTACATTTTAACGTAGCTTCAATCTTATCATTTTGTAATGCTTCTATACAATTTCTAACAAGAATTTTATCTCGCATAAGACATGCACCAAAGCTTCCTTTTTGTACTGCTTTACTTGGACAACCAACATTTAAATTAATTTCATCATAATTGTAATCTATTGCTATTTTTGAAGCTTTTATTAAATCCTCTATTTCAGAGCCACCTACCTGAAGAGCAACAGGGTTATTAAAGTCATTATCAATAATATTTTCTCTACTCTTTGAATAAATCAGTGATTTTGTTGCTATCATTTCACTAAATAAAAAACTATTGTTTGATAGAATTCTATAAAGTTTCCTTGCATATGGTGTTGTATATCCCATCATTGGAGCTACACAGAATTTTCTACTGATTTCCTTTTTCATTTAATTTTGCTATATAAATATTTTCTAAAAAATAACATTATGGCAATACCAAAATTTTTAATTGAAAGATATCAATTCTGGAAAAAGCATACCTTTGAAGATTACAAAGGGATATACCAGCAAGCTTCTAAAACTCCACAAAAACCAATTGCTATGATTATTACTTGCTGTGACTCCAGAATTCTTGAAAATACGATATTTGGTGGAAGTGTTGGTGATTATTTTATACATAGAAATATTGCAAATATAGTACCTTCCAAAAATGAAAAGGACAAAAATATACAAACATTATCTGCAATAGAATATGCATTAAAAGTTCTTAAAACTCCAAACTTAATTATTTTAGGCCACTCAAATTGTGGTGGAGTTGAGCATTCTTACAAAACATTAATAGATAAAAAAAATACAAAAGATTTTGAATACATAAATCAATGGATAAGTTGTTTAAAAAATTCTTACAACAATATCCCTGATAATTCTTCAGAAACTGAAAAAATAACTTTTTTTGAGCAGGAAAATATTAGACAATCAATTAAAAATTTATATGAGTATGATTTTATAGATAAATTAATTAATGAAAATAAACTGAATGTAATTGGTTTATGGTATCAAATGAATTCTGGTTTAATTAAATTTTTAGACATTAATGATAACTTTATTGATTTAGATTAATTATAAGTAAATTTAGTACTAGGAAATTTTTTAAGCTTTACTTCTCGATTGTATTTCTTGACTACATTGCCAGCGATTTTATTAAAATTAAAATAATTTTTTACAAATTTTGGTTTTTTATCATTTATACTTAGATTTATTAAATCATCAAATACTAAAACTTGACCATCACAATTTCTTGAAGCACCTATACCGATTGTTGGTATCGAAATATTTTCTGTAATTAGTTTAGCTGTATTGGCTGTTACACATTCTAATAATACAGCTTTTGCTCCAAATATTTCAGATTCTTTTGCTAACTTTAATAAATTTTGCTTTTCTTTATTAGTTCTTCCTAAAACTTTAATTTTATTAAAATTCTTATAACTTTGTGGTGTTATTCCTATATGGGAAATAACGTTTATCTTTTTATCTACTAAGTGTTTCAAAACGACTAATTTTTTTTCACTAATTTCTAACTTTAATAAATCAGGTTGACAGTAATTTAAAAGTATTTTAGCATTTTTATATGCATCAATTTTATTATCATATGTTTTATAAGGCATATCTAAAACCTTTAAACTTCTCTTAATTTCTTTATTAACAGCTAATCCATGATGTTTCATCATATCTATAGTAACTCCTTGAGTGTTCTTCATTCCATAGAGTGTTGAACCAAGAGAGTCTCCAACAAGTATTAAATCAATTTTTCCATCTAAAATATTTGCAACTGATGGAGAGTATGCAGTCAAACAGCTTATCGGTTTAGAAAAACTTTTATGTAAAATTTTAATTTTCTTCATTATTAAATTATAATTAAACTCTAAATTAGAATTAAATTTTTAATTTAAAATTCTGTATATCAATAATTTTATTCTCATAAAAATTATTAATTTCTCTGATTATTGATTCCGTATCCATCTTAATATCTTGATATTGCTCATCCGGTGTCATATGTTCAACAAAACGATCTGGAAAAATTAAATTTTTTATTACAACATTATCCTTTTTTGATCTTATATTATGGACATAGTGTAAAACATGAGATGAAAATCCACCTATTGAACCTTCTTCTATTGTTAGGATATACTTATGATTATTTATTAAGTTATCTATTAATTGTGAATCCAATGGTTTTGCAAATCTTGCATCTGCAATAGTAGGATAAATATTATTTTGATTAAGAAACTTACTAGCTTCAATACATTTTTCAAGTCTTGTCCCTAAATTTAAAATTGCAACATCATTACCCTCAATTAGAATATACCCCTTACCTATTTTAATATCTGTAGGCTGATTATTAAATAGATCATCTGATCCTGTTCCTCTTGGAAATCTAAAAGCAGATGGTGTATCATTTATCTCACAAGATAACTCTATCATATTTGATAACTCTCTTTGATTGCTAGGAGCCATAACTATAAAATTTGGTAATGTTGCTAAATAAGTAATATCAAATGACCCAGCATGAGTAGGGCCATCTGATCCTACCAATCCCGCTCTATCTATTGCAAATCTAACAGGTAATTTTTGAATAGCTACATCATGGACTATTTGATCATAAGCTCTTTGTAAAAATGTTGAGTAAATTGCAACAAATGGCTTAAAACCCTCTGTAGCCAATCCAGCTGCCATAGTAACAGCATGTTGTTCAGCAATACCAACATCAAAAAATCTTTTTTCAAAATTTTGTTGGAATAATTTTAACCCTGTTCCAGACATCATAGCAGCTGTTATTGCTACAATTTTTTCGTCATTTTCAGCAAGTTTTGTTAGTTTTTCTCCAAAAACATTTGAGTAAGATTTTAAATTTGTTTTTTTAATTGAGTTACCTGTATCAATATCAAACTTTTCTACACCGTGAAATTTATCTTCCGATTTTTCTGCAGGACTGTATCCTTTGCCTTTTTTAGTTATGCAGTGAAGAAAAATTGGTTTATCGAATTTGTTATCTCTTATATTTTCAAGAACTGACACCATATCGTCTATATTGTGACCATCTATAGGGCCAAGATAATAAAAACCCAATTCCTCAAATAAAGTACCTCCAGAGATAAGCCCTTTAGAATATTCTTCGGTTCTATAAAGAGTCTTTGAAAGATTTGATGGTAAAGTTTTAGAAATTTTTTTGATAATATTTCTTAAGCCTGAGTAAGATTTAGATGAAAGCAATCTAGTTAGATACGTACTCATAGCACCAACAGGTTTGTCTATTGACATTTTGTTATCATTTAAAATAACAATTAAACCTTTTTTTTGTGCACCTGCGTTGTTTAATCCTTCATATGCTAATCCTGCACTTAAGGCACCATCACCAACAACGCATATAACTTTTGAGTTGTCTTTATTTATATCTTTAGCAGCCTTAATTCCCAACCCAGCTGATACTGCTGTTGAACTATGGGCTGTGCCAAAGGGATCATATTCACTTTCTGACCTTCTTACAAAACCATAAACACCATCTTTTTTTCTAAGTGTATCTATATTTTTTTTCCTTCCTGTAATAATTTTATGAGGATAAGCTTGATGTCCCACATCCCAGATTAATTTATCATGTGGAGTGTTAAAGACATAGTGGATTGCTACAGTTAATTCGACAACACCTAATCCAGCGCCTAGATGACCACCTGTTTTGGAAACAGTCTCAATTGTTTTAGCTCTTAATTCTTCTGAGATTTGCTTTAGATGTTTCTTTTTAAATTCTCTTAAGTCAGATGGAAAATTAATTTTATCTAAAAGCTCATAATCCATAATTTAGTTTACTATTTTTACCTAGATTTGATATTTTTATATCTCCAAAAAAACAAGAGTTTGTGGAAAGATTTTTCAGGTAAATTTTAAAATTAAAATCTCTAGACTTTTTAGAATTTAAAAACTAATTATATCATTAATGTTTTACGATGTAGATTCAAAAAAAATTGATAAACTTGCATATCTATCCATTAAAAGAGGGGTTGCACTTCAAAAAGGTCAAAACCTTTTAATAACAGCACCGTTAGAGTCTTTACCTTTAGTTAGGAAAATAGTTGAATATGCTTACAAAGAAGGGGCTGGACTTGTGACTCCACTCTTCAATGATTCTGATATTACATTATCTCGATTTAAGTATGGAAATGATGAATCTTTCAATGTTGCAGCAAATTGGCTTTATAATGGTATGGGTGAAGCTTTTGATAACAATACAGCTAGAATGGCTATTGCTGGTGATGATCCCATGCTATTATCTGAAATTGATCCTGATAAAGTTTCGCGTGCAAATAAAGCTAATGCTGTTGCATACAAACCGGCTAGAGAAAGAATTACTGAATTTAAAATTAACTGGAATATAATTTCATGGCCAGGAAAAGCATGGGCAAAAAGAGTCTTCCCAGATCTTGATGATAGTGAAGCAATTAAAAAATTAGGAGATGCAATATTTCATGCATCAAGAGTTAGCAATGATGATCCTGTAGCTGAATGGGACCAGCATAATAAAAATTTAAGAGATAAAACAGATTGGTTAAACGATAAAAATTTTCATTCTTTAAAATACTCTGGTCCTGGAACATCTTTAACAGTAGGTCTTGCTGATGATCATGAATGGATGGGCGGCGCATCAGAAGCCCAAAATGGTATTATTTGTAATCCAAATATTCCATCCGAAGAAGTATTTACAACTCCTCATGCAAGTCGGGTTAGTGGACAAGTTTGCTCAACTAAACCACTATCTTATCAAGGAACATTAATAGAAGATATTAATGTTCGTTTTGAAGAAGGTAAAATTGTTGATGCAAAATCTTCTAAAGGACAAGATGTTCTATTAAAAGTTCTTGACTCAGATGAGGGATCTAGAAGACTTGGTGAAGTAGCGTTGGTTCCTAATAGTTCGCCCATATCGCAACTAGGAATAACTTTTTATAACACTCTATTTGATGAAAATGCTGCTTCTCATATAGCTCTAGGACAATGTTACTCAAAATGTTTCAAATCCAAAAAAGACTTATCAAAAGATGAGATCACTCAAAGAGGAGGTAATTCAAGTATGATTCATATCGATTGGATGATTGGCTCTGGTAAAATTGATGTTGACGGTGTTGATAAGGATGGAGTTGTAACGCCAATATTTAAACAAGGAGAATGGTGTAATTAATTCTACTATTCTTTTAAATAAGGTCCAAAGCTAAGATCTAAACCTACACCAACTCTAGCCAAAGAATAAATGATAACTAAGAAAAAAATTACTATAATTAAGTTTCGTATAATCTTTTTTTCATCCATAAAATTACGCTGTTTGTATATTTATATTAGATAATGGTTTTTCTCTAATTGGTAAATGGATTATTGCAGAAAAGGCACCTACTCCTATACCAACCCACCATACAATATCATAACTTCCATAGATATCATAAAATAGACCACCTAACCAAACACCTACAAAAGATCCTAGCTGATGAGAAAAAAATACAATCCCATATAATGTACCCATAAATTTTAATCCATAAATATGGCCTATAATTCCTGAAGTTAAAGGAACTGTTGCTAACCATAAAGCACCCATAATCATTGAAAATATTGCAATAGATATTGGTGTAATAGGCAGTAAGATAAATAAAATTGCTGCAACAGTTCTTCCAGTATAAATTAAAGATAAAAGATATTTCTTATAATGTCCCTTTCCTAAGGCTCCAGCAATCAAACAACCAATTATATTAAACAATCCTATAAGAGCCATAGATAATGCTCCTAAACCTTCTACAGAACTACAAACCAAACTTATTAAACTTCCTTCTATAATTGGACTACTAGATTCAACAATAAATGCTGGAAAATGTGCAGTAATAAATGCTAACTGAAAACCGCAAGAAAAAAAACCAAAGAACAACATTGAGTATGTTGGATCTTTTAATGCAACAAATACAGCATCAGTAATTTTTTCATTTTCATTATTAATATTTGTATTTGATAATTCTGTTTTTAAAATTGGAACAAGTATCAATGTTATTAATAATATAATTGAAAAGATTTCAAACACTGAAGACCAAGGCAAAAATGATAATAGAATAGAAGCAAGTGGTGGACCAACCACTTGTCCAGCCGATCCTGCAGCAGTTGTAATACCTAGTGCTAAAGATCTTTTTTCTGGAGATGTGGCTCTTCCAACTACTGCTAAAATTGGACCAAAACCACTACCAGCTATACCAAAACCAATTAATAGGTTTAAAGTTTGATGCGCCTCTGGAGTCGTAGCAGTACTACTTATGAAAATTCCAATTGCATAAAGAATTAAGCCTAGTGCAATTGCTTTTCTATCACCATATTTTTCGGCAAAAGCACTAAATAGTGGAGTGCCTACCCCCCAAGCTAAATTTTGAATAGCAATGGCAAGAGAAAATTCTGAACGGTTCCATAAAAAATCAGACGCAATAGGAATTTGAAATAGGCCAAATGTTGAACGAATTGCAAAACTTATTAAAAGAATTAAACTTCCTCCAATTAGAATAGGAGTAAATACAGAATTAATTCTCTCATCTTTCATATTTTATTAGATAACAGGAAGAATTTTTATTTCTAGAATTTTTATTATTATTAAATCGTATTATTTAATTCTGTCTTTTCGTTTTCTTCTTTTTCAGGAACAACATATGCAACAGCACAATGATCTAAACAATAAGGCTTATCTTCAAATCTATCTTTGCCACAAAAACGAAAGTCAGCTTCATCAGGATGACCTTCAGGCCATTCACAACCTCTCTTCGGAGCTGCAGTGAATATATTTTTAACAACCGGTTGGAAAACAGCAGGCTCTTTAGAGACAATCTCTGGTTCTTTGGTGCTTTCAAAATTTAATTTTGGCATTACTGGAGATCTAGCTTTTTTTCGATCAGGCTTAACAGCTGTTCTTCTTATAGGTGATGGTCTTCTCTCGAGTCCAATTCTATGAGCTTTTCCAACCACTGCGTTTTTGGTAAAACCTAATAATTTTCCAATTTGAGCTGTAGGTAGACCTTGGTCCCATAAATCTCTAAGTTTTGCTACATTATTATCATCCCAAGGCATAATCAAACTCCATTACTACATTTAGTAGCTTAAAAAAGGTTTAATATACTAAATATATGTATTAAAAAAGATAAAACTGCAAATTTTTAAAAAAAATCAATGATTTCCAGCATTTTTTTTATATACATGTGAATAGAAATGAAAGAATTAAGAGATCTAGACTGTAAAAATAAAAAAATAGTTGTTCGAGTTGATTTAAACGTACCAGTTTTGGAAGGGACAATTACAGATCATTCAAGAATTCATGCTATTTTACCAACACTAGAAAAACTAATTAAAAATAAAAATAAGATATTCTTAATTGCTCATTTTGGCCGACCTAAAGGTCAAGTTAATAAAACATATTCCATTGAGTTTTTATGTTCAGAATTAAAAAAATTTTTAAATTTAAACACAATTCATTTTTTAGCTAACTGTGAAAAAAAAATAATTGAGACAAAAATTGCTGAAATGGAAATGGGGGAAATTTGTTTATTAGAAAATATTCGTTTTAATTCTGAAGAAGAAAAAAATGATCTTAATTTTTCAAAAGTATTAGCTTCTAGTTTTGACATATATATTAATGACGCGTTCTCTGCATCTCATCGTAATCATGCATCTATAGTAGGTATTACTAAATACTTACCTTCATACGCTGGATTAAGTTTCTCAAAAGAAATTGAAAATTTAGATAAATTTTTAGAAAATTCAAATAAACCAAATTTAGCAATTATAGGTGGCTCAAAGGTTTCAACAAAAATAAAAGTTTTAGAAAATATAGTTGAAATTTTTGACTCTTTAGTGATTGGTGGTGCAATGGCTAATACTTTTTTGCTATCAAATAATTATAACGTTGGCTCTTCTCTGGTAGAAAATGATTTTATTGAACTATCAAAAAAGATACAAAAAAAAGCAGAATCAAAAAATTGCAAAATACTTTTACCAATTGATGCTGTGTGCTCAAAAAAAATAGAAGATAGAGTAAATGTTAAGACTTATTCAATTAATAATATTCCAAATGACCAAATGATATTAGATGTTGGTGAGCAAACAACAAAACTAATTTCAGAAGAAATATTAAAATCTAAATCAATTTTATGGAATGGGCCTTTAGGCGCATTTGAGTATAGTCCATTTGATAAAAGTACAATTTCAGTTGCAAATATTATACAAAATTATTCAAGTAAATCTCAATTAGATGCCCTAGCAGGGGGAGGAGATACACTTGCAGCAATAAAAAAAGCTAAAGCCAATGATGCATTTAAATATTTATCTACAGCTGGAGGTGCATTCTTAGAGTGGCTTGAGGGAAATAAATCACCAGGATTTATAGCATTAAGAGAAAACAATTTTTAACTTAATCTTCAATTTGATATTTTTTAATTAAAGGGAATTGTGTCATCGTAAAAATAAACGTAATTGGCAAGATACCAAAAACTTTAAAATTTACCCAAACATCAGTACTTTGTGTTCTCCAAACAATTTCATTTAAAACAGCAAGTGCAACAAAAAAAGCAATCCACCTTTGAGTTAATATTCTCCATCCATCTTCTTCTAGTTTAAGCGCAGCACCTAAAAGATACTTTAAAAGAGGTTTTTTAACAATTACTCCTCCATATAAAATTAATGCGAAGACCATATTTATTATTGTTGGTTTCATTTTAATAAAAATTTCATTGTCAAAATAAATTGTTAGACCTCCAAATATTAATACTATCGCAGCCCCAAGAGTTGGCATAATTGGTATTTTTTTCTCAAGTATGTATGAAATGATTACTGAAATTACAGTTGCAATCATAAGAGGAAGTATTGCTTCTTGAAGACCACTTCTTGTATAAAAAATAAAGAATACAGCAAGCGGTCCTATATCAATTAATAATTTATAAACTGACTTCATTTTTGTTCTTCTAGATTTAAAATAGACCTAGCAAAGTTTTGAGAATTAAAGCTAACAAGGTCCTCAATACTTTCTCCAAGACCAACATAACTTATAGGGATTTCAAATTTATTTGCAATTGAAATTAATGCTCCACCTTTTGCTGTTCCATCCAATTTAGTTATTATAAGACTTGATACATTAAGTTCATTTCCAAAGATTTCCACTTGCTTAATCATGTTCGAACCATTCGTTCCATCTAAAACTAACACAGTTTCAATATTAAAAGAGGAATTAACTTTTGAGATAACATTCTTCAATTTAATTAGCTGATTAATAAGGTTAGTATTATTTGATAATCTTCCAGCAGTATCTATAAGTAAAAAATCATAATTTTCTTTTCCAAATTTTTCAGTTGCCTGATACGCTACGCTTGCTGGATCTTGATTACTTTTTCCAGCGATAAAACTATTATTATTTTTTTTTGCCCAATTTTCCAACTGCTCAACAGCTGCTGCCCTAAATGTATCACAAGCCGCAATCAGAATTTTTTTATTTGATAAAATTTTATTTGCAATTTTACCAATAGTGGTTGTTTTTCCACTTCCGTTTACTCCAACAAATATTAATATTTTTTTTTCATCATTTTTTTCATTTATCAGAACATGTTCTCTTGGAAGTAATATACTTTCTATATTTTGAGCTAAGATTTCTAGTACATTTTTTATTCCATCATTATTTGAAATTTTTATTTTTTTTATAGAATCTATTAGCTGATTTACAACATCCAAACTAATATCAGATGAAATAAGAACATTTTCTAATTCTTCTAAAGTTAAATCGTCTATTTTTTTGTTTTTTAAAATCTCTACGATATTAAAAGAAAGTATATTTGAAGTTTTACTTAACTTATCTTTAAATATTGAGAACAAACTCATGCTATTCTTGCTAATAACGTATCATTTTCTACGCCTGTGTATATACAGGAAATTATATTTCCTTCTTTAAACTCTTCTTCAAGTTTTACTTTTAAAAAATGCTGATCTTTTCCAAGTGAAAAATTTTCTTTTCTACTTTCAATTAAAATTTGTTCCTTCTTTCCAATATTTTTTTTTAAATGCTGTTTTAATTTTTCAATACCTTTTTCTCTAAGTCTTTTTGCTCTATCTTTGATAATATTTTTTTGAACTTGAGGCATTCTAGATGCAGGAGTGTTTTCTCTTGGTGAATAAGGAAAAATATGAAGATGAGTTAAATTACACTCATCAACTAGTTTAATTGAATCTTGAAACATTGTTTCTGTCTCTGTTGGAAAACCGGCAATTATATCAGCACCAAATGTTGCATCTTTCCTAATAGATAAAACTTTCTTACAAAAATTAATTGCCATTTCCCTTGAATGTCTTCTTTTCATTCTTTTCAAAATTAAATTGTTTCCAGCTTGTAAACTTATATGAAAATGAGGCATCAATCTTTCGTCCTTTAAAACATCCCAAAAATCTTCGTCTATTTCAGCGCAGTCAATTGAAGACAAACGCAGCTGTCTTAATTCAGGTACTAATTTTAGAATTCTTTTAATTAAGTTAGAAAAAGTCGGTTTTGCTGGAAGATCTTTTCCATAATCAGTTATATCTACTCCTGTTAAGACTACTTCATTATATCCATTGCTAACAATTTTTTTTATTTTATTTACTATCTCTCCAGCAGGTACACTTCTATTATTGCCCCTGCCAAATGGAATAATACAAAAAGTACAGCGATGGTTACAACCTTGTTGTATTTCAATATAAGCTCTCGATTTTCCTTCAAATTTTTCAATTGAATTAGGTACTGTTTTACTTTCTTCTAATATATTTCCTACTTTAAGATTTTTAGACTGATCGATATTTTTCCATGTTAAAGTTTCTAATTTTTCTGTGTTCCCAATTACTGAGTCTACTTCTTTTAAATCTTTATATTTTAATGGATTGATTTGAGCCGCACATCCTGTAACTACTATTTTATTATTAGGAAAATTTTTTTTTGCCTTTCTAATTTCATAAGAAACTTTTTTCTCAGCTTCTTCAGTTACTGCACATGAATTTATGACTGTAACATTATTTAAATTATTTGTTTTAAGATGGTTTTTAATAATTTCACCTTCATAAATATTCAATCTACAACCTAGATTGACTACGTAGTTTTTATTTTTCATAAATTATATTTCTAAACTACCTCGATAACTTATTTCTGCAGGTCCTGTCATAATAGATTCATTATTAACTATATTTATGTGCAGTGATCCTTTTTCAAGTTTCACTTCAGCGTTATTTTCAATTAATCCTTTTTTCCACGCCGCATATACAGCCGCACAGGCACCACTACCACAAGCTAACGTGATTCCAACTCCACGTTCCCAAACTCTCATTTCAATTAAATTTGAATTAATAACTTCAACTATTTCAACATTAGTTTTTTTTGGAAAGAGCGCATGATTTTCTATTTTAGGACCTATACTTTCAAGATCTGTATCTTTGATCGATTTCCCAAAAAAAACTACATGTGGATTACCTACATTAACGGCAACTCCATTACTATATCCATCAATTGAAATTGGTATATTCATTGTATCGACTTCTTTACTTAAAGGAATTTTATCCCAAGTATTTTTTATTGAACCCATGTTGACACTTATATTGTTATCTATTTTTTTTGATTCTAATATCCCTGCATCAGATTGAATTTTTAAAATCTCTTTATTAGAATCTTCATCAAATAGTATTTTTGCCACACAGCGTGTTCCATTACCACAAGCTTCGGCTCTATCACCACCAGGATTAAAAATTTCAATTTCAGCATCAGCACTTTGATTACTTGTATTATTAATTGTGATTAATTGATCACATCCTGCTCCAGTTCTTCTGTCACTGAGTCTTTTAATAATATCTTCAGTAATTGCGATATTGTTAGACCTTTTATCTATGATAACAAAATCGTTCCCAAGCCCATGCATCTTTATAAAGTCTACTTTTTGCATATTTGTTTTATAACCTAATTTATCGATAAATCTCAGTAAATATGGGAAATTTAAGAATACTTGACTTTCAATTATTCAGCTAATAGAGGGTCACGAACAAATCCTATATTTGTAAACGAATTGAGCTTGTTACAATTGTGATAGGTACTCTAGCCCACGAGTTTCGTGCCCTGGAGTTAAAAGGCTATTGGAGATTTATGTTTGATACACTGAACACAAAATTTGAAAAAATTGTTCAAAGTATTCGGGGTAAGGCTGTTATATCAGAAACAGATCTTGAAATTACATTACGTGAAATTAGAATTGCTCTCTTAGAGGCAGATGTTTCCTTAGTTGTAGTAAAAGAATTTATAAATTCCATCAAGTCAAACATTTTAGGAAAAGAAATTCTCAAATCTGTCAAGCCAGATCAAATGATCATAAAGCTTGTGCAAGATGAGCTTGTAAAAATTCTTGGATCAGAAAATAAATCTCTAAATTTATCTTCTTCTCAATTAACTAAAATATTATTTTGTGGATTACAAGGATCTGGTAAAACAACATCAATTGCCAAACTTTCATATTTGTTAAAGAAGTCTTCAAAGAAAAAAATTTTATTAGCATCAGCAGACATTTATCGACCAGCAGCACAAGAACAATTAAAAGTATTAGCTGAAGAAACTGGCTCAGATTTCTTTAGCCATAATCTATCATCAGTCAGTAATATTGTTGATGATTCTATAGACCATGCTCAAAAAAATTTATTTGATATTCTTATTTTAGATACTGCTGGACGACAAGTTGTAGATAAAAAGTTAATGAGTGAATTAATTGAAATTGAAAATAAGTTTAAACCTGACGAAACATTATTAGTAGCTGATGCGCTAACAGGACAAGACGCTGCAAATGTAGCTAAAAGTTTTAGTGATGCAATAAATATCACTGGATCAATTTTAACTCGAATAGATGGTGATAGCAGAGGTGGTGCAGCACTATCAATTAAATCGATAACAAACTCTCCTATAAAATTTATAGGACTAGGTGAAAAAGTAGAAAATTTTGAACCTTTCCATCCTGAAAGAATTGCACAAAGAATTTTAGGTATGGGAGATATTGTATCTCTTGTCGAAAAAGCTGCTGAAAATATTGATAAAGAAGAAATGGAAGATATGGCAAAAAAGATCGCTAAAGGCAAATTTGATCTTGAAGATTTTGCCAATCAATTAAAGCAAATGGGTAAAATGGGTGGAGTCTCCGGTTTACTTTCTATGATGCCAGGTGTTTCAAAGGCACAGAAGTTAATGGCAGAAAATAAAATTTCTAATTCAATGATTGATAAACAAATAGCTATAATCAGTTCAATGACCAAAAAAGAAAGGGCTGATCCAGATATTATAAAGGCTTCACGTAAAATTAGAATTTCAAAAGGATCTGGAACAAAAGTTCAAGATGTAAACAGGTTATTAAAACAGTTTCTCCAATCACAAAAAATGATGAAGAGAATGAAATCAATGGGCAAAGGAGGAATTCCCAGTGATTTAATGCAAAAATTACAAGGAAATCTTCCTCCAAACATAAATTAGAAAGGAAATAAAATGCCAGTAAGAATAAGATTATCAAGAGGTGGTGCGAAGAAAAGACCATTTTATAGAATAGTAGTTGCTGATTCTAGAAGAGCTAGAGATGGAAAATTTATAGATCAAATTGGAACTTATAACCCAATGCTTCCAAAGGATAGCGCTGATAGAGTTAAAATGGATTTAGAGAAAGCTAAGGAATGGATTGCAAAAGGAGCAAAACCATCAGATAGAATTTCTATTTTTCTTAGCAATCTTGGTGTGATGGAAAAACCAGTTATTACTGAAAAAACAAAAAAACATCTACCTAAGAAAAAAGCACAGGAACGTTTAGCTGCTGCTAAAGAAAAAGAAGAAGCTGCGAAAGCTGCAGCAGAAGAACCAAAAGCAGAAGAAGCAGAAGCTAAGCCAGCTGAAGATACACAACCTGCTGAAGAACCAAAAGCTAAAAAAGAATAAAATTAATTTTTGCTTTGAGTAATAAAGATATTATTCTTGTTGGTCAGTTTGGATCTCCTGTAGGATTAAAAGGTGAAATAAAAGTTAATATGATGACTACCTCTTTTGAAGTTTTTAAAAATTTAAAAAACTATTATAATTTTGATGGTTCAATTGCTTGGAATTTTAAAAATATTTTATTCAAAAATAATAAGTGTGTTGTTCAAGTTGAAAAATACTTTTCTAGAGAAGATGTTTTAGAGCTTAAAGGTCAAAAAATTTTTTCAAATAAGAAATTTTTTCCAAAAACAAAAGACAATGAGTTTTATATCAACGATCTAAGCGAATGCACGATTTTCTTGAAAGACAATACTAGTATTGGAAAAGTTTTAAGTGTTCAAAATTTTGGGGCAGGTGATTTATTAGAAGTCAAATATAATACCAAACTTATTTTTATACCTTTTGATAAAACAAATATTTTATCAGTTAATATTAATAAAAAAGAAATTATAGCTGATCCAATACCTGGTATTCTTGATTAAAATGAGAGTAGTAATTTTAACCTGTTATCCTGAAATGTTCCCTGGTTCACTAGGATATTCTGTAATCGGAAATGCATTAAACAATAAAAAATTTTCTCTTGAGATAGTCAATCTACATAATTTTGGAATTGACAAAAGAGGAAGTGTTGATGATGAACCTTTTGGGGGAGGCCCTGGAATGGTTATTCGTCCAGATGTGATTGAAAAAGCATTAAATTCAATCACTTTCAAAACGGATAATTACTGCAAAATTTTTCTAACACCGTCAGGTCAGAAATTATCTCAAACCAAACTTAATAATCTATCAAAATATAATGAAATGCTTATTTTATGCGGTAGATTTGAAGGGGTTGACCAAAGAGCTATAGAAATTCTTGATTTTCAGGAAATAAGTATCGGTGATTACGTCCTTTCTGGTGGTGAGATTGCAGCCCAGGTGTTAGTTGAAGGTTGTATTCGTCTCATTCCTGGAGTATTAGGGCAGCCACAAAGTTTATTAGAAGAATCTTTTTCTAATAATCTGCTTGAATATCCTCATTATACCAGACCGCAAACCTGGGAAGATATTCAGGGAAATAAACATGAAGTTCCAGATGTTTTAACATCAGGTCATCATGAAAAAATTGATAAATGGAGAAAAGAAAAATCGGTTGAAAAAACTAAAGAATTAAGACCAGATCTTTATAAAAAGGAAATATAAAATGAGTAATTTATTAGAGACATTTGAAAAACAACAGATTGAAAAGTTAACTTCAAAAAAAAGAATCCCTGCTTTTCGTCCAGGTGATACTCTAAAAGTTACTGTAAGAATTACAGAGGGAAGTAAGTCGAGACTTCAAGCATTTGAAGGTATTTGTATTGCAAGAAAAAATAATTCAGTAAACTCTAACTTCACTGTTAGAAAAATATCTCATGGAGAGGGTGTTGAAAGAGTATTCCCTTTATTCAGTCCATTAGTAGAAAAAATTGAAGTTGTTAGAAAAGGCGATGTAAGAAGAGCTAAGCTATATTATCTAAGAGAATTATCTGGAAAGAAAGCAAGGATTGCAGATAAAGATAGGGGCGATGAAGCTGATCAATATGAATATATGGAGGAGGCTCATCCGGTAGAAGAAACAAAAACTGCAGATACAGATACAAATGCTGCAGAGGAACCAAAAGCTGAAGAGGTAGAAGCAAAAAAAGCAGAGACAAAAGCAGAAGAAGCAGAAGCCAAACCAGCAGAAGAATCTAAAGCAGTTGCTGCAGAGGAATCTAGTAAAGAAGAGGAAAAAGCAGCCGAAAATAAATCGGATGACAGTAAATAATCCTAAAACTCTTTTTGATAAAATTTGGGAACATCATCTTGTTGATAGACAAGAAGATGGAACTTGTCTTATATATATTGATAGACACCTTGTTCATGAAGTTACAAGCCCTCAAGCATTTGAAGGTTTGAGAAATAATAACCGTAAAGTTAGAAGGCCTCAAAGTACTTTTGCTGTAGCTGATCATAATGTCCCAACTTCAGATAGATCTAAAGGTATAGAAAATAAAGAAAGTAGAATTCAGGTTGAAACACTAGAAAAAAATTGCAAAGATTTTGATGTTACACTTTTTCCATTATTAGATAGCAGACAAGGTATAGTTCATATAGTTGGACCAGAACAAGGTATTACTCAGCCAGGTATGACAATAGTTTGTGGTGATAGTCACACAGCAACACACGGAGCATTTGGTGCCTTAGCTTTTGGTATCGGCACAAGTGAAGTTGAACATGTATTAGCTACTCAGACCTTGATTCAAAAACCTGCAAAGAATATGCGAATTTCTGTTGAAGGTAAATTAAACTTAGGCGTTACAGCAAAAGATATTATTCTTCATATAATAGGAAAAATAGGAACAGCTGGTGGAACTGGTTATGTTATTGAATATGCTGGTAATGCAATTTCCTCTCTTTCTATGGAAGGAAGAATGACAATCTGTAATATGAGTATCGAAGCAGGTGCTAGAGCTGGTTTAATAGCTCCTGACGAAAAAACTTTTGAATATATTAAAGGTAGACCGTATGCTCCATCAGGAGATAATTGGGACAAAGCCGTAGAATTTTGGAAATCTCTTCCTTCTGATGAGGATGCAAAATATGATGAAGAAATTTTAATTAATGCTGAAGATATTTCACCACAAATTACTTGGGGCACAAGCCCGCAAGACGTTGTTGCTATAAATGGTATAATACCAAATCCTCAAGAAGAGAGTAATCCAAATAGAAAGAAGGCTATGGAGCGTTCTCTTGAATATATGGGTTTAGAACCCAAACAAGAAATACAAAAAATTAAAATTGATAAAGTATTTATTGGCTCTTGCACTAATGGAAGAATTGAGGATTTAAGAGAAGTTGCTAAAGTTGTAGAGGGCAAAAAAGTTTCTGTAGACTCAATGATCGTTCCTGGTTCAGGTCTAGTTAAAAAACAAGCTGAAGAAGAAGGTTTAGATAAAATTTTTATTGAAGCAGGATTTGATTGGAGAGAGCCAGGTTGCTCCATGTGTTTAGCTATGAATCCAGATCAATTAAAACCGCAAGAAAGATGTGCATCAACATCAAATAGAAATTTTGAAGGCAGACAAGGTAGAGAAGGTAGAACACATCTTGTTAGTCCTGCAATAGCTGCTGCCTCTGCAATCAAAGGTTCTTTTGCAACAGCTGAGGATTTATAAATGGAATCATTTAAAACAATAATTGGTATCCCTGCGCCACTACCAATGATTAACGTCGATACCGATATGATTATTCCAAAACAATTTTTGAAAACAATAAAGAGATCTGGTTTAGGTAAAAACTTATTTCATGAATTAAGATACGATATTCAAGGTAACATAAAGAATGATTTTGTTCTAAACTGGGACCCTTATAAAACATCAAAAATTTTAATTGCTGGGGCAAATTTTGGTTGTGGATCAAGTAGAGAGCATGCACCATGGTCACTTTTAGATTTTGGTTTTAAGTCCATAATCGCGCCAAGCTTCGCAGATATTTTCTATAATAATTGTTTTAAAAATGGAATACTGCCAATTAATCTAGATCAACAAAAAGTAGATATATTAATGAACGAAGCAGAAAATAAAAATGATGTTTCAGTTGATTTAGAAAATCAAAAAATCACTTATCAAAATGATAAAACAATAGAATTTGAAATTGATGCATTTCGAAAAAAATGTTTGCTAGAGGGGTTAGAT
>CACJWQ010000015.1 GCA_902597015.1 uncultured Alphaproteobacteria bacterium
TTAAAGTTTTATCTGAATTGGGTAAGGTATATTTTTGGAGAGCAGCAATAAAACCAGGAAGACCAATTGCAGTTGGTAAAATAAATAAGTGCTACATAATTTGCTTACCGGGTAATCCAGTTTCTGTTCAATTACTATATGCAATGTTAGTAAAACCATTAATAGAAAAACTATCTGGTGGAAATTTTAAGCTCCCATCTTCAAGTAAAATTACAGCAAATTTTTCTATGAAGAAAAAAACAAAAAGAATGGAGTGGTTACGCGTAAATAAAGAAACAATAAATAATAAAAATATTGCAAATAAATTTCCTAAACAAGGTTCTGGTATGATTAGTTCTATATCCTATTCAGATGGTATAATTGAAATTGATGAAAATGTTTCTCAAGTAAATAAAGGAGATATATTTGATTTTTATAATTATGAAAGTCTATTTTAATTTTTAATTTTAAATATATAACGAATTACAATTTTATCTTTTATTTTTTCACAACTTAAATATTCATAGTTAGACTGATTACAATAATGTTCAAAGTCTGCTTCAGCCAAAGGATCAGTTGCAATAATTTTAATAATTGTATCTTTGTTTAATTCTGAAGCAAGTTTTCTAGCCTTAAGCACTGGTATAGGACATTCTGTACCACTAGTATCAAGAACTAATTCTTCATTTTCAACTGAATCTTTCATAGTTTTCTGATACTTAATATATAGTATAATATTAATTGGAATGGATAAATTTGTTTCTCAAACAGAAACTTCTTTAAAAAAGAAGAAAAGACGTTGGACTCCAAAAGGAAGACAAGTCGAAGATAAATATTTAGATGAAGTTTCTAAATTGTTTACAGGATTAATATTTAAGCGAGATGAATTAATAGAATATTTGCATATATTACAGGATAAATTTGGTGTTTTGTACGATAAACATCTAGTAGCTTTATCAACTATTATTAACTTACCACTTTCTGAAATTTATGAAGTTGCAACTTTTTATGCTCACTTTAATATAGTTAAAGATAGTAAAGATTATAACCCAGTGAATGTTGTAAGGGTTTGTGAAAGTTTAACTTGTGAATTATTTGGCGCACACAAATTACTCCAAGATATAAAAAAATTAGAAAATAAAAATATTAAAGTCCTACCTGGACCATGCATGGGAAGATGCAATGTTGCTCCTACTGTTTGCGTAGGAAAAAATTATGTTGATGTGGCTAATTTTGATAAAGTTAAAAAAACAATTGATGAAAAAAATTTTGACCCTTTCATTCCAGATTATATAAATTTATCTTCTTATAAAAAAAAAGGTGGTTATGAAATTGCGAACAAAATAAAAAATGGTGTTATTTCAAAAAAACAAGTTTTGGATTCTTTAAATGAAAGTGGATTGAAAGGTAAGGGTGGCGCTGGATTTCCTACAGGAAAAAAATGGGAAATTGTTTCAAATTACAATGGTAAAAAATATGTTGCTGTTAATGGTGATGAGGGTGAGCCAGGAACATTTAAAGATAGGTCATATTTAGAAAGTGATCCACATAGATTTTTAGAAGGAGCTTTAATTGCATCCTATTTTATAAATGCTCAAAAAGTATATATTTATATGAGAGATGAATATCCGACAGTTATAAAAATTTTACTTGATGAAATAAATAAAATGCAAGATGAAAAAATAATTCCAAAAGATTTTTTCATAGTGAGAAGAGGGGCAGGAGCCTATATTTGTGGAGAAGAGTCAGCAATGATAGAAAGTATTGAAGGCAAGAGAGGATTGCCAAGGCATAGACCACCTTATGTGGCTGAAATTGGTTTGTTTGGATGTCCTACTTTAACAAATAATTTAGAAACTCTTTTTTGGGTAAGAGATATAATTGAAAAAGGAGCAAAGTGGTTTGCTGAAAAGGGGTCCAATGGGAATAAGGGTTTTCATAGTTTTTCAGTATCTGGAAGAGTAAAGAGCCCAGGGGTAAAAGTAGCTCCAGCCGGTATAACAATTCAACAATTAATTGATAAGTATTGTGATGGTATGGCAGATGGACATACTTTTAAAGGATATCTTCCAGGAGGTGCATCAGGTGGTATCCTACCAGCTTCTATGAATGATATTCCACTTGATTATGGATCAAAAGAATTAATGGATGCCGGATGTTTTTTAGGTTCAGCGGCAGTAGTTGTATTGTCGGATCATGATAATATGAAAGATGTTGCACTTAATTTACTAAAATTTTTCGAAGAGGAAAGTTGTGGTCAATGTACACCATGCCGTTCTGGTACGGAGAAAACTGTAAAATTAATGCAAGAAAAAAATTGGAATAAGGAAAAATTAAAAGATTTAAGTGAAGTTATGGCTCAAGCATCGATATGTGGTTTAGGACAGGCTGCAACAAACCCATTAAATTCTGTTTTAAAATATTTTAGCAATGAAATAACTTATGACTAAAGAGAAAACAAAATTTTATTTAAACGAAAAGTTAGTTGAAGCAAATGCTGATGAAACTATTTGGCAAGTTGCAAATAGACTTGGAACAGAAATCCCACATTTATGTTATTCCGATAAACCTGGCTATAGAGCAGATGGAAATTGTAGAGCATGTATGGTTGAAATTGAAGGAGAACGTGTGTTGGCAGCATCTTGTATTAGAAAGCCAACTGATAGTATGAAAGTAAAAACTTCTTCAGAAAAGGCTAAAAAATCAAGAGAGTTAGTTTTTGAATTACTTCTTGCTGACCAGCCAAAAAAAGAAATCGCTCATGATAATAACTCTGACTTTTGGAAATGGATAGACAAAGTTGAAGTTAAAGAAAGTAGATTTCCAAAAAAAACTTCATGTCAGGCAGACGTTTCTCATCCAAGCATGGCTGTAAATCTAGATGCATGCATCCAATGTAATCTTTGTGTAAGAGCATGTAGAGAAGTCCAGGTAAATGATGTCATCGGAATGGCATATCGAGGAGAAAATTCTAAAATTGTATTCGATTTCGATGATCCAATGGGTGATAGCACATGTGTAGCATGTGGTGAATGTGTACAGGCTTGTCCTACTGGAGCATTAATGCCGGCATCTATTGTTGATAAAGATGGTGTTGGTCATACTAAGGTAGATAAAAAAATTGATAGCGTTTGTCCTTATTGTGGTGTGGGTTGTCAGATAGAATACAATGTAAAAGATAACAAAATTAAATACGTTAATGGTGTTGATGGTCCCGCAAACAAGAATAGATTATGTGTAAAAGGAAGGTTTGGTTTTGATTATGTAAACAATCCAGAAAGACTTACAAAGCCATTGATTAGAATTAAAGATAAACCAAAAGACTTACACCCAAGTATTAATTTTTCGAATATTCATGAATATTTTAGAGAAGCATCTTGGGATGAAGCTCTAGATTATGCTGCACAAGGATTTTTAAAACTTAATAAACAACGAAATGGTACAAGTAATCTCGCGGGATTCGGATCAGCTAAATGTTCAAATGAAGAAGCATATTTATTTCAAAAATTAATACGAACTGGTTTTAATACTAACAATGTTGATCATTGTACAAGGCTTTGTCATGCGTCATCTGTAGCTGCTTTATTGGAAACAATTGGTTCAGGAGCAGTTACTGCTCCATTCTATGAAGTTAAACATTCTGATGTGATAATAGTCATTGGTGCTAATCCGACTGAGAACCATCCAGTAGCAGCAACTTTTTTTAAAAATGCAGCAAAAAAAGGTTCCAAATTAATTGTGATGGATCCTAGAGGTCATTCTTTAAAAAAACATGCAACTCATATGTTGCAATTTAAACCAGGATCTGATGTTGCTCTCTTAAACTCAATAATGAATGTTATTGTTGAAGAAAATTTATTTAATTCAGAATATATTAAAAAACAAACTGAAGGATTTGAAAAATTAAGAAAACATTTAATGAATTATTCACCTGATATAATGGAAAACGAAACAGGTATCGATCCAGAACTTGTAAGAGAAGTAGCTCGCTTATATGCTAATACAAATAAAGGAATAATTTTTTGGGGGATGGGGATTTCTCAACACACACATGGTACCGACAATGCTAGATGTTTAATTTCTCTAGCTTTAATGACAGGGAATGTTGGAAAAAGCGGATCTGGTTTACATCCTTTAAGAGGACAAAATAATGTACAAGGAGCATCTGATGCCGGTCTTATACCAATGATGTATCCTGATTACCAATTAGTTGATAAAGATAGTAATAAGGACTTTTTTGAAAAACTTTGGAACACTCCTCTAGATGATAAAAAAGGTCTTACTGTTGTTGAAATTATGGATGCTATTCACGAGAATGTAATTAAAGGGATGTATATACTTGGTGAAAATCCAGCAATGTCCGACCCTGATCTTAATCATGCAAGAGAAGCTCTACAAATGTTAGAACATTTAGTTGTTCAAGATATTTTTTTAACTGAAACAGCAACATATGCAGATGTTATTTTTCCCGCTTCAGCATGGCCTGAAAAAAATGGAACAGTTACTAATACTAATAGGCAAGTACAGATGGGAAGAAAAGCTTTAGACTCTCCAGGTGAGGCTAAAGAAGATTGGTGGATAACGAACGAACTTGGAAAAAGAATGGGTTTAAATTGGAAATATAAACATCCAAAAGAAATTTATGAAGAAATGTCACTAACAATGCCTTCATTAAACAATATATCTTGGGAAAGATTAGAAAATGAAAACTCTGTAACTTATCCAAGTAAGTCTCCAACTACACCAGGAGATGAAATTGTTTTTGGTGATAAGTTTCCAAACGAAAATGGTAAAGGTAAATTTGTTCCAGCTAGTGTTACTGCGCCAGATGAAGTACCTGATAAAGAATTTGCGATGATACTAACCACAGGAAGGCAATTAGAGCATTGGCATACTGGAGCTATGACTAGAAAGGCATCAAATTTAGATGCCATTGAACCAGAACCTTCGGTTTCAATATCACCTAAAGATATAATTAAAAATAATATGAAAGCTGGTGATAAAATAAAAGTCACAACTAGAAGAGGCTCAATAGATATCAGAGTAAGGCAAGACAGGGCTATTCCTGATGGAGTCATATTTATTCCATTTTGTTATAATGAGTCTGCCGCTAATCTTTTAACTAATCCAGCTTTAGATCCATATGGAAAAATTCCTGAATTTAAATATTGTGCTGCAAAAATTGAGAAGCTATAATTATTTTATGATTAAAAAAATATTAATAATTTTATTTCTTGTATTTAGTCCAATCTCAGCATGCTCTACATTAAGTGAATTAAACGAAAGAGTAAAAGGTGATGGAGTTCCTTATATTCCTGGGATTTAATTTATAAAATTCTTGTCGAATTTATAATTTAATATAAATGCAAAATTGATGCCGCGTTAGCTCATTTGGTAGAGCAGTTGATTTGTAATCATCAGGTAGTCAGTTCGATTCCGACACGCGGCACCACCTTAATAGTATTTAAGTTGAGTAAAACTGATATAAAGCAATCGATGTTGCATTAGAAACATTTAAACTATCAATTTCAAATTTTAAATTATTTTTCATTTTTATCTGAATTATTTCATCACATTCCTTTTTTACTAATTCTCTAATACCTTTTCCTTCAGAGCCAAAAACTAATACTGATTTTTGTGAAAAATTTAATTTTGAATT
Source organism: uncultured Alphaproteobacteria bacterium (assembly GCA_902597015.1). Taxonomy (GTDB): domain Bacteria; phylum Pseudomonadota; class Alphaproteobacteria; order HIMB59; genus CACPNW01. Next base: position 5,639 of record CACJWQ010000015.1, read on the forward strand.
TTTATTTTTCGAACTGTCAAAGCCATAAATCCAATAATTATTTTTTTTAAGAAAAGAAATAGCTCTTCTAATATTTGTCACTCTAATATAATTTACAATTTCTGCAGCACCTGAAGCTGATTTATAAAGTGATGAAGTCAGTTCCGGTGAATTATCTTTGCCAACTATAATTCCTGCACAATCAAATAATGCACATGATCTCATTATTGAACCAATATTTTGAGGGTCAGTTACTTGATCTAAAATTAATATTACTGATTTTGATTTTTTACTTTCTACTTTTACAAATTCTTCTAAACCTGGCCAAGTAAGATCTTTTGTTTTTAGAACTACTCCCTGCGTTGTGTTTTCATTTCCAAATCTTCTTATGAATTCATTTTGAGGAAGAATGGTAATTTTTTGTGTATTAGATTCATATTTTTTGGCAAAATTTTTCTGATTTTTACTAATTACTAGCTCAATATTCTCTCTTTTATCATTTTGAAGGGCTGCCTTAACAGAATGTTGACCAAAAATTGTCTGAATTCCTTGGTTTTTATTAGATTTATTATTTCTAAACTTACTCATGGTTTAATATCACAGATTTGTCTAATTAATACAATCTAGATATGTACAAAAAGGCATTTTTTGTCTAAAAGGCCGTTGCTTTTACGAGTATACGTATTTTGCAAAGGTGAAGTTGCTGTTTTAGATTGACATATATACTAATTTATTAGTATTGGCCAATTTCTTCATACGGAGGGGTGGTCGAGTGGTTAAAGGCAGCGGACTGTAAATCCGCCCGCGTGAGCGTACGTAGGTTCGAATCCTACCCCCTCCACCATTATGGAGGTAATGGGATTAAAGCATTAAAGTGAGTGTGTGAAGCAGTCAGTTTAGTTGCGGGTGTAGCTTAGTGGTAAAGCTCCAGCCTTCCAAGCTGGCTACGAGGGTTCGATTCCCTTCACCCGCTCCATAACAAAAAATTATTGGGGTAAAAAAAAATGGCTAAAGCAAAATTCGAAAGAAACAAACCGCATTGTAACATAGGTACTGTTGGTCACGTCGACCACGGTAAAACAACATTAACCGCTGCTATAACAAAAATATTAGCTGAGACAGGTGGAGCAGAATTTACAGATTATGCAAACATTGACAAGGCACCTGAAGAAAGAGAACGTGGTATTACAATATCTACTGCTCATGTTGAATATGAAACTGAAGCAAGACATTACGCTCACGTAGATTGTCCTGGACACGCAGATTATGTTAAAAACATGATTACTGGTGCAGCTCAAATGGATGGTGGTATCTTAGTTGTTAATGCAGCTGACGGACCAATGCCTCAAACAAGAGAACATATACTTTTAGCTAGACAGGTAGGTGTACCTGCTCTAGTTGTATACATGAACAAAGTTGATCAAGTAGATGATAAAGAACTAATTGATCTAGTTGAAATGGAAATTAGAGAACTTCTTACTTCATATGAATTCCCAGGTGATACTATCCCAATCATTAAGGGTTCAGCTTTAGCAGCTCTTGAAGGCAGAGATGATGAAATTGGAAAAAATTCTATCATGGAATTAATGAAAGCAGTTGATGAACATATACCACAACCTAGCCGACCTGTAGATCAGCCTTTCTTAATGCCAGTTGAAGATGTATTTTCAATTTCTGGTAGAGGTACAGTTGTAACTGGAAGAATTGAACAAGGTCAAGTTAAAGTTGGGGAGGAAATTGAAATCTTAGGAATAAGAGAGCCTCAAAAAACTACTTGTACTGGAGTTGAGATGTTTAGAAAACTTCTAGACTCTGGTGAGGCTGGAGACAACGTTGGCGTTCTTCTTCGTGGAACTAAAAGAGAAGAAGTTGAACGTGGTCAAGTATTAGCAAAACCTGGTTCAATAAAACCTCATACAAAATTTAAAGCAGAAGCATATGTATTAAAAAAAGAAGAAGGTGGAAGACATACCCCATTCTTTTCAAACTACAGACCTCAATTCTACTTTAGAACAACTGATGTGACTGGAACAATTAAATTACCAGAAGGAACCGAAATGGTAATGCCTGGTGATAATATTGCTATGGAAGTTACTCTTTTGTCTCCAATTGCAATGGATAAAGGTTTAAAATTTGCAATCAGAGAAGGTGGAAGAACAGTTGGCGCTGGAGTTGTTGCTGAAATTATTGAATAGTTTTAGAGACCGCTCTATCAGTTAGCCATTACTTATTAGGAGTGTAGCTCAACTGGTAGAGCACCGGTCTCCAAAACCGGGGGCTGCGGGTTCAAGTCCTGCCACTCCTGCCAAGAGAAACGAAAATATGAATATTGAAAAAAAGAAAACATCACCAGCTCTTTTTGTAAGACAAGTTAGACAAGAATTACAAAAAGTAACCTGGCCTCAAAGGAGAGATACTTTTATTTCTTCTGCAATAGTCATATTATTAATAATATTATTTTCATTATTTTTTCTTTTAACCGATCAAATATGGTCTTTTTCAATAAGAAAAATAATTGAAATAGGTTCAGGTTTTTAATGAATAAAGCAAGATGGTACGTTCTTCATGCCTATTCAGGTTATGAAAAAAAAGTTGCTGACAGCATACTAGATCAAGCAACAAAACTTGGAGTTAAAGAACATATCGAAGAAATATCTGTCCCCGTTCAAAATATTGTTGAAGTAAAAAGAGGTGTAAGAGTTAATACAGAAAGAAAAATATTTCCTGGATATATTCTTATTAAAATGAGTTTAAATGATGATACTTGGCATATTATTAAAACAACTCCAAAGCTAAGTGGTTTTCTAGGAAATAAAGGTAAACCAGTTCCTATTAGTAACGCTGAAGCAAAAAGAATATCTGAACAAGTTATTGATGGTGTAGAAAAATCTAGACCTGCTATAATGTATGATGTTGGAGAACAGGTAAAAGTAATTGATGGACCCTTTGCATCATTTAATGGAGAAGTCGAACAAATAGATGAAGATAAAGCAAGATTAAGAGTAGCTGTTTCAATTTTTGGAAGATCAACACCTGTTGATTTAGAATATTCTCAGGTAGAAAAGGTATAACTATGGCTAAAGAAATTTTAGGTTTAATTAAATTACAAATTCCTGCTGGAGGAGCTAACCCTTCACCTCCCGTTGGTCCTGCCCTTGGACAAAGAGGGTTGAATATAATGGATTTTTGTAAAGCATTTAATGATAAAACAAAAGATTTAGAAAAAGGTGCGCCAATTCCAGTTATTATAACAGCATACAAAGATAGAAGCTTTGATTTTACGACAAAATTACCACCAGTAAGTTTTTATCTCAAAAAAGCAGCAAAAATAAAAAAAGGAAACTCAACTCCTGGAAGATCATTAGTAGGTAAAGTCTCAATGCAAGATATTGAAAAAATTGCCAAAGAAAAAATGCAAGATCTAAATGCCATTGATCTAGATGGAGCAATGAACATGGTTAAAGGTTCTGCCGTTTCAATGGGTATGGAGGTAGTTGGTTAATGAAAATTTCAAAAAATAGAAAACAAATGTTAAATAATTTTGACACTTCAAAGACTTACGAACCGCTAGAAGCCATTAAAATTTTAAAAGAAAAATCTTTCGTTAAGTTTAAAGAAACTATTGATATTTCTATCAACCTAGGAATTGATAGCAACAAAACTGATCAAAATATTAAGGGTGTTGTAAATCTTCCTAATGGAACAGGAAAAACTGTAAAAGTCGCAGTAATTGCAAATGATGACAAACAAAAAGATGCAAAAAGTAATGGTGCCGATTTGGTAGGGAGTGATGATTTGATTGAAACAATTTCTAAATCAAAAATAGAATTTGATGTTTTAATTGCGACTCCAGATATGATGCCTAAATTAGGTAAAGTAGCAAAAATACTTGGTCCAAAAGGACTAATGCCAAACCCTAAGCTCGGTACTGTAACAAATGAAATTTCTCAATCAGTAAAAGACGCTAAGTCAGGTCAAGTCAAATTCAAAAATGATAAATCTGGTATCGTTCATGCTGGTGTTGGCAAACTAGATTTTAGCGAAGAAGATTTGTTAGAAAATATTAAAACATTTTATTCTTCAGTTAGTAAAAGTAAACCTGATGCTGTTAAGGGTTCTTTTATAAAAAAGGTTACCATAGCTTCAACTATGGGAGTTGGATTAAATATTAACCAAGCAAGCTTGCGTTAATTAATCCAATAGATGATCTATGATCATCACCTGTCAAAGACTGCAGGGGCATAAAGCTTAATTTCCTGCATAGACTGAAGCGAGTCATTGATTTGCTTCTTGACAGGCTTTAAATTAGTTTGGTGGGCAAACTAATTTTAGCTAATATTGGATCTTATGGGTCCAATTAAAACCGAGGTTGACGTGAAACGTTCTGAAAAAAAAGATTTTGTAAGTAATCTCAAAGAAGACTTTTCAAATGCTACTTCTGTGATTGTGGCTGAATATTCTGGGCTAACAGTTAATGAAACAGAGCAACTTAGAAAAGAAATGAGAGATAATGGAGCAAAATTTAAAGTAACTAAGAACAGACTCACTAAACTTGCTATATCTGAAACTCAATTTAAAGATATTTCTGAGCTTTTCAAAGGTCCAACAGCAATTGCTTACTCTGATGATGCAGTAGCACCAGCAAAAGTAGCAGTTAGCTTTGAGAAAAAATTTGAAAATTTTAAAATTATTGGTGGAGGTTATAATGGAGAGAAAATTGATAAAGAAAAAATTGATTTTCTTGCAAAATTACCTTCTTTAGATGAGTTAAGAGGAAAAATAATAGGACTAATTTCAGCGCCTGCTCAAAAGATAGCTTCAATTACAGCTGAACCTGGAGCACAAATTGCAAGATTAATTAGTTCTAACAGTAGCAATAAACAAGAGTCGAACTAGGTAAATAAGGAGAAATAAATGGCTGATTTGAATAAAATTGTAGAAGATCTTTCTTCCCTAACAGTTCTTGAGGCAGCTGAATTAAGTAAATTGCTTGAAGAAAAATGGGGTGTATCTGCTGCTGCACCAGTTGCAGTTGCTGCAGCTCCAGCTGCCGGTGGTGGAGAAGCTGCTGCGGAAGAGAAAACAGAATTTGATATTGAGCTATCTGAATCTGGATCTAATAAAATTGCTGTTATTAAAGAGGTAAGAACCATTACTGGTCTTGGGCTAAAAGAAGCAAAAGATTTGGTAGAAGGCGCACCTAAACCACTAAAACAAGGGGTTAAAAAGGAAGAAGCTGAAGAAATGAAAAAAGCACTAGAAGCTGCTGGTGCTAAGGTTACCCTTAAATAAAATATTACTTGCAGGTCTATTATAGACCTGCAATTTTAAAGACTAATAAAGGAGTTAAAGTGAGTTTAGACCATATTAATGTTAAAAAGATAAGAAAATCTTTTGGCAAAATCCCTTTAGTAACCTCTCTACCAAATTTAATTGAGGTTCAAAAAAGGTCATTTGATAGTTTTTTGCAATTAAAAACTGATCCTGGCAAAAGAGAAAATATGGGTCTACACTCAGTTTTTAAATCTGTTTTTCCAATTAATGATTATGCAGAAAGAGCAACAGTAGATTACGTAAGTTACAATTTAGGCATTCCTAAATATGATGTTGACGAGTGTTCTCAAAGAGGCATGACTTATGGCACCCCTTTATTGGTCAACTTTAGGTTAATTATTTGGGATATAGATGAGATAGCAGGAACAAAATCAGTAAGAGATATTAAAGAACAAGAAGTATATATGGGTGATATCCCTTTAATGACAAAGAATGCTACATTTGTAGTAAATGGTACTGAAAGAGTTGTTGTTAGTCAAATGCACCGTTCCCCAGGAGTTTTTTTTGATCATGATTTTGGGAAAACACATACAAGTGGAAAATACTTATTTAATGCAAGAATTATACCATACAGAGGATCTTGGTTAGATTTTGAGCACGATGCTAAAAATAATATACATGCAAGAATTGATAGAAAAAGAAAATTTCCAGTTACAACTTTATTCAAATGTCTCTTAAGCAATCAATCTGAAAAATATATTCAAGAATGTGAAAATAATAAAATAGATCCTGATCCCAAAAAAATTTTAGGAATGACAGGTGAGGAGATATTGTCACTTTTCTACGAAAACACAATATATAAAAAAAATGAATTCGGATGGTCATTCAAATTAGATACGAATTATTTGAAAGCTAAAATTTTAAACTACGACTTAAATGATACAAAAACAGGAAAGGTTCTTGTTACCAAAGGTACAAAAGTAAACCAAAAAACTATTAATGAGTTAAAAAAGAAAAATATTGCGAATGTTTCAATAAATCAAGAATCTTTATTAGGCTTTTTCTTATCATCTGATGTAATTGATGAAAAAACAGGTAAGATTTACTTTGAGGCTGGATATGAAATAGATGATGTATTTATACAATTTATTAATGATAACAAAATTAGCAAATTAGATATTTTAAAAACTGATAATATAGAAATCGGATCATATATTAGAAATACATTACAGTTAGATAAGGCCAGATCAAGAGAAGAGGCTTTATTTGAAATATTTAAGATTTTAAGACCAGGCGAACCACCCACAATTGAAACTGCCGAAAATTTGTTCAATAATCTCTTTTTTAATGAAGATAGATATGATTTATCTTCAGTTGGTAGGTTAAAGATAAATGCTAAATTCAAAAAAAATAGTTCAATAGATCAGAGAATATTAGATAAAAGTGACATATTAGATGTTGTTAAACATATGCACAATTTAATTGATGGTAAAGGAGACATAGATGATATTGATCACTTAGCAAATAGAAGAGTAAGATCAGTTGGTGAACTCTTAGAAAATCAATATAGAATTGGCTTGCTTAAAATGGATAGGGCAATAAAGGAACGCCTTAGTTCTTTAGAGGTTGATAATATTATGCCTCAAGATATTGTAAATGCAAAACCTGTTGTAGCTTCAATAAAAGAATTCTTTGGCTTAAGTCAATTAAGTCAATTTATGGACCAGACAAATCCATTAAGTGAAATTACTCACAAAAGGCGGGTTTCAGCACTTGGACCTGGAGGATTGAATAGAGAAAGAGCTGGTTTTGAGGTAAGAGATGTTCACCAGACTCACTATGGCAGAATATGCCCTATCGAAACACCTGAGGGAGCGAATATTGGTTTAATTAATAGTCTGGCATCGTATTCACGAATAAATAAATATGGTTTTATTGAAACTCCTTATCGAATTGTAAATAATGGAAAAGTTACAAATAAGGTAATATATTTAAGTGCAATTGATGAGGAAGATTTTGTTATAGCTCAGGCAAATGCAGAAATTGATAGTAAGGGAAAATTTGCAAATCAAATTGTTAGTTGTAGAAAAAATGGTGAATTCATTAATGTAGACATTGATGCTATTGATTTAATGGATGTATCTCCTCAGCAACTTGTGTCAGTTGCCTCATCTTTAATTCCATTTTTAGAAAATGACGATGCAAATAGAGCTTTAATGGGATCAAATATGATGAGACAGGCAGTTCCATTAATTAAACCTAAAGCACCACTTGTTGGAACCGGTATGGAATATACAGTTGCTAATGACAGTGGTTCAACAATTGTTGCAAAAAGAGAAGGGGTAGTAGATCAACTTGATGCTAATAGAATAGTAATCAGAATTACTGACAAAAATGACAAAACATTAAATAAGATTGATATATACAATTTGGCAAAATTCCAAAGATCAAATCAAAATACATGTATTACCCAAAGACCACTTGTAAATGTTGGTGATAAAGTTTTAAAAAATCAAGTTATAGCTGATGGTCCAGCAACAGAACTTGGTGAACTTGCGTTAGGAAGAAACGTACTTGCAGCATTTATGCCATGGAATGGATACAACTTTGAAGACTCAATATTGATATCCGAAAAAGTTGTTCAGGATGATGTATTTACATCAATACACGTTGAAGAATTTGAAGTAATGTCACGTGATACAAAGTTAGGGCCAGAAGAAATAACAAGAGACATACCAAATGCTAGTGAAGAAATGTTGGTTAACCTAGATGAAACAGGAATTGTTTATGTTGGTGCAGAAGTTAATTCAGGAGATATTTTAGTAGGTAAGGTAACTCCAAAAGGGGAGTCGCCAATGACACCTGAAGAAAAGTTGCTTAGGGCTATTTTTGGAGAAAAGGCAGCTGATGTTAAAGATACAAGTTTAAGGGTCCCTCCAGGAGTCAAAGGTACAATTGTTGAAATAAGAGTCTTTTCTAGAAGAGGAATTGAAAAAGACGAAAGAGCTATTAGCATCGAAAATCATCAAATTGAAGTTATTGCAAGAGATAGAGACGACGAACTCAAAATTTTAGAAAAAAGTTTTGGTAACCATCTTCGTGAATTATTAAATAGTCAAGTATTCGTTTCTGGAATAAACACACTTTCAAAAAATACAGTTATAAAATACGAAGATATTGAAAATTTACAATTAAATGATTTGCTAAAAATCAATATATCTGATGGTAAGAAAAGTGACCAAATTGAATCACTTGTAAAAAACTATGAAAACCAGCTAGGTAATATTAATCAAAAATTTGAAAATAAAATAGATAAGATTCAAAGTGGAGATGAATTACTCCCAGGAGTATTAAAATTAATAAAGGTATTTATTTCGGTAAAAAGAAAACTCCAACCTGGAGATAAAATGGCAGGTAGACATGGTAATAAAGGAGTAATATCTAAAATTTGTCCTGTAGAAGATATGCCTTATCTTGAAGATGGCACTCCCGTAGATATAGTTTTGAATCCATTAGGTGTTCCTAGTAGAATGAATATTGGTCAAATCTTAGAGACTCATTTGGGATGGGCTTCAGCGTCTCTAGGAAAGCAAGTCAATCAAATGATAAATAAAATACAAACTCAAGGTCAAACAAATGATTTGAGAAATAAACTTTTAGAAATTTATAACTTTGATAATCATCAAAAAATAATTAAAAATATGAACGATGATGAAATTCTAGAATTAGGAAATAATTTAAAAGAAGGTGTTCCTTTTGCTACTCCAGTTTTTGATGGTGCTAAAGAAAAAGACATAACAAATTTACTTAATCAATCGGGTGTTTCTAATACTGGCCAGGAAGTACTTTATGATGGTATTACAGGTAAGAAATTTGAAAGACCGGTAACAGTAGGTTACATGTATATGCTGAAATTGCATCATTTAGTTGACGAAAAAATTCATGCAAGGTCAATCGGACCATACAGTCTTGTTACCCAACAACCCCTTGGAGGAAAAGCTCAATTCGGTGGCCAAAGATTCGGTGAAATGGAAGTTTGGGCTTTAGAAGCATATGGAGCCGCTTATACACTTCAAGAAATTTTAACCATAAAATCTGATGATGTCGCTGGTAGGACTAAAGTATACGAGTCTATTGTAAAAGGAGATAATAATTTTGAATCCGGTACTCCAGAGTCATTCAACGTAATGGTTAAGGAACTTAGATCTCTTGGTCTCAATTTGGATTTTAAAGAAAATCTAAAAGATAACAATATAACAAACTTGATAGGATCAAATGAATAAAGAACTTACAAATATTTTTAATCAAAGCTTAGGTGTTCAAAATTTTAATAGTCTTAAAATTTCTATTGCAAGCCCGGACAACATTAGATCTTGGTCATTTGGTGAAATAAAAAAACCTGAAACAATTAATTATAGAACTTTTAAACCTGAAAAAGACGGACTGTTTTGTTCAAGAATTTTTGGACCTGTTAAAGATTATGAATGTTTATGTGGTAAGTATAAGAGGATGAAATTTAGAGGAATTATTTGTGAGAAATGTGGAGTAGAAGTAACGCTTTCAAAAGTTAGAAGAGATAGAATGGGTCATATAGAATTGGCTGCACCTGTTTCACATATTTGGTTTATGAAATCATTACCAAGTCGAATAGCTACTTTACTAGATATGACAATTAAAAATCTTGAAAAAGTTTTATATTTTGAACAATTTATAGTCGTAGAACCAGGTTTAACAGATTTAAAGAAAGGTGAGATTATCTCTGAAGAACAATATATTGAATATCAAGACGAGTATGGTGAAGATTCATTTAGTGCTGCAATTGGAGCAGAAGCTATTGAACAAATGTTGCTTAGCATAGATCTAGAAAATGATTATAAACAATTAAAAGTAGATTTAACTGAGACTAAGTCTGAACTGAAAAAAACCAAAATAACTAAAAGATTAAAACTTATAGAATCTTTCATTTTATCTAAGAATAAACCAGAGTGGATGATAATGAGAGTATTGCCTGTGATCCCCCCTGAACTCAGACCACTTGTGCCTTTAGATGGTGGTAGGTTTGCTACAAGTGATTTAAACGATCTTTATAGAAGAGTAATAAATAGAAATAATCGTCTTAAGAGATTAATTGATCTAAGAGCTCCCGATATAATTATTAGAAATGAAAAAAGAATGCTTCAAGAATCTGTTGATGCTTTATTTGATAATGGTCGAAGAGGAAGAGTAATTACTTCTACAAATAAAAGGCCATTAAAATCACTATCTGATATGTTAAAAGGTAAACAAGGAAGATTTAGACAAAATCTCTTAGGTAAAAGAGTAGACTATTCAGGTAGATCAGTAATTGTTGTAGGACCAAATCTCAAGTTACACCAATGTGGAATTCCCAAAAAGATGGCACTTGAACTGTTTAAACCTTTTATATTCCATAAACTTGATATTTACGGGTGGGCAAACACAATAAAAGCTGCAAAAAAACTTGTTGAAAAAGAAGATCCTAGAGTTTGGGACATTTTAGAGGAAGTAATTAGAGAACATCCAGTGCTTCTTAATAGAGCCCCAACCTTACATAGATTAGGTATACAAGCATTCGAACCAATTTTAATTGAGGGTAAATCGATTCAACTTCATCCACTAGTTTGTACAGCATTTAATGCTGATTTCGATGGTGACCAAATGGCAGTTCATGTCCCTCTTAGTCTTGAAGCTCAACTCGAGGCTAGAGTATTGATGATGAGTACTAATAATATATTATCTCCATCTAGCGGTAAGCCAATTATTGTACCTTCACAAGATATTGTTCTTGGAATTTATTACCTATCTATTCTGCGTGAAGGTCAAAAAGGTGCTGGTAGATATTTCATTGACTTAAATGAGATTGAAAAAGCTTTAGAGAATGGAGATGTTACACTTCATTCGAAAATTTATACAAGAATTAAAAAATATGATGGACTTTATTCAACTATTGAAACAACTCCAGGGAGAATGATTCTCGGTGATATACTTCCAATAAATGAAAATATTAGTTATGAAATGATTAACAAAATTTTAACTAAAAAAGAAGTTAGTAATATAATTGATACAGTTTATAGATTTTGTGGACAAAAGGAGACGGTACTTTTTGCAGATCATATTATGCAAATTGGTTTTAAATATGCAGCTATCGCAGGTATTTCATTCGGTAAGGATGATTTAATAATACCTTCTGAAAAAGATAATTTGCTAAATGCAACTCAAGAAAAAGTTCAGGAATATGAAAATCAATACCAAGATGGTTTGATTACTCAGGGTGAAAAATACAATAAGGTCGTAGACGCATGGTCTGAATGTACAAACAAAGTTGCTGACAAAATGTTAGATGTAATATCAAATCCAACAGACAACCAGCCAATCAATTCAGTGTATATGATGGCCCATTCTGGAGCTAGGGGTTCGGCAGCTCAATTAAAACAATTATCAGGTATGAGAGGCTTAATGGCAAAACCCTCAGGGGAGATTATAGAAAACCCAATTAAATCTAATTTTAAAGAAGGTTTATCAGTATTAGAATATTTTACATCTACTCATGGTGCTCGTAAAGGTCTTGCTGATACTGCACTCAAAACGGCAAGTAGTGGATATTTAACAAGAAGATTAGTTGATGTTGCACAAGATGCAGTCATTAGAGAAGAAGATTGTAAAACTACAAATGGTGTAATTGTTGAGGAGATTGTAGAATCAGGAAACATAACATCGCCCTTAACTGAAAGAATATTAGGAAGAACCCCCGTAGATGATATTCTTAATGAAAATAATGAACCTATAGTAAAAGCAGGCAACATAATTTCTGAAAGACATTTAGATCCTATATCAAAATTAGGTATTAGATCTCTTAAAATAAGATCTGTTTTAACATGTGAAACTGAAGATGGGATTTGTTCAGTTTGTTATGGGCGAGACTTAGCAAGAGGAACTCCAGTCA
>CACJWQ010000016.1 GCA_902597015.1 uncultured Alphaproteobacteria bacterium
AAGTTTAATGTAAACGGAAAAACAGTTTTGTTTGAAAAAATAGAAACAACTAATGAAATTAATTTTCAATCTTTAAGAGGAAAATTTTTGTTTGATATTGACAAGGATAAATCAAAAGAAATAGAGGCTGGTAAAAATTATTATCCAGTGTCAAAGATGATTACATCTGAAGCTGGTATTTTACATCAATGGAATAAGGATATATATTTTATCCTTGGTGATCAAAAAAATAATGAGTGGTTTGTAAAAGTTTTAATTAATCCATTTGTTAGCTTTATATGGCTTGGAGTGATAATAATGATGTATTCAGGTTTAATAGCAGTTTCTAGAAGATGAATAGGATATTTATTTTAACACCATTAATAGTACTTTTAATCATATGTATTTTTTCACTAGTTTATTTATTAAGTGGTAAAGATCCTAATAAACCGCCGAGTGCACTCTTAAATAAAGATGTACCCATTTTTGAAAGTAGTTCTTTGTACAATGCAAAGGATATAATCAAAACAAAAGATATAAAAAATAAGAAGACCTTAATTAATTTTTTTGCCTCTTGGTGTAGTCCTTGTAAAATAGAGCATCCACTTTTTTTTGAAATACGTAAAAAATACCCTGAACTATATTTGTTGGGATTTAACCACAAAGATGCAACTTCTGATGCAAAAAAATATTTGAAGGATGATGGCAACCCATACGATTTTGTTGGTGTAGACTCTGATGGTTTAATTGCATTAGAATTTGGTGTTTTTGGTCTACCAGAAACATATTTAATTAATGAGGATGGTAAGATTGTCTATAAATTTATGGGTCCGATAACAATGGATATTTTAAAAAATGAAATTGAGCCACTTCTATAAATTTATACATATAATAATTTTAAGTTTTGTATTTTTTACTTTTAAAATATTTGCAGTTGAAAGTATTGATGAGAGAGTAAAAAAATTAACCTTAGAGTTGCGATGTATGACGTGTCAAAATCAAAGCATTTATGACTCAGATGCAGAATTCTCAAATGATATAAAAAATATAGTTAAAAATAAGTTGCAAGCTGGAGAAAGTGAGCGAGATATTAAGAAATTTTTAGTTGAAAGATATGGTGAGTACATTCTTTTTAGACCATTAATGAATTATAATAATATCTTTCTTTGGAGTTTTCCTTTTATATTACTAATAATTGGCTTATTTTTTGTATTAATTAAGAGCAAAGGAAAAAAGGTCTGAAACAATTTATTTTGTTTTTTTTTATTTAGCTTATATGGTTCTCCTATAATTTAGAAATACTTCTTCAAGGAGGAAACGTGAAAAAATTTTTAATATACTTATTATCAATTGGTGTTTTTGGAATTGCTTCAATCGCAAATTCACAAACAATTAGAATTGGTACAGAAGGTGCTTACCCACCATGGAATAATCTTAATTCTGCAGGTGAACTTGAGGGCGCTGAAATAGACTTTGGTAACGAAGCTTGTAAGCGCATGGGAGTAACTTGTGAATGGGTAACTCAGGATTGGGATGGTATAATACCTGCACTTCTACAAGGTAAATATGACATTATTATTGCTGGAATGTCTATTACTGAAGAAAGAAAAGAAAAAGTTAATTTTACTACAGGATACATGACTGACGGAGCAAGATTTGCTGTTTTAAAAAATAGTGGTTTAGCAAATTTAAATATTGCTGGTATGGCTAAAGTTAACCTCAATAATGCTGGTGGAAAAGAACAGGCTGCAATAGGTCAGTTAGTTGCCGCAATGGATGGTAAAACTGTCTGTGTTCAGTCTTCAACAATTCATCAAAATTTTCTAGAAAAACATATGTCTGGTGCAGTAGATGTTAAGCTGTATCAAGCGGTTGACGATCATAATTTAGATTTAGCTGCTGGAAGATGTGATGCAGTTCTAGCAGATGTAGGATCAATTATTGATTTTATGGAATCTGATGGTGGCGTTGATGTTGCATTTACTGGCCCAACTTTTTCTGGTGGAGTCTTCGGTGATGGTGTCGGTGGAGCAGTTAGAAAAGAAGATACAGAAATCTTAGAAATGTGGAATGCTGCTATTGCTGAAATGTCTAAGGACGGGACTACAGCTGAAATAACTAAAGAATGGTTTGGGAGAGATATCTCCATGTAAATCTAATTTTATTTTAATAAAAGCGGTCTTTACGACCGCTTTTTTTTTGCTTAAATTACAACCATAATGCATAATACTTATTTAATTAAAAATTTTAATGAACTCACTTTTGTATTTAATTATTCAAATCATAAACTTGTTTCAGTTTATTCTTATTGTTTATATAATTCTAACTTGGCTTGTAAACTTTAATATTATTAATACTGGTAATCGATTTGTTTATACTATTCTTGATGCTTTATACAGATTATGTGAGCCAAGTTTAATTTTTGTAAGAAGATACTTACCTACTTTTGGTGCAATAGATTTATCACCAATAATTGTTTATCTTGCTCTATGGTTTGCAAAAAGTTTGTTGATTGAGTATTGGCCTAAATAATTATGCCTGACATATTAGATGGAAAAAAAATAGCACAAAAATTAAAAGATCAATTAAAAATTGAAATTGAAAATTTAAAAATAAAATTTAATCGTGTTCCTGGACTGGCTGTTATACAATTAGGGAATGTTGCTGCAAGTAGCGTATATGTGAAAGCTAAAACAAAAGCTGCAAAAGAAGTTGGGATTAATGTATTTGATCATCATCTAGAAGAAGCTACTAATCAAAACGATTTAATTAACTTGATTAATCAATTAAACAAAAATGAAGATGTTAATGGAATTCTTGTTCAATTACCTTTACCCAAATCTATAAATGAAGAAATGGTTTTAAACAGTATATTGCCTGGAAAAGATGCTGATGGATTTCATCCTCTAAATATTGGTAAACTGTCAATTAGCCAGAAGAATGATGAAAGTCTGATGATACCCTGTACTCCTTATGGTTGTCTATTACTTTTAAGAGAACTTAATATTAATTTAGTTGGTAAAAATGCTGTTGTAATTGGAAGATCAAATATTGTAGGAAAACCTATGGCTCAATTATTATTAAAAGAGTCTTGCACAGTGACAACTGTGCATTCAAAAACAATAAATATTGAGAATATTTGTAAAAATGCTGATATTTTAATTGCTGCAATTGGTAAACCTGAGTTTGTAAAAAAAGAATGGGTAAAAGAGGGAGCTATTATTATTGATGTAGGTATAAATAGAATCAAAACCAATGGAGATAAATCAAAATTAGTTGGAGATGTTATGTTCAGTGATGTGGAACATAGGGTCAAAGCAATTTCTCCAGTACCTGGCGGAGTTGGACCAATGACAATTGCATGTCTTTTAAGAAATACAACAATCGCTTTTAAAAATGTTAATAAATATTTGAAATGAGAGCACTGATTACTGGCATAACTGGTCAAGATGGATCATATCTTGCAGAATTTCTATTAAAAAAAGGGTATGAAGTTCATGGAATAGTAAGAAGAGTAGCATTAGAAAATCAAGAGCATAGATTGTGGCGAATAAAAAAAATTCAAAAAAAAATTTATCTTCATGCCGGGTCAATGGAAAGCTATGCAAGTATATTTAAAATTTTTAATAAGGTAAAACCAAATGAGTTTTATCACTTAGCAGCCCAAAGTTATGTTGATTACTCTTTCCAAGATGAGTTTTCAACATTATCATCAAACATATCTTCAACTCATTATTGTCTTTCAGCTATAAAAGAAAGCGGGTTAGATACAAAATTTTACTTTGCAGGTTCATCGGAAATGTTTGGAAAAGTTAGAAAAGTTCCACAAAATGAAAACACTCCTTTTTATCCACGATCACCCTACGGTATTTCAAAAGTAGCGGGTTTTGAATTAACTAGAAATTATAGAGAATCTTATAATTTACACGCTTCATCAGGGATATTATTTAACCATGAATCCGAAAGACGTGGTTTTGAATTTGTTACAAGAAAAATTTCTCATGCAGTGGCATTGATTAAATTAAAAAAATTAAAGTATTTAGAACTAGGTAATTTACAAGCAAAAAGAGATTGGGGATATGCTCCAGAGTATGTTGAAGCAATGTGGCTGATGCTACAACAAAAAGAGCCTGACGATTATGTTGTTGGTACTGGAGAAACAAAAACTATAAAATATTTTGTTGAAAGAGCTTTTGGAGTTCTTGACTTAAAATATGAGAAATATTTAAAAATAAATAAAAAATTTTTTAGACCTGCGGAAGTTGAATTACTAATTGCTGACTCATCTAAAATTATAAAAGAAACTGGTTGGAAGGCTAAAACAAAAATTGATAAATTAATTGAAAAAATGGTTATTAATGATCTTAAATTATTGAATAAATAATTTTAGACTAAGGATTTAATAATATGCTTTATAAAAATATCAACCGAAATAGATTTTCTAGCCTTTTCGCAATGATCGCATATTCTTCCGTATTGTCCGCAAGGGGATAATTTATTCTCATAATATACATTTTCATGTATGTCATAAGCCATTGTTTCTGGCGATATCCATCCACCAAAATACAAGACTGCTTTTTTATTTAAAGCTGCAGCAGCATGACCAAGCCCTCCATGAGTACCTACAAATAAATCAACTTCATTTAATACGGCGCAAGCTGTTCTAAAATCCATTTTATCTGGGGTAAATACTTCAAAATTGTTTTTAGTTTCATTATGAACTGATTGAATTATTAAGTAATTTTTTTTAATCCTATTAATTAACTCTCGCCAATTATACTCGCCCCAGTCTAAATTTTTTTGTTTAATTCCAAATTGTCTATCATTGATCTTAGTTGAAGAGGTTTCAAGAAAAATAATATTTTTATAATTTTTTTTATTATTAAGTTTCCAATAATCTTTTGCCTTAGAAATAATTTCTTTAGCGTTTATTATCTCTTTTTTTGAAAAATATATCTTTCCTGGTTTAGGTTTGAATTTTCTCCAAACATAATTAGAGTTAGTACTGTTTTGATAGTCAATATACGGTCTATTTCTAGTATGATAATCTATTATTTGAATTGGTTTATTTTTTTCAAGATTTCTACAATCTGATATATCTGGATTATTTTCATAAACAACTGAATGAAATGCATGTTTTTTTTTAGCATCACCAATAATAATTTGTTTTTCTGGATTCTGTTTTTTAACTTTAGATGCTATAGAGGTAATTATAAGATCGTCACCATAGCCCATAAACTATTTATTACTTTTTTTTAACCTAATTGAATTTATTTTAATAAATCCTTCAGCATCTTTTTGATTATATTCACCTACTTCATCAAAAGAAACTAATGAATTGTCGTAAAGTGAGTTACTTGATCTTCTGCCCAGTATAATTACGTTACCTTTGAATATTTTAATTTTGACATCACCATTAACTTTGTGTGACATTGAGTCTATCAATTTTTGCATTGATATTCTTTCAGATGAAAACCAAAAACCATTATAGATTACTTCAGCATATTTTGGCATTAACTCATCTTTAATATGTGCTTCTCCTTTATCTAAAGTAATACTCTCTATTGCTCTTCTAGCACCTAATAATATTGTTCCACCTGGTGTTTCATAGACCCCTCTTGATTTCATTCCAACAAATCTATTTTCTACAATATCTATTCTTCCTACTCCGTGACTTCCAGCTATGGAATTTAATCTTTTAAGAATTTCGTGAGGTTTTAGTTTTTCCTCATTTATAGAAACTGGGTCGCCGTTTTCAAACCCAATTGTTAAAATCTCTGCTTTATTTGGCGTTTCTTCAATAGATTTTGTTCTAGAATAAACATACTCGGGTGGCTCAATCCATGGATCTTCAAGCAGCTTGCCTTCTGAAGACGTATGTAGAAGATTTGCATCAGTACTAAATGGTGGCTCCCCGATTTTATCTTTAGGTACTGTTATTTGATTTTTTTCTGCATAATCTAATAAATCATTTCTTGATTCAAACTCCCATTCTCGCCACGGCGCTATAATTTCAATTTTTGGATTGTTTGCGTAATATCCTAGTTCAAATCTAACTTGATCATTTCCCTTGCCTGTAGCGCCATGTGCTACAGCATCTGCACCTACAATTCTAGCAATTTCAATTTGTCTCTTTGCAATTAAGGGTCTGGCTATAGCAGTACCTAACAAGTATGTTCCCTCGTAGAGAGCGTTTGCTCTAAACATTGGGAAAACGTAATCTCTAACAAATTGTTCTTGTAAATTATCAATAAATATCTCTTCAACACCTAAGCTTTTTGCTTTTGTTTCAACTGGCGAAAGTTCCTCACCTTGACCAATATCTGCTGTGAAGGTAACTACTGGGCATTTATATTTATTCTGGAGCCACTTAAGAATTACACTTGTGTCTAATCCACCTGAATAAGCTAAAACTATTTTTTTAGGCATTTAACAATCGTTAATTAACTGATTATAGGCTGCAGTAAACCCGTTAAGAGTATAAGTATCATTAGTGATAGTGCCTCTTGAAGACTCACCTGAAACCTTAAGCTCTAGTCCTTTTTTCATAGCAAAAATTACTTTTGCGTCTTCTTCTGTCCAAGCTGCAGTTGGCAAATCTTCAGTTGTATAAAATTTGTACTCTCCTTTATCTATAATTATAATAATATCAGATGGAATCTTGTAGCTATAACCAGCCTCTATTTGAACTACAGTATCGGGATTACCTATATTTTTATAGACTAAAACGTAGAAATCTCCTCTTTTCTTATCGCTTGGTAAATCTGTATCTATTGCTAAACTGCCAATATAACAATACTCATCAGTCTTTTCAAAAGACCATTTTCCTACCTCTAAAGCATTTAGAGAACTAGTAAGTGCTACATATAGCACAAGTAAAAATTTAAGAATAATTTTCATCAATTAGTTCTTTTAGTATATCTTATGCAATTAGTTAAGAGCGTTTAATCAATGATAGGGTCTTTTTAAATTATGGAAAAATCAAACCTAAATAACTTGATGAAAAGGATTCAAAAAGACCGCGACGAAATGGCTTTTTCTGAAATCTTTGATTTTTTTGCTCCAAAAATAAATGCTTATTTTATTCAAAACAGAATCAAAATTGAGAGTTCTGAAGAATTAACTCAGGAAGTTTTAAGTACGGTTTGGGTAAAATCAAACCTATATGATTCAACAAAATCAGCACTTTCAACATGGATATTTACTATTGCGAGAAACAAAAAAATAGACTTTTTAAGGAAAATTTCAAAAGTAAACTTTAAAGAAGAAGATATAAGAGAATTTTTGTATCAAGATAGAGAAATTGACCTCATTGAAGAAAATGAGGCAAAAAAACAGATAGAAAGAATAAATAATGAACTCGATGAACAGCAAAAAATAATGATAAAAATGAACTTTTTTGAAAACAAAAGTCATAAAAAAATTGCAGATGAGCTTGAAATTCCATTAGGGACAGTTAAATCAAGAATAAGGCATATTTTAACGAAAATGCAGGAATTTTTAAGATGAACGGAACAGTAGTAAAAAACCAGCTAATATTCGATTTTGCTTCTGGAATATTAGGTCCAGCAAAGTCCCTATTTGCATCAACATATTTAGAATTAAATTCAGATGCATCTAAAATCGGAAGTACATTTGAAAATATGTTAGGTGAAAATTTAATGGATAACGAAAACATTCATCCTAAAAATTTGAAGTACACAGACTGTATCAATAATGTAAATATTAAATCTGTTTCAAATCTTAAAGATCCAGTAACTAGCTTTTTTGGTAATTTAAATAATTTAAATTGGAAACAAGTTTATAAGGGTTTCAAGGAGTATACCGCATCTATCGATGATAAAGATGAATTGAAATTGATAAAAATGGACCCTGGAGTTTCTGTACCTCTACACTCACATGGTGGAAAAGAATATATATTAGTATTAGAAGGTAGCTTCTGCGATGAATATGGTAAGTACTCTAGAGGTGATATTCAGATAAATGATCAAAAAATAAAACATACACCAATAGCTTCAAAAGAGACAGGTTGTGTATGCTTAAGTATTACCGAAAAAGACGTAATATTCTTTGGTAAGTACGGATCTTTCCTAAACTTATTTACATTTATTAAATCTTTTTTTAAGTAAAAATAAACTCATTATTGTATAACATCATACGTGTCTAAGATTCACGTAGATTTTGTTAGAGGTAAAAGTGTTGAAAGCACCCATCAAGTAAAGGCGTTGGTAACAAATGTCGATGGTAAAATTTTATTATCTACAAATAATGATAATGAATATTTTTTTCCTAGATCATCAATTAAAATATTTCAAGCAATTCCTTTTGCAATGTCAAATGCAATCAAAAATTATAAATTAAATAATAAACATATAGCTTTAGCTTGTGCTTCACACAAAGGAGAAAAATTTCATATAAAAGAGTTAACAAAATGGATTTCAAAAATAAACATAAAAACAAAAAATTTACAATGTGGTATTCATGCGCCATTAGATAAAAACGCCTCTGAAAAAATAATATATTCTAGAAAAAAATTTAACGAACTACATAACAATTGTGCAGGCAAACACTTAGGTATGTTAACAAGCTGTTTGATCAATAATCAGGACATTACAAACTATCTTGATTATAATCACGCGCATCAAAAAAATATTAGAAAAATTTTTAATAAATTTACTGAAAGCAAATTATCAAAGAAAAATTTCTCTCTAGATGGTTGTAGTGCGCCACAATACTCATTTAAAATTAAATCTATATCAAAAGCATTAAATAATTTGATTAAGAGTTATAAAAATAATTATGAGTATACTGATCAAGTAAGAACTTTGGTTAATTCAATTTTAGAGAATCCTGAATTTATTGGAGGAACTGTGAGCTTTGATACAAAAGTAATAAAAGCTTCAAAAGGAAAAATATTTTGTAAAAGTGGGGCTGAAGGTATTTTTTTATTTGTTGATTTCCAAAAGGAAATTAGCGGGGTAATTAAAATTGCAGACGGAAATGAAAGAGCTATTCCAATTTCTATACTAAATATTTTTAAAAAATTTAAAGTTATGAGTAAAGTAGAATTAAAAAATCTAGAAAAAAAAGAAAAGTTTGAGTTAAAAAATCATGCAGGTAGAAATATTGGTCGTATCAACTTTACAATGAAATAAAAAACAAAAATAGGATAATCAAAATCGTTAAAGGTAGTCTTAGATAGTAAAATACCTGTTTATTTGTTTCGTTTGCGAATAATATTATATAGTCAAAAAATAATTGAGTTAACAAAAGTAAAATTATTAAAATAAAAATTATTAAAATATTAATGTTAAGAAGGTTTAATATAATAATTATAACAGCAAATAAGCTAGGCAAAAAACCGTATATTACTATATAAGTTGGCGGATTATTTTTTAAATCCCAGTTTATTGATCCAATAAAAACAATTATAATTAGACTATAGTAAGTAACAAAATTAAGTAGATCTTCTTCCTCAACTACTAAAAAATAGTATTTATCTAAAAAAGTTAAAACATATGGTATTAATCCGAAATATGAAATTAGAAACTGAAAATTAATTTTTTTGGACATTTTGTATGATTGAAAAAAGTATCATTGTAGAAATTGAAAAACTTTTAGATAATAAAAAAATTATAGATAGCAAGTTATTATCAGACTCTTTTGGTATTAATTGTTTAAAAATTATTACAAATGACAGTAAGGAGTTTATTGTTAAATATTATTACAAAAATAATTATAAATTTAATGCTATAAAGTCTGAAAAGGATAATCTTGTATTTTTTAATAAACAAAAGTTTAATTATTTTCCAAATATTATTAACTATGATGATAGATTTCTAATCATGTCATTCATAAGTAATAATGATGATCAACCAGAAAAAACAAATGTTGATTTGTTAAATTCCATAATTTCTATTCATTCAATAAAGAATCAAGATTATGGTTTTGATTTTGATACACAGATTGGTGGTTTAAAGCAGATTAATTCTAAATCTAAAAATTGGAAAGAGTTCTATACAGATAAAAGACTATCTTACATTTTTGATTTAGTTAACAAAAATAAGCCTATGGATAAATCAATTAATACTAAAATTGATTTGTTGATTAAAAAAATAGATAATTTTATTCCAACTAATCCAAGACCATCTTTATTACACGGTGATTTATGGGAAGGAAATATACTTTTTAAAAATAAAAAATTTGTAGGTTTTATTGACCCAGGATCATTTTACGGTCACAATGAGTTAGAGGTTTCTTATTTGAGGTGGTTTAACCCGAAATTTATTGATAATAATTTTTTAAATAAATACAACGATCATATCAGGGTTGATAAAAATTATTTAGAATATGAACCAGTTTATCAATTGTATTATTCATTATTAAATGTTTATTTATGGGATAGAAGATATGTTGAAGATGTTCGTAGGTTATTAGATAAAATTAAAATATAAAGATTAAACACAAGGATTAGGATCAGATAAGTGTATGTCCTCAATTTCTTTTAATATTTCTTTTGAAAGCGTTATATCAATGCTATCTATATTTTCTTTAAGTTGATCCATAGTTGTAGCACCAATTATATTGCTTGTAACAAATGGACGATCGTTCACAAAAGCGTTAGCAAATGTAGATGGTGCCATTTCATATTTTTGAGCAAGTTTAAAATATTTTTCTATTGCACTTTCTCCTCTTTCAGTATGGTGTCTGGAAAAACGTCTTGGCCAAAGAGTATACCTTGCTTTTTCTGGATTTTTACCACCAATATATTTTCCACTTAATCTTCCACCTGCTAAAGGCGAGTAAGCGAGTAAACCACAATTCTCTCTTATTGAAACTTCAGAGTTATGAATATCAAATACCCGGTTAACTAAACTATAAACATTCTGTATTGACATCATGCGTGGAAGATTTTTTTCTTTTGAAATTTGAAGGTATTTCATGACACCCCATGGCGTTTCATTAGATAAACCAGCGTATCTAATTTTACCTGTTTTCACAAGTTGATGTAGATTATATAAAACTTCCTCTACTGTAGTCCAATCATTATCACTTGCATCATATTCAAAGTCTAAAATTCCAAATTTTGGTACTTTCCTCTCTGGCCAGTGTAATTGATATAAATCAATATAATCAGTTTTTAATCTTTTAAGACTCTCATCTATTGCAGCATTCATATTTTTTTTATCAAAACCTAGACTTTTTGATCCTTCTCTTATCCACTCAAGGCCATCTGATTTTGAAGCTATTTTCGAAGCTAAAATAATTTTGTCTCTACATTTCCTTTCTTGAAACCAATTGCCAACTATTTCTTCTGTTTTTCCATAAGTTTCTTTTCTAGGCATGACAGCATATAACTCAGCAGTGTCAAAAAAATTGACACCTCTTTCAACTGCATAATCCATTTGATCAAAACCTTCTTGTTGACTATTTTGCTCGCCAAAAGTCATTGTGCCTAAACAAATAACACTTACGTCAATATCTGTGGTCCCTAGTTTTCTATATTTCATTTTTTTTATTTTTAACTATTACACGCAAGGGTTTGGATCATAAAGATGAATATCTTCAATCTCTTGTAAAATATCATCAGTTAAAGTTATATCAATGCTATCTATATTTTCTTTAAGTTGATCCATAGTTGTAGCACCAATTATATTGCTTGTAACAAATGGACGATCGTTCACAAAAGCGTTAGCAAAGGTTGAGGGTGCTATGCCATGCTTGTTAGCAAGATTGACATACTTCTCAATAGCATTTTCTCCTCTCATCGTGTTGTGTCTATCAAAGCGGTTAGCCCATAAAGTAAACCTTGTATTAGGTGGATTTTTACCACCAATATATTTTCCACTTAATCTTCCTCCGGCTAAAGGTGAATAAGCTAATAAACCACAATTCTCTCTTATTGAAACTTCAGAGTTATGAATATCAAAAATTCTATTTACTAAACTATAAACATTCTGAATGGACATCATGCGTGGAAGATTTTTTGCTTCTGATAATTTCATATATTTCATAACACCCCAAGGGGTTTCATTAGAAACGCCTATATGTCTTACTTTTCCTTGCTTAATTAAATCTTGAAGACAAGATAACACTTCTTCTAATCCAACCCATGAGTCTTCAGGATCATATTCAAAATCTAATTTCCCAAACTTTGGTACTTTTCTCTCTGGTGCGTGAAGTTGGTATAAATCAATATAATCAGTCTTTAATCTTTTAAGACTACCATCAATTGCAGCATTAATATTTTTTTTATCAAAAATTAGATTTGGCCCTCCATCTCTAATCCAACTATTGCCTTCGCTTTTTGCACAAATTTTAGTTGCTAAAACTATATCTTTTCTTTTATCGTTTTGAGCAAACCAGTTACCAATTATTTCCTCTGTCTTGCCATAGGTTTCAGCTCTAGTTGGTATAGAGTAAACCTCAGCTGTATCAAAAAAATTTACACCTCTTTCAAAAGCATAATCCATTTGTTTAAAGCCATCATCTTGATTGTTCTGTTCTCCCCAAGTCATTGTCCCCAAACAAATAACACTTACTTCTAAATCTGTGGTCCCTAGTTTTCTATACTTCATACTATTTTTACAAAATGCCTTGAAATTGTCGGATTTATAGCGATATTAGTAATAATTAAAAGGAGAAATTATGGCTTTAGACTTTAATCAACGATCTTATACTAAATCAGTAGATCAGGCGACAATTGATGAAGGCTTGAGAGCGTACATGCTTAAAGTCTACAATTACATGACAATTGGCTTGTTACTTA
This sequence comes from uncultured Alphaproteobacteria bacterium, assembly GCA_902597015.1. Lineage (GTDB taxonomy): Bacteria > Pseudomonadota > Alphaproteobacteria > HIMB59 > CACPNW01. The sequence goes on from CACJWQ010000016.1 coordinate 12,749, forward strand.
CTGGATTTATTGCTTACTTCTTTGGAAAAGCATCAATAGTTACTAATGAAATGGGTCAAATCGTAGGTGTTACTCAAGTGGGTGCATTACTTTTTGGATCTCCATTAAAATGGGTTGTCATGCTAGCTCCACTAGGATTTGTATTCTACTTAAGTGCTAGAATTAATAAAATGTCAGTTTCGGCTGCACAAATAACCTTCTGGCTTTTTGCAAGTATTATGGGTTTATCTCTTGCTTCAGTATTTATTGAATTTACTCAAACATCTATTGCTAGAGTATTTTTTATTACAGCAAGTACGTTTGGAGCAATGAGTATATATGGCTACACAACTAAAAGAGACTTAACTAAACTTGGTGGTTTCTTATTTATGGGACTAATTGGTATTATTATTGCAAGTGTTGTTAATATATTTGTTGGCTCAACAGCTTTACAATTTGCAATCTCGGTTATTGGTGTTCTGGTGTTTGTTGGACTAACAGCATACGATACTCAAAACATAAAAAATATGTATTATGGTGGTGATAGTGAAGAAATAGGATCAAAAAAAGCATTGATGGGTGCATTAAAATTGTATTTAGACTTCATCAACCTATTCATTTTATTGCTACAATTATTCGGTCAAAGAAGATAATTCTTTTAAAACCGAAATATCTTTTTATTATACCCAGTCTTTTAAAGACTGGGTTTTTTTATGACTAATCTAGAAAATAAACTTAAAAAAATTATTGATACATTCAACAATGTGAATAGAGAAATTGCTTTCAAAGACATAATTAAATTATCAGAAAAATATAATAAAAACATAAGTGTTCAAAATGTTTTGTTTCAAGTGGCTAAAAAAGTTGGTGACATAGATACATCAATTAGTGCTTTAAAAAAAATTTTGCTTGTAGAAAATAAAAACACTTCATATCTTTCACAATTATATAAATTATTTTTGGAAAAAGGCATGTTAGACGAAGCACTAGAACAAATTAATTCTATACTTAAAATAGACAATAAATATTACGATGCTTTACGTGACAAATCATATATATATTTTTTAAAGAAGGATTATGTTGTAGCAAAGAAATACATTGAAAATATTTTAGACTTAAAAGATGATGATTACTTTGGATATAATATCAAAGGTTTAATATATTTAAAAAATAATTTCTTTGAGGAAGCAAGAAATTTTTTTATTATAGCTTTAAGAATAAATGATAAGTATGTAGATACCTATAATAATTTAGGTGCTTGCTTACTGGAGTTAGAAAAACTTGATGAAGCAAAAGATGTGTTCAATAAAGCCTATAAAATTGATAAAAAAAATATATCAACTCTTATAAATCTTGCTAATGTTTTAAGTCTTCAGGATGATATTATAGGAGCTGTAAAACATTATAATGAAGCTTTAAATTTAAAACCAGATAATCAAGAAATTCTTTCTAATCTAGCTATATGCTATTGTAGAGATAATAAAGAAAAAGAGGCAAAAGTATTCTATGATAAAGCATTAAAAATAAATCCTTATGATTACAAATTAATGTATGCTTATTGCACATTACAATTAAAATTAAATAAATTTGGAAGATCTTGGGAATTATTTGATTCAAGATTATTAATACAAAAAAATAAGGATAAATTAAAAAATTTCAATTTGGTCAAAAATAATTTGTTTAATAATTTGAAAATCCATCCAAAAGAAAAATTGCTTGTTTTAAGAGAACAAGGAGTAGGAGATGAAGTTTTATTTAGTTCCATATATCCAGAAATTATAAAAGAATTTGTAAATCTTAAAATAGAAGCTGATAAAAGATTAGTACCCATTTTTAATCGATCATTTGGAAAAGAAATATTTGTGGAAGATGGGTATTATTCAAAAAATTCTTCAGTATCTGGATTTGATAAAATTACATATGCTGGAAGTTTAATTAAATTTTTTAGAAAAAATAAAAATGATTTTAACTATGAGTATTATTTAACTGCAAGAAAAGATGTTATTTATAAATACAAAAAAAAACTTCAGAATTACAAAGATAAAATTAAGATAGGTATATCATGGAAAAGTAAAGTAAGTATTTATGGTGGTTTAAAATCACTATCTATTAAAGATTTTTTACCATTATTTAAAGATGATAGAATAATTATAAATTTACAATATGGAAATATAGACTCAGATAAAAAATATATTTTAAATCAAGGTAAATACTTAGAGGTATTTAATGATTTAGATTTATTTAATGATATTGAATCATGTATGGGATTGCTAAAAAATTTAGATTTATTCATTACTGTTAGTAATGCTACAGCACACTTTGCTGGTGCACTAGGAATACCAACGATACTCATCTGCCCTAAAAAATCATCAACTTATTACTATTGGAATACTGAACATGGTTCATCTATATGGTATAAAAATATGAAAATATTAGGAATAGGAAAGTCGATTATTAATACATTAAATCAAATAAATAATATTCTAGAAAAGAGTAATGAGTTTAAATTTAAAGATTAATAAACTTCTAAAAGAATTTGAAACAGGGAACAAATTAGATAGTTATAAAGAATTACAAAAAATCTTCAAAAAAAATAAACGAAACAACCTACTTCGGTACAACCTAGCAGTTGTTCAGCAACAATTAAACTTAAATGAAGAAGCTAGATTGAATTATAATTATTTAATTAAAATTGAGAGTAATATAAAGGCAATGATTAATCTTTATAATATAGATATTATAGAAGCAAAATATAAACAAGCTCTTGATACGATTAATAAAATTTTACAGATAAAACAAATTGATAATGTTCATAAGGATAAAGCTTTTGTTTTTTATAAATTAAATAGAATCAAAGAATCTAAAGAAATTT
>CACJWQ010000017.1 GCA_902597015.1 uncultured Alphaproteobacteria bacterium
AAATAATTGAAATAATTATTTAATATACTTAAAAGCCAAACAATTGTTATGAATAATAAAATAGATAAAAAATATTTAAAATAAATCATCCATTTTCCAGAACGAGGTAAAAAGGAAATCAGACCTGGAAAAAAAGCTATAATCAAATAAGGTAAACTCATTCCTATACCCATAAAACAGAATATTAAGAATAAATATGTTGTTGATTGAGTAAAAGCAGCCGTTACTGCTGTTCCTAAATAAGGTGCAGAACATGGTGTAGCAAGTAGTGTAGCAAAAAAACCATTAAAAAAATTCTTTGTATAAAAATTGTTTCCTGAATTATAAATTTTTGATGAAGATAAAAAACTTGGTAAATTTATTTGGAAAAGACCAAGAGTGTTCAAGAAGAACATTGATATAATTATCAAAATGAACATTAAAAAGTAAGGTTCTTGAAATTGCATACCCCAAGATATTGAAATATTAATTTGTTTCAGGATAGCAAAAAATGCACCAAGTATTAGAAAAGAAGAGATAATACCCAATACGGTTATAAAAAAACTAATTTTAATCTTTTTATCCCCAGTATTAATTACAGATAATAATTTTAACGATAATACTGGAAAAACACATGGCATAAGATTCAAAATAAACCCGCCTAATATTGAAATTAAGAGTAAGTATATAAGACTAGTATTTGTAGAGATATTTTTATCTACATTTTCAATTTCTACACTTTTTTCAACTTTAAAGCTGTGATTATTATCATAAAAAAATATTTCTATTGGAAATTTTTTTTCATTAAACTGATCGGCACTGTAATATAAAGAGGTATTCAATTTTTGGAAATCAAGAGAATAATTATTTATTGGTTCTACAACAGGTAGTCCAAATGGTGTGTGGATAAAAATTTTTGGATCATCAAAAAAAGAGGTAGTTGATATTTCTATATCAAAAATAACACTATTGTTATTTTCAATAGCCTTGAATGAGAAATTAGAAATAGGTGTAAAATCAATATTATTATTTATTGTAGTAGATAGAACTTTTTCAATTTCAAAAAAATAATCTGTATATTCACCATCTCCAGATGGTATATTTAGAAAAATATCTGCACTACCTGGAATGCAAACATCTTTACAAACTAAATAATTAATATTTAAATTTAAATTTGTTTGTTTTTGATTATCTTCTAGATCTACAATCAAAGGAAAGATAACTTTATCTTTATATCCAATTGATTTTAAACCTAGTATTTCAAATTCTATTGGCTCTGGCCATAGTATTTTTATATCTTTAACGTTCGAAGAATTATTCCATATAATTTTTTGAGGAAAACCTCCTCCTCCAGGTGATTTCCAATACGTTTTCCATTCCTCTTCTAGTTCGTATTCTAATGCTAAAATTAATTGATTAGTATTTGATGAAGTCATTGGTGAAATTAATCTAACTTTTGATTTTTCACTAATTGCCCAATCTGAAGATAAGGAGTATCCAGCTGTGCTAAATAGTCCAAAAGCAAATATTATTGCAATTTTTAACAGATTTAAAACTTTTATTACCTTGTCCATATAAAATAAATCAATACAATATTGAAAAATATAAATTAACGCGAATATATATACTATATGAATTTAACTGGTCAGTTCTTAATTTCAATGCCTTCATTAGAAGATGATAGATTTGAAAAAACGGTAATTTATATGTGTGCTCACTCAAAAGATGGGGCTATGGGTATAATAATCAACAAAAAAATTGATTATGATCTTTACCCTGATTTGCTTGAACAACTAGGTATAGACAAGCCATTAGAAGATAAGAAACTTTACATCCGCTATGGTGGTCCTGTTGAAAGTGGCAGGGGGTTTGTTTTACATTCTGACGAAGTTATTCAAAAAGAGACCCTAACAATAGATAAAGGGGTGGCGTTAACTAGTACTTCAGAATTTTTTGAAGACCTTTCTAAAGGTAATGGTCCAAAGAATAGTATTCTAGCTCTTGGGTATGCAGGATGGGGTCCAGGACAAATTGAAAAGGAATTAGCGTCAAATAGTTGGATGACGCTAAAAACAAATAGTGATTTTATTTTTGATGAAAAAGTTAATAATAAATGGAATGATGCATTTAATTTATTAGGAATAGATGCAAGTAAACTTTCAATATTTTCGGGTAGTTGTTAATTATAGAATAATATCAAAAACCCTTTCCTTATCTTTTTCTGAAATTTTTTTTATTTTAAACTTTGTAGTTTTTGTAAGTTTAACTCCTTTATTGGTAACAAATGATTTCATTTTTATTACCTCTTTTTCAGGCATTTTTCTTTCATATTTTAAAATATGCTTCTTTCCATTAATCATAAAAGCTGTCTTCATGTTTTATCTCCTTTATTTTAAGAGAGGTAAAATTACCTCTCTTAATTTTTTTTAAGTATTAGTCTCTAATTGAATAAGCTACCACTCCAACCTCAGCTTTATCAGTGCCAAGTTTTTCGGCTTCTTCACTAATTCTTAATCCCATAATATTTTTAATTAGATATATTACAATATATGAGAAAACAAAAACAAAGATACACACTGAAGCAACACCCAATAATTGAATTGAGTATGATGCATCAGGATTAGTTAGAGGGACAACTAATGTTCCCCAAATACCAGCAAACATATGCACAGGTATTGCACCAACAACATCATCTAGTTTTAATGAGTTTAAGAAGTTAGTTCCATAATACATTATTACTCCACCAACTGCTCCAATTACAATTGCAAGCAATGGACTAGGCATCAAAGGCTCAGCTGTTATTGAAACTAAACCTGCAAGAGCTCCATTAAGCATCATAACAATATCAGTTTTGCCACCAATCAGTCTTGTTATTGCGGCACCAGCCATACATCCACCACAAGCTGCAAGTTGTGTATTCATGAAAATTTTTGACATTGCTGTTGCATCTTCATAAGAACCTAATGCAAGTTGGGATCCGCCATTAAAGCCATACCACCCCATCCATAAAATAAATGTTCCTAATGTAACTAAAGGAATGGACGATGGAGCAAATGGAGCCATATTAGCTGGTTCTCCACTCGCACTGAATCTTCCAAGTCTTGGACCTAAAAGAATTACTCCTGCTAAAGCTGCAGAACCGCCACAAGCGTGAACTAATGTCGAGCCAGCAAAATCAGCAAATCCTAGGGCGTCTAACCATCCTCCACCCCATTCCCAACCCATTTGAATTGGATAAATTACTCCTCCAAGTACCGCAGCAAATGTTAAGAAAGGCCAAATTTTTATTCGCTCTGCTACAGCACCTGATACAATAGACACAGTAGCACAAACAAATAAAGCTTGAAAAAACCAGTCCGAAGCATCTGAGTAACCTGTTTCCATAGAAGTATTATCAGTCCATATGGATGGTGTACCAATATAGCCTCCTTCAGGGACAGAATATCCGAGATTGTATCCAATTAAATAGAAAACAATTGAAACTATTGCGAATTTTCCAATATTTTTAGCAGCAATAGTTGATACACTTCTGGTGGTAACAAGGCCTGATTCTAAAAATAGAAATCCTGCAGCCATCCACATGACTAAGAAACCACAAACTAAAAAAGAAAATGTATTAAATATATATGCTACTTCTGCATCAACCTCTGCTCTCACAGAAGAGCTTAGCAACAAGATAAAAGAGAGAATTGTAAAAAGACTAAAAAATTTTTTATACATTATTAACTCCATATAAAATTATAGACACATAACTAACCTTTAGTTATGCATTGCATCATGCTTAGCTATGGAAATTAATTACTAAGATCCGCGTTCCTTCGGGTATACCTACTTCCGATTTGCAAGCTGCAAATTGAACGATTTTATAACTTTGCATGCGTTCCTTCGACTTTCGTCTACTTCCGTCACTCTAAAAAAGTGATGAACGTGATTTGACTTATAACTATAATTCAGAAAGTATCAATAAATAGTATTAAAATTAATTATTAAATCTAATTAATTTTCTAAGCTCATTTTATTAAAAAATGTACCTTCTTTTTTTAACCAACCATTAATCATATCAAGAAAATTATTACTTAAGTAGTAATTCTTAATTCGTTTATCAGATTTACTTTGTTCTTTAACGAAAATATTTTTTTCCAAGGCTTCGTTTAAAATTGATTGAATAGAAGATCTAGAACCAATTGACTTAGGTATATTTGCACAAATTGTTTCAAATGAAATTCCATTTAATCTATTATTTTCATAGATCTCTAGAGAAATAACGTGGTGCAAAATTGATTTAAATAAAAATTTTGAAACGTAATCTTCTGAAAAAAAGCTTGAATATATGTTTCTTTTTTTTTCTTTAATAATTTCTGTTTCAGTCATTTGACCCTCCCACTAATATTTAAGAGTTTGGGAGAGCAAATGCTCTCCCATTTTTTAGTGACCAACTATAAGGAGTTGATGTGCTAATCACTAAATTCATTAGTCTCTGATGCTGTAAGCCATTACGCCTACTTCAGATTTATCAGTTCCAAGTTTTTCAGCTTCTTCACTTATTCTAATACCAAAGAGCATTTTCATGATGTACCAAATTATAAATGATACTACAAAAACGAAGACGTTAATTGCTATTATACCGTAAAGTTGAGCTCCAAAACTTGCTGCGCTGTTTGAAATTGGAACAACTAATGTTCCAAAAATTCCAGCAAAACCGTGTACAGGAATTGCTCCAACAACATCATCAATTTTAAGTGATATTAAAAGTCTTGTGCCATAGAAGACAATTAATCCACCAATAGCACCAATGATTACTGCTAAGAATGGGGAAGGAGCTAAAGGTTCTGCGGTAATTGCTACTAAACCACCTAATGCTCCGTTAAGCATCATAACAACATCTGTTTTACCAGTTACTAGTCTTGAAATTACTGCACAAGCCATTACACCTGCACCAGCTGCCAAGTTAGTATTAATATATATTGTTGCTACTGCTGTAACATCATCAAATGTACCCATTGCAAGTTGTGATCCACCATTAAATCCGAACCATCCAAGCCATAGGATAAATACACCAAGAGTTGCAAGAGGTATTGAAGAATTTGCAAAGGGCTCCATTGGAGCTGCTTCACCACTATCAGTGAATCTTCCTAATCTTGGGCCTAATAAAATTGCACCAGCAAGTGCTGCTGCTGCTCCTGCACTATGTACTAGAGTTGAACCAGCAAAATCTGAGAAACCAGCTTCCGCTAAGTATCCTCCGCCCCACTGCCAACCCATTTCGATTGGATAAATGAAACCAGTTAATAAAGCACAAAAAATAAAGAATGGCCAAATTTTGATTCTTTCAGCTAGTGTTCCAGATACAATTGAGCATGTTGTTGCACAAAATACCATCTGAAAGAACCAGTCAGAACCGTCTGAATAACCTGTATCAAGAGCGCTACCATCACTCCAAGGAAGTGGAGATCCGATAAAACCACCTGCCGGGATGCCATATGCCATATTGTATCCAACTAACCAGAACATTAAACCAGCTATTGAATATAAGCCTATATTTTTTGCAGCAATTGTTGCTACACTTTTGGACGTAACAAGTCCTGATTCAAGCATTGCAAATCCTGCTGCCATCCACATGACTAAGAACCCAGATACAAGAAATAGGAATGTATTTAAAATGTATTGCACTTCACCATCAACTTCGGCTCTTGCATATGAACTAAAGAGCATAAAGACGGCAAGAATGCTAATGAAATATATAGATTTTTTTAACATTAATCCTCCATTATAAATTTCACAGTACATGGCTCACATTGAGTCATGCGTTACTTTTCATGCTTAGCTATGGAAATTAAATAATAATATCCGCGTTCCTTCGGTTTTAACCTACTTCCGATTTGCCTTAGGCAAATTGAACGATTTGATAACTTTGCATGCGTTCCTTCGACTTTCGTCTACTTCCGTCACCCCAAAAGGGTGATGAACGTGAATACTGATTTAGTTTAATATTAATTTTTAGTAAGATTATAATCGTTAACATTAATATGCAAAAAACGCATATAGTAATATTTCCCTGTTTTGCAGGGAATATTAGCTATTTTATTGTTGATAAATCAGTCCAAGCAGAATCATTATTACTAGACTCTACACTTGCATTGATGAATTTCATAATGTGCAAACCATCATCAATATTTGGAAGTATCTTTAATAATTCTTCCTTATTTTCCTTATTTTGTATGACATCGGCAGCATCTGAATAAATTTGTGCAAATGCTTCAAGATAACCTTCTGGATGACCAGCAGGGATTCGAACGTTAGCTTCAGTTCCCTCAACTTTGATAGAACCACCTCTCGTTATTATCTGGCTTGCCTCTCCTACTTGGCTAAAGGTTGCATAATTTGGATTTTCTTGACTCCATTTTAATGCACCTTTGTCACCATAGATAGCTATGGTAAAATTATTTTCTTCACCTGTCGCAACTTGAGAGATAGATAATGAGCCCTTAGCTCCGTTATTTAATCTTATCATTATCGACGCGTCATCATCTAATTTTCTCCCTTCAACAAAAGTTGTAAGGTCCGCACTAACTGATTGTAATTTTAATTGAGTTATAAATTCTAATAAATGCATAGTGTGACTCCCAATATCACCCACACCTCCTGCAGCTCCACTTCTTGAGGGATCTGTTCTCCATTCTGCTTGTTTATTTGAACCGGAATCTTCCTCTTTTGATCCGAGCCATCCTTGCAAATAAGATCCTTTAACAATTCTTATTTTTCCAAGTGCTCCATTTTCAATAAGTGATCTCATACCTCTAACGACTGGATAGCCAGAATAATTATGAGTTAAGAAAAAATGAGCATCAGATTTAGAAACTGCATCAACTAATTTATGTGCGTCTTCCATTGTAGAGGTCATTGGTTTATCACAAATGACATGAATATTTTTATTTAGAAATTCTATTGCTGGTGGAGCATGCATATGATTCGGCGTTACAATAGAGACTACATCAATTCCATCATCTCTTTTAGATTCTTCCTCAGCCATAGTTTTAAAATCAGGATAACTTCTTGAGGGATCAAGGCCAATTTCTTTAGCAGATTTAGCTGCTTTTTCTGGAGTTGAAGATAAGCAACCAGCAACAAATTCATACTTATCGTCCATTCTTGCACATAAACGATGTACAGCTCCTATAAATGCTCCTTGGCCGCCACCTATCATTCCTAGTTTTAATCTTTTTGTCATTTAAATTTTCTCCTAAATACCTAAAAGTTTTTTATTAGTTTCTTCATCCATTCCTGAATCAGCAAAATCGTCAAAAGCTTTTTCAGTTACATCGATGATATGCTCTTTTATAAATTTAGCACCCTCTTCTGCTCCTTGTTGAGGGCTTTTTATACAACATTCCCATTCTAACACTGCCCAGCCATCAAAATTATAACCAGATAATTTTGAAAAAATAGATTTAAAGTCAACCTGACCATCTCCTAATGATCTGAATCTGCCAGCTCTATTAATCCATGATTGAAAACCTCCGTAAACACCTTGCCTCCCACTTGGATTTAATTCAGCATCTTTTACATGAAACATTTTTAATTTGTCATGATAGATATCAATATGATCCAAATAATTTAAATTTTGAAGAATAAAATGACTTGGATCATAAAGCATATTACATCTTGGATGATTACCAACCTTTTCTAAAAACATTTCAAATGTAATTCCATCATGGAGATCTTCACCAGGATGGATTTCATAACATAGATCTACCCCAGCTTCGTCGAATTTATTTAAAATTGGTTTCCATCTTTTTGCAAGTTCATTAAAAGCTTCATCTACTAAACCTTCTGGTCTTTGAGGCCATGGATATAAATATGGCCATGCTAGTGCACCAGAAAAAGTTGCATGTGCATTTAGTCCAAAGTTCCTTGAAGCAACTGCTGCTTGCATTAATTGATCAATAGCCCATTCTTTTCTTTTACTTGGATTACCTCTTACTTTTTCATCTGCAAATCCATCAAAAGGAATATCGTATGCAGGATGAACAGCAACAAGCTGACCTTGAAGGTGAGTAGATAACTCTGTCAGTTGTAAATTATTATTTTCAAGAATTCCTTTTATATCATCACAATAATCTTTACTTTCAGAAGCTTTTTTTAAATCAATTAATCTTGAATCCCATGAAGGTATCTGTACGCCTTTATACCCTAAATTAGAAGCCCATTTTGATATTGACTCTAATGAGTTGAAAGGTTCATCATCACTTACAAACTGGGCAAGAAATATTGCTGGGCCTTTTATTTTTTTCATATTAAATCTCCATAATTATTTAAACACGAAACAGTTAGGTAGTCATTAAATTTTTAAAATTTTCGTATAATTTTTTAGTATTATAGTTCATTTCTTGAATATTATTTCTAAGCAATTTATCCAGTTCATCAATGGAGTTTTTGCCTAAATATTTTTCTAAAGCATTTTTTAATTCAGGAACTTTGGACCATTTAATTATTGTGTTTTCATCTACTTCCATATGAAATTGAATGCCATAAGCATGGTTTTTATACTTAAAAATTTGAAATTTTGTAATATCTGATGAACCTAAAATTGTAACATCAGAATTATTTAGTTCACTAACCTCGTAACTATGCCATTGTAATGCTTTAATCTGATTATCAAAATTTTTAAAAAGTTGATCCTTTTTCTTATTATCTAAAATATTAATATTTAAAACCCCGATTTCTGGAGGATTAGATTTAATTACTTTACCGCCAAGAATTTCTCCTAAAAATTGACAACCTAAACAGATTCCGAGATATGGTTTTTGATTATTTAGAACAAATTCCTTTATCTTATTTTTTTCATTAATCATCCACGGATATTGTTCTTCCATCCAAGTATCCATTGGTCCACCTAAACATATCATTCCATCATATATATCAAGATTAACAGGAATCTTTTCTCCTTTATCCAATCGAATAATAGTTGTTTCAACTAAGTCTTCATTCATTAACTCTGTAAAGTACCCAGGTGTTACTAAGGACGTATGTTGAAGAATAATTATTTTATGAGACACTTTTTTCTAAGTTGAGTAATCTTTTTTTTAACCTGATCCCCCCTCTTCCAGAAAATCCTCCAAGTTTACCATCGCTACGAATTATGCGGTGACAGGGAATAATAAGCAAAAGTTTATTTTGTCCACAAACATTACCTACATATCTTGGAGACGTACCAACTTTTTTTGCTATTTCTCCATATGTTGAAACTTTACCATATTTAATTTTAGATAATTCTTTCCAAATTTTTTTTTGCAAAGGAGACCCTTCAAAAGAATAGTTAATCTTAAAATTTTTAAGTTTTCCAGAGGCATATAAATTAATCTGATTCTTAATATTAATTACATCATTGGTTTTATTTGTTTTTCCAAAATTCAGTGATAAGATATTGCCACCCTTTTTTTTTACCGTAATCCAACCGAGTTTAGTTTTGAAAGAAGCAATTTCCATATAAAATTAATAACATTATTGAATGAATCTATCAAAATAATTTATAGTAAATTATGGATGAAGATAATTTAAATTTGGAGATTAGAAAATTTCTTAAACAAGTTGGCATTAGCTCGCAACGTGAAATAGAAAATTACATACGAAAAAAATTTTCGGAAGGAAGTATCAAAATAGGTGGATCTATAAAAGTGTCTATGAATTTATCATCTGAAGATGGAGAACTTAATCATTCAATTAAAGAAGATATAGAAATAAAATAATGTTTTAAAATTTAATTAAACAATGTTTAAGATTTTTATCTAGAATATTTTTGCGTACTTTCTCAAGTCGACATCGCTTACTGTTTTAAAAGTTCCATCTCCATTATTTATATAAACATCATTATTGCCGGGATTAAGCCAATGACCGTTAACCATAAAGTCTATGTTACCATCAAAGTTAATATCTGCAGGATGTAGTGATATGTACCAACCATTCTCATCGTGATTAACCTCTGACATAGGCCAATTCTCTTTGTTATATTTAGTTACGCTATGTATTGATTGTTGCCAGCCGATTGTGAAGTTACCCTTTCCATCATTCAAGTAAGTAATTAAATAACCTCCAACATAATTAAGACCAATAGTTGAGCCTACTAAATCCATATCACCATCGTTATCAACATCAGCAACCATAGTTCCTACTGGCATACATAGCGGAATATTATCTTTAGTCTTTGTGTGATATCCTACATTTTTTATTTCTTTTGAATTTTTGGTATTCCATTTGTTAGTACCATTACCCCAAAGAATTCTTAGACTGTGTCTGTTTTTAGAACTTTTTTGATGACCCTTCCAGTTGCTATGATATTTAAAACAATCTGAACTATGAGCACCAGCCAACATATCGATGTATCCATCACCATTAAAATCTGCGTGTCTTACAATAAAGGCAAATTGATTACCACAAGTTGAACTTTTCATATTACCTTTACCGTCGTTGATAAGACAAATCATTTCACCGTTTTTGCCTTTCCAATCAATACTTGCAAGAATGATATCAAAATCCCCATCTTTATCAAAGTCACCTATATCGGCTCTGTGTGAATAATTACAAATTCTATTATATTTTTTGTTGAAGTCTTTTCCGTCACCAATATGTGTTTCACTTGACTCTTTTAAGAATCCTTCAGGCTGTGACAAGAAATAAGAATGATACCCGCCGCAACCTGTTCCAAAATCATTAACGGCCGCTGCCAAATAAATGTCGTCCCAACCGTCGCCATTGAAATCTGCAATAAGTGGTTGTGCAGTTCCACTTTGAATGAATGGTAAATTATCTTGTATTAAACCTGTACCCCAATATGACTCTTTTCCTTCAGCTTTTCCAGTTTCTTTTTTACCAAGAATAATTTGATAGTTATGTTGTGTAACACCTTTCTCTGCCAAACAAGCACCGGCATCTTTATTAGCTTTACAGACATAGATACCTTGATCTTCGTCTAATTTTGCTTTGAATTCCTTATCAAGATTTAAAACTGTTACTACGTAATCTTGAACACCATCTCTGTTGAAATCTCCTGTTGCAATAAAATCATGCATTGTAAACCAAAATTGGGTTTTATCATACGCTAAGAGTTTCGCTAGAAATTGATCCTTAAGCATTTTTTTTGGTAGAAGCCATTTTTTCTTACCATTCAAATTTTTATCCCACAAGTACTTGGTATCAAATCCTTGACCACCTTGAAAAGGATATATCTCTTTTGTTATTGCAGTAGTTGATAGAAATATCGTAATTAAAAAAAAAGTTGCAAACTTAATCATAAAATTTTTTAAATTTTTGAAAAGTTTAGTTAATACGATTTTGTATTTTATCAATATTTTCAAGTTTAGATAGTGGTCCAATACTTGATATAGTTATTGGCCCTTTTACAATTTCATTAGCAATCTTTTGAACAGTCTCTTTAGAGACCTTATCTATATTTTGAATAGTTTCAGCTGGTTCAATTATTCTATTAAAGACCAAAAGTTGTCTAGCAGCACTCTCACATCTTCTAAATGCACTTTCTCTCCCCATCATTAAGCTTGCTTTCAATTGAGCTTTACCTCTATTTATTTCCTTTTCAGTAATTGAATTAGGACTTTCATTTAATTGATCACATAAAACAGGTATGAGCTCTTGGATTTGATTTTCACCTGTTCCACAATAAATACCAAAAACACCGGTGTCAGTATAAGATGAACTGAAAGAAGAAATACCATAAACAAGACCACGTTTCTCTCTAATCTCTTGAAACAATCTTGAAGACATACCTCCGCCTAATAAAGAAGAATAAACCAATAAAGAATAGTAATCATCATGGTGATAATCTATACCTTCAAAACCAAGTAGTAAGTGAATCTGTTCTAATTTTTTATCTTCTCTGTATTCTCCAGATTTGTAATCTGCTTTTTGTCTTTCAGTAGATAATCCAGTTGGTAGGTTAGTGCATGATTTTTTAATTGATTCTACAAATTGATCATGATCAATTTTTCCAGCTGCACTTATAATCATTTTTTTTGGATTATAATGATTCATCATGAAGTCTTTAACTTCGTCTCTTGAAATATTTTTAATTATATCAGTTTTACCCAATATGGAACGTCCCATTGGCTGGTCCGGGTATGCTTTTTCTTGCCAATAATCAAAAATCATATCATCAGGTGTATCAAGGTACATGCCAATTTCTTGAATTATGACTCCTCTTTCTCGATTAAGTTCATCTTCAGCAAATGTAGAATTTTGCAAAATATCTGTAAGAATATCTATTCCATAATGTAGATCATCAGCTAAGAGTTTTACATAATAAGCTGTTATTTCCTTTGAAGTATAGGCATTTATATCTCCGCCAACATTTTCAATTGTTTCGGCAATTTGAAGAGCATTTTTAGTTGATGTGCCCTTAAAAGCCATATGCTCTAAAAGGTGAGCAACACCATTTATATCTTTTGTTTCATCTCTACCACCAACAAAATTCCATATACCCATTGATACTGTTTCCAACCCTGGCATATTTTGGGTTACTATTCTTAATCCGTTTTCTAGTGTTGTAATTTTATGCATTGCTTATTTTTTCCAAGATGAAGTTTTTTACTTCCATAGTACTATTGGGTAATATAGTCATCTTTTCCTCTTTATCAAAGAGATTGCTCAATTCTTTTGGTATATCAATTTCTTTATTGATTGCTTTATTCACAGCTTTGTCAAATTTTGCAGGATGTGCACAAACCAAAGATACCCATGTTTCATTATCTTTTTTATCTAATAATACTTTTAGTCCTGTTGCAGTATGTGGATCAGCAATATAATTATATTTTTCATATACAAATTTAATTGTTTCCAGAGTCTGGCTATCATCAATTGAAGAAGCCTTATATATTTGCTGAAACTTAGCTAAAACAGAGTCATCAAATTGATAAAAACCTTTTGATGAAAAGCTTGCAAATACTTCATTTACTTTTTTGCTATCTCTATTTAGGCTTTCAAAAATTTGTCTCTCAAAATTACTTGAAACTTGTATATCCATACTAGGGCTATATGTTTGAGAAACAGATTTTTTTTTCATTTCTCCAGTCTCTACTATGGACTTCAAGATATCATTAGAATTAGTTGCAATATGTAAATGACTAATAGGTAATCCCATTTGTTTAGCAACAAAGGCAGAAAAGATATTGCCAAAATTTCCCGAAGGAACAATAAAATTTATTTGCTGCTTATCAGTTTGTAAATAAGACCAAAAATAATAAACTACTTGGGCAATTAATCGTGCCCAGTTTATAGAGTTTACTGCAGTTAAAGAAGTAGACTCTTGTATTTCATCATCTACAAATAGTTCTTTGACAATTTTTTGACAATCATCAAAATTACCATCTACAGCAATATTAAAAATATTCTTATCAATTACTGTAGTCATTTGTTTTTGTTGAATAGGTGATACTTTATTATGAGGATGTAGGATAAATACATTTATATCTTTTTTTGATTTGAAAGAATGAATTGCAGCTGACCCAGTATCACCAGAAGTTGCCCCTAAAACAGTAATTTTTTTTGGAGACATCTCTAAACTTGTAGAAAATAGGTTACCAAGAAATTGTAAGGCGTAATCTTTAAAAGCATAAGTAGGCCCATAAATTAATTCTAATAAAAATTTATTATTTTCTAATTCTACTAATGGAGCTATTTTTTCATGATTAAAATTTGAATAGGTTTCCTTTAAAATTTTTTGTAAATCTAATTTTTCTATATTTTCATTTACATAAGGAAAAATAATTTCACATGCCACTTCTTCGTATGATTTATTTTTTAAACTTAGTAAGTCTATTTTGGGCCAGCTTTGGGGTAAATAGAGACCTCCATCTCTCGATAATCCTTGATAAAGAATATCGTTAAATGATCTGCTTAGAGAATCATCTCTTGTACTTAAATATTTCATTAAAGATAGCGATTAGTAATATATTCTTTGAAATATTTAGCATTTAAAGGCGACTTTGTAACCTGTTCTAAAACCTCTTTAGTTGAAAAAAAACTAGCTTTTTCATGGATATTTTTTTTAAGCCAATTTACTAAATTTGAAAATTCACCATTTTCTATTTCCTTATCTAATTCCTCTTGATCTATTCTCAATTGAGACGCAAATTGAGCAGCAGTGAGTGCTCCTAATGAATATGTTGGAAAGTATCCAAATAATCCAGCAAACCAATGAATATCTTGTAAGCATCCATCAGTGTCTTTATTTATCGATAAATTAAATAATCTATTAAATTCATCATTCCAAGCATCTGGGATGTCTGCAATATTTATTTCATTGTTAAAAATTTTTCTTTCTAAATTAAATCTTAAAATAATATGCAAGGGATAGGTTACTTCATCCGACTCAACTCTTATAAAAGATTTATTTACTCGAGTACCTAATTTGTAAAGATTTTCTGGGTTAGTAGCTTTATCTTTAATATTAAATTTTTTATTTAAAGTATTAGATAAAAATTTTTTAAAAGCTAAAGATCTAGTGATTTGCATTTCAATTAATAGTGATTGACTTTCATGCATGGCCATCCCTCTAGATTTTCCTGCTGGCTGATGCATCCAATCTTTTGGCAGGTTTAGCTCATATAATGCATGTCCAGTTTCATGCATAACACCATCTAAAGATGAAAATGGATTGTCATTATTATATCTAGTTGTAATTCTAACATCATTTGTAGATCCTCCACAAAAAGGGTGGACACTTTTATCAAGTCTTCCCCTTGTAAAATCAAAACCTATTTGTCGCATTCTTTTATTTGTGGACTTTATTTAAGGCTAATATTTTTGGAGTATAATGACAAATACTAGAACAGCTTTAGGATTATCATTAATTGTTTTAACAATGATAACTTTAGTTGCTTTTTCGGTACCTTTATATGACTTATTTTGTCGTGTTACTGGTTATGGTGGTAAGACAAGTACATCTGAGTTC
>CACJWQ010000018.1 GCA_902597015.1 uncultured Alphaproteobacteria bacterium
AGTGATGTTAAAATGTTATACAATTATTTATTAGAAAAAAATTTGTTAAATATTAGATTCAATAAATTAATTGAAGAAAAAATGATAAATATTAGCAAAAATAATGAAGTATCTTTATCAAATTCTGGAAAAATATTTACAAATTTTATGCGCGGACTTTCTAAATTATTTAATATAAAAAATGATGGATAATATATTTATAATTTTATTTTTGTATATTTTCGTATTATTTATCATAATTAAATTTCTGTATAATATAATTGGTCCAAAATTATATTTCCCTTTTAGATTAGCAGAAATATATTCCTACTTAATATCAAACTTTTTAATAATATTTTTTTTGATATATAACGTGCATTTAGTAATTAATTTTTTAATTATTAATACTCTTTTATTTTATATCATTTATCATTTGATAAATATGATCCAAACATCACCAAGAACCAAAATACTAATGGATTTACAATTGTTAAAAAAAATTAAAAAAGAGGAGTATTTAAAACTATACAATACTGAAATTATAATGAAAAATAGACTTCATAGATTTCAAACTTCAAAACAAATAATAGTTAACAATGGACAAATAGAGTATGTAAAAAACAATACAAAGTTTATTAACTTGCTCTTTATTATTTTTAAAGTCATAAAAAAGATATAAATGCTAATTAATCTTTTTTTATTTAATATATTCATATTTGTAAGTTCAGTTTCTATTATTGGATACGGTTTATTTGTGAATAAAATTATTTTTAATAATGAAATAACAAATATAGGAGAAATAGGGATAACAGGGTTTTTTTATATTTTTTTTTTATCAATAATTCTGCATTTTTTTACTGAGTTAAATTTATTAATAAATTCAATTGTATTAATACTTGGAATATTTTCTTTTTTTATATTTTATAAAAAGTTTGCTTATCAAATTAATAAATTTAGAACTTACTTAATATTTTTGGCACTTTTATTTTTAGTTTCTTCTATTACACTTCGTACATATGCTGATTATGAATGGTATCATCTTCCTTATGTAAATTATCTCAATAATTTTAAAATAATATTTGGACTGGTTAATTTGTCAAATAATTATACATATGGTCATGGGTGGTTAGATATCTTAGGATTATTTTATTTACCGATAATAGAAACTAGAGGATTAACCCACCTACCTGTAGTTTTTTATTTTTTTTTTATAGTATTTTTCTTAATAGAATATTTAAAGTCTAATAAACTAGCAATTAAATTTTTTTCATTATCAGTAATCTTTTTTGTTTTAATTATATTTAATAGAATAAAAGATTTTGGTGCAGATATTCAACCAACATTTACTCTATTAATATTATTATTTTATATATTAAAATCTTTTACATCTCATGAAGTAAATTATGTTAACAAAATATTATATTATTTTTTTTATTCATGCATTCTTAGAATTGGCAGTGTTATATTTCTACCACTAGTTTTTTGTTACTTACTTATTAATTATCAAAATATTTTATCTAAAAGATTTTTAATAAATTTTAAATTATATATGTTTTTATCTTTATTTTTTATTATATTTCTTACAAAAAATATTTTTACAACAGGATGTTTTTTTTACCCTATCCCTTTTACTTGTATTTACGATGATAAGATAATTTGGTCAAGTCCCAAAGAAAATGTTGAAGAGAGGTATGAATTTTTATCATCTATATCAAAACGTTGGAAATTTTATTCAATTGAGGAAGGAAATTTAGATACAAAATATGATTACTATGAGCCAATGATAGAAAATAAAATTTTAAGCCCAAAAGAGTTTAATTTGAAAAAGTTTCTTTGGTTTAAATATTTTTTCAAAGATGGTGATACCTCTAGAATTGTGAATACTTTTATAATTACTTTATTACCTTTTATAATTACTTTAATTTTTAAGGAAAAAAATACTAAAATTCCTACGAATAATTATTTTAAATTAAAATCTTATTTCATAATTATAGGTGTTATTTTTTCATCAATTGCTTGGATATTTATGTCACCACAAATGCGCTATGGTGGATACGCAATTATTGGTGGTGGAACAATTTTGTTGTTTAGTTTTTATGTAAATAAGTTTTTATTTAATAAGAAGATTTTAAATACTATCTTTATAAGTGCTTTATTTTTATCACTATTTTATTTTTCCTATAAAAATTTAAGCTACAGCATTGATGATTTTGTCAATAAAAGATTTGATACATTTCCATGGCCAAATTTTTCAAAAAAAATAGAGAATTATGATTATATAACAAAAAACAAAGGTGGTCTTGAATTAAATTTAGTTATAAGAAGTACTGGAATGAACCAAAGTGGGCCAAGAATGTGCGGTGATATCAAAATGTTATGTTTACCATCTGATAGATTAGTTTGTATCGATGAGATAAAAATAGTTAACGATTATATATTTATAAGTAATACAAATAGTCAATGTTTATTGCAATTTCAAAAAAATTATTGGCAACATTAAAAAATAATGAAATTACAAAATCAAAAATTGAGTATTATTATACCAATATACAATGAAGAAAAAACAATCTTAGAATTATTAAAAAAAGTATCAATTTTAAAAAAAAAATGTTCACTTGAAGTAATAGTTGTTAATGACGGATCTTCAGATAGTTCAAAAAAAATTATTGAAGAAAATCAAAGGTTTTATTCAAAATTTATCAACCTAAGTAAAAATACAGGAAAGGGAAAAGCTGTTATAGAAGGATTAAAAAACTGTTCAAATGATTACGTCTTAATTCAAGATGCTGATTTAGAATATGATCCAAAGGATATAATAATGTTTCTAGAAAAAAATAAAAATAATAAATATGATTTGATAATGGGGAGTAGATTTATTGGCACACATAGATCTGTTCTAAATTTTTGGCATATGATAGGTAACAAATTTATTACACTTTTATTTAATTTTTTGAACAATACTACTTTTACTGATATTTATTGCTGTTATTGTATGTTTAAAAAAGATTTAGTTAATCCCAAAAAATTAAAATCATTTGGATGGGGACAGCAGGCTGAAATACTAACTTACGTAATAGATAATAAGTCAAAATTATTTGAAATTGCAGTAAATTATAATGGTAGAAATTACGAGGAAGGAAAAAAAATAAGATATTATAATGTATTTTCAGTACTTTATTGGATTATAGTAACTAAAGTAAAAAAATATTTTATATGAAATGTAGAATCTGCAATTCAAAAGATACTAAACTTGCGATTGATCTTGGAAAACAACCACTGGCTAATAAATATCCAAAGAACAATTACGAAATTAAAAAAGAAAAAAAATATAATCTCAAAGTATTTTTTTGTAATCATTGTAAGGCTGGACAAATACAAAAAATCATCGATAGAAATATTCTTTTTAAGGACTATTATTATCTTTCATCTGTTAATAAGAAATTAAAAGAGCATTTTATAAAATTATCAAAAAAATTAATAAAATATGAGTTTGTAGTTGATATTGGATCAAATGATGGAATTTTATTAGAACCACTTAAAAAATTAAAAATAAATGCAATTGGAGTAGATCCCTCGATTAATGTTGGAAAAATTGCAAATAATAAAGGATTAAAAACATATATTGGTTTTTTTGATAAAAAAATTATAAAAGAAATTTTAAAAGATTACAAAAAACCAGATCTTATTGTAGCATCTAGTGTTATAACACATTTAAAAACTCCATTACTTTTTGCAAAAAATGTTAAAGAATTTATAAAAGATAATGGTACACTAATAATTGAAATAGAATATTTAGATAATTTTTTGAAAAACTTTGAATATGAAAGATTTTATTTTGATAGACCATTTTATTATTCAGCAAACTCAATAAATAAACTTTTTAAACAAGTTGGAATGTCTTTAT
This sequence comes from uncultured Alphaproteobacteria bacterium, assembly GCA_902597015.1. Lineage (GTDB taxonomy): Bacteria > Pseudomonadota > Alphaproteobacteria > HIMB59 > CACPNW01. Next base: position 3,884 of record CACJWQ010000018.1, read on the forward strand.
ACGATATTGAAAAAATTGATATTCATGGTGGAAGTTTGAGATGCTACATTAAAAATACTAAAAATTTTAAAAAAACATCAAGATGTAATAAAATTTTATTAGATGAAGAAAAAAGTTTAAATTATAAATCTTTTAAAATATTTAACAAAAAAATTAATTTATTTTCAAATAAATTGAGAGAAAAGCTAATTGATTTTAATGTTAAAAATAAGTATGTAATCGGTTATGGAGCACCGGCAAGAGTTTCTACAATAACGAACTTTTCAAATATTGATCCAAAATTAATTAATTATATTATTGATGATAGTCCATTAAAACAAAACAGGTTTTCACCTGGAAAACATATAGATATTTTACCTAGAAAATTTAATATACATAAAGATATTGATATAGTAGTTGTTTTTGCATTTGAATATTTTAAAGATATAAAAAAATTTTTTTTTAAAAATAAAAAAATTAAATTTTATAAACCAATACCTTTCAAAAGATTGTCATGAATGATCAATTTGTAGATGATAAAATAGAGATTGTAAAAAACACGAAAAAATTCGCCAATTTCTTTAGTAATAAATGTATTCTTATTACTGGAGCAAATGGATTTATAGGTAAATATTTTATTGATGTATTTATGGAATATAATAAGTTCTTAAAAAAACCTATAAAGTTGACTGCAATTGACATAACATTTAAAAAAAATGTTTATTATAGAAATAAAAACTTAAGTGTTCTAAAAAAAGATGTTTCTAAAAAGCTTAAAATTAATAAGAAAATTGATATAATCATACACGCTGCAGGTATTGCAAGTCCTTTTTACTATAGACAAAAACCTCTTGAAACACTCGATGTTACAATTAATGGTACCAGAAATCTATTAAATATAGCAAAACAAAATAAAGCTAAATTTATTTTTTTTAGTTCGAGTGAAATATATGGAGATCCAGATAGTAAAAATATTCCAACAAAAGAAAACTATAGAGGTAATGTTAATTCTATGGGTCCTAGAGCATGTTATGATGAAAGCAAAAGGCTTGGTGAAACTTTATGTTATATTTATAGTAAATATTTTAATGTTCATACCAATATTATTAGGCCATTTAATGTATACGGACCAGGAATGAACCAAAATGATTATAGAATTTTTCCAAATTTTGCTATTAATATTTTGAAAAATAATATCATTTCAATTTATGGTTCAGGAAATCAAACAAGAACATATTGTTATATTAGTGATGCGATTGAGGGATTTTTAAGAGTAGTTAAATACGGTAAAATAGGTGAAGTTTATAATATTGGAAATAACAAACCTGAGGTTTCAGTTGAACAAATCTATAAAATATTTAAAAAAATAAATTCAAAAAAAATATTTGCTAAATATATTAAGCATCCAAAATCATATCCTGCTGATGAACCACAAAGGAGATGTCCAAATGTCGAAAAATCTATAAAACATCTAAATTATAAACCGAAAATAAAATTAGAAGAAGGTTTAAAAAAATATATGGATTGGGCTAAAAAAAATTATAAATACTAATTTATGCTCAAAATTAGCGTTATAGGGAGTGGTGATTGGTCGAAGAAAGTTATTAATGAAATAAATAATAATAAGAATTTTTTAATAAAATCTGTAGTTAGTAGGAAAGAAAAAAATAATTATCTAACAAACAAAATTAAAATATTTAAAAGTATTCATGATCTTTTTGAAGATAATTCAGTTGACTGTGTTTATGTAGCTGCGTTGCCATATGTAAATTTAGATGTTGTAAAGTTAGCTTCATCAAAAAAAATACCTCTTATTCTAGAGAAACCTATAAGTAGCAGTTACAAACAAGCAATAGAAATTCAAAGAATTGTTAATAATAATAATATGATAGTAATTCCAAATATTAGCAATTATTTTTCAGAAATTTTTGTGAAAATAAAAGATATTATTTCTCAAAACCACAAATTCATTAAAAAAATATATATTTATGAAGGAAGTAATGGTCCTATAAGAAATGATATTCATCCAGTGTGGGATTGGGGATTTCATTCATTATCTATGTTATCTCAAATATTTGAACTCAGCAAAATAGCGAATTTAAATCAAACAATAATAAAACAAGATAAAAATAAAAAAAAAATTGTTAGTAAATTAACATTTAAAATTGAAAGGGACATAGATGTTATTTTTGTAACAGGCAATTTTTTTAAAAAAAAGATTAGAAAAATTAAAATAATTTTAAAAAATAACAATTTCTTTTTGGCAAATTTTGATAAACATGAATTATACGAAAAAGATAAATTAATTATCAAAAATGAAAATACTCCTCTTACATCTTTATTAAATAAATTTCGTTATTGTATTATTAATAAAGACAGTAATCTTAGTAAAAATTTATTAAAAGGTTCATGTGACTCTATAAAAATTATAGAGAAATTTTATAGGTGCTAATTATATGTATTTAAATGAATTAAATCATGTAATTTTTCCTATATTAATTATTATATTTTTTATTTCAATTTTAGGTTTTGGTACAATATTTGATAAATATACAAATATTTATGAAAATTCATTAAAAACTGAGGGGTTAATTTTTATTCAAGGTCTATTCTTGATATCAATTATATCAATATTGATAAATTTTATTTTTCCCTTAAATATATTTGTAACTACATCTATTATATTAATCGGAATTGTTTTATTTGTATTTTTTTTTCTGCAAAATAATAAAAAAAAACAAAAAATAAAATTTATATTAATTGTATCATTGCTTAGTTATGTATATGCATACTACTCTGGTGTACATGATGATTATAGTTATCATTATAATACAATTTTAAACTTTAATGAAAAAAATATTTTTCAAATAACTCATGATAGAAATATAAGTTATAATTCAAATTGGCTCTTTATTAGTTCGATTTTTTATATTAATTCAATTTCAAGTACTCTATTTATTTTAGGTTCACTTTTATACAGCATATTTATATTTGATACTTACAAAATATATAATAAATCACTTAAAGAAAAATCATACTATTCAGCGTTAGTTAGCTTTTTTGCATTAATATTTTTTTTGGGTGTCATAAATAAATACAAGGAAATTGGCACAGATTTTCCAGGTGTAATTTTGTCATTTTATACATTAATACTTATAGTTAAATACAAATTAGAAAATAAAATAAATGGTAATAATTTGTTTCTAATTTCATTTCTTTTATTTAGTTTTGCTTTTGTAATAAAAATAAGTAATGTTTTATTAATTTTTTATATACTTTCTCTAATATCTATAAGTTTATTAAACAAATTAGCTTGGAAGAAAATTCTTCTGTTATCAATATTACCTATTTTATGGTTATTTCAAAATTATATAATTAGTGGATGCTTAATATGGCCTATAGAAAAAACATGTTTTATAAATAACGACAAGGCACTTTTTGAAACTTATCTTATAGAGTCATTTGCCAAGGGTGATATTGATACTTCAATAGATGTATCAGGCTTTAAATGGATAGAAACATGGTTTAAAAATCATATTAACAAAATTATTGAAACATATTTAGTATTTTTCTTAATATTTTCTGTTCCAATAATATTTTTTCTTGTTCGATCTTTTGATTTTAGAAAAAATATTTTTAATTACATTGTTAATATTTTTAAAAAAAAAAATTACATTATTCTTTTCTTAATAATAATTTTATCTAATATAGTATGGTTTATAAATGCGCCTGCATATCGGTTTGGTATATTTTATAACCTTACTTTATTAATTTTTATACTTCTGCCTTTTTGGAAATACTTATTTGAAAATAATTTAAATTTTTCGAAAAAATATTTTACTTATTTATTTATATTTGTTTGTATTTATTTTACCATAAATAATATCTCTAAATATAAATGGTACTCTGAACGATATAATATTTGGCCTCCAATTGAAAATGATACTCTAATTAAGAGTAAATAATTTAGTTATCATTCATTTTTAATGCGTTAAGAAATGTATTTTGAGGAATATCAACTTTTCCAAATTGTCTCATTCTTTTTTTACCTTTTTTTTGTTTATCTAAAAGTTTATTTTTTCTTGTTACATCTCCACCATAAAGCTTTTGTGTAACATCCTTTCTGAAGGATGCTACTGTTTCTCTGGCAATTACCTTTCCACCTATTGCAGCCTGAATCGCGACTTTAAATTGTTGTCTTGGTATAAGGTCTTTTAATCTTTCACATAAAGCCCTACCTCTTTGTTCGGATCTATCTTTATGCACTATCAAAGAGAGTGCGTCTACTGGGTCACCATTTATAAGTATACCTACCTTAACCAAATTGTTAACTTCATATCCAGTTATTTCATAATCAAAACTTGCATATCCTTTTGTAATAGATTTTAGTCTGTCATAAAAATCAAAAACAACTTCGTTAAGTGGAAGTTTATATTCAACTAAAGGTCTATTTCCGGCATAACTCATATTTAACTGAATACCTCTTTTAGAAGTACAAAGTTCTAATACTGATCCTAAAAATTCTTCAGGCACTATTATTGTAGCTTTTATCCAAGGTTCAGAAATATTTTCAACTTTTACTGGATCTGGCATGTCTGTAGGATTATGAAGATTTATAGTTGATCCATCTTTCATCAAAATTTTATAAACAACTGATGGAGCTGTAGTTACTAGTTCTAAATTAAATTCTCTTTCAAAGCGGTCTCTAATAATTTCTAAGTGTAACAAACCCAAAAAACCACAGCGAAAACCATAACCTAAAGCAGGACTTACTTCTGGTTCATAAGAAAAACTTGAATCATTCAGAGCAAGTTTAGACATACTATCACGCATATGTTCATAATCATCTGAGTCGACAGGAAACATTCCACAAAAAACTACCGGTTGTGATGGTTTAAAACCTGGAAGAACATCTTCAGTTGGAAATTTATCATCTGTTATTGTGTCACCAACTTTACAATCAGAAACACTTTTAATACCAGAATTTATGAAACCAATTTCTCCAGGTCCAAGTGTATCAACTTCAGTTGCCTTAGGAGAAAATACCCCTACTCTATCAATTGTATATGTGGCACCTGTTGCCATAAATCTTATTTTCTGACCTTTTTTAAGTTCTCCATTTATAACTCTTACAAGCACTACAACGCCAAGGTAACTGTCATACCAACTATCAACTAACATACATTTCAATTCTTTACTTATTTCACCCGATGGAGAAGGGAGAAGTGTTATGATTTTATTTAATAAATCTTCTATGCCCGAACCTGTTTTTGCTGAAACAAGAGATGCATTATCTGTTTCAATACCAAGAACATCTTCAATTTGTGATTTTATTTTATCTGGCTCGGAAGAAGGGAGATCAATTTTATTTAGGACTGGTAAAATTTCATGATTGTTATTAATTGCCTGATAAGCGTTAGCTAATGTTTGGGCCTCAACACCCTGTGTAGAATCAACTATTAATAAAGACCCCTCACATGCTGCTAAAGATCTTGATACCTCATATGAGAAATCTACATGACCTGGAGTGTCCATAATATTTAGTATGTAAGTCTTTCCATCATTTGATTTGTATGAAAGTCTAACTGTTTGAGCTTTTATTGTAATTCCTCTTTCTCTTTCTAATTCCATTGAATCTAAAACCTGCTCTTTCATCTCTCTATCAGTTAAACCACCACAAAACTGTATAAGTCTATCGGCTAAAGTTGACTTTCCATGATCAATGTGAGCAACAATTGAGAAATTACGAATAGAACTAAGTTCTGTCATTAGTTTCTTATAGATGCAGCAAGCGATTTAGATATTTCATCTATTATTTTATTTGATAATTCCTCAATTTCTTGATCGTTGAATGTTTTATCTTGAGGTTGCAGTAATACCCTAAAAGCAATACTTTTTTTATTTTCTGGAAGTTTATCTCCATCATAAACATCAAATATTGTTACATTTTGAATTATATTTTTATCTATTTTTTTTACTTTTTTAATTATCTCAGTAGCCTTAACATCCTTTGGAAACAGAAAAGCAAAATCTCTTTCAACCATTTGATAAGGATTATTAGCAAAACCACCTTTAGAGGAAGATTTATTTTCTTGAAATTGTGAAATATTCTCCAAATATATTTCAAAACCAAATACCTTGAAATTAACATCCATAGTTTTTAATAGAATTGGATGCAACTCTCCAAAATTAGCTATTTTATTTTTACCAAGTCTTAAAGAAGATGATTTACCAGGATGATAGATTTGACCTTCAAGTTTTTCATATAACAAATTATCTATTGGCACATTTAAGTTTGCTAAAATAGAAAATAAATCAGCCTTTATACTAAAGACATCAATATTTTTTTTATTTGATAACCAGTTTTGTTCATCAGACGAGCCATAAGCTATAGCAGTAGCAACATTTTCTTGTTGGTCTTGTAATGATTTAGAAAAATTTGGACCTACTTCAAATATTTTAGCTCTCAAGTACATTCTAGCTTTATTTTGATTAATTGCTTCTAACAAATTTGGAAGCGTTGATGGTCTCATTGTGTTCAAATCGGTGCTTATTGGATTTTTTAAACTAATTATTTCATCTGAAATAATTTTTGCTTTTTTTTCATCCATAAATGACCATGTTACAACTTCAGAATATCCATTGAGAGCTATAATTTTTTTGCTTTTATAAAAGGTTTTTGTTTTAGTATTTAAAATCTGCTTTTTTTCTTCTTGATTTGTTACTTTTTTTAGAGGAATTTTATTATAACCATAAATTCTAATAATTTCTTCAACGATATCTGCCTCACCAATAATATCTGGTCTAAAAGTAGGGCTTTGAATTTCAAATTTTGAATTTTTTTCATTAACAGAAAAACCAAGTGAAGCTAAAATTTTTTTCTGTTCCTTATTATTGATTTCGACTCCGCCAAAAGTCTTTATTTTATTTGTATCAAACATAAATGGTTTATTTTTTTCTATATTAATTTCTGAAGAAACAAACTCACTGACTTCTCCTCCACATAATTTCAAAATCATTTGAGTTGCTGCATCTACACCCCAATAGATAGAATCAGTATCAATCCCTCTTTCAAAACGGTAACGTGCATCACTTTGAAGATTTAGTTTTCTTCCAGTTTTAGTTACAGAAATCGGATCAAATAACGCAACTTCTAGAAAGACATTTTTAGTCTCCAAACTACAACCACTATCGAGACCACCCATAACTCCACCAATTCCATGGAGTTTATTTTCATCGTCAGAAATAACAATCATGTCACTGTCACATTTATAATTAATTTCATTAAGTGCTAAACACTCCTCATTTTTATTGGCTAATCGCATTGTTAAATTTCCTGACACTTTGTCAGCATCATAAACATGTAGTGGTCTTCCTAAATCAAAGGTAATGTAATTTGTAATGTCAACAAGCGCTGAAATGGGTCTCAATCCGATTGCAGTTAATCTATCTTGAAGCCATTTAGGACTTTCTACATTTTTGACATTTTTGAAATATCGACCTGCAACTCCAGGACATAGATTATTATTTTGAAAATCTTTTTTCCACGTAATTGGGCTTTTAAATGATTCTTTAGATTTTTTATAATTTAAATTTTTTAATTTACCAATTCCTGCTGCTGCCAAATCCCTTGCGATACCTCTAACTGATAAACAGTCTGATCTATTTGGTGTTAAATTAATTTCTATCACAGGTTCATCTATTGTAAAAATTTTACCAAATAAATCACCAATTTTATAATTATCTTTTATTTCAATAATTCCATCGTGTTCATTAGAAATACCCATCTCTCTTTCTGAGACAAGCATTCCGCAAGACTCAATTCCTCTAATTTTAGTTTTTTTTAAATATAAGTCAGTTCCAGGAATGTAACTATTTTCTGGTGCAAAAATTCCAAGCATGCCTTCTCTTGCATTTGGAGCACCACACACAACTTGATAATTTCCATTTATTGTTTCAACCTGACATACTTTAAGCTTATCTGCATCTGGATGTTTTTCTGCTTTTAAAACTTTAGCTACTGTAAAATTCTTAAATATTTCTGATTTATCTTCTACACTTTCAATCTCTAAACCAATATTGGTTAAAGTATCTGTTATGGTATTTAAATTTTCAGAAGTATCTAAATGATCTTTTAGCCAGTCTAGTGTAAATTTCATTTATAGCCCTGATCGTGTTTGGTTATCCAAAATACTAAAACCATAATGATCCAGCCATCTATAATTTGGATCAAAAAAACTTCTTAAATCTGTAATACCATATTTAAGCATTGACAAACGCTCAATTCCCATACCAAAAGCAAAACCCTGATACTGTTTTGAATCAATATTACAATTATCTAAAACTATAGGATTGACCATTCCACAACCCAATATTTCTAACCATTTATCTCCTTCACCGATTTTTATTTTATTATTTACTTTGGTATAAGCTACATCCATTTCTGCACTTGGCTCGGTAAAAGGAAAATAACTAGGGCGAAAACGGTATTGTAAGTTTTTTACTTCGAAAAATTCTTCTAAGAATGAAACGAGTGTTGATTTTAAATCAACCATAGTAGAACTTTTATCAACGACTAAACCTTCTACCTGATGAAACATAGGAGCATGTGTAGCATCTGAGTCACTTCTATAAGTTCTGCCAGGCACAATAATTTTAATAGGTGGTTTTGTGTTGAGCATAGTTCTCACTTGAACAGGACTAGTATGGGTTCGAAGAACATTTTTGTCTCCATTATCCTGAACATAAAAAGTATCTTGCATTTCTCTTGCTGGATGATGTTCTGGAATATTTAAAGCTGTAAAATTATTAAAATCTGTTTCTATATCTGGACCTGTTTCTACTGCATAATTTAAATTTCCAAAAATTTCTATAATATTAAATATTGTTTGACTAATTGGGTGTATTTTTCCTTTTTCAGAAATATTAGGTGGTAGAGTAACATCAATAGATTCTGAATTAATTCTGTTTGAAATTTCAATATTTTCAATTTCTGTTCTTTGGTTTTTAATACCTTCTTCAATTTCTTTTTTAAATATATTTAAATCCTGTCCTTTCGTTTTTTTTTCTTCAATGGACAAAGAGCCTAATCCTTTTAAAGCTTCAGGTATTAATCCTTTTTTACCTAAATAATATAATCGAAGTTTTTCTAAATCTTCAAAAGATTTTGAAGCTTTAATTTTTTTTAGAACATCAATTTTATTTTCAGCAAACGCCATCAATATCTATTATATTTTATTAATTAAAATTATCTAGCAGATTGAGCTTTATCAACTAAAGCTTTAAAAGCCTCTGGTTGGTTAACTGCGAGATCCGCTAAAATCTTTCTATCTATTTCAATAGATGATTTTTTAAGACCAGATATAAATTGCGAATATGTTATACCATGAAGTCGAACACCAGCATTGATTCTTTGAATCCATAAACCCCTAAAATCACTTTTTCTTTTTTTACGATCTCTATAAGCATATTGCATGCCTCTTTCGACAGCCTGTACAGCAACTCGAAAAACATTTTTTCTTCTACCGTAATAACCTTTTGCTCTTTTAATTACTTTTTTGTGTCTAGCTCTTGCTGTAACACCTCGTGATACTCTTGCCATTGATTTCCCCTTACTTGTTGTATGGTAACATATGATCAATCAAAGCAGAATCACCTGGTGACATAATTGCAGATCTTTTAGTGTTACGAATAAATTTGTTGGAACGTTTACTCATTCCATGTCTTTTTCCAGCAGGCTTAAATTTAATTTTACCAGTACCTGTTCTAGAAAATCTTTTTTTTAAACTACTCTTAGTTTTAAGCTTGGGCATTACTATCTCCTATATTTTAAGTTTACTCGTTAGGCTGCCCCGCAGGCCATAACAAGTTTGAAAGGCTTATACTGATAAATGAATATTTTGCAATATGAAGAATTACTTTGCAACTTGAGGGACAAGTATCATCATTATTTGTTTTCCCTCAAATTTAGGAGCTACTTCAACTTTAGCATATTCTTCTACTTCAGTTGTAAGTTTTTTAAGCAAATCAAAACCTAAGTTTTGATGCTCCATTTCACGCCCTCTAAAACGCATTGAAACTTTTACCTTATTCCCACCGCCAATAAACTTTGATAATGCCTTTATTTTTACATTGTAATCATGAGTATCGATTCCAGGTCTCATCTTAATTTCTTTTACTTCAATAGTTTTTTGTTTTTTCTTTGCTTCTTTTTTACTTTTCTGCTCCCTGTATTTTAGTTTACCATAGTCAATAATTTTGCAAACTGGTGGATTGGCTTCAGGAGAAACTTCAACCAAGTCAAATCCCTCATCTTCAGCTTGTATAAGTGCTTCACGGATACTTAATATACCTAGCTGTTTTCCATTACTAGATATAAGTCTAACCTCACTTGCAGTTATTTGCTCATTGATTCTAGGACCAAAATCTTTCTTTGTTTTAAAGTTTATGGCCAAATTAAGTAGAGATTAAGTTATAGCTATTATTTAATAGCATATTAGGAATTTAAGTCTTTTGTCATGTTTTTTTAGGATATAATCTCAAATGAAATTAAATTCAAGAGCTGATTTTAAAAAAGATTAATTGTTTTTAAGTTAT
>CACJWQ010000019.1 GCA_902597015.1 uncultured Alphaproteobacteria bacterium
ATTTCATAAATTCGGCTATTTTTTTTTAAGTAAAATATTATTGAAATTAAAACTTTGAAACCAGAAGTAGTGATTTTTTTTGATAATGACTTAAATAAAACTGTTTTTATTATAAAAAAACCACTCAAAGGATCTTCTATTCTTTTTATACCTGAAAAATATGCAAATTTTACACCTAATTTTGAAAAAGATCTTCTTAAGTATGATTTAATATCATTCAAATCTCTTTTACCTATTACTAAATCAAATTCTTGCTTAATTATTATATTAATCATTTCAGGTATCTTTTCTAATTCATGTTGAAAATCACAATCTAATATAAACACATAATCTGAATTAATATTTTCTAATCCTTCTAATATTGATTTTGTTAAATCTCTCTTATTATTTTTGCGTATATGATATCTTATATTATTATAATTTTTTGATAATTCATTGAATATATCAATTGAACCATCATTTGAATTATCATCAACAAAATAAATGTTGTAGTGATAAGATATTTTTAGCTTATCAATATTTGAAACTATTAAGTTTATATTGTCTTTTTCTCTAAAAGTTGGAATTAAAAACGTTATCATAATAATATAAAAATTATAATAACTTTATGGATTTATTTAAATACAAAATAAATACCAAATTTTTTTTAGACAGATAATTTGATTGCATAATTATAGAGTTTTTTTACTCACTTTCTTGCTTATTCTTTTAAAAGTACTTGAATTTTAATAATATGATATATCTTTAGTATATGTTTAAGTGCCTAATTTTAGCTACCTTAATAGCTTCATTGATTTTCTTAATTATTGATGTCATTTGGTTAAGTTTTGCAACAAAATCATTTTACAGGCCCTTAATAGGTAGTCTCCTTACTGAGAAACCTGTAATGTGGGCAGCTGCACTTTTTTATATAATCTATGTTTTTGGGATGGCAATTGTTGTAATTCAACCATGTATTAACTCAGCTAGCTTGTTTAAAACAGTCTACACCGGTTTTGTTTTTGGTTTAGTTGCGTATGGCACATATAATTTAACAAATATGGCTGTACTAAAAGGTTGGTCACCTACAGTTACTTTTGTCGACATGTTTTGGGGCGGTTCCTTAACTGCAGTTTCTGCTACAACTGGATTATACTTAGCAAAAAAAATAATTCATTATTAACTTACTCTCTTCATTCCAAATTTAAGTAAATCTACGAGTAAGGGATACCGATTTAATTTGAATCTATATTTTTTTACAAATTTATTTATTTTATTATAACACATATAAATAACTTTTTCTTTTCCGATTAACCCAAGCAAAGTACTTTTACCTTGTTCAATATCTTTTCCTGGTGTTTTCCCAATATTTTTAAAATTACCTGTCTCATCAATTAAATCATCAATTACTTGAAAGATTAAACCAAATAACATTCCATACTCTTTTGCAAATTGAATATCTTTTTTACTTTTGTTATTTAATATAAAAGGTGCAGAAAAAGAAAATTCAAATAATTTACCAGTTTTTTTAGAATACATATCTAAGATTTTATTTTTAGTTAAAGTTTTGTTTTCAAATTCTAAATCTAAAGCTTGTCCAAGAGCCAATCCCTTATGCCCAATATACAAAGAAAGTATGTTTATTAATCTTAATTTCGAACTTTCATTTTTATTATTAAGATTCCCAGAGATTAATTCGAATGCTAGATCGTGCAATGCATCTCCAGCTAAAATTGCTGTAGCTTCATTAAATTTTTTATGAGTACTTAATTTACCTCTTCTATAATCATCATCATCCATTGATGGTAAATCATCGTGAATTAAAGAGTAAGAATGTATACACTCAATGCATGAAGCTATTATGAAGGCATCATTTGTTGAAATGTTTGCTATTTTAGCAGATTCCATTACTAAAAATGGTCTTATTCGTTTTCCTCCATTCATAGAGCCATAATACATTGCTTTTGATAAACTAGATTTATCGAGTTTATTTTTTAGAATTTTTTTAAATTTAATATCAAAATTTTTTTTATTTGCATTTATTAACGTATTTAAGTTCATAGATATCAATTTATATTTGTTTTAATTTGTAAATTATTTAATACAAATATGCACATATATTTATGAGAATTGAAGAAGAAATAAAACTTGACTACTCAGATGTCCTTTTCAGACCAAAGAGAAGTACCTTAAAAAGTAGGAAAGATGTTGATTTGAATAGAAGATATACTTTTAAACATTCAAAATTATTATGGAAAGGTATTCCTATCATAGCATCAAATATGGATGGAGTTGGAGAAATAGATGTTGCAAAAAAATTAACCTCTCACAAATTAATGACAGCTTTAACAAAACAACATGATATTAAACAGATAGCATCTATTTATAAAAAAAATATTTTTTTTAATTCAATTTCTCTTAGTTGTGGAACAAGTAAAGATAGTTACGATAGATTAAATACAATACTAAAAAAATATCCTAAATTTAACTTTATATGTATTGATGTTGCAAATGGTTATTCAGAAAATTTTAGTAATTTTGTTTCTGAAGTAAGAAAAAAATATCCAAAAAAAACTATTATTGCAGGTAATGTTGTAACTGCAGATATGACTCAGGAATTGGTATTGAGTGGAGCAGATATAGTAAAAGTTGGTATTGGTCCGGGAAGTGTCTGTACTACTAGAATACAAACAGGTGTAGGATATCCGCAGCTAAGTGCAGTAATGGAATGTGCAGACGCTGCACATGGATTAGGTGCACATATTATTGCCGATGGTGGTTGTACCTGTCCGGGAGACGTTGCAAAAGGCTTTGGAGCGGGTGCAGATTTTGTTATGCTTGGTGGAATGTTAGCAGGTCATAAAGAAGGTGGTGGAGATATAATTGAAGAGAATGGAAATAAATATATTGAGTTTTATGGATCAAGCTCTGAAGAAGCTAATGAGAAACATTATGGGGGTCTTGCAAATTATAGATCATCCGAGGGAAAAAAAGTTAAATTACGTATGAAGAATTCACTAGATAGTACAATTAGAGATATTCTTGGAGGATTACGAAGTAGTTGTACATACGTAGGGGCTTCATCATTAAAGCAGCTTAGTAAGTGTACCACATTTGTAAGAGTAAATAATCAGTATAATGAAACTTTTGGGAAAGTCTAAATTAGTAACCTATTGCCATACCATCCTTTCGTGGATCTGATCCTCCAATAAGTACTCCATTTTTTCTATCTATTTTTATACATTGACCACCACCAATAGCATTTTTATTTATTTTAATTTTATGACCAACATTCCGTAATTTTTTTACAATTTTATCATCTAATGAATTTTCAACATTTAAGATGCCATTAAGAGCAAATGCTCGAGGTAAATCTAAACCTTCTTGTACTGACATGTCGTAGTCGATTATATTTTGAATCAAATGAGATTGACCAATTGGCTGATATTGTCCTCCCATTACTCCATAAGAATACAAGGTCTCATCGTTCTTATTGGTTATTAAACCAGGGATTATTGTGTGAAGTGGTCTTTTTTGACTATCAATTGAGTTTGGATGATCATCTTCTAATCTGAAATTTACACCTCTATTTTGAAAGAGAATTCCTGTTTTATTACTTGTAATTCCACTTCCAAAACCATGACAAATTGAATTAATAAAAGATACTGAATTCAAATCTCTATCTACAACACTTAGATATATTGTTTCAGGGTGTGAAGTTACATAGCCTTTTTTTGAAGAGTAAATTTTATTTATATTAATTGTAGAACATAAAGAGCTTATATATTCATTACTCAAATAATCTTTAATATTTATATTATTAAATTTAGGGTCACCAAATATTGTTTCCTTAACTTCAAAACATAATTTTGATATTTCAGCTTGAAGATGATATCTTTCAAAACTTGAAGGATTGTATTTTTTGATATCTAATTTCTCAGTTATTGCCATCATCATCAAGACAACTAATCCAGGACTATTCAGAGGGCATTGATGGATCTTTAAATTTCTATATAAATTTGTAATTGTTTTTGAAAATAACGTTTTTTGATTATAGAAATCCTCTTCTGTATGCAATCCTCCAAGTTTGTTTAGTGTCTTAACCATATCTTTAGTAATTTCACTTTGATAAAAACCTTTAATTTTATTTTTTGAGATTACTCTTAAAGTATTTGCTAAAGGAATATTTTTAAAAACTTCACCAAAACTATAACTAAGATTTTTATTTAAAAATAATCTTTTAGAATTAGAATTTTTTTTAAGTTTTTTTTCATTTTCCTTCCAAGCGATAGCTTCAACTTCATGAATAGGAAATCCATTTCTAGCAAAACTTTCTGCTCCAGATAAAACCTCTTTAAAATCAATTCTTCCAAATTTTTCATGCATAGAACACCATGCATGAACTGCTCCTGGAATAGTAACTGAATGTGGACTCGTTAAACCAATATTTTTTATTTTATTATCTTTATAAAACTGTAAATTTGCTTTTTTTGGTGAGATTCCAGATCCATTTACAGCAATTGGTTTTTTCCCATTCATCGAAACAATTGCAAAGCAATCTCCGCCAATTCCTGTTGCGCTAGGACATACTACAGCTTGAACAGCTGAAGCTGCGATAGCAGCATCAACGGCATTTCCACCTTTTTGAAGTACATTAATTGCCACCATAGAGCTTAACGGATTTGATGTTGCCACCATGCCATTTTGAGCTAAAACATTAGATCTTCCAGGGTAAGATAACTTTCTCATATTAATTCAGACAATATATGTTTGACAAAACAAATCCCAGAATTTAAAGCGTTTTTTATGAAAGTTAAATGTTCATTAAAAACTGCCAAAACTAGGGATAAGGATTGTAAAGTTGTTCGTAGAAAAGGCAGGATTTATGTAATTAACAAAAAAAATCCCAGAATGAAAGCAAGACAGGGTTAATTAGCTCTCCGCTATATATTTTTCAGCTTCTAAAGCAGCCATACAACCCATACCAGCAGCAGTAACAGCCTGTCTGTAAATTTTATCTTTTACATCGCCAGCTGCAAAAACTCCCTTAATACTTGTCTCAGTACTATCAGGTTTAGTAATTATATAATTTTCCTCATCCATTTTTAACTTATTAATAAAAAGTGAAGTAGCAGGATCATGTCCTATAGCTATAAATGCACCATTTACATCTATAGTTGTTTTGCTGCTATCTAATGTGTTCTCTAAAATAATTTTTTTTAATGTATTTGGATTTTCATCTCCAACAAATTCAGAAACTTTACTGTTCCAGATTACTTCAATTTTTTTATTGTTAAACAGCCTTTCTTGTAAAATTTTTTCAGCTCGCAAACTATCTCTTCTATGAATTAACAATACCTTTGAAGCAAATTTAGTTAAAAACATTGCCTCCTCTACCGCACTATTACCTCCACCTATCACAGCTACTTGCTGATCTTTGAAAAAAAATCCATCACAAGTTGCACAAGCAGAAATACCAAATCCTTTAAATTTTTTTTCACTTTCCAAATTCAGCCATCTAGCTTGAGCACCTGTTGCTATAATAATTGATTTGGATACAAATTCTTTCCCTGACTCGGTTTTGGAAATAAATGGATTTTTTTCAAAATCAACTGACGTTACAATATCATTATGAAAAATAGTCCCTACTTTAACAGCTTGTTCTTTCATTTGCTCCATAAGCCAAGGACCCTGAATTACATTTTCAAATCCTGGATAGTTTTCTACATCCGTAGTGATAGTTAGCTGACCTCCTGGTTCTAAACCTGAAACTAAATGCGGTTGTAAATTTGCTCTTGCTGCATAGATTGCAGCAGTATAGCCTGCTGGTCCAGAGCCAATAATTAAGACATCATTTTCTATTTTTTCAGTCATCTAATTAAATTAATAATTTAGTCAATTTTTTCAACTGGCCAATCCGTATTAAAAGTAACATAATTTATTTGAATACATCTTCTCTCTTTTTTAATTTCTTTTAATTCAAGTCCATGCCAAGTATCATCGCCTGAAGAAAAAAAATAACCATTATTATGAACATATTTAATTGTTTTAACTAATTTAAAATTTTTATCATAGAGGTCAGTGCCCAAATTTGATTCTTCATTATATGGGTTTGCCCAAATCATCATTGTCATTAATTTCTCTGAAATATCTTTGTGTGGTTTTAACCAAAATCCTTTTTTATCTCCAATTACTTCTAATCTGACATATGAATTTGATAAATCTTTATTAATTATTTTCGATATTTTATTAACCATTTCAATACTTTGTAAAAACTGAATTAATTTAGTTAGATAAGGAAAATTTTGACAATTTTTTTTTGTTATAAAAAGTCTTAATTTGCCATCAACTCCCTGTCCTGTATGATCTGCAGCTCTCGTCCCATCGTACATTCTGTCTCCTGAAGGAATATTACTATAAGAAATTTCATCTAATGCACCTTCTTCTAAGCAGTTACTAAATACCCAATGATTAAAGGGAAAATCTGCATGAGTTAAATTCTCAAGATTCATTTTTCCTTTCTATAATTCTTTTTTTTATAATTCCAGCAATTCTTTCGCTTTCTTCTAGTTTCGTATATGTCCATTTTTCTAATTTGTCTAAAGTATTAAAATCTCTTGTTATATTCAGTTTTTTAAATTCTTCATGGAATCTTATAAATCTATTACTTTTTCTCTTCATTGGTAATTGATAAACATAAATTGGTTTACCAGATATACTTGCTTCAGAAATCATAGAGGTTGAGTCAGAAGTAATAATAAAATAACTAGAATTATAAAGAGCAAATTCGTATGGATTCTTTCCTTCCCCAAACCATAATGTAGATATAGAGTTCAATTCTTTTTTTAAAATATATTTTATTTCTTGATTAGTTCTTCTCGAGGTAATAACTAAAATTTCTTTATTATTATTATACTTCTTCATTTTTTTTATTCTCTCGCAAAGATCCAAAGTATTTTTTTTTGAGAAATTATAGTGATTATTTTCACCTCCAATAATACAAGTAATCAAATTTTTTGTATCAATTTCGTAATGATTTTTTAAATTATTAGTTTTTTTAAAATGATGGATTGCGCCTTTTGAATTGATTATATTTTCACCATATAAAGCATCATGATTTGGTGCAATAACAAATGAAAAGTATTTTGAAGAAATTTTTGGGTTTTGAATATGAATATTAATTATATTAGGATATTTTTTTTTAAGATAGACCGATAAGTAAACACTTTTTCTTCCACAACTAATAACCACATCAGGTATTTCGTTTGTAGGTAACTTATTTTTAAATATCCAACTAAAAATAGGAAGTATCCCAGGTTGTAGTCTATTCCAAGGAAAAATTATTTCAGTTTTAACTTCTTCTATATCTATACTTAATTCGTTTGCTAGACCTTTAGTCTGACTTATCATTCCTTGTGAACCATCAGTTAATGACCAAATTTTAGGATTATCTATACTCAAATGTATTTTACTAATAATATTGTATAACTTTTTAAACCTTTTGGGCTATTGATTTCAACATTGTCTTCTACTGTTTTACCTATCAAGCCTCTTGCTAAAGGACTAGTAATTGAAAGTTTTTTATTTTCAATATCTGATTCATATTCCCCAACAATTTGATATTGTTGTTTTTCACCACTTTCATCATCTTCTATTTCAACTGTTGCACCAAATTTAATATCGTCACCTTCAACAGATTTAACATCTATTACCTCTGCTTTACTAATAGCACTCTCTAAATCTATAATTCTTCCTTCAATTAAGCTTTGTTGTTCTTTAGCATATTGATATTCTGCATTTTCAGATAAATCACCGTGGCTTCTAGCCTCGGCAATTGCTTCAATTATTTTTGGTCTATCTTCAGATGTTAATTTTTTTAACTCATCTTGTAATTTTGTATAACCCTCAGCAGTCATAGGAATTTTATTCATAAGTTCATGATGATTTATTTATTTTTTATAGTCAATAAAATTAATTTATAGTTTGAAGACTTTTTATTGTGAATTCTTGAGTTTTCATATGTTCAATAGCATCCACAGCAACTTTTGCTCCAGCTATTGTAGTATAATATGGAATATTATACATTAATGATGTCCTTCTAATACTATAGCTATCTCTAATAGATGATTGAGTTTTTGTTGTATTAATTACTAGCTGAATTTCATTATTAATTAATGAGTCAACTACATGAGGGTTACCTTCTTTTACTTTATTTACTATTTTTGTCATGATGTTATTAGTATTTAAGTATTCAGCAGTCCCCTTAGTTGCAAGTAGATTAAAATCTAATTCTTTTAACTTTTGTGCTATCTCAATAATGAATCTTTTATTATCATTATCTATTGAGATAAATACTGTCCCTTTAGATGGAAGAATATTACCACAAGCTATTTGGCTCTTTATATAGGAAGATAAAAAGGTTTCATCTATTCCCATAACTTCTCCTGTAGATTTCATTTCAGGACCTAATATTAAATCAACTCCATCAAATTTATTGAAAGGAAAAACAGATTCTTTTACATTAAAGTTTTTTGATTCATTAATTTTATAATCATTCAAAATTGAATTAAGATTTTCGCCTACCATTACTTTTGCTGCAATTTTTGCAACTGGAATACCCTTTGATTTGGCCACAAATGGTACTGTCCTACTAGCTCTTGGGTTTACTTCTAAAACATATATTTTTTTATCTTTAATTGCTAATTGAGTATTCATTAATCCAACAACATTAATTTCATTGGCAATTTTTGATACCCATTCAATTATTTTATTCTGAGTTTCTTTACTAACTGAGTAGGGAGGTAAGGAACAAGCACTATCTCCAGAGTGAATTCCTGCCTCTTCGATGTGTTCCATTATCCCAGCTACAAATATTTCTCCATTTTTATCTCTAATTATATCTACATCTATTTCTTTGGCATTCTCAAGATACTCATCAATTAAAATTACATTATTTGAAGAAACTTCAAGAGCTTCATTAGAGAATGATTCTAAATTATCTTTATCGTATGCAATTTGCATAGCTCTTCCTCCAAGTACATATGAAGGTCTAACTAAAACAGGATATCCAATTTCTTCAGCTTTTTCTAAAGTTTGAGCTACAGTATTTGCAAAAGCATTTTTTGGTTGAGCAATATTTAGTTTCATTAATATTTCACTGAATCTATCTCTATCTTCAGCTAAATCTATTGCTTCAGTTGAAGTTCCTATAACTTTTATTCCAGCTTCTTCTAATTCTTTTGCAATTTTTAATGGAGTCTGGCCTCCAAATTGAACTAATACACCAAGAACATTTCCATTACTTTTTTCTTTATTGAAAATTTCAATAACACTTTCAGCTGAAAGTGGTTCAAAATAAAGTCTATCAGCAGTATCATAGTCAGTTGAAACTGTTTCTGGGTTACAATTTATCATTATTGTTTCAATACCCTTTTCTTTCAATGCATATGCGGCATGTACACAGCAATAATCAAATTCAATGCCTTGACCTATTCTATTAGGACCGCCTCCAAGAATTATTACTTTGTCTTTTGATGTAGGGTTTGCTTCACAGAATTTAGTATTTTCAAAATCCCAATCGTAAGTAGAATAAAGATATGGAGTTTTAGAACTGAATTCACCTGCACAAGTATCAACTAGTCTGAAGACAGGATTAATATCGTTAATATTTCTAAATTTTCTTAATTCTTTTTCTTTAATACTTAATATTGATGAGATTTTACTATCTGAGAAGCCTATTTTCTTAGCATACAATATTATATCTTTGTTAAGCCCTTTTTCTTTTAATATTTTTTCAAAATCAATTATTGTTTTAATCTGATATAAAAACCATTTATCATATTTTGTAATTTGATTTATTTCATCAACTGTTAATCCAATCCTTAGTGCTTCTCCTACAACTAACAAGCGTTGAGAAGATTGTATTTTAAGTTCATTGACAATTGTATTTTTATCATTTGAGCTAAGTTTTGGTTTATCAAAACCAGTAAGACCGTACTCAAGAGAATTAAAACCCTTTTGAATTGATTCATTGAAAGATCTACCTATACTCATTGCTTCACCAACTGATTTCATGGATGTCGTTAAGTCAGAATTAGCACCAACAAATTTTTCAAAAGTAAATCTTGGAATTTTAGTTACAATATAATCAATAGTTGGTTCAAAGCTTGCTGGTGTTGTCGTAGTAATATCGTTTTCAAGTTCATCCAAAGTATAACCGACGGCTAATTTTGCAGCAATTTTTGCTATTGGAAAACCTGTAGCTTTTGATGCTAACGCAGAAGATCTACTAACTCTTGGATTCATTTCAATTACATTAATTTCTCCATCTTCAGGATTTATTGCAAATTGAACATTTGACCCACCAGTATCTACACCTATTTTTCTGAGAACTTTAATGCTAGCATTCCTTAAAATTTGATATTCTTTATCAGTTAATGTTAAGGATGGAGCTACTGTAATGCTATCTCCAGTATGAACACCCATTGGATCAACATTTTCAATTGAGCAAACAATAATACAATTATCTTTATTATCTCTAACAACTTCCATCTCAAATTCTTTCCAACCAGAAACTGATTTTTCAATAAGTATCTGATTTGTTGGGCTAGCGTTTAAACCCCTATTACATAAATCAATAAACCCCTCATCATCGTAGGCAACGCCACCTCCTGTACCTCCAAGTGTAAAACTTGGTCTTATGACAAGAGGTAAATTTAATTCATTTTTTACTCTCATTGACTCTTCAATAGTGTTAACCACGTAACTTTTAGGACAGCTTAGACCAATTTCTTTCATGGCATCTTTAAATTTTTGCCTATCCTCAGCTAATTCTATTGCTGTTGGATTAGCTCCAATCATTCTTACTCCGTGTTTTTCAAGTATACGATTATTAAAAAGTTCCATTGAAACATTTAAAGCAGTTTGCCCTCCCATAGTTGGTAGAAGAGCATCTGGTTTTTCGATTTCAATTATTTTTTCAACAAATTCTTTAGTTATAGGTTCAATATAAGTTTGATCAGCTAATTCTGGATCAGTCATTATTGTTGCAGGATTTGAATTAATTAATACAATTTTGAAGCCTTCATCTTTAAGAGACTTACATGCCTGAGCGCCCGAGTAATCAAATTCACAAGCTTGACCAATAACTATAGGACCTGCACCTACTATTAATATTTTATTTATGTCAGTTCTTTTTGGCATTTTTTTCAATAAGTTTATAAAATTCTTCAAACAAATAATGACTATCATGTGGACCTGGCGACGCCTCTGGATGATATTGAACACTAAATACTGGTAAATGCTTATGTCTTAAACCTTCATTAGTCCCGTCAAATAGTGAAACATGAGTTTCAATTATATCTTTGCCAAAACTATCTCTATCAACTTCAAAACCATGATTTTGTGAAGTAATTTCAACAATACCTGTTGTAAGATTTTTGACGGGATGGTTTGAGCCTCTGTGACCCTGAAACATTTTTTTAGTCTTTGCATTTAATGCCAATCCTAAAATTTGATGCCCCAAACATATTCCAAATATTGGAATATTATCATCAATTAATTTTTTAATCACATCAACTATTTTACTACTTGTGGCATAAGGATCACCGGGGCCGTTTGATAAAAAAATTCCTGAAGGATTAGTATCTATTATTTCTTTGTAGCTAGAAAATAAGTTTAATACAGTTGGGTTAAGATTAAATTCATTTAGATTCCTCAAAATGTTATTTTTGATTCCAAAGTCTAAACAAGTGACATTATATTTCAATTGGCTTTTAGTTGATTTATCACTTTTCCATATTCCTTTTTTCCAATTATAGTTTTGCTCTGTCGATACTATTCCAGCTAAATCTAAATTTTGAAGACCTTTCCAATCATTTATTTTAGTTTTAAGTTTTTCAATTTTATTTTTACCTTCCCCAAAATGAATAATTGCTGCCTTCTTAGCTCCCTCAACAGATAATTTCTTAGTTAAGTATCTAGTATCAATTCCAAAAATACATGGAATTTTGTTTTTTAAAAAATATGAATTTAGGTCATTTTCTGCTCTCCAATTTGAATATTCTGATAATGGCTGATTTATTACACAACCATCAGCGTAGATTTTTTTTGACTCTTGATCTTCTTGATTTGTACCTACAATCCCAACGTGTGGAAAAGTAAATGTAATGATTTGTTTTGTATACGAGGGATCAGATAATGCTTCTTGATAGCCTGTTTGAGAGGTATTAAAACAAAGTTCACCTACAGCAGCCTTTTTCTCTCCTAATCCATAACCCCATAAGATTTCACCATTTTCTAATACAAGAGCTGCAGTTTTATTGTGTATATGTGGTTCTTTTTTTAAAACTTCCATTATATTTTGATGAAGCAAAATGATAGTTAGTAGGCATTTATAACAATGTAGTCAAGGATTAGTTGAAATTAAAAAGAAGAATTATATTATTAAATTAAATTTATTAGAAAGTGAAAAAATATGAGCTTAAAGGATAAAATTGAAAGTGATTATAACAATTCTATCAAAGAAAAAGATAGTAATTCCATCAATACTTTAAGATTAATAAAGAGTGCTATTAAAGATAAGGAAATTTCTCTTAGAGGTAAGCAAGATTCGTTGACCGATTCTGATATTTTAAGTTTACTTCAAAGTTTAGTAAAACAAAGAAAAGATTCAATAGAGGCTTTTGAAAAAGCGAATCGGAATGATCTTATTGAAAACGAACAAAATGAAATCAAAGTAATAGAAATGTTTTTACCTAAACAAATGGATGAAGATGAAACAACATTGATCATAAAGAATTTAATTCAAGAAAATAATTATACATCACTTAAAGAAATGGGTGCACTTATGAAAATAATTAAGGAAAAATATACTGGAAAAATAGATATGGGTTTAGTAGGAAAAATAGCTAAATCTTTGCTGGGCAATTGATGTCATTTTCAAAAAATGATCTTGAATTAATTAAGTCAAAAATCAGTCTTTCACAAGAAATTGAAAAGAAAACAAAAGTTGTAAAAAAAGGTAAAGATAGTTGGTGTTGTTGTCCTTTTCATGATGAAAAAACTCCATCTTGCAAAATAAATGATGATTTAGGTTCTTATTATTGTTTTGGTTGTGGGGCTAAGGGTGATATCTTTACTATTTACACAGAACTCTATAATTTTTCATTTCCTGAAGCAGTAAAAGAATTAGCTCAAAGAGCTGGTATTAGAATAGTTGACAATTTTAATTCAAATATAAACAAAAAAAATAATTTAATTTATAAAATTCTAGAAATTTCTACTAAATGGTTTCAAGTTAATCTTGAAAATAGTGATGTCTGTAAAGAATATTTAAAAAAAAGAAATTTATCAGATGAGACAGTAAAATATTTTAAGTTAGGATTTTCTTCTAATTCAAAGCAAACTCTGTACCAGTTTCTAAAAGAACAAAATTTTGAAGACAAAGAACTGTTAGAAAGCAATTTAGTAAAACTAGATAAAAACAACAAGATAAGAGATTTTTTTTACAATAGACTTATGTTTCCAATTGCAAATGAATATGGAAAGATTGTTGGGTTTGGAGGAAGGGTATTAGACAATTCAAATCCTAAATATATTAATTCTCCTGAAAGTGATTTTTTTAAAAAAAGAAATATTCTTTATAATCTTTATAATGCCAAACAAATTATAAGATCAAAAAAAAATATGTTAATTTGTGAAGGTTATATGGATGTAATAAGCTTATATGATAAAAATATCAAAACAGCTGTAGCTCCACTTGGAACCTCTTTAACAGATAGCCATCTTCAATTATCATGGAAATATGTAAATAAACCAACTTTGATGTTTGATGGTGATTCTTCTGGCTTAAAAGCTTCATTTAAAAGTGCTATAATGTCTTTACCTTATTTAACTCCTTCACGTTTGTTACAATTTGTTGTTTTACCTAAAGAATATGATCCAGATACTTATATTAATGAATTTTCTTTAAAAAAATTTGCAACGTATTTAAAAAATCCACTCTCAATAGTTGATTTTATATTTCAGGAATCAGCAAAAACAATTGATTTACAAA
>CACJWQ010000020.1 GCA_902597015.1 uncultured Alphaproteobacteria bacterium
ATGCAGAAATTAATTCTTTAGTAACATTAAATTTAAAAATTATTAAACATGAGCCTTCGAGGTTTAAAAGGCAACCTTACAAAATTAAATGTATCTGCGGAGATACAAATGTTGATTTAGTATATTTTAATGCAAGACATCCTATGTTGAGACAAATGCTACCGACAAATGAAAATAGATTAATTTCTGGAAAATTAGAATATTTTAGAAACACATTTCAAATAACACACCCTAGTCATGTTAGTGCTTTAAACAATAATAAAATAATCAAAACTAAAGAGGCAGTTTACAGTTTAACTAGTGGCCTCAATCAAAAAATAATGAATAAATTAACAGATCAAATATTAAATAATTTACCAAATTTAAATGAATGGATAGAAACTTCAATATTAAATAAATATAAATTTAAAGGATGGAATGAAGTAGTAAAAAATCTTCATAATCCAAGTGATAATAATATTAAAAATAAAAATTTGCTTAGAAGAAGACTAGCATTTGATGAATTATTTTCTCATCAATTAGCTATAGGCATTATGAGAAATTTTAATCAAAAGAAAAAAGGTCTAAAAATTACTAGTGAAAATAAAATATTAAGTAAATTTTATAGTAATTTAGATTTTCAACTCACAAATTCACAAAATAATGTAATCAAAGAAATACTTCAGGACCTAGGAAGTTCTAATCAAATGATCAGATTGTTGCAAGGAGATGTTGGGTCTGGAAAAACTATTGTTGCTTTAATATCAATGATAAAAGTATTTGAAAGTAATTTTCAATCTGCTTTAATGGTGCCTACTACAATTCTTGCATTTCAGCATTATGAAAATATTCTAAATTTATTAAAAGATTCAAAAATAAATGTACTTGTTCTTACAGGAAAGGATAAGGGTAAGGAAAGGAAAGAAAAATTAGATGAAATTGCAAAGGGAAAAGCAGATATTATAATTGGGACACATGCTTTAATACAAGATACTGTAAAATTTAATAATTTAGGTTTAGCAGTTATTGATGAACAGCATAGATTTGGAGTTTATCAAAGAATGGTATTTAACCATAAAAATCATAAACCAAATATTTTAGTAATGAGTGCGACTCCCATTCCAAGAACATTAACTTTAGCAGCATATGGAGATATGAAAGAAAGTAAATTAATTGAAAAACCTTTAGGTCGTAAACCAATTATAACTAGCTCTTTGTCATTAAATAAAGAAAATCAACTTATTGATAGAATAAAAGAAAAAATTAAAAATTCATCGTCTAAATTTTACTGGGTATGCCCTTTAATAGAAATATCTGAAGAGTTAGATCTAAAAGCTGCAGAGGAAAGATACAAAATTTTAAAAAAACATTTCAAAAATAAAGTTCTTCTAATGCATGGACGTTTAAGTGAAAATGAAAAAGAAGAAATAATGACAAAGTTTAAAAATGAGGATTATAAAATTTTAGTTTCGACAACTGTTATTGAAGTTGGTGTAGATATTCCTTCTGCAACAACAATTGTAATTGAACATGCAGAAAGATTCGGTTTAGCTCAACTTCATCAATTGAGAGGTCGTGTTGGTAGAAATGATATTCAATCATATTGTATACTTTTACATAAAGATAATATTGGAGAAATTTCAAAAAAAAGAATTGAAATAATGAAGAAAACAAATGATGGTTTTAAAATCGCTGAAGAAGATCTAAAAATAAGAGGTCCAGGAGAAATTTTAGGAAAAAAACAATCTGGCAGCCCATCTTTTTATGTAGCTGATCTTAGTTTTGATTACGATCTATTAGAAGATGCTAAAATTATGGTAGAAGATATATTATCCAAAAATCCAAAATTAGAAAACATAGAAGGAGAAAATCTTCGAAACTTATTGTATCTTCAAGAGAGAGATGCAGCAATTTTAACACTGACTGCTGGATAATAGTTATGGATATAGAAAAAGGTATTAGATTTGAATGCCAGGGTTCTGGAAATTGTTGTGTTTCAAGAGGTACCTATGGTTTTGTTTATTTAAGTAAGAAAGATATTAAAAAATTGTCAGATGGATTTAAAATCACAGAACAAAACTTTGTAAAAAACTATTGTCAAAAAACTGATGGTTTCATTCACTTAAAGGAACTAAAAAAAAATAATGGAAATTGCATATTTTTGAAAGATAACAGATGCACTGTTTATAAATCGAGACCTATACAATGTAGAACTTGGCCTTTTTGGTCTGAAAATATGAATACAAAAACTTGGAATAATGATATTGCTAAAAATTGCCCTGGTGTAGGTAAAGGTAAAGTAAAAACAAAGAAAGAAATTTTAAAGCAAGTACAAATTGATCATGAAAACGAATTAAATATTAGGAATAAAAATTAACCATCAGATTCAAATTCCATTTCTTTAAAGTATCCAATATATTTACTTGTCTTTTTCTTAAGCAATATCTTTATTGTTGTTCCTTCGAGAACTACTTCAAGAATGTTATCATTTTTTCTTAAAATATCACAATTTTTCTCGATGCCAGAAGCAATATTTTTAATTTTTGCTTTTTTCATTTTGGATGGTGAGCCCTGCAGGATTCGAACCTGCGACCCATTCCTTAAAAGGGAATTGCTCTACCAACTGAGCTAAGGGCCCATCGAATTTGTATTCTATATAGTTCAAATATTGTAAGCGCAAGTGATTAACTAAGAGTTTTTTTTATTAAGTTGTTCTAAAGTATTTTTAGAAACAAAATTTGAAACATCTCCACCTAGTTTATGGACTTCTTTAACAAAATTCGATGAAATGAATGAATTTTTTTCAGAAGTCATAAGAAATATTGTCTCAATATCTGGGTTAAGTTGGTAGTTCATGCCTGTCATTTGAAATTCATACTCAAAATCAGAAACTGCTCTTAAACCACGTATTATACATGTGGCATTTTGATCTCTAGCAAAAGTTGTAAGTAATCCTGATAATTCAGTAACATTAATTTTTGAATTTAATTCATTTACAGAACTGATATCACTTTTGATAATATTAATTCTTTCTTGAACACTAAACAATGAATCTTTGTTAATATTATTAGCGACAGATATTACTAATTTATCTACTATTCTTAGTGATCTTTTAATTATGTCCATATGACCTGCAGTCATAGGATCAAAAGTACCCGGATATATTCCAATTTTATTAATCATTTTCAAATTCTTGTATTCTAGAAACTGAAACAATTCTATCACTTTCAGGTATCTTAAAAATACTTACACCTTTGGTGGATCTTCCTGCAATTCTAATTTGATTTACATTAACTCTAATAATTTGACCTTTGTCACTAACAAGAATAATTTCATCATTGTCCTGAACAACAAAACAATCAACAACTTCTCCATTTTTTTCAGATGTTATTATGCCAGTTATGCCTTTTCCTCCTCTATTTGAAATTCTATATTCATAAGCGGATGATCTTTTTCCAAAACCCTTTGATGTTATAGCTAATAGAAATTCTTCATTTTTATTTAATTCTTCAAATCCATTTTTAAGAGATGAGGATTCTTTTCTACTATCAGATGCTGCTCTTAAATATTCTTGTCGAATGCTCATATCAATCACTGAGTGTTTCAGAATTGCTAGAGAAATAATAGTATTACCTTTATCTAATTTTATACCTCTAACACCAGATGAATTTAAACCAGAAAATAATCTTAATTTTTCAACTGGAAAACGTAAACATTTTCCACTTGATGAAGAAAGTAAAATATCATCATCTATAGTACAAAGCTTAACACCGATTAATTCATCTTTTTCGTCAAGCTTAATGGATACCTTGCCTGAATCCCTCAATTCTCTTTTTCCACTCTTAGCAACATCAATTAATTTATTTTTTCTAACCATTCCATTTTTGGTTGTAAAAATAACATAAAATTTTTCCCACTGATTTTCATCTAGAGGTAACGCTAGAAAAGTTGATATTTTTTCAGAATTTTTAAAAGGCAGTAAATTAACTATAGGCTTTCCCCTTGCCTTTAAACTAGCTTCAGGAACATCATGAGATTTTAGAGAATAAACTTTTCCTAATGAAGAAAAAACTAAAAGTTTAGTATGAGTATCTGCAAAGTGAATTTCTTTAACAAAATCTTCTTCTCTTGTTGACATACCAGTTTTGCCTTTGCCTCCTCTATTTTGAGAACGATAATTAGATAATAGTGATCTTTTTATGTACCCATTATTAGAAATAGTTAAAACTATATCTTCTTGTTGAATATATCTTAAATCATCTACTTGCTCATATTCTTGATCAATAATCTCACTACGTCTTTCAGTTGCAAATTCTTTTTTAATCTCAGCTAATTCATTTTCTATTTCCTTTAGAAGAATATCCCTAGAATTAAGTATAGATAGGTAATTTTTAATTTCTAAAATTAAACTTTCTAAATCTTTTTGTATATCTTCTCTTTCTAAAGCAGTTAATTTTTGTAATCTTAATTCTAAAATAGCTTTAGCCTGTGCTTCAGAAAAATTGAAAGTGTTGTTTTTTAACTCTACAGTATCATCCTCAACTGATTTAATAAAATTAAGATTTTGTTTAGATACTTTCCATTTCTTTTTAATTAATTTTTCTTTTGCTTCTTTTGTATCTTTTGAACTTTTTATTAATTCTATAATTTCATCAATATGTTCATTAGTAACAACCAATCCAACTAAAATATGAGCTTTTTCTCTAGCTTTATTAAGGTCAAATAATGTTCTTTTTATTATTACTTCTTCTCTAAAATCTAAAAATGAAGATAAAATTTCTTTTAAATTCATTTGTTCTGGCTTACCTTTATTTAAAGCAAGCATATTAGAATTGAATGTCGTTTGAATTAAAGTGTGTTTATATAATTGATTGAGAATAATATTTGAGTCTACATCTTTTTTTAATTCAATAACAACCCTAACACCGTTTCTATCTGACTCATCTCTTAAATCTGAAATTCCTTCAACAATTCCATTTTTTACAATTTCTGCAATCCTTTCTAATAATTTTGATTTATTAACCTGGTAAGGTATTTCATGGAGAATAATTGCCTCTCGATCCTTTTTAAAATTTTCAATACTAGTTTTCGATCTAACTACACACCCTCCTTTTCCAGTTTCAAATGCTTCAGTTATGCCTTTTTTACCAATTATTTGACCTCCTGTTGGAAAATCAGGACCAAAAATATATTTTTGAAGATCTGAGATATTACAATCTGGATTTTTAATAAGATATAAAGATGCATCTATTACTTCTCCTAAGTTATGTGGGGCAATATTAGTTGCCATTCCAACTGCAATTCCCGATGCACCATTAACTAAAAGATTTGGAAATTGAGATGGCAAGACTGAGGGTTCTTTTGTTGTGTCATCATAATTAGGTTGAAACGAAACGGTATTTTTATCAATATCTTCAACAAGCCTCTCAGAAACTTTAGCGAGTCGTGCCTCAGTGTATCTCATTGCTGCAGGAGGATCTCCATCTAAAGATCCAAAATTTCCTTGACCATCAACTAACTCTAATCGCATAGAAAAATCTTGTGCCATTCTAACCATAGAATTGTAAATAGCTGAGTCTCCGTGAGGATGATATTTACCCATTACATCACCTACTATTCTTGCAGATTTTTTGTATGGTTTATTAAAATTGTACCCTGACTCACTCATAGAATATAATATTCTTCTGTGAACTGGCTTTAAACCATCTCTACAGTCTGGAAGTGCCCTACTAACTATTACAGACATTGCGTAATCCAGGTAGGATTTTTGCATTTCTTGCTCTAAACTTACTGAAGGTATATTAGTAGGTTCTTGATTGTTGTTATTTGATGTATCTATATTGTCAGGCACTAAAAAAATCCAAGTTTTCTAAGAAAAATTAAGTTTTTTTTATACCAAAAAGCATAATTTAAACCAATATAAATAAATGATTAAATTATATTAAAAAAACTATATTTTTCAGTAATTAAATAATAATATCTAATATAAAAATTTAAAAAGGGATATCTTCATCTAAATCATCAGAATCACCTGATTGATTTCCAAAAGAATTGTCTTCAACTGGCTTAGATTGATCCATTTCTTGAGAATTATCTGATATCTGAGAATTATTATTTCTGCTGTCTAAGAGGGTTAAATTACAATTATATCCCTGTAAAATGACCTCTGTAGTGTATCTGTCATTTCCGTCTTTATCTTGCCATTTCCTTGTTTGAAGCTCTCCTTCAACGTAAATTTTAGATCCTTTTTTTACGTATTTTTCTACTATATCAACTAAGCCGTCTCCAAAAACAACAATGTTATGCCAAGATGTTTTTTCTTTTTGTTCTTGAGTATTTCTATCTTTCCATCTTTTTGAAGTTGCAATCGAAAATGAAGCCATTTTAGCTCCAGACTGCATGGATCTAATTTCAGGATCTCTTCCTAAGTTTCCTAATAAAATTGTTTTATTAACACTACCAACCATAAGAATACTATATATATCCATATAACATATTAACGTTATTAGATAACACTAATATTCATGAATTTAGATAAAATTGTTATAAAAGGTGCAAGAGAGCACAATCTTAAAAATATCAACTTAGAAATACCAAAAAATAAACTTGTTGTGATTACAGGTGTAAGTGGCTCAGGAAAATCAACTTTAGCATTTGATACAATTTATTCTGAAGGGCAAAGAAAATATGTTGAGAGTCTATCAGCATATGCAAGACAATTTCTTCAAATGATGAATAAGCCCGATGTAGATAGTATTGATGGTCTATCACCAGCTATTTCTATAGAACAAAAAACTACACAAAAAAATCCAAGAAGTACCGTAGGTACAGTCACAGAAATCTACGATTACCTAAGAGTGCTATATGCTAGAGTTGGTGTTCCCTACTCTCCAGCAACAGGTAAACCAATTAAATCGCAATCTGTTAGTGAAATGACTGATCTTATAATTAAAAATAATATTGATAAAAGAATTTATATTTTATCTCCAATAGTTAGAGATCGAAAAGGTGAATATCGAAAAGAAATCGAAGATTTAAAAAAAAGAGGTTATCAAAGACTTAAAGTAGATAATGTAGTCTATGATATTGACGAAGTGCCTTCACTTAAAAAGAATTTTAAACATAATATTGAAGTTGTAATTGATCGACTTGTTGTAAAAAAAAATATCCAACAAAGACTGAGTGAAAGTATAGAAGTTGCATTAACTTTATCAGATGGTTTGTTATATTTAGAAAATCTGGATACGAAAAAAATATCGATATTTTCATCAAAATTTGCCTGTCCTGTTTCTGGATTTAGTATTGAAGAGATTGAACCTAGATTATTTAGTTTTAATGCACCGCAGGGTGCATGTTCTGAGTGTGATGGGTTAGGAGTTGAAAAATATTTTGATGAAAACAAGATTGTGCCAGATGAGACTAGATCAATTTCTGATGGAGCTATTAAACCTTGGGAAACAAAAGTATTTGGTTACCAAAAAAAATATTTTGTTGACACAATAGATAAAATTTTAAAACAATTTAAAGTAAAGAAAAATATTCCATGGAGTGAAATTCCAAAAAAAGTTAAAAATGTAATCCTTTATGGAGATGAGAATAGTGAACTAAATTTTTTATATGATTTTGAGGGAATAATAAACTTTATTGATCGAAAATATGAAGAAACTGAGAGATGGTGGCTTCAGTATGAATTAGAAAAATATTTATCTGAAAGAGACTGTGAAGTTTGTAAGGGTTACCGTCTTAATGAGAAAGCTTTAGCTGTAAGAATTGATGAAAATCATATTGGTAATATTACTAAAAAATCAATTAGCGAGTGTTTAGATTGGTTTTCATCACTTGAAAGTAAACTTGATAAAAATAATAAAAAAATTGCTGAGGGAGTAATTAAAGAAATAAAAGATAGATTAGTTTTTTTAAATAGAGTTGGTTTAGATTATTTATCATTGGCAAGAGCTAGTAAAACTTTATCTGGAGGTGAAAGTCAAAGAATTAGATTAGCAAGTCAAATTGGTTCTGGATTAACAGGAGTTTTGTATGTTTTAGACGAACCTTCTATTGGATTACATCAAAAAGATAATCAACAACTGATTGAAACTTTATTTAGATTAAGAGATTTAGGTAATACAGTAATTGTTGTTGAACATGATGAGGATGCAATTAGACAATCAGATCATATAATTGATATTGGTGTTAAGGCAGGAGTTAATGGAGGTCACATAATTGCAGAGGGTGGATTAAAAAAAATACTAAAAAATAATAAAAGTTTGACAGCAAAATATTTGAATAAATCCTTAGAAATAGAAGTTCCAAAAAATAGAAGAAAATTTAATAAAAATAAAGTTTTTAAGCTTAATAAAATAAAAACAAACAACCTAGATAATCTTAATATCACATTACCTTTAGGGAATTTTATTACTGTTACAGGTGTATCTGGAAGTGGTAAATCTTCATTAATTATTGATACATTGTATCAAAGGTTAGATGAATATTTCAATAAATCTTTAAATAAAGATGAAAGCCGCTTTAACTTTAAAGGTATTCATCATATTGATAAAGTAATTGATATTGATCAATCTCCTATTGGAAGAACACCAAGATCAAACCCAGCAACATATACAGGATGTTTTACTCCAATAAGAGATTGGTTTGCAAACTTAAATGAGTCTAGTGCTAGAGGTTATAAACCAGGACGTTTTTCATTTAACGTTAAGGGCGGTAGATGTGAATCATGTGAAGGTGATGGAGTAAAAAAAATAGAAATGCATTTTTTAGCTGATGTTTATGTCGAGTGTGATATTTGCAAAGGAAAAAGGTATAATAGAGAAACCTTAGAAGTAAAATATAAAGATAAATCTATTTCAGATGTTTTAGAAATGACTGTTGAGGAGGGTTATAAATTTTTCAATAAAATTCCCGCAATAAAGCAAAAATTACAAACCCTAATGGATGTTGGATTAGATTATATAAAAATAGGTCAATCAGCTACTACTTTATCTGGTGGTGAGGCTCAGAGAATAAAATTATCAAAAGAATTATCAAAACGGTCTACAGGAAAAACATTGTATATTCTTGATGAGCCAACAACTGGTCTTCATTTTGATGATGTTAAAAAATTACTTAAAATTCTTCACACACTTGTCGATGAGGGAAACACTGTAATCGTTATTGAACACAACCTTGATGTTATTAAAACAGCTGATCATATAATTGATCTTGGTCCACTAGGGGGTGTTAATGGTGGCCAAATTGTTGGAACAGGAACACCTGAAGATATTGCAAATAATAAAAAAAGCTATACAGGTGAATTTTTAAAGAAAATTTTATAAATCAAAGGAAATAAAATGATAAATCTAGAGTTACCAGATCTACCCTACAGTAAAGATGCTCTAATGCCGTTTATGTCGGTTGAAACTTTAGAGTTGCATCATGATAAGCATCACATGGCTTACATAACTAATGGAAATAAGTTTATTAAAGAACAAAATATATCAGATGACAATGTTAATGATATTGTAATCAACTCTTATCAAAAAAATGCTCCAGTATTCAACAATGTGGCACAACATATAAATCATGTTCATTTTTGGGAAGTAATGAAAAATAATCCAAACGGTAAAATTCCCTCTGAGCTCGAAAATAAAATAGTTTCAGATATTGGCTCAGTTGAAAAAATGAAAGAAGATTTTATCAATGCAGGTATTGGTCAATTTGGATCAGGTTGGTGTTGGTTAGTTCTAAATAATGGAAAATTAGAAATTACCAAAACACCAAATGGAGAAAACCCAATAGTTCATGGTCATACCCCTCTACTTGGGTGTGATGTTTGGGAGCACTCGTATTATGTTGATTATAGAAACAGAAGACCTGATTATTTAAAAGCTTTTATTGACAATTTAGTAAATTGGGAAAAAGTTACAGAGAATTTAAACAACGCTTAGTCATCTTCATCTTGCGGTCTAAACTTAAATATTAATAAAGTTGGGACCGCAATAAAAACAGAAGAATATGTTCCGATTATAACACCTATAATCATTGTTAAAGCAAAAGGCCTAATTACCTCTCCTCCAAAAATAAATAAAGATACTAATGCAAGAAGTGTAGTTAAACTTGTCATTATAGTTCTGGATAAAGTATTATTAACTGACAAATTAAATAGATCTACTAACTCTAACTTTTTATATTTTCTTAAATTTTCACGAACTCTATCAAAAATTACAACTGTGTCATTAATGGAATAACCAGCAATTGTTAGAATTGCTGCTATTGTTGCAAGAGAAAATTCTACATTTAAAATTGAGAGCAATCCAAGAGTAAATAAAACATC
The DNA here is from genome assembly GCA_902597015.1 of uncultured Alphaproteobacteria bacterium. GTDB lineage: Bacteria > Pseudomonadota > Alphaproteobacteria > HIMB59 > CACPNW01. The sequence continues at coordinate 10,307 of CACJWQ010000020.1, forward strand.
ATGAGTTAATGCTACAACTGCCCCAAAACCAAATTGCCATTCAAAACGTAACCAGATGTAAATTAAAATAGCAATTAATGCAAAAGAGACTGCTTGAAAACCTCGAAACAATAACTCAGAACTAATTGTAGGCCCTACAAATTCAGATCTCCTAAACTCAACAACTTTATCTTGAATTAAATTTTTGACTGAATTAACTGTTTCTATACTTTCTTGATTGCTTTTATTTTGAAGCCTAATCAAAATAATATTTTCATTACCAAATTCTTGTAAAGATACGTCACTATAAGAAGAAGATAAAATTTCTCTTAATTCGCCAATTGAGGTATTTTTTGTACTAACCTCGATTAATGTACCTCCTTTAAAATCAATACCTAGATTTAAACCTTTTATACTTAATAAAACAATTGAAATTAACATTGCTAAAATAGAAAAAATTAAGAAGTTTCTTCTTAAGCCTAAAAAATTGATATTAGGCTCAACAGGAATAATTTTATTTAAACCAAACATTATAGTTTTAATTCCTTTTTATTTGCAAATGATAAGTACACATATACTAAAAAATTTGTAAGCATTAACGCGGTGAACATTGATGCTATGACACCCAAAGACAGTGTAATGGAAAAACCTCTTATCGGACCAGAGCCAAATGCAAATAGTAAAACAGCAGCAATAAGAGTTGTAATATTAGCATCAAGTATAGTTGACATAGCTCTGTCGAAACCATTTTTTACAATCTGAAAAACTTTTGTTTGTTTTAAACTTTCTTCTTTAATTCTTTCAAAGATTAAAACATTTGCGTCTACTGCCATTCCAATTGTTAATACAATTCCAGCTATACCAGGCAATGTCAATGTTGCACCAATTGTTCCTAATAATGAAATAATTATAAATAAATTTACTATTAACGAAACATTAGCAAGGGCGCCAAAAGTTCCATAGATGAGTATCATAAATACACATACTAAAACCATACCAATGATAGCAGCTATTTGACCTGCAGCTATAGAGTCTGCTCCTAAACCAGCACCAACTGATCTTTCTTCAACTATTTCTAAAGGTGCAGGTAAAGCACCAGCTCTTAATAAAACTGCTAAATCAGATGCTTCTTGAGCATTAAAATTACCAGTTATAATACCTGAGCCTCCTGTAATAGCACTACTAATTCTAGGAGCTGTGATAACAACACCATCTAATACAACCGCAAGATTTTTCCCAATATTGTTTGTTGTGACTTTACCAAATTTTTGAGCACCTTCTGTATCAAAACGAAATGATACTGCATGACCTTCTGTTTGGTCAAAAGAACCTTTTGCGTCTACTAAATTTTCTCCACCCACTACTGCTCTTTTATCTAATAAATATTTTGTATTTTCATCATACATGTCAGGAACAATAATTTTTCCAAAAGGAGCTAGGTTATTTTGAAGAGCAGAAATACTATCACTATCAACTATGTGAAAAGTGAGTTTTGCAGTTTTACCTAATAAATCTTTTATTCTTTCTGGATCTTTTACCCCTGGTAGTTGTAAAAGTATTCTCTTTTTACCAGATCTTTGGATTAGAGGTTCTTTAGTTCCAGATTCATCAATTCTTTTTCTAACAATTTCAAGTGATTGCTTAATTGCTGAATCTTGAATAATTTTTCTATATTCATCATTTAACTGTATACTGAGTTTATTGCTAATAATTTGTAATGTAACTCCTCTGTACATTTGAAAGAAATCATCTCTAATATTTTTTATCTTTTCTTTGTTAGAAAAAAAAACAACAACTTCATTTTCTTTAATATCAATTTTTTCAATTTTTACAGTTTGATCTCTAGAGATCAGACGAACACTATCGACAAAATTATCTAATTCTTCTTTATATAAAACATCTAGTTGAACTTCTAATAATAAGTAAGATCCACCTTGTAAGTCTAGACCTAAATTAATCTTATTTTTTAAAAACCAATTTTCTGAATTTTCATCATAAATAATTGAAGGAATTGCAAAAATTATTCCTAATAAAACTAAAGATATTACAGTAAATGATTTCCAGATGGGATAATTTTTCATTAATAAAAAATTTATTTTTTTCTAGAAAATAAAGAGAAGCCAGATTTACTTTTATTCTCTTCTTTTGGTGGTTCTTTTTTTTGAACTTCTGGCATTGCATATAAATCTGCAACCATTCCGGATGCAATTTTTATTTCAACATTTTCAGCAACTTCCAAGGTTAATTCTCTATTATCAGCTACCTTATTTATAGTACCGATAATTCCACCTGAAGTTACTATTTTATCACCTCTTTTGAGATTGGATAGCATTTCTTTATGCTGTTTAACTTTTCTTTGCTGTGGTCTAATTAATAAAAAATAAAAGACTACAAATATTAATATAAGTGGTAAAAATGTTCCAAATGCTTCCATAATAGTACCTATGATGATTTAATTTGAGAGATTTATTATACTGTGTAATAAGAAAAATCAAATAAAGTATTTATAATGTTTTTAAGCAATTTTTTATCAAATCTTACACTCTCAAGAGGAAAAGCATTTATTTGGGATAGTAAAATAAAAAACCTTAATATAATCTCTAATTTTAGATGTTTAGATCTTGATCTATTAATCGGAATAGAAAGACAAAAAAAAACTATTTATAATAATACAAAAAATTTTGCTGAAGGAAATTTTACAAATAATGCCTTATTATGGGGATCAAGAGGTAATGGTAAAAGCTCACTAATTAA
>CACJWQ010000021.1 GCA_902597015.1 uncultured Alphaproteobacteria bacterium
TATTTGCGTATTCATTTGTGTAGCAATTGTTTGTAGCTTCAATCATTTCATCAACTTTTAAAGCAGATGCAGCGGTATCTAAAAAAACTAAATTAGGGTTTTTTTTGAATACAGGAAATCTAGATTTTAAGTTAGAAATATTCATTTTACTTTGCTTAGATATCTTACTAGTTTTTTTTGAATTATTTCAGACATTTGCTCATCATTAATACTACTTAATTCTTCATTGATAAATGAAGATATCAAAATTTTAGTTGCTGCGATTTTACTCATTCCTCTGGATCTAAGGTAAAAAATAGCATTTTCATCTATTGGTCCAATTGTTGAGCCATGACTACATTTTACATCATCAGCATATATTTTTAATTCAGGTTTAGAAAAATATGATGCATTATCAGATAAAAGTATACCCTTGCTAAGTTGATATCCTTCAGTTTTTTGTGCAACTTGATCGACATAAGTGTTGCTAAAGTATGTTGCTTTAGAACGATCGTTCAAAATACCTTTATAAACTTGATTACTTTTACAATCCTCGGCTAAATGCTTAACAAATGTTTTGTTGTTTGATGTATTATTATCTTTAAGAAAAAATATACCTTGTAAATCAACTTGCGAATTTATTTCTATTAGTTCAGAAAAATGAAAATTTCTCACGTATCCTTCAGAAAAATTATATACCTTTTGAGTGTATTTAGAGTCTTCTTTACATGAAGAATGACTTGTTACTATTAAATTATGACTCGGAGAGTTATCTTGTATTAGAAAGTGGTTTAAGTTAGAATTTCTTTCTAATTTAATTACATTTAATATATTTGATGTTGAATTATTTTTATTTTCATATTCTTCAACAAGATTAAGAGATGATCCTTCTTCACAAACAAAATTATTTTTTTGGAAAATAGTTAAATCATCGTCTGTAACAATATTTGAAATTTTTATTTTAATATTATTATTTTTTTTTAAATCCACTATTTAGAAATAATGAATTTAAATTTACAAAGTGATCATTTTCTTCAATTGTATCATTTTTAGAAAAATCATTGTAATCTTCTTCTAGAATTTTAGTTATTTCGATTTTATCATCTTTAAAACTCGAACACTGTCCATTTACAGAAACTATTGAATAACTATTATCATGATTATTATTTATTACTGAAGTTTCTTCTGGGACAAGGTAATTATATTTAAAAACAAGAGAGTTTTTTAAATTTATATTTTTTAAACTTTCATTATTTTTTTTATCAAAACTATCGTTTTCAAAAAAATTTATTAATTTTTCTCTATGAATTTGAACATCTTTATTTTGTGAAAAAAAAATATTTTTTTTATTTTTTTGATAATTATCTTGAATATCCATTATTGAAATTTTTGAAATCCATCTTTTTCTATTTCAGCAGCAATTTCAGAACCTCCTGATTTAACAATACTGCCATTTACCATAACATGTACGCAATCTGGCTTAATGTAATCCAAAAGTTTTTGATAATGAGTAATGATTAAAAAAGAATTATTTTTTGTTTTAAGTTTGTTAACCCCATCAGTAACTATTTTAAGAGCATCAATATCAAGTCCTGAATCAGTTTCATCTAGAATTGCTAAATCTGGATTAAGAATACTCATTTGTAAAATTTCATAACGTTTTTTTTCACCACCAGAAAATCCTGTATTAACTGATCGTTTAAGCATATCAATATTTATACCTAAATCACTAGCTTTAGACTTTAAAAGTTTAGCAAATGATAAATTATCAATTTCATCTTCGTTCATACGTTTTCTTTTTGAATTAATTGCAGAATGTAAAAATGGAGTAATATTTACTCCAGGTATTTCAACTGGATATTGAAAAGCCAAAAACATTCCTTCTTGAGCTCTCTCTTCGATATTTAAATCAAATAAATCATTATCTTTGAAATTAATTTTACCATTTAAGATTTCGTAGTCCTCTTTACCCGCTAGAACGTTTGCTAATGTACTTTTACCAGATCCATTTGGACCCATAATTGCATGAACTTCACCTTTATTAATGTTCAAGTTAAGATTTTTAAGAATATTTTTATTTTCAATTTTTACTGATAAATCTTTAATTTCTAAAAACATACTAACCTACACTTCCCTCAAGAGATATAGATACAAGTTTTTGTGCTTCGACAGCAAATTCCATAGGAAGTTCTTGCAAAACTTGTTTGCAGAAACCATTTACTATTAATGAAACTGCTTCCTCATGACTTAAACCTCTTTGTCTGCAGTAATAAAGTTGGTCTTCATTTATTTTAGAAGTCGAAGCTTCGTGCTCAATAACTGCTGTATTGTTTTTTGAATCAATGTAAGGAACTGTGTGCGCTCCACATTTATTTCCTACTAACAAAGAATCGCATTGAGTATAATTTCTTGCCTTATCTGCTTTTCTTAAAAAAGAAACCTCACCTCTGTAAGTATTTTGAGATTTACCAAGAGAAATACCTTTTGATATTATTTTACTTTTTGTATTTTTACCAATATGAGTCATCTTAGTTCCTGTATCAGCTTGTTGAAAATTATTAGTAATTGCTACAGAATAAAACTCACCAATGGAATTATCACCTTTTAAAATACAACTAGGATATTTCCATGTAATAGCTGATCCAGTCTCAACTTGTGTCCAAGATATCTTACTATTTTTTCCTGCACAAAGACCTCTTTTAGTAACAAAATTGTAAATGCCACCTTTCCCATCTTCATCTCCTGGATACCAATTTTGGACAGTTGAATATTTTATTTCTGCATCTTCCAAAGCAATTAATTCTACATTGGCTGCGTGTAATTGATTATCATCTCTTTTTGGAGCAGTACAACCTTCTAGATAACTAACATAACTCCCTTTATCTGCAATAATTAGAGTTCTCTCAAATTGACCAGTATTTTCAGCATTAATTCTAAAATAAGTTGATAGCTCCATTGGACATTTTACACCTTCTGGAATGTACACGAATGATCCATCAGTAAACACAGCTGAATTTAATGCAGAAAATGAATGGTCGCCAGGCGGTATAACAGAGCCTAAATATTTTTTTATTAAATCAGGATGTTTTTGAATAGCTTCTCCAATTGAACAGAAAATTATACCAAGCTTTTCTAATTCACCTTTGTAAGTGGTAGCTACCGAAACACTATCAAATACAACATCTACAGCGACACCAGCTAGAACTTTTTGCTCCTCTAGAGGGATACCTAATTTGTTATATGTCTCTATGAGTTTAGGATCAACTTCGCTTAGGTCTTTGGGTTTTTTCTCAAAACCTTTTGGAGCTGAATAATAATAAATATCTTGATAATCAATTTCAGGAAAATTAAGATTTGCCCATTTAGGTTCTTTCATCTTTTTCCATTTTGAATATGCTTTTAATCTCCAGTCCAGCATCCACTCTGGCTCGTTCTTTTTTAATGAAATGAATTTAATTGTATCTTCGTTTAATCCCTTTTTTGGCTTTTCATCATCAATCTCAGTTACAAAGCCATATTTGTATTTATTTTTACTATAAGAATCTAATGTATTGAGTGTTTCAGAGTTCACAATATCTCATCTAATTCATTAATTTGAAAAATCTAGTTATTTCAACAAAAATTAACCAAATTTAGAACTGATTTTAAATTTAGACAGTAATCCAACCGCCACCAAGTAATTGGTCATTTTTGTAAAAAACACAAGCTTGTCCGGGGGAAGTATTATCTAATTCCTTTTCAAATGTAAAAGTTCCATGGTCCTTATTTATATCAAGAATTCCTGGTAAATCTTCTTGTGTTGATCTTATTTTTGCTGAACAATCAAGTTCTTTAGGTAAAATGTTGCCTCCCAACCAGTTGATATTCTTAAAGTTAATAACTTTTTTTTTCAATTTTTCTTTTGTCCCTAGAGTAATTGAGTTTTGATCTTTGTTAATATCTGTAACATATAAAGGTTCTTTTGAACCACTAATGCCAATACCTTTTCTTTGACCAATAGTATAATTACTAATGCCATCATGAGTTCCAAGAATATTATTATCAACATCATAAATTATACCTTTTTTATTAACACTTGGATTTAAATTATTTACAAGATCTCTATAAGAATCTGATGTAACAAAACATATATCTTGGCTATCAGGTTTATCGCTAACACTTAATTTATATTCTTTAGCTAGTTGTCTAATTTCTGATTTTTTATAATCACCTAATGGAAATCTCACATAATTCAATTGCTCTTGTAATGTAGAAAAAAGAAAAAAACTTTGATCTTTTGAAAAATCTTTCGCTTTATGTAAACTTGCATTATTTAGAGATCCTTTTCTTATCGCGTAGTGACCTGTTGCAAGAGTGTCAGCTCCAATTTTTTTTGCCTCATTAAGTAAATCTGAAAATTTTACTGTTTCATTACACTTAACACATGGTAAAGGAGTTTCACCATTTGCATAAGAATCGACAAAGTTGCTAATTACTCCATCAAAAAATTTGCCTTGATAATCTAAGACTACATGTTTGAAATCATTTTTTAGAGCAACGTTTTTAGCATCTTCAATATCAATACCAGCACAACACGATTTACTCTTAGATATATTAGAGTTGTTATATAATTTTAGTGTAATGCCAATTACATCATAACCTTGTTTTTTTAGCATAACAGCAGCAACAGAACTATCTACACCCCCAGACATTGCTACAACTACTTTTGTGTCTTTTTCTGACTTATCAAAACCAAGAGAATTCATATATTTAAAACATCTATATTTACAAAATCATATAACTTCAATAATAGCTTTATCAAATGGTTGACTTATTAATTCCAGGGCCAGAAGGTAAAATAGAGGCTAAATATTCTCACAATAATAGAGACGATTCACCAATTGTTATATTATTGCACCCAGATCCCTCTAAAGGCGGGACAATGCATACTAAAATTATTTTTAAAATGTATAAAATTTTTATAAAAGCAGGATTTTCTACAATTAGATTTAATTTTCGAGGTGTTGGTAAAAGTGAAGGGATTTATGACGATGGTGAAGGTGAGTTAAGTGATGCAGCATGTGTATTGGACTGGCTTCAGCAGTATAATACAAATTCAAAAATATGTTGGGTTGCTGGTTTTTCATTTGGAGCATGGATCGCAATGCAACTATTAATGAGAAGGCCAGAAATAAATGGCTTTGTAAGTATTTCACCCCCTGCAAATTTAAGGGATTTTAGTTTTTTAGCACCATGTCCATCTTCAGGTTTAATTATTCATGGTGATAAAGACAATATCGCCTCATATGATTCTACAAAAATATTAGTTGAAAAACTCCAACAACAAAAAAAAGTTGACATTAAATTTAAACCAATAAAAGGTGCAGATCATTTTTATGAAAGTTTTACAGATGAATTTGAAAACTCAATAAATGAATATATTGATCAAACAATTGATAGAAAATAATTTGGAATGAAATTTAAATCTGAGTTTCTTAATGAAATTAAAGAAAGAGGTTTTGTATATCAAGATACTGATATTATTAATTTAGATAATATAATTTCTAAAAACAAAATATCTGGTTACATTGGATTTGATATAACTAGTGATAGTTTGCATGTTGGGAGCTTAATACAATTAATGCTTCTCCACTGGCTTGATTTTTATGGACATAAATCAATTTGCTTAATTGGAGGTGGCACAACATTAATTGGTGATCCTTCAGGAAAAGATGAAACAAGAAAAATATTAACTAAAGAAGAAATTGATAAAAATATTGGTAATATAAAACAAATATTTTCAAGATTTATCAACCTCAATAAAGAAGCATTAATAATAAATAATTATGATTGGCTCTCTAAATTAAATTACATAGATTTTCTAAGAGAATTTGGATCAAAAATTACCTTAAATAGAATGCTAACTTTTGAGTCTGTCAAGAGTAGGTTGGACAGAGAACAACCATTAACAGTATTAGAATTTAATTATATGCTTTTACAGGCATATGATTTTGTTTATCTTAATAAAAACTATAATTGTATTTTACAAATGGGAGGATCAGATCAGTGGGGTAACATTTTAAGTGGAGTTGATTTAATACGTAAGATTAATAAGAAAGATGCATATGGTATCACTTCACCATTGATAACAAATAGCGACGGATCAAAGATGGGCAAAACAGCAAGCGGAGCAATATGGTTAAACAAAAATAAAATTTCAAGTTTAGATTTTTTTCAATTTTGGAGAAATGTTAATGATAATGATGTATCTAAATTCTTATATTTATTTACTAAACTACCAATCAATGAAATAATTAAATTATCGGCTTTAAAAAATCAGGAAATAAATGAAGCAAAGAAAATATTAGCATATGAAGTTACTAAAATTGTTAGAGGGAAAGATGATGCTGATGAAGCTTTAGAAATTGCAGATAATACTTTCAATTCAAAAATTATTGATGAAAGGTTGCCAAATATATCCCAAAAAGAATTGGATATAAAAAATGAAAATTTTTCAATTTTAGATGCTATAGAAAAGCTAAATTTAGTTAAAAGTAGAAGTGAGATAAAAAGATTAATTAAATCTGATGGTGTTAAAGTAAACGATCAAATATATAAAAATAGTAGTTTATCCTTAAAGGAATATTTAGGTTCTAAAGAAATAAAAATATCAATTGGTAAGAAAAAAATAGGGATCTTAAAAATTCTTTAGTTAAACTATAAAGTTAAAGAACTTTCTAAAAAATTATCAATTTTACCATCCAAAATCTCATTTACATTAGATGTTTCATAGCCACTTCTTAAATCCTTTATTAGCTTATAAGGATGTAAAACATATGATCTTATTTGATTACCCCATCCAATATCTTTTTTTTCTTTATTTTTTATATTCTCATTATCTTTTCTTTTTTGAAGCTCCATTTCATAAATTCTTGATTTAATCATTTTCATCGCATTAGATCTATTTTTATGTTGTGATCTATCACTCTGACACTGTACAACAATATTTGTTGGTAAGTGAGTAATCCTTACTGCGCTATCAGTTTTATTTACGTGTTGTCCTCCTGCTCCAGATGCCCTATAAGTATCTACTCTCAAATCACTTTCTTTAATTTGTATTTCAATTTTATCATCTATTTCTGGATAAACCCAAACACTTGCAAAACTTGTATGCCTTCTTTTATTACTATCAAATGGAGAAATTCTTACAAGACGATGAATACCACTTTCTTTTTTCAACCAACCATAAGAGTAATCCATCACAATTTTTAGTGTACAAGATTTTATTCCTGCTTCCTCACCACGCATTTCTTGTAATAAACTTACTTTACAATTATCTTGATCTTCTGCCCATCTCAGATACATTCTTTGCAAAATCTCTGCCCAATCCTGACTCTCAGTTCCTCCAGCGCCTGCGTGAATCTCTATAAATGCATTAAGGTGGTCAGCTTCATCATTTAGTAAATTTAAATATCGAATTTTTTCAGATAATTTTAAAGTCAACTCAACTTCATTTTTTAGATCATCTAATAATGATTTATCATTGTTTTTTTGAATAAATTTATAAATTTCTTCATTTTCATTTAGCAATTTACTAAGTTTATTAAAGTCACTTATTTTGTTCTCAATTGATTTTATGTCTTGAAAAATATTTTTTGCATCATTATTTTCCCAAATATTGGGATCTGAACTTTTACGCTTTAAATCTTCTAGTTTTTTTTTTAGAGAATTATAGTCAAACCCCCCTCCTTATAAGATCAAAATTTGATCTTATTTTCTTTAAATTTTCTTCAATTAAATCAATATTTTCCATAAAGACTTACTCTAATAAACCACCTGTTCCAGAAATGGAATTATTATTAAAATTTTCTAATCCATCTATGATATTTACATTCCCAGAATATGGCTCCGAACCTAAAATGAAAGGTTCGCTTATACTTCCTTCCTGATTTGATATCATTCCATTTCTTGGATCAATTCTTACAAAACTTATTCCCGAAGGAATTCTAAATGGTTTTTTATTTTTATTAATTTTTATTTTTTTAGCAAAGTTTTTAAATATAGGCACAGCTACACTAGAGCCAGTTTGCTTGTATCCAAGAGATTTTGGTTGATCATAACCAACATATACACCTATGACTAAATCAGGAGTATATCCAATAAACCAGGCATCTTTATTTTGATTTGTTGTTCCAGTTTTGCCAGCTATGGGGACATCTAAATCTTTTAAGCTTTTTGCTGTACCTCTTTGAATTACACCTTCCATCATTGAGGTAATTTGATATGCCAAACGTGGATCAACAATTAAGTTCTCTTCTTCATCTAAATTTGGAATTGTTATTTTTGATGGAATTGAGTCTACAATACATTCGTTACATTTTTTTAAACTAGTATCACGTATCTTATTTCCATTTCGATTGTAAATACTTGTTATAAATTTAGACTCAATTTTTTTACCTCCATTCGCAATAATAGCGTAAGCATTGGTTAGATCTCTTAAAGTAATCACTCCAGAACCAAGTGACATTGAAAGTTTATCATCAAAACCTTCATTTATATTAAATTTACTTGCCATATTTAAAATTTTGCTCATCCCAATTCTGTTAGCAAGTCTTACAGTCATTAAATTTCTAGATTTTTCAATACCTGTTCTCATTGTTGTTAATCCATAAAATTCATCTGTATAATTTGATGGCTTCCATTTTGGAAGGCCTGGGCCTTGATCAACTACATAAGGTGCATCTAGTATTAATGTTGAAGGAGAATAACCTTCATTCAATGCAGCTAGGTAAACAATAGGCTTAAATGCTGATCCAGGTTGTCTTTTAGCTTGTGTGGCTCTATTAAATTCACTTTTGTTAAAACTATATCCTCCAGAAAGTGCTAATATATCTCCATTGTAAGGGTCAATAACGATTATTGCGCCATTTACCAACGGTTCCTGTTTGATGGTGTAAGAATTATTATTTCTTTCGATATAAATTACATCGCCCTTTTTGAAGTCTTCATTAGAAAGCCAATTATTATCAGGACTATTTAAATTTACTAATAATTTAACTTTAGAATTATCATATACCTCTATTTCAGATTTATATATTTTATTGACTATAACAGTTTCCCAATTTGGAAAAAAAGGATTTAATTTTTTATAATAATTTTGATTTTTAAAAAAATTATCAAAATTTGTATTTTCTATCAAACCATGCCATCCCTGTTTTTTTTCGTACTCTATCAATCCTTCAATTAAACTGAGGTTTGCATTTTTTTGAATTTCTGAATCTAGTGCTGTCTTGATTATTAATCCATCTGAATAAAGTTTTTCTTTTCCAAATTTTGAATACAGTTCTTTTCTTATTTCTTCATAAAAATAATCTGCTTCTAAAAATTTTCTATCATTACGTTTGAAGACCTGAAGTGGTTTATTTTTATATATTAGATCCTCTTCTGTTATAAATCCATTTTGATACATTCTATCAATTACCCAATTTCTTCTTTCAATGGCTTTTTGGTAATTTGTTTTGGGGTTATAATTGTTTGGAGCTTTTGGTAAGGCTGCTAAAAAAGCTATTTCATGTAGCTCTAAATCATAAATAGATTTATTAAAATAATTCAAACTTGCTGTTCCAATTCCATAGGAACCGTAACCTAAATAAATATCATTCAAGTATAATTCTAAAATAGAATTCTTATCTAAAATATTTTCAATTCTAAGAGATAAAATAATTTCTTTAATTTTCCTAGAGTAACTTAATTCGTTACTTAATAAAAGATTTTTAACTACTTGTTGTGTAATTGTTGATGCACCAACTACTCTTCTATCATAATAACTATTCAGAATATTAGT
>CACJWQ010000022.1 GCA_902597015.1 uncultured Alphaproteobacteria bacterium
AATTTATACAAACATAGACAGGAACAAAAAATATAATGAAGAAATTTTCAATATCATCTTTATTATCTCAACTACTACTCCTCTTCTTTGTTATTATATGGATTATTCCCACCTTTGGTCTGTTTATTAGCTCTTTAAGAGATAAAGATTTATTAGCCATTAGTGGATGGTGGACTTCCTTAACTACTACAGAAGTAAATGAAATTTATAGAATGTCAGGAATGGAAAGCCAAATTGAAGAAGATGGTTATTTCAAAATCAAAGGAAAGTTATTTGAAGATAATTCAGGGAAAAAAATAGAAAGTTTTGGAATTACTTCAAAAAAAATTAATGAATTTAATATTGGTGATATCGCAATTTTTAAAGATGAAAGTGAAGTGCTTCTCGATGAAGATGGAAATTATGAATGGAGATCAAGAACAGAATTTAAAAAGAAAAAAGGTAAAAGATTATTTACTACATCATTAAGCCCTCCTGCATTTACTTTTGAAAATTACAGAGAAGTTTTATTTAAAGAAGGAATTGGCAGAGCTTTTATTAATACAATGGCAGTAGCATTGCCTTCAACACTAATTCCATTAATAATATGCTCTTTCTTTGCATATTCCTTAACTTGGATGAAGTTTTACGGAAGAGATACTTTATTAGCAATAATAATTGCGTCTCTTGTTGTTCCTCTTCAAATGTCTCTTATACCAATACTAACAATCTATAATGATTTTGGAGCATTGTTTGGAGTAGCGGCTAAGTCCTATCCCGGTGTTTGGATGGCACATACTGGTTTTGGATTAGCCTCAACTACTTTTCTATTAAGAAATTTTTTAAAAAGCTTACCTAATGAAATGATGGAAGCTGCTAAAGTTGATGGTGCTTCTCATTATGATATTTTTTTACGCATAATTATTCCTCTTTCGATACCAGCTTTTGCTTCAATATTTATTTTACAATTTTTATGGTGTTGGAATGATCTTTTAGTGGGATTAGTATTTTTAGATCAGGTTCCAAGTGAAATAATATTAACCGCAAAATTAAAAGAATTACTTGGATCGAGAGGTGAAAATTGGGAAATTTTAACTACTGGTGCTTTTGTATCAATGACTGTACCTTTATTTATCTTTTTTGCCTTACAGAGATATTTTATACGAGGTTTAGTAGCTGGATCAGTTAAAGGTTAACACTAAAAAGTATTGATTTTTCAATAAATATACCTTTAAATAAAATTATATTTGTATGATTATGTATTCATACACTTGAAAGATCGCTCAAAGGAGGATGAAGTGGCAGATATAAATATAAATACTGTTAATAAATATTTTGGAGACGTCCATGTAATTAAGGATGTTTCTCTTGATATAAAAAGTCAATCATTCACAGTTCTAGTTGGTCCAAGTGGTTGTGGTAAATCAACTATGTTAAGAATGATAGCGGGACTTGAAGACATAAATTCAGGCACAATTTCAATTGATGGTCAGGTAGTTAATGATTTACCACCTAAGCAAAGAAATATTGCAATGGTGTTTCAATCTTATGCATTATACCCTCATATGACTGTATTTGATAACATGGCTTTTGGATTAAAATTAGAAAAAAGATCAAAAGATGAAATTAATGAAAGAGTTAATGAGGCAGCAAGAATTCTTCAAATAGAAGATTATCTTCAAAGAAAACCAAAACAACTTTCAGGTGGTCAAAGACAACGTGTTGCTATTGGAAGAGCAATTACAAGAAAGCCAAAAGTTTTCTTATTTGATGAACCACTTTCAAACCTTGATGCTGCATTAAGGGTTCAAATGAGAGTTGAGTTAGCAAAACTGCATAATGAACTAGAAGCAACAATGATCTATGTTACACACGATCAGACAGAAGCTATGACTTTAGCTGATGATATTGTTGTTCTTGATACAGGTATCGTTTCACAAAAAGGATCGCCATTAGAACTTTATGATAGACCAAATAATATGTTCGTAGGTGGATTTATTGGATCACCAAAAATGAACTTTATTTCAAGTAAGATATTAAGTAAAAGTTCTGATGCTACAGAAGTTGATATTATGGGAACGTCCAAAATATCAATCTCTAAAATGTCTGCATCTTCTTCAGAAGGTGATTCAGTAACTTTAGGCATTAGACCTGAACACTTAGTAGTAAATGGTGATGCAGATGGGTCTTGGGAAAGTAAAGTGTTTGTTGTTGAAAAACTTGGTGACGTTACTTACCTATACCTTGAAAAAGATGGAGAGCCATTAGTTGCTGAAACTGAAGGACATTCAGAAATTAAAGTTGGTGATACTGTAAAAGTTGGTTTCCCTTCTGGAAGATGCCAATTATTTGATAGTTCAGGACAAGCATTTAAATAATAGAATCGTATTGATTATTGCCCCTAATATAAGGGGCAATATATCCCTTTTTTAAAAATTTTTAATAATTATCATAAATTTAAACTAAAATAATTATGGGCAGAGGGTTCATATTATTTCCTCCTATAAGAAGTATTCCTCTTATAAAACTTTTCTGCCCACCAAATTTGAAAAGTTATTTAAGAGGGATACCAATTATAGTTTTTGTTTGGCAGTCCAAGAATTTTCCTTATTTATTGGAATATGTTTGTTAAGAGTTAAAAGAACATTTTCAGCTAGTTTTCTATAAGTCGTTAGTTTTCCTCCATAGATGTTTAATAATGGTGCCTGTGAACCGTCCTCATTTAAATCGAATATATAGTCTCTAGTAACTTTTGATGCTTCTTTAAAATCTTCAATAAGTGGTCTAATTCCAGAATAAGAACTTACCACATCATCTCTTGATATTTGTTTAATGAAATATTTATTTACCGAATTTAATAAATAATCAATTTCACTTTCATCAATTTTTGGATTTTCTGGAGAAAAAACTTCTGTTTCAGTAGTACCAATAAGAGAATATTCATCTTTATAAGGTATAACAAAAATTATTCTGTTATCTTCATTTTGTAAAGTGAAAGCTTTTTTCTGTCTGTAAAGACTTTTAGTTATTATGTGACTACCCTTTACAAGTCGAATTGATTTATTTGAATTTAATTTAATAACATTACTTAAAACTTCATTTATCCAAGGTCCAGCAGCATTTACAAGGATTTTAGACTTAAGCATTGTATTATCGTCTAGGATTATATTCCAAACATTTTTATTTCTTTTTGCATCAATAACTTTTCTATTTTCTATGATCGTTGCACCTTTTTTCTTTGCATCTACAACATTTAACTGAACAAGTTTTGTATCATCAACTTGTAAATCATAATATTGGAAGCCAATTTTAAATTGATCTTTCAAAATATTAGGAATTTCGTTTTTAATATTTATAGTTGAAGATTTTGGTATAGTCATTTTGCCCCCAATATTATCATATAAAAATAATCCTAATTTAATTAACCATTTAGGTCTTAAAGATTTTTGATAAGGTATAATAAAAGGTATTGGTGTTGTTATATTACTGGCAATTTTTTTAATTACTTCTCTTTCCTTTAGAGATTCACGTACAAGGCGAAATTCATAATTTTCAAGATACCTTAATCCACCATGAATTAATTTTGTAGACCAAGATGAAGTGGCTGAGCCAACTGTGTTTTTTTCAACTAAACAAACTTTTAAATTTCTTCCAGAGGCGTCTCTTGCAATTCCAGCACCATTAATACCTCCTCCAATAACTAAAATATCAAAAATTTCATTCATAATTAAATTAAATAAATCTATTAATTTCGTGAATTATTATTTCAGGGTCAGTTAAATGTATAGTTAAAAAACCAAGTTTCTTTGCAGCCTCAATATTCTCTTTTTTATCATCAATAAATACAGTTTGCTCTGGAATTAGATTAAAACGACTTGTAGCTAATTTATATATTTCAGCATTAGGTTTAACCAATTTTTCTTTTCCAGATATTATTAGGCCATCAAATTTATTTAAGAATGGATATTTTTTATCCATATCTTGAAATGTTTCCCAAGACCAGTTTGACAAAACATAACACTCATATTTTTTATTTTTTAAATCATCTAAAACATCAACTGAATACTTAAAAATTTTTCTAAACATTTTATGATGATTTTTATAATATAATTTAATTTTATCTTCATAATCAGGATAAGTTTTTATTAGATCAGTTTCTGCATCTTTTATAAGTCTTCCAGCATCTTGTTGGATATTCCATTCATCATTGCAAATATTATTGAGAAAATAGTCTCTTTCTTCTTTGTCTTCAATTACATCTTTATAAAAATAATGAGGATCCCAATCAAAAAAAACGCCACCTAAATCAAAAAGAAATTTCATGTATAAGTATTTTGTTTATAAATAAATATTAAATGAGTGCATTAATAGACTATATTCAAATAGAAATACACAAAACATATAATAAAAAATATTCCAAAAAGTACATAGAAGATAAATTAATTCCAATCATAAATTATATTTGCTCTAGTAAATCAAAAAAATTCCTATTTGGAGGCTCTCAGGGTATTGGTAAGTCATCATTTATTAATATTATCTCTAAAACTATAGAAAAATTTTATAATAAGAAAATTCTTTTGCTTAGTTTAGATAATTATTATTTATCAAGAAAACAACGATCTCAATTATCAAAAAAAATACATCAATTGTTAATAACTCGAGGTGTTCCAGGAACACATGATACTGAAAAATTATTTAAAAATATAAAACAATTCAACAAAAGTAAATACCCTATCACAACCCCTATATTTGATAAGTTGATTGATGATACGACTAAATCAACTAAAATAACTAAAACTAAATGTGATATTCTTTTCTTAGAAGGTTGGTGTTGTGGAAGCTCAGAAATTCCAAAAAAAATTCTTCATAAAAATATAAATAATTTAGAAAAAATTAAAGATCCAAATTATCAATGGAGAAATTTCTATAATAATAAATTAAAATTAGAATATAAAAAATTATTTAAATTATTTGATGAACTTATTTTTTTGAAAACATCCTCTTTTGATAATGTTTTTAAATGGCGCTTAAAGCAGGAAAAAACTAATCAATCAAAAAACAAAAAATCAAAAAGAATGACTTCGAATGAAATTAAATTTTTTGTTCAACATTATGAGAAAATAACTAAATGGATGATGAAGGATCTAAATAAAAAAGCTCAGATCGTTATTAAATTTGAAAAAAATCATAAAATTTCTTCAATAAATTTTAACTAGAAAAAAATCCATCTTTTAACCGAATTACAATATCTTTCAAATTCATCACCAAATTTATCTTTTAAATATTTTTCCTCTTCATATATTACAAAATTATTTAACCAAAAAAATAATCCTATAGAACAAATAAAATACATAATATTTTCAAAAGTAAGAAACATACCAAAATGAAATAAAACAAAACATAGATAAATTGGATTTCTAGAGTAAGCATAAATTCCAGTTTTTATAATTCTATTTGTTTCAGTTTGAGGAGGTAATTTTTCTTCA
The DNA here is from genome assembly GCA_902597015.1 of uncultured Alphaproteobacteria bacterium. Taxonomy (GTDB): domain Bacteria; phylum Pseudomonadota; class Alphaproteobacteria; order HIMB59; genus CACPNW01. Next base: position 5,466 of record CACJWQ010000022.1, read on the forward strand.
TGTGCATTAAATGCATTTCTTGAGGAAAAAAATACAATTGGCATTAAAATTATAATTAATAATCCAAAAAGATTAAGAATATATAGCAGTGGATATTTAGGAAAAATAAATTCACCTAAAATATAAGAGGCTATCAAAAGATATACTGAAATATAAAGTGGATTTCCTTTTACATCTGGCCCCATTTAAAGCTCCTCTATTGCCTTACCTAAACTTTCATAATCACTAAATACATTCAAAGCACCATTGTCAAATAATTCATTTGTATCTCTATCTGAATGCCAATGTTTTCCTGCAGTAAGACCAAATACCCTTACTCCTGCTGCAGTTGCTGCTTTAACACCTACGCCACTATCTTCAATAATGACTGACTCTTCTATAATAAGTGAATTATCATTTAAAACCTTTAAGTATATATCTGGATCAGGTTTTGGTCTTTTAACCATATCGAATGAATAAACCTGATCACTTAAAAAAAATTTATCTAACCCAACAAGCTTCAATCCATCAAGAATTCTATCCTTATTACTGTTAGATCCAATAAAGTGATTTCTATTTGATTTACTAATATAATCTTTTGCTCCATCAACTAGTTTTAAATCCTTGGAATAAACTTCTGAAACAATATCAAATATTTCGTTTGTAAATTTTTCTTTATTTTCAATCTTGTATTTAGAAGACAATAAATCTATTACTTCAACAGTTTTTTTTCCAGCATATTTATAAAATTGCTCCTCTTTAATTGATTTATCAAATTTACTGAAATATTTTGAAAATGCTTTAGAGGCTAGCACTTCACTATCAACTACTACTCCATCAAAATCAAAAATTATATTTTTAATCATTATTTTATATTTCTGTCTTTTTATATTCTGATTTCTCTAACCAATCAGGATTAATCTCGATACCCCACCCAGGAGTATCTTCAATTTTAACCATTCCGTTAGATATTTTAAAAGGATCACCTAAAAATAAATTCTGTTGCCAAGGATAATAATCTTTACCCTCAATTGAAAATTCAAGATAAGGTCCTGAGTTGTTTATTGCTTTTAAAAAATGCATCGTACAAATTGTTACTAAGGATAAATTAGCTGTATGTGGAGTACAAATAAAACCACCCTTTTCAATAATTTTAGCTACCTTCAAAGCTTTTGTTAATCCTCCCATATACATAACATCTGGCTGAAAAATATTTACAATTTTTCTGTTAACCATATCTCTCCAAATTCGCAAATCACAATCTTGCTCCCCACCAGTTACATCTATCTTCAAACTGTCAGTAACTTTTTTTGTTTCTTCTGGTTTCCAGTAAGGACAAGGCTCTTCAAAATGAGTAACATCATTATCTTCTAAAAGTTTTCCAATTTCTATTGCTTGAAAAGAGCTATAACAACTGTTTGCATCAACCATTTTAATTACACTTTTATCTAAAGTCGAATTTATTGTTTTTACTATACTAGGCGTTCTTCCTTCCCATTCATCAACTCCCCTTCCACATTCAGAACCAACCCTAAATTTAAATGCATCAACGCCCTTTTCATCAAAAAGTTTTTTAAATCTATTTGCTTCATCATTTGGTAAAATATCTCTTTTCATTGATGAGCCATAAATTCTTAAATTTCCTGGAGATCCTCCTATCAATGAGACTACAGGTTTACTTTCGATTTTACCTTTCAAATCCCACAATGCTGTATCTAGACCAGCAATTGCACGTAAAAGATAAGATCCTGGAAATTTATGCTCTCTTTCAAAGATAAAATCTTCTAAATCATCGAAATCAAAATATTCTTTTCCTAAAACCCAGGGTGCTACTTGTTTATGAAAAATTTGAGCTGTGATATCAGCATGATAAGTTGACATTTGACCATAACCAATTGAACCATCCTCAACTGTTATTTTTACAAAACTTACATATGGTTTTGTAAATGTTTCAAGTTTAACTATTTTCATAAATTAAATCTTATTTAAATCCTCAATAATAAATTTACTTCCAAGATTAGCAAGCATCATTACAGGGGCATTTATGTTGCCAGAAGTAATATTTGGAAAAACAGATGCATCAGCAATCCAAAGATTCTCCATTCCATGAACTTTTAATCTTTCAGAAACAACTCCCTTTTTAGGATCTTCATCCATTTTACAAGTACCACAAGGGTGATATATAGAAACTGCATTAGATTTAAAGTGATCAATCATTTCTTCTTCAGTAGCATTTAAAAGATCATGCGTAACACTTTCATTTCTTATTTTTTTTATACTATTTGTATTCGCCAAAACTTGAGAAAAATTAATTGCGCATTTAACATCATATATATCTTCTTCATGTGATAGAAAATTTGGATCAATCAATGGAGCTTCTTCAAAATTAGGAGAGTTCAATGCAACTCTACCCAAACTTTTTGGTCGACAAGAATTATAACCAATAATAAAACCATTAAATTTGTCAGTTTTTAGAAGAGGTCTTTTATTTTTATGAGTGATAGAATAAGTCAACGGATTGAAATATATCTGCAAGTTGGGATAATGATGTTTTGAATTCCAATTTACATATCCCCCAGACTGATTAATACTTAGTGATAATGGCCCTTTCCTATTATAAATATATTTTAATACAGAAGTAATTCTTCCTGGCCAAGTTCCTAACGATTTATTTAGTGAATGATGATGAGTTTTAAATAAATAATCTAACCCAAGATGATCCTGAAGATTTCTTCCAACATTAAAATTATCAATTATTATTTCTTTATCAAATTTTTTTAAATGTTCTTGATCACCAATACCAGAATGCATTAACAAATAAGGTGTCATTATAGAACCAGAACATAAAATTGCTCCATGAGATAAGTGTATGATCTGTTCTATTGATTTATTTTGAATTTTAATACCAGTAATTTTTTTATCTTTAATTATTAAATTTTTAACTTGAGTATTATCTAATATTGTTAGTCTTGGATTTTTTAATATAGGCTTTAAAAATATTTTTGATGATGAATGTCTAGTACCGTTGTAAGTATTAATATTATAATGACCTACTTGATTTTCGATTGATGTAGTTAAATTTGTATTTTTTTTAATACCAATTTCATTACTAGCATTAAAAAAATATTCTAAAATTGGATGATGATGCTTACTTACGTTATTTACTGGAATCTTTTCTTTTGTAAGAAAATCTTTATCATGATTTATTTGTTGCTCCATAGAACTGTATACTTTTTTTATATTTTCAAAACTCCATTCCTTATTGCTACCCCAATTTTCATAATCTGTTTCTAATCCTCTTGCATAAACCATTGCATTTATTGAGCCAGAGCCACCTAAAACTTTACCTCTCGGATAATATATTTGCCTATTGAATAAATTATCTTGTTTTTCTGAGTAGAAGTTCCAATTAATTTTTTTATTATAAAATGTCATTCCATAACCAAGAGGTACGTCAATAATAGGATTGTTATCTTTAGGCCCAGCCTCAATAAGGGCTATATTAAAATTAGTTTTAGTCAGAAGTTTATTTGCTATTATACTTCCTGCAGAACCTGCTCCAATAATTGCTATATCAATATTATTCAAATTAGAATGTTTGTGTTACTTTAGTTAAATATCTAGGATTGTCTGGATCTAATCCCTTTTCAAAAGAGTAATTAACTATCCATGGATAAAATTTTGATAGAACTATAATTGGATCTAACTCTATCATATCATTAGGGCTATATCTAAGTTTAGTGTTAGAGTTTTTATCATAGGTTATTTCATAGTGAAGATTAGTTAATGAAATAATTTGACTAGCATCTTTTGTTACTATCTTCCCACTTTTGTCTCTAAGTGAGATTGTAAATAACTTGAATGAGTTTTCTATAAGACTTTTTGGTCCATGCATTACCTCAGCGCTACTGAAAGGTTCTATCATTTCTTGACATAACTCTTTAAACTTTAAAGATATTTCATTAGAAATTGCATATCCAACACCTCTACTAATTATATATCCATTACTTATAGTTTTATCTAATATATTTGGATTCCATTGATTTTGATTATCTAAAATTAAATAATCACTTAGCTTTTCAATATGCTTATTAATATCTTTTTTATTAAGAGTGTTAAAAACAAG
>CACJWQ010000023.1 GCA_902597015.1 uncultured Alphaproteobacteria bacterium
TTAATGTTTTAAATTCAAAAACAGTTTCAGATTTTTTTGATTCACAAGAAGTGACATTGATAAAAGCTGATTGGACACAACCAAATGAAAAAATAAATAAATTTTTAAAAAAATACAATAAATTTGGCATACCTTTTAATGCATTTTATTCTTCAAAGTTTCCTGAAGGCATAGTAATGAATGAAATATTGACTGAGAAACAAATATTTGAAACATATAATAAAGTTAAATGACAAAAATGATTATTGATGATTTTAAAGTGCCTATTATAAAAAAAGGTGTTTCATCAGTATCTTCATTAAAAAATGAATTTATAAATAAAAAAATTATCCTATTTGGTGTGCCAGGAGCATTTACGCCAACTTGTTCTGAGAAACATTTTCCAGGTTATATAAAATTATATAATTCATTTATAAATAAAAAAATTGATGGCATTTACTGTCTATCTGTAAATGATGAGCATGTGATGAAATCTTGGTTATTGAGTTATACAAATGGAGAAATAATCAATGGAATTGCAGATGGAAATGCTGAGATTACAAAATATTTTGACTTGCTATCTGATAAGACAAAAAATTATATGGGTTTTAGGTGTCGAAGGTTTGCCATGATTATTGAGAATAATATGATTATAAACAAGTTTATTGAAAATGATGGTGAATACCGTGTTAGTTCAGCTGAATATATTTTAGAACAAATCCAATGAATAAAATTAATTTAGAAAATAGAGTAGCAATTGTAACGGGTGGAGCACAAGGTTTTGGGTTAGCAATTACAAAAAGATTTATAGAGTCAGGTGCAAGAGTAATAATATGGGATAAAGATACAGAATATTTAAATAAAGTTGATCTAAAAAATATTCAAAAAATTGAAGTTGATGTTTCAAATTATAAAAGTGTAGAGAATGCATTTGCTGAAAGTCTTACACATGAAAATAAAATTGATATTTTAATAAATAATGCAGGAATAGCTGGACCAAATTTTAAGACATGGGATTATCCACTTGAGGAATGGCAAAAAGTTATAGACATAGATCTAACTGGAGTATTTTATTGCTGTAAAACTATTGTTCCTCATTTTATAAAAAATAATTATGGACGTATCGTTAATATTTCCTCGATAGCTGGTAAGGAGGGTAATCCTAATGCAATGCCTTATAGTGCAGCAAAAGCAGGAGTTATTGCACTTACTAAATCTTTAGGAAAAGAATTAGCTGAAAATAACATTTCAGTTAATTGTGTTACCCCTGCACCTGCTAAGACGCGTATTTTTGATCAAATTACACAAGAACACATTGATTATATGTTATCAAAAATTCCAAGAAATAGATTTGTGTTAGTAGAAGAATTAGCTTCTTTAGTTGCTTGGATGTCTTCTGAAGAAAATTCTTATACCACAGGATCAACTTTTGATTTGAGTGGTGGTCGAGCTACTTATTAATTTTTTCTTCTTTGTATCAGGGCGTAGACTGTTACGGCTACTGTTATCATGAGTCCGTTAATAAATTTTACATAAAAGCCAGATAAGCCTAAAGCAACTATTCCTGATTCTAATGATCCAATAATTAATACTCCTATAAAAGTTCCAAAAATAGTACCTTTACCACCAAAGACTGAAGTACCACCAACAAAGACAGCTGCTAGTGTTGTTAACATTAAGCCCTCACCTTGTGTAGGCCAGAAATACAACATTTCATACATTGTAAAAATTCCTGCTAAAGCAGAGAAAAATCCCAGTTGAACAAAAGCAATAATTTTTACATTATCAACATTAATTCCCATCATTTGAGCACTTGCCTTATTGTCACCTACAAAGTGAATGTGATTTCCAAATTTATGGTATCGATAAACCCATTGCATTAATCCAGTTAAAACAATGAACCAAATAAATTGCATTGGAATTTTTCCAAATAATTTTTCAACAAATATCATATGATGCCAGGTTCCATCTGCCACATCGACGATTGCAATACCACTACCTTGGGAAATTACATTAACTAAGCCACGCCAAAAAAATAATGTTCCTATAGTGGCAACTATTGAAGGTATGCCAATTTTAGTAACAAGTAATCCATTTACTAATCCAGCAAACATTCCAAGTGAAGTTGCCAAAATAAATGCTATAAAAAAGTTACCATCAGTCGATGTCATTATAATTCCAAAGATGAGAGATGTAATTCCAACTATAGATGGAAATGATAAATCAATTTCACCAAGTGTAACAACAAATGTTGCTGATATAGCGATAATTCCAAAAAAAGGCATTGATTGCATAAAAGCTCTATAAATAGGAAATCTTGTAAATACATGTGGTGCGCCAAGAAAATAAATTAGGAATAGTACTACAGCAATTATGGTAATACTAATTTCAAGTTTGTGAGTTTTTACAAAATAACTATTTAATAAATTACTCATTTAATCTTCCACTTTTATTTTTCCTGATTCATGAAGTTGAATCATTTTTTGAACAAGTTCTTCTCTTGAAATATCTTCTTTATTAAATTCCCCAACAACTTCACCTCTATCTAAAATGATAAATCTATCTGCAGCTCCATATACGTGTATTATATTATGATCGATAAATATTGCAGATTTGTTTTCATTTTTTAAACCTTTTACAAAATTAAGAACTTTTTCTGTTTCCTGTATCGATAATCCCATTGTTGGTTCATCTAATACGATTAAATCAGAATTGAAATACAATGATCTACCGAAAGCTACACCTTGTTTTTCTCCACCAGAAAGTCCCATTACTTGAGAATCAACTGTTATAGCTTTTGAAGTAAAACCTATATAGTCCCGTAAAATTTTTTCTGCTTCTTTTCTTTGTTTTTTTATATCCAAAAAACCAAATGAATTTGTAATTTCTCTTCCTGCAAAGATATTTCTGTATAATTCTTGCTGATCACATAATGCTCTTTCTTGATACACTGCTTCAATTCCCATTTTTCTTGATTGAGCAACTGATTTAATTTGTACCTCTTTTTCTTTAAAAAAAACTTTACCCGAGTTTGGGCTATGAACTCCAGTTATAACTTTAATAAGTGTAGATTTTCCAGCTCCGTTATCACCGATTAAAGCTACCACTTCACCTTTATTTATTTTGATATTCACATCTTTTAAAACTTTTACGTTTCCAAAGTTTTTGTAAATATTTTGTAATTTTAAGAGTTCTTCAGCCATAAAAAATAAACCTGCCTTATGTAATAAGGCAGGCTATAATTTTTAATTTATCTAATTTGTACTGCTGCTAATGGAGCAACAGCATCAACGTTATCAGCTGTAACAAATGCAGCACCAGTATCCATTGCTAATCCAGCCATTCCATATTTTGTACTTAGGAATAACTGAACAATTGGCATATATCCTTGGATAAATGGTTGTTGATCAATTACAACATCAATGTATCCAGAATTAATTCCATCAACAATTGGAGCTGATAAATCAAATCCAGCACCACATACTTCTTCAGTACCGTGACCTGCAGCCTTCATATATGTTGGTAAGCTTGCAGTTAATCCACCATGATCTGTAATAGCCATTTTGATATCTGGATTTGCACTATAAGTAGCAACATACATAGGAGTTCCCTGAGATGCATCTGAGTTTACGTTATCAGGAATTTCTTGATAAACTACCTCAACACCTGCTGCTTCAACACCAGCTATTGCACCTTTAGTTCTTTCTCCTCTATTTGGCATACTTGCAAGACCCCAGATAAATGCTTTATCTCCAGCTTGTAGACCACAAACTTCAACAGCTTTTTTACCTAGATTAAATCCAGCATCAAATAGATCTGCACCTGCATAACCAAATCCTTCAGTTTTATATTCTGCTTCAAGATCAGGAAGAGGTGTATTCATAGTAGTAATTACTATTCCCATTTCTCTTGCTTCTTGAATGATAGGTCTCATTGCAGCGTCTCCTGGAAAACCATAGATTGCAATTCCATCAGGCTGTAAAGCAACAGCTTCTTTAAATTGTTTAATCATGATTTCTGAGTTCCACTGTGACCAGTAGTAATCTACTTCACAACCAGTGTGTTCAGCAGCAGCAACTGCACCATTATAAACGATAGTTCCAAATGGGCCACCTTCAGGACCACCTGGGAAAAATATAAATTTCTTATCACAGCTGTAATCATTTTTTGCTACTGCTGAAGTAGATGCAAAAGCAAAAAATAAAGCAATGACAGCAAAGATTTTTTTCATAATTCCTCCAAATAATTTATGCATTAATTTATAAGTAAATAAATCAATAATACAATTAAATTAAAGTATTAAAGATCTTATTACAAATTAAATCCCTCTTTCTTTTGATAGATAAAATAGTCGCACTTATTTACCAATTTAAAGCAATTTTTATATTTATAAGATTATCAAAAAGTGCTATTTTTTTATTATGGATGTTGATTTAGGTAAATGGTATCGAGCAAATATAGATAAAAAAGAATTCAAGCAGTTATGCAAGAAATCTGATTGGCAGGGTTTTAAGCATATGATTATTTATTTTTCATCTCTGTTTCTCTTTGGATATCTTGCGTATGTCACTTGGGGCACTTGGTGGTCATTATTATTTTTTATAATATACGGAAATATTTGGGGATGCAGCGATGCTATATGGCATGAAACTGGTCACAGAACTGCTTTTAAATCTAAATTCTGGAATGATTTCTTTTATTATATTGCTAGTTTTATGGATAATTTTGAACCTATCAGATGGAGATATTCTCACTATCATCATCATACTTATACTCAATTTAATGATCCTGTAGATTTTGAAATACATGTAAAAAAACCAACTGACTTGATTGTGTTTTTCTCTCATTACATTCCATTCTCTGGTTTTATTTTCTTTAAAAATTCTCTTCAATGGGAAACTATAAAACATGCATTTGGTGTAACTACTGATGTAATGAAAGTTTGTATTCCAAAAAATGAAAGATGGAAATGTAGATTATCTGCGTGGAGTCATCTTTCTATTTGGATAATTAGTATAGCTTCTTCAGTTTACTTTCAAAGTTGGCTTCCAGTTCTATATGTTTTATTGCCTAATTTTTATGGAAAGACCCTTGTTATGCTTATGGGTCTTACTCAACACGCAGGACTTAGAGAAGATAAAAGAGACCATAGGTATACAACTAGAACAGTATATTTAAATCCAGTTTTAAGTTTTCTATATTGGCATATGGAATATCATGTTGAGCACCATATGTTCCCTCAAGTTCCTTCACATAATTTACCTAAGCTGCATGCTATGATTAAAGATCAATTACCACCTGCCAGAAAAGGTCTTCTTGGGGCTTATAAAGAAATTATTCCAGCACTTATAAAACAAGCAAAAAATCCTGACTATCAAATTCCATTATCTGTTCCAAGCAACGCTTAGACTGAGTGAAAAATAACATTATAATTTTAGGTGGTGGTCAAGCCGGAATCTATGCTGCTAGAGAGATCAGACAAAATGATTCAAAATCAAATATTAAGATTTTTGGTGAAGAAAATTTATTACCATACGAAAGACCTCCTTTATCTAAAGATTTTTTGCTAGATAAAAAAAAAGAAGAAGATCTTTATTTTCATTCTAGCGACGTACTAAAAAATGAAAATATAGAATTTGAAAATATATCAATTAATAAAGTTGATTTTGAAAATAAAAAACTTTTTGCAAAAAATGATAATGTTTACTCTTATGATAGTTTGATTATTTCAACAGGTTCTGAAAATAAAAAACTTACTTTGGATAATAATTTAAAGAATGATATTTATTATCTAAGAAATTTAGAAGAAGCCAAAAAAATTAAAGAAATAGTTTCAAATAAAAATAAAATAACAATTATTGGTGGTGGTTTCATTGGCTTAGAAATTGCCTCATCTTTATCTCAGCTTCAAAAGAAAGTAATTGTTATTGAAATTGGTAATCAACTTATGGGAAGAATTATACCCAAACAAATTGCTGATTTAGTTCAAAACACTCATATAGAACATGGAAATGAAATAATATTAAATAAACAGATAGAAAAAATAACTAAAAAAAATGGCGATTATGAAATTTTATTAAATGATAATTCTTTAATAGAAACAGATTTTATAATTGCAGGTATAGGCTCAACCCCGACTGTAAAGTTATTTGATAATACAAATTTAAAGATTGATAATGGTATAGTGACTAATCAATTTTGTGAAACTTCTATTAAAGATGTTTATGCAGCAGGTGACGTATCTAATTTTTATCATCCATTCTATGAAAGAAATATGCGACTAGAGTCTTATCAACATGCACAAAATCATGGAATATGTGCCGGAAAAAATATTGCTGGAGTAAAAACAGAATACACTTCAATTCCTTGGATGTGGTCTGATCAATTTAATTTGAATCTTCAACTGACTGGTATTTGTGATGAGTATGATGAAATCATTAAAAGAGGTAATGATATTAATAATGGTATTATTTATTTTTTCCTAAAAAATAATAAAATAAGAGGAGCATGTGGTGTTGGAATCATAGGAAAAGTAGGCCGTGACATTAGAATAACTTCTAAATTAATTGAAAAAAATACCATTGTAGATAAACAAATTCTCTCAGATCCAAATCTAAAATTAAATAAACTTATGCAAAAATAACAATTTATTTATTTTGTATTTATTTTCATAAAATAGCTATTATATACAATCTATGTCTGAAGAAAATTGGATTGAAGTAGGGTCTACAGATAGTATTGAAGAAGAGGATCTCATCAGATTTGATCATCAAGATAAAACTTTTTGTGTGTATAAGCTAACAGATGGTTTTTATGCTACTGATGGAATTTGTACTCACGAGGCGGTACATCTTGAAGATGGTTTGGTTATGGATGATGAAATTGAATGTCCAATGCACCAGGGAATTTTTAATATTAAATCCGGAGAAGCTTTAAGCCCACCAGCGTGTGAGGATTTAAAAACATATCCAGTTAAAGTTGATAATGACAAAATTTTCATTAAGATAGATTAACTATTTTTTTGGAGATTTTATGAGCAGAAAAAAACTTACAGTTTATGATTATTTGCAATGCAAAGGTAAAAGACAACTAAGTGTTATGTTTGTGCACAATGCTGATGAAGCTGCAGCAGCTGAAGAGGCAGGCATTGACATGATTTGTACTTCTCATGATGCTCCACAATTTGGTATTTTCAATTCTTTTGATGAGCTTAAGCGAATTCGCGAGGCTGCACCAACTTGCTTTATGCAATCCGGAGGAGCAGTAAGAGTAGCTTCTGAATACGAAGCAATGAAACTATCACACAAGTATTTAGACATTGGTGCAGATGTTATCTATGGTGGTAATTGGAGTTACAAATGGATTAGAGCATTAAGAGATGAGTATGTTCCAATTAATAGTCATGTTGGATTAGTTCCAGGAAATGCTACTTGGATTGGAGGATTTGTTGCACAAGGTAAAACAGCAGATAAAGCCATAAGAATATTAGAACATACTCTTGAGTTACAAGAAGCGGGTGCTATTGGAGTTGAACTCGAAGTAGTTCCACCAAAAGTTGCAGAAGTTATTACAAAAAAAGTTGATATCATGACTCTCTCAATGGGAAGTGGTTCTGGATGTGATGGGCAATATTTATTTGCTAATGATGTTCTCGGATATACCCAAGGAAAAATTCCAAGACATGCTCGAATTTATAGAGATTTTAAAAAAGAATTTTCAAAACTACAAGCTGAAAGAGTAAGTGCATTCAAAGAGTTTCACGATGATACGGTAAACAAAAAATTTAATGACCCTAAAATCACAGTTAACATTGATGAAGGTGAATTTGAAAAATTTTTAAAGCTTTCAGAAAAATTTTGATTAATGTTTGCGGGCGAAGTTGATTTAAAAACTTGGTATAAACCAAAAATAGATAAGAAAACTTTAAAGAAACTTTCTAAGAGATCGGATATAAAAGGTTTATTAGATATATCTATATTTATTGTTGCTCTAATATTAAGTGGATATCTATGTATTCTAAGTTGGGGTACTTTATGGTCAATACCTGCTCTTTTGCTTTATGGAAATATTTTCTATTGTAAGATCATAAGCATTCAACATGAAACAAATCACGAAACATATTTTAAAACAAGAGTGTTAAATAAATTTTTTTATCATATAACTTCTTTACTCGGTGGTTTTGAAGCAGTTAGATGGAAGTGGAGTCATTTTCATCACCATACTTACACTATATTTACACATGAAGAGGTGTACGATTATGAAAATAATAGTCCAAAACCAACAGAACCTGTAAGATTTCTTTTAAATTTTTTACCTCTTGGTCCAATAATTAATATTCAAAAAATTAGACATTTTACACATTTTGAAATTATTAAACATTCATTTGGGATAATTACTCCTGTTGTAAAAGTTACAGTACCTGAAAAGGAGATAAAAAAAATTATTAATAGTTCAAGATTATATGTAGGTTTTTGGTTGCTTATAATTTTATGTTCAGTTTTGTTACAATCATGGCTACCAATCATAATGATAATTTTACCTCCATTTTATGGGAATACTATATTGATGATTTGCGGCATGACTCAGCATGCTGGACTAGCTGATAATATTAAAGATCATAGAAAAAGTACAAGAACCGTTATTATGAATCCCTTTTTTAGTTTTTTGTATTCAAACATGGAATATCATATCGAGCACCACATTTTCCCAAAAATCCCATGCCATAATTTAAAAAAATTTCACAAAATAGTTAAAAATCAAATGCCAGAACCTCATAACGGCATAATTTCTGCTTATAGATCAATAATCCCAGCAATATTTAAGCAATCTAAAGATAAAAATTATTTTATTGATGTGAAGGTTCCAGATACGACAATTTAGTCTCTTTTTTTTTATTCAAAATATACTATAAATACAACATGGGAAATCAACTAAATGATAGTGATTTTGGTACAAGAGATAAAAGGGGTCATTGGAAACCATTTGGCACAATAAGTATTAACCCACCTAAAGATATATTTTTTAACCCAATAAAATTTTTAAAGTATTTTTTTAAATTTCCGGGAATTTTTTTTCCATGGACCTTTGTCTTTGCAGCAATAACAGTTGCTACTTATCTTTTTTTAACTCCTTCCTTAGAGACAATGAAGACTTTTGAAATAGGATGGATATCCTATATATTTTTCAGAAACGCAGTTATTATTTTGCTTTGGACCGGCTTCTTTCATTTAAGACTGAAGACTCAAGGAACTTCATTTAAATATAACCCACGACCTCTTGAAAAAAACAACTCAACTTTTTTATTTAATGATCAGACTAAAGATAACCTATTCTATACTTTTTGTAGTGCTATCCCATTATGGACAGCTTATGAAGTAATTACATTTTGGGCATTTGCAAATCAAATAATCCCATATGTAAGCTGGGAGGTGTATCCAATATATTGTTGTTTTATGTTCTTTCTTGTTCCATTTATAAGAGACGCACATTTTTACTTAACTCATAGACTATTGCACTGGGCACCACTTTACAAAATTGCACATAAAGTGCACC
>CACJWQ010000024.1 GCA_902597015.1 uncultured Alphaproteobacteria bacterium
AATAAAAAATAAATATTTAATACCTCTAAAGAAGGCATTTCCCGATCTCGAAAGAAGAAATAATCTAGTTATTGGAGGAGCATTTAGAGATAAAGTTTTTGTTTCATTTATTAGTCATTTAACTGGAACTTTTAAAAATGAGTGGTTGGGCGTAAAGCCGACTAACAAAACAATTTATCTTAGAACATGTGAAGCACATCAGATTACAAATAATAAAATAATAAAATCCTATACATTAATTGATACTGTAGATTTTATCCGTCAGGCTGGGTATTGGCCTATAAATAAATCTCTTGGGGTAGAAGGGATGTGGCCTAGTCCAATCACAGGTGATGGAGAAAATAATCAAAATTTAGATAAGGAACTGTCTCTTCAATCTTTGAATCAAGATTTAACCATGCAAAGAAGTTTAAATATTAAACCTGAGACTGAGCCAGGTCTATCAAAAGATCAAATAAGGGAGAAATTAATTAATCATCCTCAGCAAGATTATTGGCACCCAAAAATGATGTGGTATGGGCCAAGTGGTATAGGTACAGCTAGAGGTTTAGATGGTTTTGTTGATCATCATCAGCTCCCATTTAGACTTACATTCAAGGACAGAGATTATTGGAAAATCGGACATTATATTGAAATTGGAGATGGAAATTATTCTATGACTGGTGGTTGGCATAGTATTCAGTGTGTTCATGGATCAAGTGATTGGCTAGGATACGAACCTACTCAAAAAAAAATAACAATGAGAGTCATGGATTTTTATTTACATCATGAAGGGTTAATTAGAGAAAATTGGGTACCAATCGATATAGCACACATATTAGATCAAATAGGCATTGATATCTTTAAATTAATTCATAAAAAATAATTATGGCAATAGAATATTTAAAAAAAGGTTTAGACGAAAAACAAAGAATTGAAGATAATGATAAAGTAAAAAAAATTGTTGAGGAAACGTTAAGTAAAATTGAATCAGAAGGCGATAAACATATTAGAGAGTTATCTCAAAAATTTGATAACTATTCTCCAGATAGTTTTAGATTAAGTGAAGATCAAATTAATCAATTAATGAGTGAAGTCTCTGATGATGACAAAGAAGATATTAAATTTGCTCAAAAACAAGTGCGATCATTTGCGGAAGCACAACTTAAAACTTTAAGTGAATTAGAAGTAGAAACGCATCCAGGTGTGATTCTTGGTCATAAAAATATACCAGTACAAGCAGTAGGATGTTATGTACCTGCCGGAAAATTCCCAATGGTAGCTTCTGCTCATATGTCAGTTGTTACTGCCTCTGTTGCTGGGGTTCCTAGAATTGTTGCTACTACTCCACCTTTTAATGGTAAGCCAAATCCAGCTGTCGTTACAGCAATGAAAATGGGTGGTGCTCACGAAATTTATGTTTTGGGAGGAATGCAAGGAGTTGGTGCTATGGCTATTGGTACAGAAACTATTACACCTGTAGATATGCTTGTTGGACCTGGCAATGCATTTGTTGCTGAAGCGAAAAGACAATTGTATGGCAAAGTTGGTATCGATTTATTTGCTGGTCCAACTGAAACAATGGTAATTGCAGATGAAACTGTTGATGGTGAAATATGTGCAACAGACTTATTAGGACAAGCTGAACATGGATATAATTCTCCTGCTGTTATGATAACAAACTCAAGAAAACTTGCAGAAGAAACATTTAAAGAAATTGATAGAATTTTAGAAATTTTACCTACCAAAGAAACAGCAAGTACAAGCTGGAGAGATTATGGAGAAATAATTTTATGTGATACTTATGAGGAGATGTTATCTAAAGCAAATGAAATAGCTTCAGAGCACGTTCAAGTTATGACAAAAAAAGATGATTGGTTTTTAGAAAATATGACATCTTATGGAGCTCTATTTTTAGGCGCTAGAACTAATGTTGCTAATGGTGATAAAGTCATAGGCACTAACCATACTCTTCCTACTAAAAAAGCTGGAAGATATACTGGTGGTTTGTGGGTTGGTAAGTTCATTAAAACCCATACTTATCAAAAGATTATGACAGATGAAGCTGCAACTCTCATCGGAGAATATGGATCTAGACTTTCGCATTTAGAAGGTTTTATAGGTCATGCAGAACAATGTAATGTGAGAGTTAGACGATATGGGAAAAAAAATGTTGGATATGGAAAACCAGCAGGAGAAAAAATTTAGCTTATTTTAATTCCCCTTTAACTCTCATTTCATTTCTAATTTTTGTTGCCGAGATATCATGTATTTCTTTTCCTAAATCATGTTCTGTAAATGAATAACCAACTCCTCTTCCATAAGAAATATCAATAATGTTTGGAACCTTAACAACTACATATTCTTTTCCATCAGTAAAACCATGTTGAGCTAAACCTTCATTAATTTTTGCTTTTACTTCTTCAAATTGAAATGGATTGTCAGCTTGACCTTCTACACCTGCATCTACACCTCCCACGTCACGATACATAATACATACCTGACCTGTTTTCTGAAGTGCTCTTTTAAATAATTCTGTATGTCCGTCATGCCATGGTTGCCATCTACCTAACATTTGTACTGTTGGTTTTTTCCAATCAAACATTTTTAATCTCCTTTGCTAGATTTTCAATTTCATCATCTGATAAAAATTTAGTGATTTTAATGTCAGTTTTATTTGGTTGCTCAAACATTTTATTTGTATCTTCAAACCTACCTTCTTTAATAGTATCCAGCCAGATAACAAAATCAGGCTCAAAAGCTTCTCTTGCTTTTTCAGTTGGTGCTACGAAGTCACAAATTACCCATCTTTCATTTTGTTTTTCGAAATCGGCAAATGTTTTCATTCTATTGGCTTGTCGTATTCTACCTTCCATCGTAAAATCCCAATCGTTTGCTGACTTCCTGACTACATCTGCGTTATACCATGCACAATTATCAATTGCTTTAATAAGCCTTTCAGCTAACCAAGTTTTGCCAGCACCAGGAAGACCACAAATAAGTATTTTCATATGATTATAATTTATATTTTAGCGATAAAATTAGGGTTAATAACACTTTCTTTCGTGTTGTATAGTAATATATTTTTATTAAAATCTTTAATTGAACCTCCTGCCTCTTCAAGAATAATATGTCCCGCAGCAATATCCCATTCTGAAGTTGGACCTAGTCTTGGATAGATATTTGCCTTACTTTCAGCTAAGTAACAAAATTTAAGAGAACTACCAATTTGGATCAACTCAAAATTATTACAATTATCATTTATCCAATTATCAAAATCTTTATTAGAATGTGATCGACTACCAATAACCTTTGTTAAATTACTTTTGTCTTTTACTGAATTTATTTTTATAAAATCTTTAATTGTTTCAATTTTTGAGTCTGTAATTAATTTATATGTGCCATTGTTTTTTAAAGCATAATAAAGCAAAGACTTAGCAGGCGCATATATAATACCAAATATTGGTGAATTATTTTTTATTAATGCAATGTTAACTGTAAATTCTCCATTTTTTTTTATAAATTCTTTAGTTCCATCTAATGGATCTATTAACCAATATGAATTCCAAGTTTTTCTTTCTTTCCATTCTATTAGACTTTCTTCGCTTAATATAGGAACATTCGGGCTAAAAGATTTTAATCTATTTAAAATTAAATTATTTGATTTTATATCAGCTTCGGTAATAGGTGAATTATCATCTTTTATTTCTACATTAAAAGATTTTTTATATACTTTTTGAATTTCCTTACCTGCATCTATAGCAGTATTTAATATTTTTAATAAATTTTTTGATTTATGTAATTCTAAGTTCATGATTCTTTTAACAGAATTTTTTTATTAATTAAAATTATATGTAAATGAAATACATATATCCAAAATACAAAGTTAATCCAATAATTCCATAAATACGTCCAATTTTTTTTGCAAAAATCATAAACATTAAAATTAATGCTGTAATTGATAACATGAAGTATAAGTCTTGATTTGCTAAAACTACAGGAATTTTAAAATTACCAAAAAATGAACTAATACCTAGAACACCTAATACATTATAAATATTAGATCCCAGAATATTTCCTAAAGCGAAATCAATCTTTTTTCTAAAGGCAGAAACAATACCAACTGCAAGTTCTGGAAGGGAAGTTCCAAAAGCTACTAATGATAATCCAATTACTGAAGCTGGAACATTATAAGTTCTTGCAATTTTAATTGCTGAATCAACAAGTAAATCTGCACCAAATACTAAACATGCTATACCTATTATAATTAATATTAATGAGATTGTTATTGAATAATCGTTTTTATCAATTTCTAAATTATCAATTTCTCCTTTTTTTATTTGAACATACATTAGATAAATCAATGATGTAGTTGCAACTAATCCAAAAATAAAATTAAAATAAAAATAAGTCATAATAATTAATACAATTCCTAAAATAATATTTATCCAAGCTTGGCTAATTTGATTTTTATTTATATTTACAATTGGAAAAATTAATGTTGTAGTGGCCATTACAAGTATCAAGTTTGCAATATTACTTCCAACTACAGCGCCTAAAGCAAGATCCGAAAAATCATTAAGAACTGCATTAATGCTGCTTGCCAATTCAGGTAATGATGTTCCCCCGGCTACAATTACAACACCAATTGCAAACATTGAGATATTAATTTTTCTTCCAAAACTAACTGAACCTCTTATAATTATTTCAGCACCTAAAACTAAAAGTCCTAATCCAATAATAGAAAATAAAATATCCATTGAAAAATTTTAATTATTTAAGTTAGTTATATGTTTAAATTAAATAGTATATAATAAATAAATTTTTCTAAATTATGAACGAAAGTTTTGACTATATTATCATTGGCGCAGGTACAGCAGGTTGTATATTAGCAAATAGACTTTCAGAAAATGAAAATATCAAAGTACTTTTGATTGAAGCTGGGGGCAAGGATACTAATCCTTGGATACATATTCCTGGGGGTTATTTTAAAACTATGCATAATTCTAAAACTGATTGGTGTTTTACAACCGAAGAAGAGGAATTTTGCAATAACAGAAAAATGCTTATTCCTAGAGGAAAAACTTTAGGTGGTAGTTCATCAATTAATGGCATGCTTTATATAAGAGGTCATGCGAATGATTATAATTATTGGAGACAATTAGGTAATGTTGGATGGTCTTGGGAAGATGTTTTACCGTATTTTAAAAAATCAGAAGATTATAGAATCTCCAAAAGTAACTTTCATGGAAGTGGTGGGCCAATAAAAGTTGAAAAAATTAGATCAAAATTTAAATTATTAGATTTATTTTTGGAAGCGTCTCAAGAGTTTGGCTATAAAAAAAATAATGACTTCAATGATGGTGATAACGAGGGAATGGGTTATTTCCCTATGACAATTGACAAAGGATATAGATGTAGTGCTGCAGTTGCTTTCTTAAATCCTATCAAAAACAGGAAAAATTTAAAAATAATAACTAAGGCACATGTTAAAAATTTAACCTTTGAAAATTTAAAAGTAAAAAATGTAAATTTATGGAAAAATAATGAAGAATTTTCATATTCTGTAAATAAAGAAGTTTTATTGTCAGCAGGAACAATTGGATCTCCTCACATATTACAAGCTTCGGGTATTGGTCCAGGTAAACTGTTAAATGAAAATAATGTTAGTATTGTAAAAGAAATTAATGGTGTTGGAAGAAATTTAACCGATCATTTGATGTTAAGACCAGTTTACAAAATTAAAAACTTAGAAACATTAAATGACATATATCATAGTTTTACAAAAAAATTTTTAACAGGTTTAGATTATTTAATTTATAAAAAAGGACCCTTAACAGTTGGGGCAAGTTACTTGTGTGGTTTTATTAAAAGTGATTCGTATTTAGAAAATCCTAATCTACAGTTTCATGTCTCGCCAGCTAGTACTGATTTATTAGGAAAATCAGGACTGCATAAATTTCCAGCATTCACTCCTACAATAACAAATATTCGTCCAACAAGTAGAGGTTCAATAGAAATTAAATCTTCAGATACAAGAATTTACCCTCAAATTAAAATGAACTACTTATCTACTGATGAAGATAGGGAAATTGCAGGAAAATCAATTAAAATTGTAAGAAAAATAGTTTTAGAATCAAAAGCATATAAAAATTATGAACCAGAAGAATATAGACCGGGAATACAATTTAAAGATAATCAATCTCTAGCAAAAGAAGCTGGTAAATTTGCAAACACTATTTTTCATCCAGTAAGTACATGTAAAATGGGTAATGATGAAAACTCAGTTGTAAGTGATAATCTTAAAGTAAAAGGAATAAATAACTTAAGAGTTGTTGATGCATCTGTGATGCCAACTATAACATCAGGTAATACGAATGCTCCTACTATGATGATTGCTGAAAAAGCATCAGACTTAATTATTAACGATCAAAAATAATTATTGAACTACTGTATCTTTAGGATCAATTCCAGCAACTTCAACTGGTGCTTTCATAGCATCTCTTCTAAAAGGTTCTCCTAGTTCTTGATTTAACATAACTTCTATAAAAGTAGTTACGCCCTCCATTTGATCTTTGCAAGATTGTTGTAAAGCTTCTGTTAGTTCCTCTTGAGTGTAAACTTTAACACCTTTAAATCCACATGCCTCTGCAATCTTTGCATAGCTTAATTTAGGATCAAGTTCTGTTCCAACAAAATTATTATTATACCAAAGTGTAGTATTTCTTTTCTCCGCTCCCCATTGATAATTTCTAAAAATTATCATTGTGATATTTGGCCAACCTTCTCTATTACAAGAAGTCATTTCACTCATACTAATTCCAAATGCACCATCTCCTGCAAAGCCAACAACTGGTGTATTAGGACAACCTATCTTTGCTCCAATTACAGATGGAAAACCATACCCACATGGCCCAAATAAACCAGGTGCCAAATACTTTCTACCATTCTCAAATGTTGGATATGCATTACCTATTGCACAATTATTTCCTATATCACTTGATATAATTGCATCTTCAGGAAGACCTGCTTGAATAGCTCGCCATGCCATTCTTGGTGACATTTTTTCTGGTTCTCTATCTCGTGAATCTTTATTCCAAGATGTGCCAGGATCATCTTCTTCATGATCAAGACCAGTTAATGTTTGAAGCCAAGCTGACTTAGTCTTATGAATTAAATCCTCTCGTTCTTTTCTATTGTGATCACCCGCATTTATTGAAAGGTTTTCTAAAATTTGTTCTGCAACTAGTTTTGCATCTCCACAAATACCAACACTTATTTTTTTTGTTAAACCAATTCGATCAGAATTGATATCAACTTGAATGACATCCGCATTTTTTGGCCAATAATCTATTCCATAACCTGGTAAAGTTGAGAAGGGGTTTAATCTAGTACCCAGTGCTAAAACTACATCTGCCTTAGATATTATTTCCATTGCTGCTTTAGATCCATTGTATCCTAAAGGACCAACTGCAAGGGGATGTTTGCCAGGAAAACTATCATTGTGTTGGTATCCGCAAGCAACAGGAGCACTTAATTTTTCAGCAAGTTTTTTGCAATCATCAATAGCATCAGCTAATATCACTCCAGCACCAGATAAAATGACTGGGAATTTTGCATTAGATAAAAGATCAGCAGCTTCTTTAATTGCTTCTGTTCCACCAGCAGGTCTTTCAAATTTAATTATAGGTGGCAGATCAATATCAACAACTTGAGTCCAAAAATCTCTTGGTATATTTAATTGAGCAGGAGCGGATCCTTTAATAGCTTTTGAAATTACTCTATTTAAAACTTCTGCAACTCTGGAGGGATCTCTTACTTCTTCTTGATAGCACACCATATCTTTAAATAAGTTCATTTGCTCGACTTCTTGGAAACCTCCTTGACCAATAGTTTTGTTAGCTGCTTGAGGAGTAACTAAAAGCATTGGAGTATGATTCCAAAATGCAGTTTTTATAGGCGTAACCAAGCCAGTTATACCAGGTCCATTTTGCGCAATACACATTGCGATTTTGCCAGTTGATCTTGTATAGCCATCTGCCATAATTCCGCCGTTTGACTCATGAGCAACATCCCAAAATGTTATTCCAGCTTTAGGAAATAGATCTGATATTGGCATAAATGCCGAACCAATTATTCCAAAAGCGTGTTGAATACCGTGTTTTTGTAAAACTTTTACAAAAGCTTCTTCTGTTGTCATTTTTGCCATAATAGAATCCTTAATATATTATTATTACCTACATTAAATTAATTATTAAATGAACTACAATAATCTTGTTAGTTATTTATTAATTTTATAAAATTCATATTTAATGAAAAAATAATTATTTACGATTGATAAAATGACGCTTCTTGGACAAGAGATTATTAAGGCTACATCTAAAACTTTGCCAAATCAACCTGGTGTATATCAAATGCAAGATGACAAAGGTAATATTTTATATATTGGAAAAGCAAAAATATTATCCAATAGAGTAAAGAATTATCTATCTTTAAATAACCTAACTAGAAGAATTCAAAGAATGGTTAGTCTAACTAAATCTATGAACTTCTTTGTAACAAATACAGAGTTAGAAGCAATCATACTTGAATGTAATTTAATTAAAAAACATAAACCTCGATTTAATGTGCTGTTAAGAGATGATAAGTCATTCCCTTATATTTTTATTTCATCAGAGCATGATTTTCCAAGAATTGAAAAACATCGTGGTCCACAAAAGAAAAGAGGAAGATATTATGGACCATTTGCAAGTCCAGATGCAGTGAATAGAACTATTAATACAATACAACGAATATTTCTTTTAAGGTCATGTACAGATAAAGAGGTAAACGCAGGAAATAAATTATGCTTCAATTATTATCTTAAAAGATGTTCTGGTCCTTGTGGAGGCAAAATAACAAAAGAAGCCTACTCTAAATTAATAGAGGCAGCAGATGATTTTCTAAGTAGTGGTAATTCTCAAAAAATACAAAAAAATTTTACAGATCAAATGTATAAGGCTTCAAAAAAAAATAATTTTGAATTAGCGGCATCTTTAAGAGACAGACTTAAAGCTTTAAAACATATTGAGCAAAATAATTCAATTAAGATTAAGGATATTAAAAATGCTGATATTTTTGCAATAACATCAAATGAAGGCAAAACGTGTATTTATGGAAGTTT
>CACJWQ010000025.1 GCA_902597015.1 uncultured Alphaproteobacteria bacterium
AATTTCATTTAAATTTGGCTGAGTAGCTGGTTCTTTGCCTTGCTGAAACCATCTTTGATATGTTTTATAAACGTAGTCAACACCCCAACCCTCATTCATTCCAAGAATTGCAATTTGATTTGCTAAATCAAATTCTTTTAAAGGATAAGGAGCAGGAACCTTAGCTTCAAAACCGTAAAATTTTGCTCTTCTTTCTATATCTCTCCACATGTAATCTGATTTTATCTTTTTAGCTGGTGGAGTGAATGGAATATTATCCATATCCATCATAATTTTTCGAACACTGAAAGGGTGCCAATTGAATTTAATATTTTCTTTTTTTGCTACATCATGCAATCTATTAACTGTTAAATAAGTATATGTACTGCCAATAGAAAACCAAAAATTTATTTCTTTCATAAAGTATCCTTTTAAACTATTTTTTTTTATTCGATAATTATTTCTTCAGGTGTTGTATCAGTATCAATTGCTGGATCCCAGGTAATACCATTCTTGCCTGACCCAAACATAGCTCCTTTATTGGTAAAAGGTAATTTATATAATTCAGAATTTATATATTTTTGCAATTTAGGAAGTTTTATAAAATTATTAAAGAAGTCAGATAAGAGTGGAAATCCTGCTAATTCAAAAATATTTTCATCTTTTGCATCTTTGACAAAATTATAATGAAATAAAAATTTTTTATATAAATCTAATGTGTCGAACAGATTAAAATCTGGAGCAGAAATATTGTTGCCTACAAGAAATGTTTTTACAAGATTATCATCTTTTGCATTTAACCAATGTTCAAATTTTTGTAATTTTCCTGAGTTAGAATTTTCAAATGCAGAAGTAAAAACTTCTTTTGCGGCTTGCAATTCGTCTTCTTCTGATTGAAAATGAGTATAAGCAAACTTTGTTACAATATTTCGCAAATCTACACTTTCTTGAAGTAGCTGTTCACATTCTAATTCTTCGTGCATATTTTCTCCAAACATTCCTAATTCTTTTCCTAAAAAGGTAAGACATGTATTAGAATGTGAAATAACAAATTCTTTATTATCTTTTATAAATTGCAAGTAAGGTAAATTGATTAAACTATTTTTATTTTTTAGATTTATTTTATCATTATCATGCCAAGAACTACCCTCATAAATTATTTCACCATTTTCTTCTTTGGGTAGTACTTTATAAATTTTAGCAACCAACGGTATTCCAGCATAAATAATCATTTGCCTGGAGGCAGACCCTAAGCCTTTTGTACTCCAATAACCTAGTGTAAATTTCTTAATTTTTGATGACATATTTAGAAATCATTTTTACAATTAATATTCATTTTAAACACTAATCTAGTAATTCACAAACAGTTAAATTTTAACATTTTAATTATTTTGTAATATTTTTAGAATAAAATTTATAAGAAGTATGAAAGGAGGAAATTATGTTACTTCAATGGAAAATTAGAACTAATCATACAAACGCCCTAGATATTTTTGATAAAGTTTCTGGTATGCACAAAGAAAATGGTGCTGAATTTACAACACTAGGTGTTTTAACTGGTGCTGATAACGGATCGTTTGCAATAAGTGTAAATTTTAAAAATTATGAATCTTATGGATTAATGGATGATGCATGGAATAATTCAAATGGAAAATGGGATCAATTAATTGAACCTAATTTAGGATCAAATACTCAACTTATTGAAACTATGTACATGAGAAAAATTGTTGGAAATATTGATGGTCCAAATGATAAGTTATCAGTTTGGTCTATTTGGCTTTTTGAATGTGATGATCAACAAGCAGTTATTGATAGTTTTGAAATTGATTGGAAACATTATAACAGTAATGGATGCACTGGCTTAAATATAATGTCTACATCAGGAGCTGATTATCCAAGACCAAACCAGTACGTATTTGCAGCAAGATTTGATTCCATGACTCAACTTGGTAAGCACTTTGATAAAACAATGGAAAATAGTAATTATTGGAATGAAATAAAAGATTATCATTCAAAAATAAAAATTATTAAAAATTATAATCTAAGAATGCTTAAGAGACAAATAAACATTTAAAGGATATAAAATGGTAATTGGACAATGGACTTACAAGTTAGCTGGTAATCTGCAAAAAGCAATTGATGGCTACAAAATAATTGAAAAACATTTTAGCAACCATGGAGCAATTGGATCAGCATTAGTCTCAAGTCATGGGACAGATACAGGAACATTTAGTACAATGATTGGTTATGAAAACTATGAACAGTTTGGATTAATTGATGACAAAATAAGTCAAGATGAAAACTTTAACAACGAAATGAATCCTTATTTTGAGATAACCTCATGGGAAAAAATGAATTTTGCCGAACCAATGATGCATAAAATGGAACCGGACCCTGGGGTAAAGAATTGTTTTGCAGCTTGGACATTTCATCACAAAAATATTGATATGATAATGAAAAAATCAGAGATATTTTTTAAGTTATGGATGGATGCTGGAGCTAATGGTTGCAGTGTTGGAAGATACAATGGCCATGATAGTGGATACTATTCTTTTGCGTCACGTTTCCAAAGCATGACAGATTATGGAAAAGCTCAGGATAAACTTAATTCTGAAAATGTTTGGGCGGATCATACAGATTTTACTGATGATGTAACTTGGAAAAGCTTTAACTTAGTTAGAGTTATAGAAACTAATTGGGATTAATTGTTTTAGATTTTAATTAAAACTTTTAGAGACCATTTCATAAATAACGATGCGGACGTTTACGTCCGCTTTTTTTAAATAAATTAAATGAATTTTTATAAATTGATTGCTGTGGATAATATTAAAAATAGAATCAATTAATTTTTGTTATAAATTATGATAGTTTTAAAATTTTCCTAAAAAATAGGCATGTAAAACCCATAAGTTATTAATATTTAATAATAATTTTTAGAAACATTTATGTCATACTAATGCAATATTATTTTTAAATATGGGGGTAAAAATGAAAATTATATCAATTTTTATTAGCTTCTTGTTTTTATCATTTTCGTTAAACGCTGACACTATCAAGTATTGGACTACAGAAGAACAGCCAGCAAGAATGATGAAGCAAGTTCAAATGGCAGTGGACTTTAATAAGGCGTCTGGCCATAATGTTACTGTTATACCAATTTCAGAAAGTGAGATGGGTAAAAGAGCTGTTGCTGGTTTTGCTGCAGATGATTTGCCGGATGTAATCTATACTACTTTACAGTATATTTTACCTTGGGCTGAAGAAGGCATAATTGATGTAGATGCTACAAACGAAGTAGTTAATATGTTAGGTGCTTCTACTTTTGGTGAAAAAGCCTTAGGCATGGCAAGTTACGATAGTAAATTTGCTGGTGTGCCAGTTGATGGTTGGACTCAAATGGTAGTCTACAGAAAAGATCTTTTTGAAGAAAAAGGTTTAGCTGCACCAAATACTTTTGATAACATTCTAAAAGCAATTGATGCACTACACAATCCTCCAAATATGTATGGATTTGTGGCAGCAACAAAAACTGATGAAAACTTTATGAGTCAGGTATTAGAACACGTACTTTTAGCAAATGGATGTTCACCTGTTGATTCTGCTGGAATTGCTGAAATGGGTAGTGCTTGTGTTGAAGCAATTGATTTTTATGAAGAGTTAGCAAAAGCAAGTCCTCCAGGTGATTTATTCTGGCAACAATCTCGTGAATTATATTTTGCTGGTAAAGCAGCTATGATTATTTGGTCACCTTTTATTATGGATGAATTAGCTGGTCTTAGAGACTCAGCGCCTCCAACAATAAATGATGATCCAACATCACCAGAATTAGCGAGTAAAACTGGTTTCATTACTAACTTTGCCGGTCCAAGTAACCCAAGCGGTGCTGCATGGGCAGATGTTAGATTTATGATTATTACAGATTCTGCTAACACTGAAGTTGCACAGGAATGGATTAAATATGCTGTTGGCGATGGTTATGTTCAAACTTTAAGTATCGCTCCTGAAGGTAAATTTCCTGTTCGTAGAGGAGATGCTTCAGACTCGGATAAATTTGTACAAGCTTGGAGTAGCTTACCTGTAGGTGTAGATAGAAAAGCACCACTTAAAGATTTATATGATGCATCAGTCATTAATGACATTGTTGCAGGACTGGATGTTGCTGAAAGATGGGGTGTCAAAGAAGGCCAGCTATCTGCAGCTTCAAAAGTAATTAATAGTCAAATTATAAATCGTGAGGTTAGAGAAGTTATAGATGGCAACAAATCTGCTAGTGATGCAGTAGCTGCTATCAATAGCCAAATTAGCGATATAGACTAAAATTTTTTTTTATCGTATTAAAGGCGACATATATTGTCGCCTTTTCATTAATGTTAAACTTAAATAAAGAAGCAAAATTAGCATACACAATGCTAATTCCTACAATTAGTATCGTTTTTTTAATTATTTTATTTCCTATTTTTGGAAATTTTTGGTTAAGTTTTAAAGAAGTTAAACTTGGTGACTTGAGAGCACCACAGCCTATCATAAAAGAAAAACTTAAGACTAAGGATATAAAGGCTGGAGATGATGTTTTAATTGAATATAGATTCAAAAATAGTTCACAAAAAAAATCAATATTTAATATAGAAATTACTGATAAAATTTCAGAATTTATTTCACCAGTAGAAATTGCTGAAGGATGTTCAGTAAATAACAATTTATTGAGTTGTTATTTTGAAGAATGGAAACCAAAATATAATGAAAAAATAATTTTTAAATTTAAAGCTAATGATAATTTTGAAATAGATAATTTCAACCCAAAAGAAAGCAAACCAAGGGGTGTTGCTGATGCAGATAATATTTTAACAAACTTAAAATTTTCTCTTAAAAATTTTCAAAAAATATTACAAAAAAATGAAACAATAGAAAATATAAAGGTAACTTTTTTATATTCTTTTTTTGCTACTATCGGAGCATTATTATTAGGTATTAGTGCTGCTTTATTACTTGAAAAAAATTTTTTAGGAAAAGGTTTTTTTAGAGGTTTATTTTTATTTCCTTTTGTTTCTCCTGTAATAGCAGTAGCATTTACCTGGGTTTATATTTTAGATCCTTTTAAGGGTTTTCTTAATAATTATTTATTAAACAACGAATTTATAAGTGAACCAATTTTTTTCTTAGGACTAAAAAAAGTTAATTTTCTTGGGTTTGATTTTCCATTTACTCTATTTATAGTTATTCTTTTTGAGAGCTGGAGATATTTTCCATTAGCTTTTTTATTTATACTAGCAAGATTGCAAGCTATTCCAAAAGATCTTTACGAGGCATCAGACATAGATGGAGCAACAAGAATACAACAGTTTTTTTACATTACATTACCACAATTACTTGGGGTTATTTCCCTGCTTTTCATTTTACGTTTCATTTGGAACTTTAATAAGTTTGAGGATATATTTTTATTAACGGGGGGTAATGCTGGAACTAGAACATTAACAGTTCAGGTTTACGATGAAGCTTTTGCACTTTCAAATATGGGCACTGCATCTTCAGTAGCTGTACTTATATTTATTCTTCTAGCAATTTTTGTTTTCATTCATCAAAAAATAGCACCTAAGGATATAGAAGAATGACAAATAATATTTATCAGTTTTTTTTCATTTATTTATATTCAATAATTACGCTATTTTTATTAGCTGTAATTGGAGATTTTGTTTCAATATCAATTTTTCTCTCAAAAAATATATTTATTTACAAAAATATTTTTCTATATTCTTTCCTCTACGCAATTTGTTTTTTTGCAATACGAATTATAATTACCAATCGAGTCTCTAACATTTTTATTTTTGTAATATCTTTAGCTTTATCGTATTTTTTTCTAATTAATAAAGAAATTAATGCCTATCAATTATTAATTATTATATCAGTGTTTATTGCTTTTAATCTAATGTTACAAAAATATTTTACAGCTAAAAATTTTAGTAATTTTTTATTTGAAGTTTCTTTTTTAAAATTTCTAAAAACAAATAGTTTAATATTTTTTTCTTTTATAATTATTTTTCCTTTTTATTTAATGTTTATATCAAGTTTAAAAAGCCAAATGGTTTTGTTACAAAACCCAACTGATTTAAGTATTCCATTTTTTTATTCAATATCAGATTTTTTTTCGAGCTATATTGCGGTTATTACTCAATACAACTTTTTAAATTTTGCTATAAACAGCACAATTGTCTCATTTGTAACTGTTTTCGTCAGTTTGTTTTTTTCTATTCCAGGTGCATATGCAGTTGCACGCTTAAGATTTGCAGGAAGATCAAAAATATCATCATCTATTTTAGTAATATATATGGTTCCAGCTATAGTACTTGTAATTCCACTTTATGTTATATTCAGTCAGCTTGGTTTTAGAAATAGCTTGTTTAGTCTAATGATTGTCTATCCGGCAACAACTATTCCTGTTGCACTTTACATGTTGCAAGGATATTTCAAAGGTATCCCATATGAACTAGAAGAGTCTGCTCTAATTGATGGATGTTCTCGTATTGGGGTCATCTTAAGAATCACATTACCTTTAAGTGTGCCAGCTATTTTATCTGTTTCATTGTACGTATTTATGATTGCTTGGAATGAATTCTTATTTGCTTTTATGTTTTTAGATAATCAAGAATATTTTACTATACCAAGAGGTCTTTATACTCAACTTGATGATCAAGAAGTGCCAAGACAATATTTAATGGCTGGGTCTGTGATGATAACTGTGCCTGTACTATTATTATTTTTTATTTTTGAAAGATATTTGGTAGGAGGCTTAACTGCAGGAAGCGTTAAAGGCTAATCACGTCAATTATGAATGATTTGAGTAAATATTTTGCTTATGCTAATATTACATAAGTGCTGATATAGTATAATGGTTATTACAGGCCGTTGGTAACGGTCAGATCCAAGTTCGATTCTCGGTATCAGCACCACTCTTGATGAAATATATATTTATAATATTAGTTTTATTTATAAATTTTGAAATAATGGCTAAGCAAATATCAGAACTCAATTGGAAAAAAAGATTGCTCGTTATATCTTATCAAAATGAAGATGATCTAGTATTTATTCAAACTACAAAGTTTATTTCCGATAATACATGTCAGATTGTTGATAGAAATTTGGAAATAATTTTTTTTGAAAATTTTAAAAACAAACAGTACACAACACCTGATTTCATTAAAGATAAATATGGTATCTGGCTAATTGGTTATGATGGTAATATAAAAGATTATACGGAAGATGATAAAATATATTTAGGTTTGTTAGATCTTATAGATTCGATGCCAATGAGAAAAAATGAAATGATTAATGATAAATGTTAGATATCTAATATTAAATATTTTCATAAATACTTTTTTCAATTTCATTATAGGCTCTCAAAGATACTTCATTCATATACGGCAACATTTGCATAAATATTGCGCATCCTATTTGGTTTTCAAAATCAATCCAAAAAAAACTATTAAAGATACCTGTCCAGAAAATACTCCCTATTGGTCTCCCTTCAAGTGTTTTATTATTATTTATCATAAAACCATATCCAAATTTTTTTTCAATGTTATCATCGTAATCTAAGGAAGCTGAAAATTCTTGATCAACCGAAGGCATCCTTTTTACTTCAAGATCTCCTATTTGATTAGTTTTCATCATATTGATAGACTCTTTAGATAATATGTCATTTTTTTCACTCAAAAATATACGCATAAATTTTGCATAATCTTGTGCATTAGAAAACAAACCACCCCCTCCAGCATGAAATAATCTATTAATTTTTTCCTCTTGATAGAAAGTAATATCTTTATTAATTATTAATTTATTATCTATATAATCATAAACATAAGCCAAATTTTCAAATTTATTTTCTTCCAAATGAAAAGTAGTATTTTTCATTCCAATTTTATCAAATAAATTTTCTTTCATATAATCATTTAATTTTTGATTAGATAATTTTTCAATTACATGTCCAAGTAGATCAATGCCAATTCCATAATTCCATCTTGTACCTGGCTCAAATAAAATAGGAGCATCAAGAAAATCACCTCCATCATCTTTTAAATCTTGTAATAATTGATTATCAACTAAATATTTAATTTCAGAATTAAGAAATTGATAACCATATCCAGAAGTATGAGTTAATAAATGCTTAATTTTAATTTTTGATTTAGGTTTTATATACTGAACATTGTTATCAACAATTTCAATAATTTTTACATCAGCGAACCGTCTATCTATATCCTCAAGGTTGGTTTCTAAACTTATTAAGTTTTTTTCTATTAGTTGAAAAATACATAATGAGGTAATTGGTTTCGTCATTGATGCTATTCTTACTATTGAATTTTCATTAAAAGATGTCATTTTTTTTAAATGTGTATGGCCATGATATTGTTCGAAAATATTTTTGTCTTTATTTGTAATTATTACTGA
>CACJWQ010000026.1 GCA_902597015.1 uncultured Alphaproteobacteria bacterium
ATAAAATGACTCAAGCCTTGAAGCATAGAGGGCCTGACAATTATAATATATGGTCAAACAAAGATTCAAATATTTATTTAGGACATACTAGACTGTCGATATTAGATTTAAGTAGTAATGGTTCTCAGCCTATGATTTCTAAAAATAAAAAAATAATAATTACTTTTAATGGGGAAATTTATAATCATCTTGAGTTAAGGAAAAAAATAAATTTGTTTTCAAGTAATTTTATAGAATGGAAAGGAACTTCAGACACTGAAACATTAGTTAATAGTATATCCGTCTTTGGAATTGAAAAAACACTTAAACTAATAAAAGGCATGTTTGCTTTTGCAGCATATGATTTAGATAAAAAATTAGTTTACTTGGCAAGAGATAGAAGTGGTGAAAAACCTTTATATTATGGATTTATTGAAAACTCTTTTGTTTTTGGTTCAGAATTAAAGTCAATAAGATCAAATTCAAATTTTAATAACAACATTGATATAAAATCTTTATCTAGTTTTTTTTTATTCTCATATGTACCAAGTCCTAATTCAATTTATCAAAATTTATTTAAGCTTGAGCCAGGACATTATTTAAAAATAGATGTTTCAAATATTAAGACTATCACACCATTAATTAACAAATTAAAAATAGTAAAAGTAAAATGGATTGATGAAGAGAATTTAAAAATTCAAAATTATCATTCTACTAATCAGACTAATGAATTTCATAAGATTTTGATTAATTCTGTTAAAAAACAAATGATTACAGATGTACCTATTGGTGCTTTTTTGTCTGGAGGTATTGATTCATCATTGATTGTTTGTTTAATGCAGAATTTAAGTAGCGATCCAATAAATACCTTTACTATTGGATTTAATGATAAAAACTTTGATGAATCAAAATATGCAAGAAAGATTGCTAATCACTTAGGTACTAATCACAATGAACTAATATTAAGTCATAATGATTTAATTAATCAAGCAACTAGAATGCATGAAGTGTATGATGAACCATTTGCAGATTCATCTCAAATACCGACATTTATATTAAGTAAATTTGCTAGATCTAAAGTTAAAGTTTCTCTTTCGGGTGATGGTGGTGATGAATTATTTGGAGGATATAATAGATATATTTGGAGTCAACGAATATGGAATTGGTTAGTTTTGCTACCTCTCCCTTTACGATATACTTTATCAAAGTTTCTATTATTATTTTCAGATAATTTTATTCAACATTTACAAAATCCATTAAACAAATATTTTTTAAAAAATTTAAAAGTAAATAATTTATCTGAAAAAATTAAAAAGTTACATTCAAAAATAAATTCTTCAAAAAATTTTAAAGATTTTTACATTACATTGGTAACTGAATGGAGCAATTTAAATGAATTGTTAGTAGATTATGAATATGATATATTAGATAATTACCAAAAAAGAAATTTACCTAATATTTTCAATAACAACACAATAAACATGATGTATTGGGATTATAAAACATATTTACCTGATGATATTTTGTGTAAATTAGATAGAGCTGCGATGAGTAATGGTTTAGAAACTAGAGTGCCTTTTCTAGACAACGAAGTTATTAATTACGCTTTTTCATTACCTTTAAACTATAAAATCAAAGAAAATAAGTCCAAATGGATTTTAAGAGAAATTTTAAAAAAATATCTACCTAATCAATTGATTGATAGACCAAAAATGGGATTTAGCATTCCATTAGCAGATTGGTTGAGAGGTCCACTAAAAGAGTGGGCAAATGAAAGTTTATCAAATGATATTTTTAAAAATGAAGAACTATTTAATTTTGATTATATTAAAAAAATATGGGATAATCATTTAAATAATAGAGAAAATAATCATAATAAAATATGGCAGCTTATTATTTTTGCTTCTTGGTATCAAAATAATAAAGGTTTATAGATATGCAGAATCAATACATTATTTTATCTTCAATAGAATGGAATACTATATGGCAAACTCAACAAAAGTTAGCAGACAGCTTATCAAAAAATAATAAAGTATTGTTTGTAGAAAACACAGGTATCAGATCACCTAATATTAAAGATGCAAAAAGAATTAAAGATAGAATTATAAATTGGTACAATAGCACAAGTGGATTTAAAGAAATTAATAAGAATTTACTTTTGTTCTTTCCATTAATTGTTCCACTTCCATATTCTTTTCTAGCAAGAAAATTGAATTCGTTTTTAATATATAGAAGTATTGATAAATGGTTAAAAATTCATAATTCAGGTAATATTATAGTTATTACTTTTCTTCCCTCACCATTATCAATAAGTTTAATTGATAAAATTAACCCTAATATCCTAATTTATTATTGTGCAAATAGAATGATAGGACACAACAATCAGCACAAAAAATTAATTTCTTGGGAGCAACATTTAATCAAAAAAAGTGATGCTATTTATGTTATTTCAGAGGAGCTTAAGAAATATGCATCTACTTACAATACAAATATAAAAAAATTTCCAGCTGGAGTTGAATATGCAAAATTTGCATCTGCTACAAAAGCTAATTATATTCCAAATGCAATTAAAAAAATTAAAAATCCTATTGTAGGTTATGTAGGTGCTATCACTAAAGTATTTGATATAGATTTAGTAGCTTATGTTGCCTCAGCAAATCCTAAAATATCATTTGTTTTTATTGGTCCAAAATTTATTGATTGTAAAAAAATTACTAAATTAACGAATGTTTATTTAATTAATCAAGTTTCGCACAATGAGTTACCACACTATATGAAAAGATTTGATATAGGCATTATCCCTTATATTATAAATGATTTTACTAATAGTGTTTATAACTCAAAATTAAATGAATACTTATCTGTTGGCCTTCCCGTGATCTCAACTAATATGAATGAAATTAAATATTTTAATAATGATAATGAAAACATTATCAATATTGCAAAAAATAACAGTGATTTTTCTAATCTTATTAATAAAACTCTTTCTTCTAGAGATAAAAATATTATTTTAAAAAGAATAAATATTGCAAAGATGAATAGTTGGGAAAAAAGATCAAAAGACATCGAAGAACATATAGATAACCTACTCAAAAACAAAGTATACCTTAATGATAACTGGAAAATTAAAATTTCTAAAATTTCTAATTTAAGAAAAAATATATATATTAAATTAACAAGTACTTTTTTGATATTATTTTTTATAATTTTTTATTCACCTTTATTCTGGTTTTTAGGAAATAATTTAATTATACGTGACATCCCTAAAAAATCAGAAGCAATAGTTATTTTTAGTGGTAATGGAGAACCTGCATATCAAAATCCTAGTTATCAAAAAAGAACTTTAGATGGTTTGAAATATTATAAAGAAGGTCTGGCAAATAAAATATATCTAACCTCTGGTAGAAAACAACTATTTGATGAAGTACAATTAATAGAATCACTATTAATTTCAAATGGGATTCCAAAATCAGCGATTACTGTAATAGATAAGTATCCAAAAAATACATATGAAAATGTTATTCTTACAGAAAAGTATTTAAGAAATGATAAAGTTAAAAAAATTATTTTTATTACAAGTCCTTTTCATTCATTAAGATCAAATCTAATTTGGAAATCAAATTTTGATTATATCACAATCAATAATCCTAGCGTATTAGATACTCCAAGTAATCAAATTCAATGGACAAGCAATTTAAAAACAATAAGAGTTGTAATATATGAATATTTAGCGATAATATTCAATTTTTACAAAGGGTATTTAAAACTATGGTAGACTTTTCAATTATAGTACCATGTTATAATGAGGAAAAATCAATATCCAGTGTTATTGAAAGTTTATTATTATTTAAATCAAAAAGTAAAAATAATTTTGAAATAATTGTTATAGATGACGGTTCTATAGATAAAACAAAAGAAAATATAAAAAAATATCAAAAAGATTTAATCCTAATTAGTCACAAATATAATAGAGGTTATGGAGCATCACTAAAAACAGGTATTAAAAATTCTGTAGGAAATAAAATTATTTTTTTTGATGGAGATGGACAACATGATATTAAATATTTGCAAGAATTAATCAATAAAAGTAAAAATTATGATTTTATAATTGGCAATAGAACTAATAATTTAATATCCACTATTTTCAGACAACCAGGAAAATTATTTATTAAGTTTTTATTGAAAATTTTAATTAGCACAAAGATAAAAGATTATAACAGCGGCTTGC
Organism: uncultured Alphaproteobacteria bacterium; assembly: GCA_902597015.1. GTDB lineage: Bacteria > Pseudomonadota > Alphaproteobacteria > HIMB59 > CACPNW01. The sequence continues at coordinate 4,208 of CACJWQ010000026.1, forward strand.
GTTTAATTGAAAGGAAACTCATTTTATCAATTCTCCATATTATGCCAGATGGTTTTTCATTTTCAACATCAAGCACAATTGCAATAATCCAAAAAAATATTCCCTATTTGTATTATGATATAACTATTAAGAAAAGAATTGGAAGAAGTACGCTAAAAATATCTGATGGATTTAAAACAATAATTATGATTTTAAATTTAGTTTGTTTATTTGCGCCACTTAGATTATTTATTACAATGAGCCTATTTTGTTTTGTTCCAAGTATTTATTTTATTTTAAATTCATATATTATTTATGGTGAAGCAAGTTTAAAGGGAATACTTCTGATGATTGCTTCTTTGAATTTTTTTTTATTTGGATTATTGATTAATCAAGTTAGTGCAATTAGACGTGGTGAATATTTAAAATAATTTATAAATTTTTTCTAATTATATTATATACCTTTTCTGCTATAATTTTACTACCATTTTGATTATGATGTCTCGGGTCTGAATAATTATTTCCAGTTGGAGGGGCTAAATTACTAATGTCGTGACAAAATTCTAAATTAATACATTTTGATCTTAATTTTTTGTAACTATCATTGATCATAATTTTATAATCATTTGATAAAGATTTATAAATAATTTGATCATTTGTATTTAATGTAGGGTTATTTTGCACTCCCTCTAGGCCCATTGTTGGCTGTAAAAAAACAAAATATTTAATTTTGTTAAGTTTACTTATAACATTCATTAAATTAACATTTTGTGCCCACCTTTCTGAATTATCTTTAAAATTATTTTCAGAAATTAAATTTCTATATTCAACATTAATATTTGATTTTAATTTAAAATTATAAGTATCATTTAAAAAACTACTTTCTTCTCCATTTAATCTTCTGACTAATGCTTGAATATTTGAAATTGTATTTGGAAAAAATTTATAATCTTTCATATTATAAAAAATTCTATTGTTAATCATATTTATTTGATAATTGTCTAGATATGGAAATTTTAGATAATCAATAAAATTTGAATTATAACCAGGGTTATCATTTATTCCATTTAATGAAATGACAATATCAATTTTATAGTTTGAATTTATTACATCAACTATTAAACGTAATAATTCATTTGATGAATTAAATCCTCCAGTTGCACCATTAATGACATTACAAGTTTTATAAAAATTGCATAATTCATTTAGATAATTTGGAAAAGCAAATTCATTAATTAGAGGGTCGCTTGTTGAGCCACCTAATGTAAGAATTGTAACCTTATTATTGTCTAATTTATCATAAAATACAAATGGACCATCTATTTTATAAAAATTATGATTACAATTTGTATGGTCATGGGTATACGAATATATTGGATGAAAAGTCATTTTCTCACAATTTTCTTGAAAGCTAATATTATAGAACGGTGTATATGATTTGACTTCAAAAAAAATTCTCAAAAAGAGAGAAAAAATTTCAATAACAAAAATTAAAATAATCAATACAGAAAAATTTATTAATAATAATTTCATATTATTCATTGTAAAGTATTTATTTTATTTAAATGATTAATTGTATTTTTAAAAATTTTAACATCTATACCAATGTTATCTAGATATTCTTTGACTAAAGTAAAATTAATATTATTTTCATGATTTATTTTTTTTAACGCCTCATCTCTAGTCATTAAATTATTTCTTATTTGATTTGATCTAAAAGTATCATTTTCAGTAAATCCAACTGTGCTCAAGTATATTAAATTATAAAAGTTTGAAGTTGAGTCACCAATTCTCCAAGTAGAATTTGATATACCTTCATCCCAATTATATTCATTCTTCAGTGTATTTAAAATATTATCTTCATCCCATTCAATATAGTCGTAGAAGTGTATAAATTTTTTTGGAAAAAAATAATAGCTTAAATACCCTGAGAAACTATCAAAAATTGATGAGTTAAAATAAGATGGGTTTATTAAAAACTGTAATAAATATTTAAATAAAATATTCAATTTTCCAAAATAATTAAAATCATAATAATAATTATTTTTTTTGTACTTAAAATCATTAATACCAATGAAACCTGATTTAAAATTTGTTTCTTCAAATTTATTTTGTCCAAATACTATGTCAGTGCATTTATTTTCTAGTTTAATTTTCTCTGCAAAATAAAAAAACTGTTTATCACCAGCCATAAAAAGAGGTATAATTCCTAAATGAGGTTTCTTACTCCATGCTAAAATATTTTTATTCACATTTTCTCGTTTTTTTCTAATATTAGCTGAAACTAGAATATGCTCAACTCCCAAACTACCACAGATATTTGAAATATTTTTTCTCGCTACATCCGTAACAAAACCCCAATCATAGGTATAAGCAATTGTGTCAAATTCTCTAATTTTGTTTAAATAATGTAATGTATAACAACTATCTCTACCACCAGATAAAGGAACTAATAATTTTGGTTGATTGTTTTTATTAATTTTATCTAAGAGTAATTTTTCACCCTTTTCTTTTTTAAATTTATAATTTGTACAAATATTACAAATTCCATCTGAATTAAAACTTATGAATGGAAATGTTGAGGGCAAAATACATTTTTTACATCGAATTAAATCGACTTTATGTAACAGTATGTCTTTTATCTCATCGATTTTATTATTTTGTTTTTTTAATTTATGTTGCTTTTGTATATATTTAATATCTAATTTAGGTTTACTTTTAAACTTTAGATCATAATGATAGATTTTATTTTTTATTAGTTTTACTTCCTTAAAATTATGTTTTTGTTTTCCAAAAATTTTTTTTAATAATATTCGCTCAGATGAATAAAACTCAGTATCATTTTTTAATCTTGTATAGTGCAAAGAATTATTTGATGTAAAAACAAATATTTTTTTTAGTTTTAAATTAATTAATATAAAATTATTAGCACCTTTAATTAATTCAATATTTTTTTTAAAATTATCTAAACTATATTTTTCATCATTTTTATTTTTAAATAAATGTAAAAAAATTTCACTATCTACATTCGTAATTAAATTCTTATTTAGTCTATTGGTCAATATATCATAATTAGTTACAATACCATTATGTATGATTATTGCGTCATTATTTATTATTGGTTGATTATTTTCTTTATTATCGGGATCACCATGAGTTATCATACGAGTATGACCAATTACAAATATTTCACCATATTTCTTGCCTTTAAATAATGTGCTAAATTTAAATAATTCTTTGTTAAATAAATTAGATTTAAGTAGATCACTTGATTCTGAGTTTGATTTAATTATTGCTAATTTTTCTTCAAAAATTAATAAGATGCCACTTGCATCCCTACCTCTTCTTCCTAAATGTTTATAACAATTTTTGATATCTGCTTTTAAATTAGGTTTATTGTTATATTTTAAATTATATTTGATTAAAAAAATTCCACACATATGAAAAATAAAGAAAATTATAACATTAAAAAAAATTTTAAGATAATACTAAATTAATAAAATATAAATTATATGAAACTTAAATTAACCCTAAAATGATAAATTTATTAGATATAAAAAAAATTTCATTAAACGGATTTGGAATTTTGTTTTTAGGTTTGGTAGGTTTGTTAATTAATTTAATTTTAACTAAGTATTATACATTAGAAATTCTTGCTACTTACAATCAATTACTCGCTATTTATTTTGTATTTAGTCACTTTTCATGCTTAGGACTAAATTTAACTGCACAACATTATTTATGTGAAGATAAAAATAAAATAAATGAAATCTATATAATTAGAGATTTAATTATTATTTTTTTATGCTCATCCGTTATTACTATTATTTTAATGATTGGTTTAGCTGATTTATTTTCAAAAATTTTAAAAAATGAATTTATCGAATCAGGAATTAAGATCAGCTCACTAACAGTTTCTTTATTTGCATTAAATAAAATTCTCTCATCTATTTTAATTTGTAGGAAAAAATTATTTTCATTAGGTTTTACTAATTTCTTTAGAGGCTTAGGGTGGTTAACAATTTTTTTTATATTTTATTATTATAAATATATTAA
>CACJWQ010000027.1 GCA_902597015.1 uncultured Alphaproteobacteria bacterium
AGAAATAAATAAAGACTATGCGAGAATACTTTTCTATTCACCTCTTTTTATCCAAATGATATTTGAGGTACTTCTTAAAAACATTATTCATGTTGACAGTACAAAGATTGTTATAAGTTTAAATAATATAAAAAAAATAAATTTGATAACTACTGAAAATATTATTAGAAAAACATATCAATTTTTTTTTCATCAATCAAACGCACCCAGATCTAAAAAAACTAGAATCTTGATAAGTGAAATCAATAAGTTAAATTTTAATAATTTTAATATTAAAGGCATGCTTGTTAAAAAAAATGAGGATTTTCTTATATTTTCAAAAAAAATTGTTTAATTTTCTAAAAACTATTGTGTTTTTATAATAAATTCCTATGTATTAATAAGATGAAAAACATCAGTAAAAACGTTGTATTATGGATTATAATTGGACTGCTTTTGATTGTGCTTTTCAACCTTTTTCAAGGTAGCTCAAACAATAGAAATACTTCTAAAATTTCCTTTTCTGATTTTATTGCAGCTACCGAAAGTGGCAATGTATCTGAAGTTAACATAAGTGGAAATATGGTTACAGGTTTTCTTGATGATGGCCGATCATTTAATACGTACGCTCCAAATTATCCTAACCTTGTTGATAAATTAAATGAAAATGGTGTTAAAATAACAGCTGAACCATCAGAACGCTCAATGCACCCTTTATTGAGTGTACTATTATCATGGTTTCCAATGCTTCTATTAATCGGAGTATGGATTTTCTTTATGCGCCAAATGCAAGGTGGTGGTGGAAAAGCTATGGGTTTTGGTAAATCCAAAGCTAAATTACTAAACGAAGCAGTTGGCAAAGTTACATTTGATGACGTTGCAGGTATTGATGAGGCTAAACAAGAATTAGAAGAAGTTGTTGAATTTCTAAAAGATCCTTCAAAATTTTCAAGGCTAGGCGGTAAGATACCAAGAGGCGCACTTCTCGTAGGCCCTCCCGGAACTGGAAAAACATTACTTGCAAGAGCAATTGCTGGTGAGGCAAATGTCCCTTTCTTTTCAATTTCAGGATCAGACTTTGTTGAAATGTTTGTAGGTGTTGGGGCCAGTAGAGTTAGAGATATGTTTGACCAAGGTAAAAAAAATGCACCTTGTATAGTTTTTATTGATGAAATTGATGCAGTTGGAAGGCATCGAGGTGCTGGTCTAGGAGGAGGTAATGATGAAAGAGAACAAACTCTTAACCAACTTCTTGTGGAAATGGATGGTTTTGAAGCAAATGCAGGTGTAATTATAATTGCTGCAACAAACAGGCCTGATGTTCTTGATCCAGCTTTATTAAGACCTGGAAGATTTGATCGACAAATAACAGTCAATAATCCTGATGTAATGGGAAGAGATAAAATTCTTAAAGTTCATATAAAAAAAATTAAAGTTTCACCAAAATTTGACTCAAAAATTATCGCACGTGGAACACCAGGTTTTTCAGGAGCTGATTTAGCAAACTTAGTAAATGAAGCCGCGTTATTAGCAGCTAGAAAAAATAAAAGAATGGTTACTATTGAGGATTTTGAAAGTGCTAAAGATAAAGTAATGATGGGTGCTGAGAAAAGATCATTGGTCATGTCTGAAGATGAAAAAAAACTTACAGCCTATCATGAAGCTGGTCACGCAGTAGCAACTCTTCACTCGCCAGCTTCTGACCCGATACATAAAGCTACTATAATACCAAGGGGTAGGGCTTTAGGTATGGTTATGAGACTTCCTGAAAAAGATCAATTGTCTATGAGAAAAGATCAAATGAAAGCTCATTTATTAATTGCAACTGGAGGAAGAATTGCAGAAGAAATGATTTTTGGTAAAGATAAAATTACTAATGGTGCCGCAAGTGATATCCAAATGGTTACAAACCTTGCAAAAAAAATGATTACAGAATGGGGTATGAGTGAAAAATTAGGTCGTCTAAGATATAACAGTGATAGCGAAGAGGTTTTTCTTGGACATTCTGTTGCGCAATCAAAAAATTTATCTGACTCTACAGCAAAATTAATTGATGAAGAAGTAAGATCACTTGCAGAAGAAGCTGAAAGTAATTGTAGAAAGATCCTTCAAGATAATATTGAAGAATTGCATACTGTTGCTAATGGACTTCTAGAGTATGAAACATTATCAGGTGATGAAATCAAAGATTTAATTAAGGGTGTAAAACCTACTCGCGATGATTTTGATAATGATATAAATACACCAAAAAAACCTGCTACATCCGTTCCAAAAACAGGCGGATCGGCTCCTGCACCAGCAAACTAATTTAATTACTTCACTTTATTTATTTTTTGAATAAAAGAAACAAATGTCTAAAATATTTGGTACCGATGGTATACGGTGCTTAGTTAATCAAGAACCTCTTTCTGCTGAAACTTGTTTAAAAATTTCAAAGACAGTAGCATTCCTTCTTAAAAAGAAAAATTCTAAAAATAGTAGAGTTGTAATCTGTAAAGATACAAGATTATCTGGTTATTTATATGAGCCAATTGTTACAGCTGGATTTATATCTATGGGAATGGATGTAATATTAGTTGGTCCGCTGCCAACACCAGCTGTACCATTAATGATTAAAACTTTAAGAGCTGATATTGGTGTAATGATTACAGCTTCTCATAATACTTATGAATACAACGGACTAAAATTTTTTGATAGTACTGGAACAAAATTAAGTTCGTTAATAGAAAAAAAAGTTGAAAAAATAGTTTTAAATAATCAAAAATATTCTAAAATTTTAAACAAGACATTTGTTTCTGGAAATGCAAGAAGACTAGAGGACGCTTCAGGTAGATACTCAGAATTCTTAAAGAGTACTTTAAAGAAATCATCTTCTAAGAAAAAATTAAAAATTGTTTTAGATTGTGCAAATGGAGCCACTTATAATATAGCCCCAAATTTATTTTGGGAGCTAGGACACAATATAATTGCAATTAATAATAACCCTGATGGATTAAATATAAATAAAAATTGTGGTGCAGTTGACGTTAAATCACTTTCGCAAAATGTTATAAAAGAAAAGGCTGATATTGGATTTGCATTTGATGGTGATGGAGATAGGTTAATAGTTGTAGATGAAAAAGGAAAAGAAGTTGATGGTGATAAAATTATCGGATTTTTATGTAAAAGTTATATAAAACCTAAAAAAAAATCTAATCAACATGATGTTATTATAACTGTTATGTCCAATATGGGATTAGAAAAATACCTTATAAATAAATTAAAATTGAAGATCAAACGTACATCTGTTGGAGATATAAACGTAATAAATCAAATGAAAAAATCTAAATCTATGATAGGTGGTGAGCAATCAGGACATATAATATTGTCAGAACATTCTAATACAGGCGATGGAATTTTAGCAGCTTTAAAAATTACTGAAATTTTGATATCAAATAAAAATAAAGCAAGTAAACTTTTTGATTTGTACAAAGATTTTGCTCAAGAAAAAATTAACTTAAGTTATAAAACAAAGAATACCAAACTGTTAAAAATTCTTAGTAAATTAAAAAATGATAAATTATATAATAATAAAAAAATCAGATCACTTGTCAGGCTGTCAGGTACTGAACCATTAGTAAGAATACTAGTTGAAGGGCAAGAAATTTCTGATGTTAAAAAGAAGTCTCTAGAAATAAAAAAATTAGTAAGGCCTTATCTTGGTTAATAAATTTTTAGTACCTGCAGGTTTTAAAGATAGCCTAAATTTTGATGCATCTATTGAGCATAAATATAAAAACGGTATAATAAATTATTTTAGAGACAATGGTTTTACTTTAATTAAGACTCCACTAATTGAGTTTAGTAAAAATTTAGATCGTAATACTCTAATTTTAAAGACAAATAAAAAAAATAATCAATTAAGTATCCGAAATGATATAACTCCACAAATAATTAGAATTGCCTCATCTAGATTAGCCAATAAAATACGACCACTTAAACTATGTTATTATGGTGAAGTAGTTCGAAAAGTGGGAACAATTTTAAGACCTGAAAGACAATTTCAACAAGTTGGTGCTGAGATTATTGGATCTGAAAGCTATAAGGCAGATGTAGAAATTATTAATCTTGCTTATGAAACTTTAAAAAAAATTGGAGTTAAAAATATTGTTATCGAAATTACAGCACCATTTTTTCTTGATAGTTTGTTTAAAAAAATAACCAATAAAGATTTAAAAAATAAATTAAAAAAATATATTAAATTAAAAGATATTAATAATTGTTTAAAGTTATTGAAAAAAAATGAATTATATAATTCATTTAAAACTTTACATTTATGTTCTGGTTCAATTCAAAACAGAAAAAAATATATATCAAAATTAAATAAAATAATAGGTTATGAAAATGAAGTTGAAAGACTAGTAAAAATTGCTAATTTAATTAAAACTTCAAAAAATGATTCTTTAAATATAGATTTTTTTGACTTCCAAAAAAATAAAAATTATTACAAGGGGATAAAATTTACTTTTTTTGCCAAAGATGTAAGAGGTGAAATAGCTGGAGGAGGTCGCTATAATTTAAAATATGGTGGTAATTCTGAGACTGCTATTGGATACACTTGTTATATGGATACAATTTTAAGATCTTCGTCTCTAATTAATCAAAATAAAAAAATTTTAATTGCATTCAATACAAGTGATAAAATTAAACAAAAATTAATAAATAAAGGTTATAGTCCGTTTAAAATTTTTGAAGATAATATTGATATCAAAAAAGAGGCAAAAAAGTTTGGAATCAAGTATTATTTAATCAATAATATAGTTAAGCAAATCTAATGTTTTATACGATAGTTGGAACTCAATGGGGAGATGAAGGAAAAGGCAAAATAGTTGATTGGATTTCTTCAAAAGCTGACTTGATAGTCAGATATCAAGGAGGAAATAATGCTGGTCATACAATTAAAGTTGATAATAATGTTTATAAACTTAATTTATTACCCTCCGGAATAATTAATAATAAAAAATGTGCTATTGGTAATGGCGTTGTTTTAGATCCTTGGGCACTAATCAATGAAATTGATAATCTTAAGGAACAAGGAATAGAAGTAAACGAAGACAATTTGTATATTGCTGATAATATTTGTTTAATCTTACCTATTCATAAACTGCTTGATGAAATCAATGAAACCTCTAGAGGCAAAAAAGAATTAGGAACAACTAAAAAAGGTATTGGTCCAGCATACGAAGATAAAGTAGGTAGAAGAGCAATAAGAATTTGTGATTTAAAAGATCCAATATTTTTAAAACAAAAAGTTGATAATCTTTACGAATTTCATAAAGATAAAATTTCAAAACATATACATAAAATTACACATAATTATTATGAAGAACTTTTATCTATGTCTAATTATCTTAACTCTTTTAGTGTTCCATTATGGAAAATAATAAATGAATTAGGTCAAAAGAATAAAAACATTGTGTTTGAAGGGGCGCAAGGTTCAATGTTGGACATAGATTTCGGAACATATCCTTACGTTACATCATCAAATACAATATCTGGTCAGATATTCTCTGGTACAGGTTTTAGTGATAGAAAAAATCACAAAATTTTAGGAATTACAAAAGCATATACCACTAGAGTGGGATCAGGCCCATTTCCAACAGAGTTAATGGATGAGATTGGAAAACATCTTGGTGAAAAGGGTCAAGAATTTGGAACAGTTACAAAAAGAAAAAGAAGGTGTGGATGGTTTGATAGTGTTCTTTTAAAACAATCTATCAAACTAAATGGTATTACAGATATTGTACTTACTAAACTTGATGTTTTAGATGAATTAAAAGAAATTAATGTATGTACTGGATATTTAATTGACAACAAACATTATGACTATTTACCAAGTGAAGAATTTTTATTCGAAAAGATAAAGCCAATTTATAAAAAAGTTGATGGTTGGGAAAAATCAACCGCAGGTATTAACAAATTTAATGATCTTCCAGAAAATGCTAAAAAATATATTCAAATACTCGAGGATCTTATGGAAACTAATATCTCAATTGTTTCAACAGGGCCAGAAAGAAAAGAGACGATTGATATTAATGGAACTTTATCTAATATTTGAAATTTCTTTTTGAAGTTTTTCTAATGCCTTCTCTTCAATTTGTCTTACTCTTTCTCTGCTAATTTTATACTTTTTACTCAAGTCTTCTAACTTTAATGGATTTTCACTTAGTTTTCTAAGTTTAATAATTTCTTTTTCTCTTTCATTTAAAACTTTAAAAGCTTTAGAAAATAAACTTCTTTGATAATCAAGCTCATCTTTATTTTCAATTATTCTATCATGAGTTTCTTTTTTATCTTCTATTAAGTCTTGCCATTCAGTATCATGTTCTTCACCAAGTTTAATATTTAAAGATTGATCTGAAGTAAAAAGTCTATTTTCCATATCGATTACTTCACCTTCTTTTACATTTAGTTTAGTTGCAATTTCTCTAACATTCTCAGGTGACAAACTACCTGAGTCAATTGAGGTAAGTTGATTTTTAATTTTACGTAAATTAAAAAAAAGTTTTTTCTGAGCTGCAGTAGTTCCAATTTTTACTAAAGACCAACTATGTAAAACATATTCTTGTATTTGAGCTCTTATCCACCACATTGCATATGTAGCTAATCTAAAACCTTTTTCTGGATCAAATCTTTTAACTGCTTGCATGATTCCAACATTACCCTCTGAAATTAAGTCAGTAACAGGTAAGCCATATCCTCTATACCCCATTGCGATTTTGGCAACTAATCGAAGGTGACTTGTAACTAATTTATGAGCAGCATCTGAATCTCCATGTTCCTTATAACGTTTTGCTAACATGTACTCCTCTTCAGCAGTGAGCATCGGAAATTTTTTTATTTCCTGCAAGTATACTGCTAAATTTCCTTCACTTGATAGTACTGGTAAATTCATAATACGCATATATCACAAATAAAATATAATTTAATATTTAAGCAATAATTCAATTAAATTCTTAAAATCTTCAGGAATTTCAATATCAAAATCCATCCTTTTTTTTGATTTAGGATGATCAAAACCAAGATGATACGCATGCAATGCTTGTCTTCCAAAATTTTTTAAAATCATGAATTTATTAAATGTATTTTTATCTTTTCCAAATTGATTAATTTTACTTTTTCCATAAATCTTATCACCAATTATAGGAGAATTTTTAGAAGTTAGATGAAGTCTAATTTGATGCGTTCTTCCAGTATGTAAATGGCAGTCAACTAAACTAGCAATACCAAAAGATTTTTCTAATTTAATATCGGTTTTAGAATATTTTCCAAAACCCTTATTGTTCAAACTCATTTTTTTTCTATTTTTTCTATTTCTCTCTATGTACCCTTCAATTGATTGATTATCAGGAGTTCCCCAAACTATTGCTTTATATCTACGAGATATCGTATGTTCTTTGAATTGTTCGGCTAAATTAATATGAACATTATTATTTTTTGCAACAACAAGAATTCCACTTGTATCTTTATCTAAACGATGGACTATTCCTGGTCTAGCATTATCATCTAAATTACTTAGTTGATTATTGGTATAATGCATAAGAGCATTTACTAGAGTGCCGCTTTCATTTCCAGGAGCTGGATGCATTACTAAATTTGGAGGTTTATTTATAACAATTAAATCTTCATCTTCAAAAATAATGTTTAAGTCTATATTTTCAGCTGAATGTTTTATTTCTTGTTTCAAGATAATATTTATAAAGTAATTTTCATTTTCTTTAGTTATGTAAGATGGATCTTTTATTTCCTTTTCATCAAGACTTACATTGCCATTTAATATTAAAGTTTTTATTTGTGTTCTTGAATACCCTTCCAATTTTGAAACGAGCACTTTATCTAATCTTTGTGAACTTAATTGTTTATTTATAGTTAATTTAAGATTATAGAATTCGTTCATGTCTCAAAAAATTCTTAAATTTATTGTAATATTTTTAGGTATATTAATTGTTATTTGTTTTTTAGCTCTTGTTTATGGTTTGTATATAAAAACAACAAAAAAACAAAGTAATTTAGA
>CACJWQ010000028.1 GCA_902597015.1 uncultured Alphaproteobacteria bacterium
GTTACCATAATCTTGCAAGATATAATAAATTTAATTCACTAGTTATTAATGCGAGTGAGTTGAGGCAAGAAATGAGAAGTCGTGATGGTAATATAACTCATTTATCTAAAGCTTTAAAAAAAATTTTGAAATCAAACAATATACTTGTTACAAAAGGAAGAGATGGGGCTATATTAATTAATAATAAAAATAAATTATTTGAATGTCCTGCATTTGCAAATAACGTTATTGATAAAGTTGGCGCAGGAGATACATTACTTGCATTATTTGCTATTTTTAAAGCAAGTAAAAATTTTAATGATGAAGTCAGTCTATTTGTCGCTTCAATAGCTGCAGGTTACAGTGTTCAAAATCTAGCTAATGAATTATCTATTAATAAAAAGTTTATCCTTAAAAGTATTGAGCACTTAATAAAATAGATTGTAAATAAAAAAAATTTTCATTAAAACATTATTAATAGTATGGAAAAAATATTAATTATTGGTGGAGCTGGTTATGTTGGTTGTGAATTAACAAAGCTTCTTTTAAGTAAAAATTACCAAGTATCAGTTTTTGATCTAATGATATATGGTGAAGACAAACTTCCCATTCATAAAAATCTAAATAAAATTAAAGGTGATATTAGAGACATAGATTTATTAGAAAAAATTGTACCTGGACACGATTCTTTAATTCATTTAGCTTGTATTTCAAATGATCCAAGCTTTGAATTAAATCCTTTATTAGGAAAAAGTATAAACTATGACTCCTTTTTACCTATTGTAAATATATCAAAAAAGAACAAGATAAAAAAATTTATTTATGCCTCTTCTTCAAGCGTTTATGGTGTAAAGAAAGAAAATAATGTAACTGAGGATTTATCTCTTGAACCACTTACTGATTATTCTAAATATAAAGCAATGTGCGAAAAAATTTTACTTGATAATCAGTCTTCAAATTTTTGCACTACAATTCTAAGACCAGCAACAGTTTGTGGATACTCTTCTCGACAAAGACTAGATGTAATAGTAAACATTTTTACAAATTTAGCTTTTAACAATAACCTCATTTCAGTATTTGGTGGTAATCAGTTAAGACCAAATATTCATATTAAAGATATGACAAGAGCTTATCTGAATATATTGCAACAATCAAATTTAAATATTGATGGAAAAATTTATAATGTTGGCTATGAAAATAAATCGGTCATTGATATTGCCAACTTAGTAAAAAATTGTATGGATTCAGAAATAAAGCTTATAACTGAAGAAACAAATGATAATAGATCTTATCATGTATCATCTGAAAAAATTAAAAAAGAACTTGGTTTTGTTTCAAATTTTACTATTAAAGATGCAATTATTGATTTAATTTCGGCATTTACATCTAACAAATTAGTTGATCCATTAAAAAATCCTGATTATTTCAATATAAAAAAAATGCAAAGTATTAATTTAAAATGAAAGTAAGATATTCATATTTACCACAGCAATTTGAAAAAGCAGATGATTTGTGGGAACAATTAAAAGATTTCGTGAAGACAGGTGATTTTACTTTAGGTCAGCCTCTAAAAGAATTTGAAAATAGTTTTGCTAAATTAATTGGTACAAAGTTTGCAGTAGGTGTAAATTCGGGAACTGATGCAATTAAACTACCATTAAAAGCACTTGGAATCCAAAAGGGTGATGAAGTAATTACTGCCGCGAATACTTTTGTTGCCACTGTTGGAGCAATAAATGAACTTGGGGCCAAAATTGTATTTGTTGATTGCGACGATACTTTTTGCATGAACACAAATCTTATTGAAGAAAAAATTACCGAAAAAACTAAAGCAATAGTGCCAGTTCACTTTACAGGTTATATGACTAATATGAATAAAATTATGGAGATTGCTAAGAAACATGATTTAATAATTGTTGAGGATGCTTGCCAATCAATTTTAGGAGCAATTGATAATAAAAATGCTGGAACATGGTCAGAAGCCGGAGCATTTTCTTTACATCCATTAAAAAATATAAATGTCTGGTCTGATGGTGGAGTAATTACTACAAATAATGAAGATTTATATAAAAAATTATGTTTATTTAGAAATCATGGCCTTTCAACACGAGATACCGTTGATATACTTGGTTACAACTCCAGACTCGATACTTTTCAAGCTGTTGTTGGTAACTGGTTATTGCCACAAGCAAAAGATATTGCAAATAAAAGAATTGAGCATGCTAATTATCTAGATAGCAAATTATCATTAATTAATCAGATCAAAATTCCACCAAGACCAAATAATTATAAAATTGTTTATCATCTTTACATTGTATTTGCTGAAAATCGCGATGGATTAATCAAGCACTGTCTTGAAAAAGGTATAGATGCAAAAATTCATTATCCAATTCCAATGTATAGACAGAATGCTTTAAAGTATTTAGGTTATAAAGAAGGTGATTTTCCAGTAACAGATTCACATACAAAAAAAATTATAACTTTTCCTTGTGATCAACATTTAACTAAAGATCAGCTAGATTATATAATTGATACAGTTAGGGAATTTTACAATTGAAAATAAAAATCCCATACGTCAATTTATCAAAACAATGGGCAAGTGAAAGAAAAGACCTATTAAAAATTATTGATAACACTTTAGGTAACTCAAGCTGGATTGGCGGCGAACATATACAGTTATTCGAAAATAACATAAGAAAATTATGTGGGACCAAATATTGTGTTGCCTTGAATAGTGGAACTGATGCTTTAGTTTTAGCTTTAAAATTAGTTGGTGTAAAAAAAGGTGATGAGGTAATTACACCACCAAATTCTTTTATTGCGTCCACTGCAGTTATAGATCACTTAGGAGCAATCCCTAAGTTTGTAGACGTTCTAGATGATCAAAATATTGATCCTAGTCTTATTCAAGAAGCTATTTCAAAAAAAACTAAAGCTATAATGCCTGTTCATTTAACAGGTAGAGTTTGTCAGATGGATAAAATTTTACATATATCTAAGCAAAATAATATACCTGTCATTGAAGATGCGGCTCAAGCTATAGGATCTAAATTTAATAATAAAATGTCAGGATCTTTTGGAAAAGTTGGATGTTTTTCAGCTCATCCTTTAAAGAATTTAAATGCTGTTGGTGATGGTGGATACTTAACAACCAATGACTTTAATATTTATTCAAAAGTAAAAGATTTAATTAACCATGGTATGACAAATAGGAATAGAGTAAATAGATTTGGGTTTGTGTCAAGAATGGATACTTTACAGGCAGCAATATTAAATTTTAGACTAAAAAAATTAAATAATGTAATCAAGCTTAGAAGAAGAAATGCAAAAATATATATGAAAAATCTAAATAAAGACAAAATTTTTATTCCTAAAGAAAAAGAGAATGAATTCAATACTTATCATACTTTTGTAATACAAATTAAAAAAAGAAATAAGCTTAAAAATTTTCTTGAAAATCAGGGTATTGCTACTGCAATTCATTATCCCATTCCAATTCACTTGCAACCTGCATCAAAAAAATTTGGCCATAGAAGAAATAGTTTTATAAATACTGAAAAACAATCTAAAGAGATTTTAACCTTGCCCATAAATCAAAATTTAAAGAAAGATGAAATTTATAAAATTTGTGAAAAAATAAATTATTTTTATAAATATGAAGGTTAAAAAAAAAATATTACTTGAATTATATTTTGACATGTTGAGAATGCGCAGTGTAGAAACACGCATAGCTCAAGAATATTCAAAACAAGAAATGAGATGTCCAGTACATCTATCTGTTGGACAAGAAGCAATAGCATGTGGCATTTCAAAAAATTTACAAAAAAAAGATAAAGTATTTAGTGCTCATAGATCACATTACCACTACCTTGCAAAAGGAGGAAATTTAAATTCTATGATAGCAGAATTGTTTGGTAAGGAAAGTGGTTGCGCAGGAGGCAAAGGAGGGTCAATGCACTTAATAGACTTAAAAGCCGGTCTATTCGCTGCAGTACCAATTGTAGGTAGCACAATACCAATTGGAGTTGGTTTGGCATGGGCAAATAAAATAAATAATAAAAAAGATTTAGTCGTTATTTACTTTGGTGAAGGCTCAACAGAAGAAGGAGTGTTTTACGAAAGTATAAATTTTGCAGGAATTCATGATTTAAATATTTTATTTGTTTGTGAAAATAATCTTTACTCGGTTTATTCTGGTTTGGGCAATAGACAAGCAAAAAAAAGAAATTTAGTATCTATATCAAAATCAATGGGAATTTCTGCAACAAAGCTTAATGGAAATAATATAGAAACTGTTTTTATTGAGTCAAATAAAATAATAAATAATATAAAGACAACCAATAAACCCCATTTATTAGAATTGAGTACATACAGACATTTAGAACATTGTGGTCCTTTCAACGATGATAAACTTAATTATAGAGAACAAAAAGAGATAAATTATTGGTTAAAAAAATGTCCATTAAAAAATTTTGAAAAATTATTATTAAATAAAAAAATTATTAATGATCAAACAATTAATAAATACATAAAAAAAATTGATAATGAACTAAATCAAGCATTCAATAAAGCTAGATCAGATAAATTTCCTAATAAAAACAAATTATTCACTAACGTATATGCATAAAAGAAAATTAAATTTTTCTGAGGCTATAAATGAAGGAATAGATCAAGCTATGGGTAAAGATAAATCTGTAATCGTAATGGGTCTTGGCGTAGATGATCCAAAAAGAATATTTGGAACAACGAGAAATTTAATTGAAAAATATGGTAAAAACCGAGTTTTTGATTTACCCACATCCGAAAACGCTTTTACAGGTTTTGCGATCGGGGCCTCATTAGGAAATATTAAACCCATTCTTGTACATCAAAGAGTCGAATTTGCATTACTAACTATGGATCAAATTATAAATCAAGCTGCAAAATGGTTTTATATGAATGATGGATTAATGAATGTACCAATTGTCATTAGATTAATTGTAGGAAGAGGCTGGGGTCAGGGACCACAACATTCTCAAAACTTATCTTCGTTATTTGCACATATACCCGGTTTAAAAGTTGTCTCACCATCTTCACCAAATGATGCTAAAGGTTTAATGATTGCTTCAATATTAGATAAAAATCCAATAATATTTTTTGAAAATAGATGGCTACATACAACTTATGGAGATGTTCCTAAAGATTTTTTTAGAGAAACTATTGGCAAATCAAAAATTATTAGTCGTGGTACTGATATTACATTAGTAGCTGACTCTTATATGACAATTGAAATAATAAATGCGAAAAAAATTTTAAAAGATTTCAATATTAATCCGGAAATTATAGATTTAAGAACTCTAAGGCCAATCGATGAAAAAACTATAATTAAATCTGTAAACAAAACAGGTAAATTATTAGCTGTAGATAGTGGTTGGGTAAAATTTGGCATATCTGCTGAAATTTTAAGTATAGTTAATGAAAATATTAATAAAAATATTATTTCAAAAAGAATCGGTATTAAGGATACTCCAATTCCTAGTACAAGATCTTTAGCTAATCATAGTTATCCAAATGCTGTGACAATAGCATCAGAGGTTTTAAAGCTCTTCGATATTAAACCTAAAAACATGTTCAATAAATATAGTAAATTTGTACCCGGTGATATTCCAAATGAAAATTTTAGAGGTCCATTTTAAAATAACTAATATTAATTTTTAAATAATTGTACTAAAACTAGATTAAAAGTATAATTAATGTAGTATAATTTTATTAAAATGAAAATTTCAAATATTATTTCTAAAGAATTAGCTACAAAAGATACCCCAAAGCCTTCTCAAAATTGGTTGAATTTATCTGAGTCAGATAGAATCGAGGAAATTAAAAAGCATCTTAAATCTAAGCAAGAATACTCTTATTTTGATGTAATTAAAGCATCTAATAATGGATTTGTAACCTTAAAAACTGAATTAGCCCTAGAAGCTAGTAAAAGAGGTATATTGCTTCTTGATCTAGAGAAATTTTTAAAAGAAAATATTGATTATAGTATTACGATATGGTTAGAACCAATTGGAGATAAAAGCAAATTGCGAAATTTAAGAGGAATTGAAATAAAGACCTAATTATTAAAAAAAATATGAAAATATTAGATGATAAAATATCCGTTAATACTGATAATTCAGTAGCAACAAAAGAAGGAAAACTAATTTTAGACTCTCATAAACTATCTTATCACTATGACAGAGTGGAAGAGTGGTTAGAAAATGGTAAGGTAGCACCTGTTAGTGTTGATATGGCTTTAACTAGAGCTTGTGGAGCAATGTGTTCTTTTTGTTATGCAATGGTTCAAGAACCGCAAGAAAGATCCAATATAAAAGTTAAAGAGGCATTAGAATTAGTTGATGATTTTGCTGAAATAGGAATTAAAGGAGTATCTTTAATATCAGATGGTGAAAGTACTTTATCAAAAGCATATGTTCCATTTATACAACATGCTTCTAAGTCTGGTATAGACGTTGGTAATGCAACAAACGGCTGGGAATGGGGACCAGAAAAAATTGATCAAGTGTTGCCACATTTAAAATGGGTCAGATTTACTTGTGCTGCTGGGACACCTGAAGAATATTCTAGAATTATGTTTAAAGGTCCAGAACATACGCATGTATTTGAAAGAGCCATGAGTCATATTAAATACGCTGTAGAATTAAAGAAAAAACTAAAATTAGATGTAACATTAGGTATACAAATGGTTTTAATGCCAGAATTTAAAAATGAAATTATACCATTTTCAAAACTCGCTGTGGATCTTGGTGTTGATTATGGTGTAATCAAACATTGTTCAGATGATGAAATGGGAACTCTAGGTGTAAATTATTCAAAATATGAAGAACTATATAATTTATTAAATGAAGCTGAAAGTTTGAGCAATGATGAAACAAAGATTATAGTAAAATGGGATAAAATTAAAAATCAAGGTAAGCCAACTTATAGTCGCTTTTATGGTCCTCAATTCTTACTTCAGATTAGTGGCAGCGGCTTAGTTGCGCCATCTGGAATGTTTTTTAATGCAAGATATTCAAAGTTTCACATTGGTAATTACGTTGATGAAAGATTTAAGGATATTTTTAAATCAGATAGATATTCTAAAATTATGGATTATTTAGCTTCATCCTATTTTGATGCACAAACAATGATGGGCACACTCCCTATACAGCACTATGTTAGTGAGGCATTAGATAATCATGTTAAAGGAATAGAAAAAATTCAACCCGCTACCAAAGAGGAGCCACTGCACGTAAATTTTCTTTAAGTCAAAAAATATGTATGAAGAATTTAAAACGTCATATTTATGAAATACGATCTAAAGGAATATTTATTATATTTTCAAAACTACAAAAGTTAATAAATTCTTATACTTTAATATTGCTAAAAAGAATTTTATTTATTCTTTACCTTGGGTTTATATTTTCATCTTTTAAAAAAAAAAATAATGATAAATTAAAATCTGATAAAATTATTTTTGGAACTGTTGTTTGGGGTGATTTTATAAAATTATATACTAAATTCACATTACCATCACTACTTGCTTCTCATAATATTCCTTTATTAATTAGCAGTGGTTATAAAATAAAATTATTAATTTCTACAAATAGAGATATAAATTTTGAAAAAAATATAAGAATATTAATTTCTAAACATATTAATATTAATAAAGTTGAAATTGAATTCCATCATAATGAAAACATGAAAAGTAGTTTATTAAATCAGTATTTAAATAAAATTTATGAACAATCTGTTAATGAAAATGCTATCATATGGTCTGCTCATCCTGATCA
>CACJWQ010000029.1 GCA_902597015.1 uncultured Alphaproteobacteria bacterium
TTCCAAGTATTAAATCTAAATTCATAATAATTTTTTATAAGTTAATTTATAGTTAATTAGTAATTCTGCACCTAATAAATAAAATAAAACCAAACCCTGAAATATAAAACCTACTGCTGACGGTATTTGTAAAAACAATTGTGCATCTTCAGCGCCAAGATAAGTAAGAGCGATAACTAAAGAAGCAAAAATAATACCAATTGGGTGAAGTCTACCTAAGAAAGCAACAATAATTGCAGTAAATCCATAATTTGGAGAAATATCTCTATATAATAATCCAATTGGACCAGATACTTCGGCTAACCCTGCAATTCCTGCAAAAGCACCACAAATTGCAAAAGCAAAAAAAACTAAAGTTGTTTGATTAAAACCAGCATATCTTGCAGCTTTTGGGCTATAACCAGATACTTTTAATTGAAAGCCAAAAATAGTTTTTGAAAATATAAACCAAGATACAAAAATTAAAAATAGCGTTATAATTAATCCAAAGTGCACCCTTAAACCATCAATTAATAGTGGCATTCTTCCAGAATCACTAAATGGTCTTGATTTAGGAAAACTATAACCAAATGGATCTTTCCAAGGTCCCACTACTAAATAATCTAAAATAAATAAAGCGACATAAACTAACATTAAACTTGTTAAAATTTCATTTGTATTAAATTTTGTTTTTAAAATAGCTGGTATTAAACCCCACAATGCTCCTCCAATTGCTCCAGCAAAAATCATTAATGGCAATAACCAAAAAGCATTTGTATCATGAAATAATATTCCAATACCTCCACCAAAAATTGCTCCCATTGTAAGTTGTCCTTCAGCTCCAATATTATAAATATTATTCTTAAAACAATATGAGAGACCAATTGCAATTAAGGCTAAAGGAGTTGCTTTTACAAACAATTCAGAAATACCGTAGGTTGAAGAAATAGGTGAAATGAAAAACGTATACAATGCATAAACTGGATCAAAACCAAGAAGAATAAAAATAATTGAACCTGTAATTAAGGTTAAAACAATAGATATTATAGGAACAAAAAAATTCATTAGACTCGAACTCTGTGAGCGAGAAACTATAGAGGGAAATAAACTATTCATTTTTTCCACCCATCAATAATCCTAATTTTTCTATTTCTACTTCATTAGTTCTAAAAGGTTTGGATAATTTTCCATCATAAATAACGGATATTTTATGAGTAATTTCAATCAATTCATCTAAATCTTGAGAAATAACAATTATTGATGTGCCATTTTGAGATAATTCTATCAAAGACTCTCTGATAGAATGCTCAGCACCGGCATCTATCCCCCAAGTTGGATGTGAAATAATTAATATTTTTGGCTTAGATGATATTTCTCTACCAATAACGTATTTTTGTAAATTGCCTCCAGATAAACTTGATGCTTTGGCGTCATTCCCAGGAGTAATAACTTTAAATTCATTAATTACATTATTGGCAAAATCATCAACGTTATTTTTCAATATTATACCATTTTTAATAAAATTATTTTTTGGAAATTGACTTAAAAGAATATTTTCAGACAAACTTAACTCAGGTACTGCACTATGACCCAGTCTATTCTCGGGAACAAAAGAAATAGATAAATCTCTTCTTTTTTGTGGTCCATACTTTTCAATTTTTTTACTATCAAAAGTGATTGAACCAGATTTAATATTTATATTTTCTCCTGTTAAAATGTCCATTAATTCTGATTGTCCATTACCAGCAACACCAGCAATGCCATAAATTTCACCCATTCTAACTTGAAATGAAATATTTTTAAGGTCTGTTAAAAATGGATCATTAAAATCACATGAGATATTTTTTACTTCAAAGTTAACTTCATCTTTTATATGCTCATAGTTAGTTTTTAAATCATCTAATTTTTGTCCTAGCATTTTTGTTGCCAGTGTTTTTGCTGTTTGATTAGAAGTGCTTGAAGTATCTATAATTTCACCACTTCTCATTATTGTAACTGTATCACATATTGATATTACTTCTTCGAGTTTATGAGTAATATATAATATTGTACGACCTTCTTTAACGAGAGCATTTAATGTTACAAACAAACTTGCAACTTCTTGTGGAGTTAAGACGGAAGTTGGTTCATCCATAATAAGTATCTGAGGGTCTTGTAATAAAATTCTTACAATTTCTACACGTTGTTTTTCTCCAGCTGATAAAGCAGTAATTGGAGCGTCTAAATCTAAGGGAAGATTATATCTTGAGCTTATATTTTCTAGCTTATTTTCTAAATCTGAATAAGACATCTTTTCATCAATTCCTAAAATTAAATTTTCTTTTACTGATAATGAATCAAATAAAGAAAAATGCTGAAATACCATTCCTATTCCTTGCTTCCTTGCTTCAGCTGGTGAATTAACTTTAAAATCCTTATTATTTAATTTAATATTTCCTTCATCTGGCTCTAGGAGACCATATAAAATTTTTACTAAAGTAGATTTCCCTGCTCCATTTTCTCCTAAAATTGCATGAACTGCATTTTTTTTAATATCAAAAGTAACCTTTTTGTTAGCAATTACTCTTGGAAAAGATTTTGTAATATTTTCTATATTTAATATTGTATCACTCATATTTTAATTCAAATATTTCCGATTGTTCAAAATTGTAAATCTCAATATTATTATCTGCATCTTTTTTATCAATGGTAATATATTTTTCATTCTCAAGAGATATTAGAGGAAAATGCCATACTTTGGGATTAAAATTTATACCATCACCTCCACTTACTTTGAATATTTCGATTAAATCAATTTTAGGTTTGTCTCCTATTGGCGCAACTAAAACTAAAAAGCCCGTAGAATTAAATGGAAGAAAAACTTGAGAGCTGAAGGGGTGATTTTCTAACATGTTAATTTTTAATGGAAAATTTCTTTTCTTTGCATGAAAAATATTTAATCTAGGTGTTTTATCATCACCAATTATTTGAATATTTGCTAAATCAAAAAAACTATCGGTTGTATTTTTATTTATACTTTCATAATTTTTATTAGAAGTTGTAATTAAATCACCATAATTTTTGAAATTCTCTTTACTAATATTCTCTATCTTATAGTTCACAAAAACTTTCCAATTGCCCTAATCCTTGAAATACCCCCGTCAGGATAAATATTTAACTTCAAGTAATTTATTTTTTTAATTTGTTTAGTTAAATTAATTTTTAATGATGAATTAGGTTTAAGATTTTTATTTTTTATTAAATATTCCCAATTTTTACTTTCATTTATTAATTTTCTTACATTTATATCTTTAATTGAATAAAAACCTTGTACTGAGCAATAGGATGGATAATTACCTTTAAAAAAATGAGTTTCAATATTAATTTTTTCAATTAAACCAGATTTTCCAAGTTTAATTACAACCCAGTCATATCCTGATCCTCTTCTTCTTTTAGTTTCCCAGCCATTACCCATATTTTTTGATTTAAATGGAAGTAACAAATTTTCTGCCCTGCCAAAATGTTCATCGCTACATGCAACAATTTTTGATCCGTTAAGAACACTTAATAAATCAAATTTTTTATTTGGAAATTTTAATTTTGATACATCTAGATTTCCTAATAATTTTAATCTTGCAACTCCTCCATCTGGATAGATGTTCAATCTTATGAAGTTAAAAACTTTATTATTCTGTTGAGTTTTAAAACCATGAAGATAATTTGGATGAAGTTTCCTTTTTGATAAAATATTAACCCAATTAAATTTATTTTTTTCAAAATAACAAGCATCAATGCTTGCGTATTCAGGTTGATTGCCATTAAAATAGCTTGTGTCTATTTCAGCAAAATTAATTTTACCAGGAAGTCCTAATTTAATAGTAACATAATCATTTCCTTCAATTCTTTTTCTTCTTGTTTCCCATCCATCCATCCATTTCCCATTTTTATCGTAAACTCCTTCTTTAAAAATTGGCTGTTCCTCTTTAAGCAATCTGGATGCTGATCCAAAAAACTGATCAGAAAATCTATGAATTTTTGTACCTAAAACCTTACTACATAAGTTTATATAATTTTTTTGAATGTATTTCTTATTCATTAATTAATTCTGTTAATCTTAATTTTGCAATTTCTTTTACTTGTGAAATTGAAGTTTTTATTTCTAAGTTTAAATCATTATTTTCTAATCTATTTTTAAACTCTGTTATAATTTCATTTTTATTTTTATTTCTAACTGCAAAAATAAATGGAATATTAAATTTATTTTTAAATCTTGAATTTAAATCTTTAAATAAGTTAAATTCTTGTTCTGAACAATCTTTTAAACCAGATCTACTTTGTTCTTCATCAGATAATTTAGACAAACCTTTATTTATTTTTATTTTATCAGCTAGATCAGGATGTTTTTTAATTATATTTATTTTAGTTTCTTCATCTAAATTATCAAACAACTCTAAAAATATTAATATCATTTCTTTTTTATTTTTAAATGGTCGCTTTTTATCAGCATGTTCTGTTATAAATTTAGATTCTTCATAAATATTTTTAAATGAATCAATGAATTTTTCAGAGTTATAATTATTAATATCTTCAATTTTCATCACTAAAATTTTCATACCAATGATTAGCAATTTCCTCTCTTTTGCATATCCAAATATCATTATAATCAGAAACATAATTCAAAAATTTTACCAAAGACATAAATCTTCCAGGTCTAGCTATTAAACGACAATGTAAACCCACACTCATCATTTTTGGTTTATTGAACTCATTTGCTTCTCTGTATAATGTATCAAATGAGTTTTTTAAGTAATTATAAAAATCCTCACCTGTGTTAAAACCTTGTAAGGTAGAAAATCTCATATCATTATTATCTAGAGTGTATGGAATGATTAGATGTTTTTTATTTTTTACTTTTATCCAGTAGGGTAAATCATCAGCATAGGAGTCACTATCGTAAATAATATTTGTATTTTCTAAAATTATATTTCTTGTATTTGGACTTGTTCTACCAGTATACCAACCAGACGGAAAATAACCAAAAATATCTTTAATAATGTTGTTACATTTAATAGTATGTTCTTTTTCAACTTCCTCAGTTATATTTTGATAGTCTATCCATCGATAACCATGGCTAGCTACTTCATAATTTGATTTAATTATTTGTTCACAAACATCAGGATTTTTTTCTAAAGCCATACCAACACCAAATATTGTTAGAGGTAATTTTCTTTTTTCAAACTCATTATGTATTCTCCAAAAACCTCTTCTTGAGCCATATTCATAAATTGATTCCATATTCATATTTCTGGCACCTATTATTTGCTTCGCATTAATTATTTCAGATAAAAAAGTTTCTGATCCTTCATCGCCATTCAATATTGAATTTTCAGCACCTTCCTCATAATTTAGAACAAATTGAAGAGCGAGTTTTGATTTATTAGGCCAATAAAAGTTAGAGTCATTATTTCCGTAACCTATATAATTTCTGTCGTCTTTCATAAAAATGCTTGATTTAATATTTAGTTAAATACTGTATAAACGAATAAGTATTATGTCTAAAGGATATTTAACTACTCATGTTTTGGATACCTATAATGGTAAGCCTGGTTCTGGTATAAAAGGGTCTCTTTTTAAAATTGATGGTGAAAATAAAGTTAAAATTTCAAATTTCACTCTCAATGAAGATGGCAGGTGTGATGAACCTATATTAGGTAAAGAGAATTTTATTCTTGGAAAATATGAGTTATTATTTCTTTGCGGGAGTTATTTTAAGGAATTTACAAATCTTCATGAACCATTCTTTCTTGATGACGTAATAATTAGATTTGGAATTAACAAAGAAGAGCACTACCATGTTCCTCTTCTTATTACCCCGTGGAGTTATTCAACATATAGAGGAAGCTAGTGTCTAGAGAACATATCGATTTTCTTCTTAATGAAGAAAAAATATCTATCAAAGATTTAGACACAAATACAACGGTATTAAATTATCTTCGTAATAATCATGAGTTGACTGGAACAAAAGAAGGTTGTGCATCTGGTGATTGTGGAGCATGTACTGCAGTTGTAGGAGAATTAAAAGAAAATAAAATTTCTTATAAAAGTATAAACACGTGTATTACTTTTTTGTATTCTCTGCATGGTAAGCAATTAATAACAGTTGAGCATATTCAAAAAAATAAACTTCATCCTGTTCAACAATCAATGATTGATAGTGACGGATCTCAATGTGGTTTTTGTACACCTGGTATTATTATGTCAATGTATAATATGTACGAAAACAAAATAAAACCAACAGAAGAAAATATAGATAAATTTCTTTCTGGAAATTTATGTAGATGTACAGGTTATCTTCCAATTAAAAAAGCAATTAAGAATATGTATAGCTATAAAAGTAATAAATTTTCAAAAAGTAAAGTTATTAGATTATTAAAATCAATTAAGAAAACTGATATTGTTATTAAAAAAAATGATTCTAAGTTTTTCATCCATTATAATTTAAATTCTCTAATAAAAGACTATCAAAAGATTAGTAATGGATATTTACTAGTTGGGGGTACAGATCTCGCTCTTGAAGTGACAAAAAAAAGAAAAGATTTAAAAAATATTTTTTATTTAGGATCAAATAATGATTTAAATTATGTTAAAAATAAAAACAATAATTTACACATTGGATCCGCTACCCCCATAAATGATATTTTACCAATTTTAGAAAATATTTATCCAACATTTGCTAAAATGTTTGAAAGATACGGATCTGAGCAAATAAGAAATACTGCATCTCTTGGAGGTAACATTGGAAGCGCATCTCCAATAGGTGATAGTTTGCCTGTGTTAATTGCACTCAATAGTAAAATTGTTATTCAAGGAAAAGTTAAAAAAACTTTATTATTGGATAATTATTTTCTCAGCTATCGAAGAACTAAATTAAAACCTAAAGAAATAATTAAAGAAATTATAATACCCATTTATAAAAAAAATATTCTTAAATGTTATAAAATTTCAAAAAGAATAGATGATGACATAAGTTCTGTTTTCATGGCTATAAATGCTAGGATTGAAAAAAATATTATTAAAGAAATAAAAATTGTTTGTGGAGGTTTGGCAGAAACTCCAAAAATAGCTGAAAAAGCACAAAAATTTTTATTGAATAAAATATTTAATGAAGAAAATATTAATGAAGCAAAGAAAATTATTAAAAAAGAATTTGATCCTATAGATGATATGAGAGCGTCAAAAAATTATAGAACTAAAATTAGTCAAAACCTTTTAGAGAGGTTTTTAAATGAAAATAATAAAATTAAATCAACGTTATATTAATGGATAAAATATTTACAAAAAATATTGAACATGAAAGTGCAGTAAAACATGTTACTGGAAAAGCAATTTATACTGATGATATATCAGAACCTAAAAATTTACTTCACGCAGTAATTGGATACAG
>CACJWQ010000030.1 GCA_902597015.1 uncultured Alphaproteobacteria bacterium
AATATTTTGGAAAATGACTCCTTTATTCAGAATATTAGAAAAAAAGGTATAAGTAATATTATCAATGTTGAAGTTCCTATTATGAAATATGGAGATAATGTTGGAATGCAAGGAAGTGGCTTATTATTAATAAATTTTTCAAATAGATCTATAATGAAAAACCTTAAAGAGGTAATACACGAAATTCAAAATATTTTAAAACAAGAGGAAAATAGTACTAGGTTTAAATTAAGATATTTATAAATATGAAAAAAATTAATTTACTTGATGAAGATATCTATAAGTTATTTATAAAAATTGCTTTGCCAGCCTCAATTGGAACTATATTTAACAATCTCTATTCTTTAGTTGATACTATTTTTGCAGGTAGAATGATTTCTGAAACAGCTTTAGCAGCTATTGGTCAAACATTTCCTGTATATTTTATAATTATTGCACTTGGAATAGGACTGAGCATAGCTACAACAAGTAATGTTGCGAATTCTTTAGGAAAAAAAAATATTAAAAAAGCAAGTCATGCATTTTCACAATCTTTTGTTTTAACAATTTTAGTAGGCTTAGGTATAACTATTTTTGGACTTTATTTTGGGAACATAATTTTAGAATCTATAAATGACGATCCAAAAACCCTTAAACTTTCATCATTGTATATGAACGTAATTTATTTAGGATCAGTCGTAATTCTTTTACTCATGGTATGTAATTCATGTTTATCAGCTCAAGGAGATACTAAAAGTTATAGAGATGTTTTAATTTTTAGTTTTTTTCTTAATATAATTTTAAATCCAATATTAATTTCAGGAAAAATAATTAATTTTGAATTATTTGCGCCAATGGGTATAACTGGAATAGCAATAGCTACAATACTATCTCAGATAATTGGTCTGTTATATTTATTATATAAAATTTATAGAACAGAGATTTTTGAAAAATTTAAAAATAATTATTTAATTCCTAAATTAAGTTTAATTAAGGAAATTTCATTTCAGGCTATTCCAGCGGCATTAGGATTGATGATGATTGCTCTTGGATCATATATATTATTATTTTTTGTCAGTCGTTTTGGTAATGATGCAATTGCAGGTTTTTCTTCAGCTGGAAGATATGAACAACTACTTTTTTTACCCTTGTTAGGACTAAGCACAGCAGTAACCGCAATCGTGGGTCAAAATTTTGGCGCTAAAAACTATGAAAGAATTTTAGAAACTTACAACAAAGCTATGATTACTGGTGTAATAATATTAACTATAGCAGGTTTAATTTTATTTATAACTGCAGAAGATTCAATGAGATTATTTACTGATGATAAAGAAGTAATTTACTATGGATCAATATACCTTAAAATTTACGCACTTGGTTTTCCAGCTTTTCCATTCTTCTTTATTTCTAATGCTTCATTCCAAGGGCTAAAAAAAGCAATAATAGTAATGTATATGGCCATACTTAGGTTTGTATTAGTGCCTATAATTGTAATATTATTTGTAAATAATTTTATAGAAGAAAACTATATCTATATGTTTATTGGATTAACTCTTGTTCATTGGATAATTGGTATCTTATATTATTTTTATTCTTCAAATAAAATTCGAAATATTCAAAGTAGTTATACTACACCTTGAAGATTTGGAACAAATAAAACATCATCATATTCTTCAGAAATAATTTTATTATTTTGTTTTATATATTTTACAAGTATTTGCTTGTTATTTTTAACAATAGGACAAACAATAATTCCTTCATGTTCAATATGAGAAAAAATTTCATTATTTATTTTTTTTGATGCTGCTGTAAATATTATTCTATCAAAAGGTATTTGTTCAATCCAACCATTATTACCATCATCATATTTTGAAACAATATTAGTTAATTTTAATTTCTCAAAAATATTATTAGAACCTTCATGTAAATTTTTAATTCTTTCAATCGTGTATACACGCCTTGCCAAGATTGATAATACAGCACACTGATATCCACTACCAGTGCCTATTTCTAATACCTTGTGGTTACTTTTAACATCAAGTAATTCAGTCATCCTTGCTACAACGTAGGGCTGACTAATTGTTTGATTATTTTCAATTGGTAAAGCTATATTTTCATAAGCTTGATTTCTGTAAGCTTCACTAATAAACTTTTCTCTTGGAATTTTTTCTATTGCAGAGAGAACTTCAGCATTACTAATACCTGACTCTCGTAACTCGAGTATTAATCTTATTTTCCTTACATCAAGCACTAGATAAGAGTATCAGAATTATTGAAATATTTTTTCAAAACTTCTGGAATTTTAATATTTCCATCTTTCATTTGATAATTTTCAAGAATAGCAATTAGTGTTCTTCCTACTGCTAAGCCGGATCCATTAAGTGTATGAACAAAAATATTTTTATTTTCTAATTTATATCTTGTATTCATTCTTCTAGCTTGAAAATCATTACAATTTGAGCAGCTTGAAATTTCTCTATAAGTATTTTCACCTGGAAGCCACACTTCAATATCGTATGTTTTTGATGCTGAAAAGCCCATATCACCAGTACACAAAGTCATAATCCTATAATGAATATTTAAATCTTTAAGAATACTCTCAGCACTTTCAAGCATTCTTTCTAATTCATCTTGTGAATGCTGCGGCTCCACTATTGAAACTAATTCAACTTTAGTAAATTGATGCTGTCTTAACATACCACGAGTATCCTTACCAGCAGCACCAGCCTCTGATCTAAAACATGGGGTATAAGAAGTTACTCTCATGGGTAATTGATTTTGGTTAAGTATTTCCTCTCTAACCATGTTTGTTAAAGGAACTTCAGCAGTTGGTATTAACCAATGATCTTCCCCAGCAGTAAATAAATCTTCACCAAATTTAGGTAATTGCCCTGTTCCAAAAAGAGCAGGATCTTTAACCAAAAAAGGTAAATTATATTCAATATAACCATTTTCATTCGTATGCTTATCTAACATAAAATTTGCTATTGCTCTTTCCAACTTAGAAAGTTGATTTTTTAATAAAACAAATCTAGATCCTGATAATTTAGATGCAGTTTCAAAATTCATTAAACCTAAATTTTCCCCTAATTCAAAATGAGTTTTAGGATTAAAATCAAATTCTGGTTTTTCACCCCATTCTCTATATTTTGTATTGTCTGCTTCATTGCTTCCTATAGGTACAGTCTTATCAGCTATATTTGGAAGTCTTGAGAGAATAGTTTTTAGCTCCTCGTCTTTAATAGTCTCAAGTTCCTTTAAATTATTAATTTTATTTTTAATTTCATCAACTTTATTCATTTCTGATGAAGCATCTTTATTTTCACTTTTAAGTTTACCAATATTTTTAGAAATAGAGTTTCTTTCTGCTAAAAGATTCTGAAGAACAGTCTGAGTTTCTCTTTTAACTTTATCTAGTTCTAATATTTTATTTGATATTGGATGCTCACCTCTTTGTTTCATATAATTATCAAACTCTGTTGGATTTTCTCTGATAAAATTAATATTATGCATTACTTATCTTTATTTTTTTGTATTAGTTTTGCAATATAAATTGAAACTTCGTATAAAAATATAATTGGCAGAGCTAAACTTATTTGACTAAATGGATCAGGTGGAGTTAAGAATGCTGCCGATAAAAATGCTAATACAATTGCATATTTTCTAAATTTTTTAAGTGATTCATAAGTAACCATCCCTACTCTTGCCATTAAAGATAAAACAACAGGAAGCTGAAATGCTAAACCAAAAGCAAAAATAAATCGCATCATAAGGGATAAATATTCTCCCATCTTAGCTTCTAATCGAATAGGAACTCCACTAGAGCCAAGGTTTTGATAAGATAGGAAAAAAGACCATGCCAATGGTGCAATAATATAATAAACCATTGATCCACCTGCGAAAAATAAAATTGGTGTCGCAACTAAATAGGGTAAAAAAGCTCTCTTTTCCTTTTTGTATAATCCTGGTGCAATAAATCTCCATATTTGTATTGCAATTAATGGAAATGAAAAAAATAAAGCAAAGAAAAAAGCTATTTTTAATTCTGTAAAAAAAGCTTCTTGTAAAGCTGTATAAATAAAACCTTGACCTTTATCTTTATCAAATAGTTCTACTAGAGGACTGGCTAAAAAGGCAAATAATTCATCTGCAAAGTAAAAACAAACAATAAAGATTAATAAAATATATAAAAAACTCCATAGTAGTCTTTTTCGTAACTCGGTGAGATGCCCTATTAGAGACATTTCTTCAAATTTTTCTTCAGCCATTACAAAAATAATAAATTAATTTTTTTTTGAAAATTCATTCTCGGTCATTTTCACTGTTTCTTGAACTTCTTTAATCTCATTTTCAAAATTTTTTTTGATATTAATGCCGTCTTTTATTTTTTTTACCTCTTTAACTGATTTAGCTAATTCTTTAATTTCTTCCTCCTCAGCAATTTCATTTATAGATGACTTAAATTCAGAAGACATTTTTTTAATATATTTAGTAAAAGATCCAACTTGTTTAATGAATTTTGGAAGATCTTTTGGACCAATAACAACAATAACTATTATCCCAATTAAGAAAATTTCACTCCAACCAAAAGTAAACATTATATTTACTTTTCTTCGTCGTTTTTATTCTCTAAATTTTTATCTTCTTTTTTTTCTTCGTCAGACATTCCTCTCTTGAATGATTTGATTCCTTTTGCCATATCACCCATAAGTTGAGGTATTTTACCTCTACCGAAAAGAAGTAGAACAATAACGAGTACGATTAATAATTGCCAAATACTAGGTGTCATCCGGTTCTTATACGGAAACTATGAGAAAAAAACAAGAAGTAATAAGTTAACTAAGTATTTTGAATAAAATCATCAATATTATTTTCATCTTCCTGTTCTAAATTATCATTACTTTGTAAATTTTCATCATTTTTAGCAAGATCACTTATAGTAGCAATCGCAGCACGTTTATCTAGAAAACCACTTGCCTTTAGCTCCTCTTTATTAGGTAAATCGGATAAACTATTCAATCCAAAATGTTCAACAAATAAATCGGTGGTAGACCATAAAGTAGGTTTACCAGGTATACTTTTCCTACCTGAAGGACGTATCCATCCTATTTCCATCAAATGATCTAAAGAGCCTCTACCCATTTGAACACCTCTAATATTTTCAATTTCTGATCTTGTTATTGGTTGTTGGTAAGCAATTATAGATAATGTTTCTAGTGCTGCTCTTGATAATTTTCCAAATCTGTCTATTAATTCTATTTTTATATCTTCAATTTCTTTATTATTATTAATGTTTGAGATTCTTTTATAAATGGACAATCTTAGATCAACATCATTTATAAAATCTTCAGGTATATAAATTTCAACAGGTATTTTTATAATTGGTTGAAAATTATCTTTTTTAACAAATTCAGAATTAATTTTACTTTTTTGTATATTTATCTCTTCTTCAAGCATCTGATGGTAAAGCTCTGTTCCAATTTCTTTAATGAAACCACTCTGTTCTTCTCCAATAATAGAACCACCACCTCGAAGATCTAAATCTTGAGATGCAATATTAAAACCCGCTCCAAGATGATCCGAAGAATTAATTATAGATAATCTTTTTCTACCATTATCTTTTAATTCATTTTCTTTATATGTAATGTACGCATATCCACGTTTGGAAGATCGACCTACCCTTCCTTTCAATTGATATAAAGCTGCTAAAGAGAAAATATTGGATCGGTAAACTATAATTGTATTTACATGAGGTAAATCCAAACCATTTTCAATAATATTTGTGCTTAGCATTAATGGGACTTCTTGATTATAGAATTTTGATATTCTACTTTCTAATAATTTAGGACTAAGTTGACCGTGAGTGATTACATATTTTATATCTGGTAAATTATCATTTAAAAATTGTTCGACAAAAGGTAAATCTTTTTTTCTTGGCACAACAAAATAAACACCATTTTTTCTTCCATATATCTCTCTTTTTATGGCTTCTGTAATAGTCAAAGAATCAAAAGGTGAAACATAAGTCCTAACTGCCATTCTTTCAAATGGTGCTGTAAGTATTAGACTAAGATCTCTTATCCCTGAAAGAGACATACTTAAAGTTCTTGGAATAGGTGTTGCACTAAGTGAGATACAATGCGCTTTAGGAGCTATTTCTTTAAATTTTTCTTTTTGAATTGTTCCTAGTTTTTGCTCTTCATCATAAACAATAAGACCGAGTCTACTAAATTTTAACTTATCATTTAATAAAGCATGTGTACCAACTAATACATCTATATTACCATTATTACATTCTTCAAAAATTTCTTTTTTATCTTTTAAAGATACTAATCTAGATATTTCTGCAATGTTAATACCAAAAATAGATAATCTTTTTTTGAAATTAATAAAATGCTGTCTAGATAAAATTGTAGTTGGAACTAAAACAACAGATTGTAAATTTGATTTTGCAGCAAGAAAAATAGCTCTCAAAATTACTTCTGTTTTACCAAATGCTACATCGCCTACAATTAATCTATCAGATGGTATCATTTTAGTAAAATCATTAATCACATCTTGAATTGCATTTAATTGATCATCAGTTTCAACATATGGGAAAGTGCTTACAAATTTATCGTATTCAGGAATATTTGTATTAATTTCATAAGATTGAGATTGAAGTCTCTTAGAAGCTATTGAAATAAGTTTTTTTGCAGCATCTCTAATTTTCTTTTTTGCATCTGCTTTTCTTTTTTGCCAATGAGAAGCACCAAGTTTATCTAAAATAATATTTCCATCAGTATCATCACTGTATTTTGATACATAACTTAAATTTTCAACTGGTAAAAAAAGTTTTTGTTTTTCAAAAAATTCTAATTCTAAACACTCATGAATTGAATCATTTAATTCAATTTTTCTAATATTATTAAACTTACAAAGTCCGTACTCAGAATGAACCAGAATAGAATCAATAGATAATTTATTTAATTCTTCAAAAAAAATAGTTTGTTTACGTGATTTAGATATTTGCGTATTAAAAAAATAACCAAACAACGATT
>CACJWQ010000031.1 GCA_902597015.1 uncultured Alphaproteobacteria bacterium
CAGGTACTTTTAGGTTTATAAATGCTCTTAAACATTTTAATTTTGATAAAAATATTTCACCAAAACAAATTGGACAAACCTGGTTAAATTATTGTTTAGAAAATCAAACTGTACTTGCATGGGCAGGAAAAGGAATTTTAACTGAAGAAAGCGCATACATGAATCTTAAACAAGGTATTCACGCACCTGAAAGTGGTTCCATTGCTAAAAATGGTAAAGTAATTGCGGAACAAATTGGAGCGCAAATATTTATTGATGGCTGGGGAATGGTTTCTCCAGGTGATCCAGAACAAGCTGTTGATCTAGCAAAAAGAGCAGGGAGTGTTAGTCATGACGGTGAATCTGTTTACGGCGCTCAAGTTGTTGCTGCTATGGAAGCTTATGCATTCATAGAAAAAGATATAAAAAAAATAATAGAGGACAGTAAAAAATTTGTTCCAAATGATTCAACAATTTATAAATTGATTTCTGATATCCAAGATTGGAGCTCTGGTAATTTAGATTGGGAACAAGCTAGATCCAAGATTGAAGATAAGTATGGGTATAGTAAATTTCCAGGTAATTGTCATATCGTTCCTAATCACGCACTAATTATATTATCGTTGTTATTCGGAGATGATGATTTTCAAAAATCCTTAATGATCGTCAATACAGCAGGGTGGGATACAGATTGTAACTCAGGAAATGTTGGTTGTATCTTAGGAATAAAAAATGGATTAGAAGGAATTAAACAGGGTCCAGACTATATAACACCTGTAAATGATATCATTTATTTACCAACAGCATATGGTTCTGAAACAATGACTGATGCTTTATTGGAAAGTCAGAACATTATTAATATCACAAGAAAAATGAATGGTCTTGAGAGCAAGGTTATCAAAAATAATGCTAGATATAATTTTGAAATGGAAACATCTACACAAGGATGGATGGTTGATAAATCAAATGATAACAATCTAAATACAAGCTTATCTAATGTTGATTATAAATCAGATAATGGAACGAGAGCATTACAAGTCAGTTTTAATGATCTATCATTTGGTCTTGCAAGTGAAATTTTTGTAGATAGTTTTTTTCCAGAATGGTTTACAAAATTAGAAGGCTATCAAGTTCAAAGATATTTTCATTATGATTATGTCGCTTGTCCTATTGTATATTCTGGACAAAAGATCAAAACAGAAATTATATCTCAATCTGAAAAAGATTTGCGAATTAATTTATTTATTAAATATTGGGGAGAAGAAGATAAATTAGTCAAATTATCCTCTGATGATTTTAATTTAAGGAGTAAAGAAAATAATACAATTGAATGGGTTGTTCCTGATACTTTTGCAAATCCAATTGGACAGATAGGTATTAGTATTAATTCTGATGATAATGTTTCAGGAAAAATTTTAATTAATTATTTAAATATCTCTGGAACTCCAAAGATGACTTTTAGAAGACCTGACCATATAGATGAATATAAAAGAGGCATATTTTATAAAGAGGAGGTTTACGGTCAATTATGGAAAAGAGCTTGGGTCAATGATGTAGATAAATGGCAATACCGACATAATGAATCATTTAAAGTAGTAAGGGGTATAGGTCGTGGTCACATAATGACTGGGAGTGAGACATGGAAAGATTATACAATCTCTTCAAAGATATCTATTCCTCTTGCATCTGCCGCTGGATTAATTGTTAGGTCTCAAGGTTTAAAAAGATATTATTCTCTTGAGTTAACATCTGAAAATAAACTCAAGATTAATAAAATGGAATATGAATTAAAAACACTTAATGAAATAGATTTTAATTTAGAATATTTTAAAGACTATGATTTAAAATTTAAAGTAGATGGAAATAAACTTCAAGGTTATGTTGATAATCAATTACTAATTGAAGCAGAAGATTCATCTAACCCATTTGAGGAAGGTATGATGGGTTTTTTAACTGAAAATGGAGCAATTCAAAGTAATTCAATATCTATAGAATAAATTTATAAAAAAGGGAGAAATATGAAACTAGATAAAGTGTATGAAGAGAAAGTATATGCAGGGGTACTTGGTAAGTTAATTGGTGTTTATCTAGGACGTCCTTTTGAGCAATGGACACATGAAAGAATATTAGAAGAGTTAGGTGAGATTAATTACTATGTAAATGAGAAATTAAATGTTCCATTAGTAGTAACTGATGATGATATTACTGGGACCTTTACTTTTTTAAGAGCTTTAAGAGAAAATAATTATGATCCTAACATTACGCCAAAACAAATTGGTCAAAGTTGGTTAAATAATCTTATAGAAAATAAAACTGTTTTGTGGTGGGGAGGTAGAGGTCATTCAGCTGAGGACACTGCATTCCAAAACCTTAAGGCAGGCATTCACGCCCCAATGAGTGGTTCGATTGAAACAAATGGAGAAGTTGTTGCACAACAAATAGGAGCTCAAATATTTATTGATGGATGGGCTTTAGTATCGCCAGGCGATCCAGAAAAAGCTGCTGATCTTGCAAAAAAAGCTGCAAGCGTAAGTCATGATGGCGAAGCAATTTATGGAGCACAAATGGTAGCCGCAATGGAGTCTTTAGCTTTTATTGAAAAAGATATTAATAAAATTATTAATGAAAGTAAAAAATATATTCCAAATACATCTGAGATTTACAAAGTAATTGGAGAATTACAAAATATACGATCAGGTAATAGTGACTGGATGCAAGCAAGAGAATTTTTAGCTGAAAACTATGATTATGATAAATATTTAGGTGAGTGTCATATGATACCTAACCATGCTATTATAATTCTATCATTATTATTTGGTGATGATGATCTTCAAAAAACATTAATGATAGTTAATACTGCTGGTCGAGATACAGACTGTAATTCTGGAAATGTTGGTTGCCTGATGGGAATTAAAAATGGACTTGAGGGATTAAATAATGGGCCAGATTACCTTTCTCCAATCCAAGACAGAATGTATTGCCCTACGGCAAATGCTGGTGAAACACAGACAGACGCATTAACTGAAGCTTATAAAGTAATTAATACTGCAAAAAGAATGAATAATGAGGAAATTGTTCAACCTAAAAATGGATCTAGATTTCATTTTGAAATGCCTGGATCAGTTCAAGGTTGGAGAGCTAACTATAAAGAAAATAAAAATATTTCCACTCATGTACAAAATATAAAATATAATAGCAAAATTGGAACTAGAGCTCTTGAGATAAAATTTGATAGAGTAGCTCCCGGTGTCTTTTCTGAAGCATTGGTAGATGTATTTTTTCCTCAAGAGTTACATGAATTAGCTGGCAAAGCTAGAGAGAGATTTTTTC
The DNA here is from genome assembly GCA_902597015.1 of uncultured Alphaproteobacteria bacterium. Taxonomy (GTDB): domain Bacteria; phylum Pseudomonadota; class Alphaproteobacteria; order HIMB59; genus CACPNW01. Next base: position 3,310 of record CACJWQ010000031.1, read on the forward strand.
AAAGTTATAATTTTATTTCATCTCCATTATTATATTCTGGTCAAACAATTGAATCTGAAATTAATTTTGTCTCAAGCTCAGATAAACCAATTAATGTTAAATGTTTCATAAATATGTTTGGAAAAGATGATGAATATGAAAGAATTAATTCAGAGGAAATAATTTTGTATCCAGGTAAATCACATAACTTAAAATGGAAAATTCCTTCAACTGATGGAAATCCAATTACTCAAGTTGGATTTTCTATTGAATCTGAAGAAGCAAATTCTGGCAGCTTATTAATTAACTATCTAACATTTACGGGAGAACCAAGTTGTTCATTTTATAAACCAAAACATATAGGAGAACATAAACGAGGTGTGAAAACATCAAAAGCGGTTATGTGGAAATCAAGTTGGGCAAATGCGGTTGATAAATGGGAAGTAGGCGCAAGAACATTTAGAATAACAAAAGATAGTGGAAGAGGGATTATCATTACGGGTAATGAAGCTTGGAAAAACTATACTGTTAGCGCAGATATAGCAGTGCAAAGACTAACTACTGGCGGCCTTGCTGTAAGAGTACAAGGTTTAAATAGATACTATGGACTGGTAATTAATTCTTCAAACAAACTTCAATTAATAAAAGTGGTAAATGAAGTAAATGTTTTAAAGGAGATGGATTTTAATTTAGAATATTTTAAAAATTATAAATTATCTCTTAAAATTAAAGATAATGTTCTTTCTGCATATTTAGAAAATAAATTAGTTTTAGAATATGAAGATAAAAATAATCTTCTTGACTCAGGAGCTATGGGATTGATTGTTGAGGATGGTACATTAGTCACTGATGAAATAGTTGTAGGATAAATATGAAATATAGAAAATTTGGATCATTAGATTGGAACGTATCCGAAATTGGATTAGGTTGCTGGCAAATTGGAGCAGATTGGGGAGAAGTTCGTGAAGATAAAGCTAAAGAAGTATTAAAATCATCATTTGAAAATGGTGTTAATTTTTTTGATACTGCTGATGTATATGGCATGGGTAGAAGTGAAAAATTTGTAGGTGAATTTATTAAATCAGTATCTGAAAGAATTTATGTGGCTACAAAAGCTGGGAGACAAATCAATCCTCATGTAGCCGAGGGATACTATAATAAGGAATTAATGGAGTCTTATGTAGATCAATCTTTATCAAATCTTAATGTTGAAACAATTGATCTATTACAAATGCATTGTCCTCCAACTGAAGTATATTCATCTGATCATACATTTGAAATGTTAGATTATTTAGTGAGTAAAGGAAAAATTCAACATTACGGATTTAGCGTTCAAACAGTTGATGAAGCTTTAGCTTGTATCAAACGTCCAAATACAAAATCCATACAAGTTATTTTTAATATTTTTAGACAAAAACCTGCTGAAAAATTATTTCAAATAGCAAAAGAAAAAAAAGTTGCAATTATAGTCAGGGTGCCTCTTGCAAGTGGTTTGTTAACAGGTAAGTTCTCAAAAGATTCTTCTTTTGCTCCTGATGACCATAGAAATTATAATATTAATGGTGATGCATTTGATGTTGGAGAAACATTTTCAGGTGTTAATTTTAAAAAAGCATTAGATGCAGTTGAAGATTTAAAAAATATTTTGCCAACTGAAATAACTTTATCACAATTATCGCTAAGATGGATTTTGATGCATGATGCAGTTAGTGTTGTTATTCCGGGTGCTAAAAATAAAGATCATGTGAATTTAAATACTTCTTCTTCAAATATTAATGAAATTTCTTCTTTGATGGAAAAAATTAGTAACATTTACACAGAATACTTTTTTGATGATGTGCATCATCGTTGGTAAAAAATTTTGTGTTAGAAGAAAAAATAATTTTTAGAAGAGCTACCATTGCGTCAGTAATTACTTCTACCTATCCAATGATAGTCGTGGGTTGTTATTTTGGAATAATACCTTGGAATATGGAGAGACTTTCAATTGACGAGTCTGATTTAAGTTATGCAATATTACTATTTGGTATTTTTTTTATAATTTCTAATCAAATTGCTGGAAGGATATTAGTCCCAAAATATGGAACTAAATTAGTTATGAGTTTAGCTTTTCCAATTGTTACATTTTCTGCCTTATTGACTGTTATTTCTTCATCATATTTTTATTTTTTATTAACTTTTATATCTGGTGGAATAGGATGGGGTGCATCTGGACCAATTGGAGGTATACATAGTCAACTTATTGAAAGACATTTTAAAAAAATTATAACACCGTATTATGCTATGGGATTTAATTTAGGAATTCTCCTTGGAGGGGGATTAGCAGGTTTAATAATGAGAAATAATTATGAACCTTACATATCATTTACGATCTTATCCTTTTTATCAATCTTAGTTTCTTCTTTTGTATATTCTTATGGATTACCCCGAGATTTAGATTTTAAAGGTGAAGGTGAGAAATTTAAATTACCAGAGATGAATGTTCTTTTATTTGGATTTTTGTTATTTTTTGTTTTTGGATCAGGTGGAATAATTATGGATTGGTCGACATTATGGTTGTCAAAAGATTTGAATACTCCTCTTTACTTAGCCAGTATGGGATTAATCTTTTTTAGCATTGGAGGGATTTTTGCTAATTTATTTTCAAATTCTTTGATTAATTTATTTACTGAAAAAGTTGTAGGTTGTCACTTTGTGATGATTGGCGCAGCTATAATGTTTTTGTCTTTATTAACCAATAACTTCTACATTATATTAGCAGTTCTATGTATTTATGGATTTGCTATTGCAAATTTAGTTCCTATAATAATTCGACAAGCGGTTAAACAATCCAATGAAAGTATCCCAATGACTGTGACTAATCTAATAACAATTGGATTGTCTTCTACAATGATTTTGCCTGCTGGAATTGGTTTTCTTGCTGAAACATATTCATTAACATTAAATATGTATTTATTAACCTTTGTAGTATTTACTTGTGCTGTTATATTTTTGTTTAAATATAAATAAAAATAATGAATAAACTTAGAATATCTCAAATTCAATTTTCTGCTAGTCATATA
>CACJWQ010000032.1 GCA_902597015.1 uncultured Alphaproteobacteria bacterium
TAATTGGTTGTGGTTTCTTTGCTGAAAATCATATTTTAGCTTGGAAAGAATTAAAAAATATTGAAATAATATGTGTTTGTGATTTAGATATTAAAAAAGCTAATAAATTTAAATCTAAATTTAACATTTTACATTCTTATTCATCGATAGAGTTAATGTTAAAAAAACATAAAATAGATTTTGTTGATGTTGTAACAACAATGGAGACACATTTAAATATCGGTAAAATTTTATCTAAGTATAAAATTCCAACTTCTATACAAAAACCATTTGCTGAAAATTTATCAAATGCAAAAAAAATTGTTTCTTTATATAAAAAAAACAAAACACCACTTATGGTGCATGAGAATTTTAGATGGCAAAGCTCTTTATTAAAATTAAAAGAAATTATAAATAAGGAGAAGTTAACTAAACCTCATTATGCCAAAATATCTTTTAGACATGCCAATCCTGTTGGATATACCAATCAAACATATTTATATGATTTAAAAGAGTATTTAACCTTAGACGTGGGAATCCATTTGTTTGATTTAAGCAGATTTTTTATGGGAGAAGCAAAAAGTATTTATACAGTAAATCAAAATACAAATAATAAATTTAAAGGTGAAACAGATTTTATATCCTTAATAAGAAATAAAAATAAAAGTATTACTATTGTTGATGCATCTATTTCTTCAATAAAAAAACCAGATAGATTTGCTCAAACACTAGTTAATTTAGAATTCTCTAACGGCTCAATTGATTTGGATTACAATTACAAAATTACTCTTCACAAAAATAATAAGAAGAAGATTTTTGATGGAAAACCAAAGAAATATAAATGGATTTCAAAGCCTTGGGATCAAATTCAGGAAAGTGTAATTAATACGCATAAACATTTCATTGATTCATTAATAAATAATATTGAACACCACACCAGCGGTGAAGATAACATAAAGAGTTTATCATTAGTCTTCAATTCATATAAATCTGATAAACTAAGAAAAGAAGTTAAAATTTAATTATTTATTTAATTTTAAATTGTAAATTTCGATATTTCATCTCTAATTAATTTACTTAAAAGACTGTACCCAAGCACATTCATGTGTAATGGATCTTCTGAATAAAATTTTTCAAATCCAGCATCAAGCATAGGAGAGCAAAGATCAATATAGCGCCATTGACTAAAATTCTCAATTTTATTTTTGATCCGTTTATTTGCATCTAATATTGTATTTAAATAATTATTTCTAAATACACTTGGCTTAATAGAGACAAAAAAACATAACGTATGAGGTAATCTTTCATTAACTTCTGAAGCAAATAATAAAAATTCATTTTCTAAATCTTCAGCACTCATTCCGCTACCTATATCATTATCACCAGCATAAAAAATCATCTTATCAGGATTATTTGGAACTACTATTCTATTAAAATAGGTGCGGCATGATACTAATGTGGAACCACCAAATCCTAAATTTAATAAACTATCAAATGACAAATCAGTTTTTGCATTTTCCCAGTCTCTAAATGTTGAACTTCCAAATAAAACTATTTTGTTATTTTTATATTGATCTGAATGTAATTTAATTTCTAATTCTCTCACGTCTGCTTCAAATTCTTCTTCAATAGGGCTAACTAAATTTAAATTACTAACTACATATTCATTATTAATTTTATTTTTTGAAGCAGATTTTGCTAATTCAATTGCTTCTTCAACATAGGTTCTAAAAGTTTTTCTATATTTAGATAAAAAGTTTTCTAACTCTTTTTTATTTTTCATATCATTTACAAAATCTTTTATTTTAATTGGTTCTTTAATAACTGCTGAATAAACTGTATCAGAAATTGAATAATCAAAATTGGCTAATGCAATTGGAACAAGAAGAGGCTCTGGTTTTAATTGATCTGCTAATAAAAATGCACCTGGTTTTAATGGACCTGGGGAATTTGGAGTTAAATTATCTTCAGTTTCAGATGTACCTTCTGGCGCTATAACTAAAGGTCTATTTTGATCAAAAATATTTTGAGTTTCGATAAATAGTTTACTTTTTCTCCTCTTTTTTTGCTCTTGAGTTTCATTTATATAATCTGACTCTGGTGTATGAACAAAAATATAATCTAAATTCTCGTAATAATTATATCTCCAAAATTCTGTATTTCTAGAATATCTAGCAATTCTTTGACCACCATCACCATATTTTGGAAATAAAATTTTTGCACTTATAAAATGACTATCTATACTAAATTGATGCCCATTAGCTAAACCATTTTCTTCAATGCTTGCCAAATGATTATAAAAAAATATGTTTGTGGGTTCATCAGGTAAATTCTCCATACCTTTAATAACATAAGGTACTTGATCAAAAGCTTTTATAAAATCTGAATTTGTTAATTTTTGTAATGCCTGTTTGTTTATTGAATCATATGAAGTTGCTACTCTGTTGTATATTTTATTTAATTGTTTGAAAAATCTATTTTTTCTTTCTATGCCACTCAATGCATCAATCATTAAACTAGCTATAGATTTTTCATCGTCGTTACCTGTGATAATTAAATCATAAATTGTATCGAAGGCCAAAGAATGAGTTAAATGATTTTCTAATAAATGAGGTATTGTATAAAGTTTTGAATTACTTGGTATTGTTGCAGAATTATCATCTAATAAATATTGAAAAAACTCTTTTTCATTTTTAGCTGGATAGGTTGTTAAGCCTGTTGAACTTTGAATATAGCGACCTAACTGCCATAGTTGTCTTTTAAAAAATTTGATTGCCAATTCTGGATTAGTTTTAATTAAATTGTCAATAAACTCATTTGAAAATTTTAATATTGTTGTATCTCTTGTTGCTTTTAATGAGTAGGGTGATTCAATTTCATGCAGTCCTGAAGATAAGGATAATGCTACTCCTGGTCTAGCTATTGATCTTGAATTATTTTCTAATTGGTCATCTTTCAGATTTGTAAAAGAGGCTTCAACCTTACCTTTTAACAAAATATTTATTCCATCAGATTTTCTTCCTTCTAATGTTATAAATTCACCAACAGAAAATAATCTAACGTTTGCATAAAGTATTAATTCATTTAAATCGTTATCATCAAGAAAAGCTAAAAATGCAGAATTTTTAATTCTTTTTGTATTTACAATATCTCCACCAGTTTTAACACCGTCTACTAAATTAATATTTTTTTGTTCAACGGGTTTTTCTAAATTGCGAGATGACCATATTAAATTAACTGATTCAAATAATAAAAAAGAATAAAAAAAACTTGCATAGTCAGGGTCTAAATCTTCTAATTCTTTTAACTTTTCTATTTTGATAGAAATATATTCTGAATTACCTTTAATAAATATATCTGACATATATCTACCTGGCGCATTTAAGCCTGAAATACCAAGAGGTGATCCAGCATTTTTTAATGTTGCTAACTTGTAAAAAACATTATTATGATATTTTACGTATTCCGCTTCACCTTTTAAAAGAATAAAAATTTGATCGGCAATACCATGCTGTTCTGCAATTTTGATGTCCTCATTACTTTTGTGAAATTCTGCGCCTGAATTGATTAAATCTTCTGTATTTTTCCTTGGAGACAAAGAAAAACCTTTATCTACTAGTATTAAAGATATTTTTTCACTTAAATTCATTAATTATCTAACTTAATAAATTTCCCATTTTATTTAAAGAGAAAAATATTATCTTCTTATAATTGACTTAAAAATATTGATAAAAGATAACAGTATTATTTTTAATCTAAATATACTCACAATTGATTGAGCTAAATATGTCAATGCTGCAGCTCTTAAAACAGATTTACATTGGTACATATTCTCTTTAGGGACATACCTTTTGAGTATTGGTAAAGCTCTCTTAAAACTTGCATCGAATTCTACAGGAAGAGTAATCAAATGGATTAACACATTTGTAGATAAACATCCCATTATTATTATCGCAGCAATAAGGGTGATAAATGGACTTTTAGTGAAGGCAAATATTGATGGTAGTCCTATAATTAATAAAAATGAACCAATTCTCTGAAAGATCATTGTTTTCTCAATTAATGATTGTCTAAGGATAAGTGGCTTATATTTTTCTTTATCTTGAATTGCATGACCAATTTCATGAGCAACAACGGCAATGCTTGTTATACTTTTTTTATCAAGTTTATCTGTAGCTATATGTATTTTTTTATCTTTAGGATTGTAATGATCTAATTGCTGAATAGGATTAATTGATACATTGGTAATTTTTTCTTCTTCAAGTATTTTTTTTCCAAGTTCTCTCCCGGTAAAGGGCATATCAGGTAAAATTTTATTATATTTTCTTAAAATATAATTTACCCATAAACTTGGTAGAAAGAGACCAATAAATGGTAAAAAGTAGTAAAATAATTTAATCACAATATGAAAATAGGAATAATATTATTAAAAATCAATTTTATTTAAACTGGTATTATTATCAATAATTAATTATTGCTTAAAAAGTGAAATCTAAGTTTGAAAGAATTAATAGACTCCCCCCATACATATTTGGAGAGATAAATTCATTAAAAATGAAACTAAGATCAGAGGGTAGGGATATTATTGATTTTGGTATGGGCAATCCTGATATGCCAACACCTCTTCACATAAGACAGAAATTGAAAGAAGTTATAGATAAGCCAGGTGTTGGCCGTTATTCAGTTTCAAAAGGCATTAATGGATTAAGAAAAGCTCAAGCTAAATATTATAAAAAACGATTTAATGTTGATTTAAATCCATCAAGTGAAATTATAGTAACAATTGGTTCAAAGGAAGGTTTAGCAAATTTAGCACAAGCTATTACATCAAGAGGAGATAGAATATTATGTCCAGATCCATCATACCCTGTTCACCCATATGGTTTTATGATTGCAGGAGCTAAACTAACACCTTTACAAACATTTTTTAATGGACAGTTCGATAAAAATAAATTTTTATTAAATATAGTTAATAATTTAAAAAAATACTCTTCGATAAAAGTTATTATCGTTTCTTTTCCTTCAAATCCAACAGCTCAGATAGTCGATTTAGATTTTTATAAAGAATTAGTAAAAATTGCAAAAAAATATCAAGTTTATATTCTATCCGACTTAGCTTATTCTGAAATTTACTTTGATAATAATCCTCCACCATCAATATTAGAAGTTAATGGAGCAAAGAGTATAGCAGTTGAATTTACGACCCTATCCAAAACTTATGCAATGGCTGGATGGAGAATAGGTTTTGCTGTTGGAAACAAAACTTTAATTGAAGCATTAACAAAAATTAAATCCTATGTAGACTATGGTGCTTTTACACCTGTTCAAGTAGCAGCTACTGCTGCTCTAAATGGGTCTCAAAAATGTGTAGAAGAAATAAGGGAGACTTATAAAATAAGAAGAGATGTTTTAATAGAATCTTTTGAAAGAGCTGGCTGGGATAAAATTCCAAAGCCTGAAGCATCAATGTTTGTATGGGCTCCTTTACCGAAAAAATATAAAAAAATGGGTTCAATGAAGTTTGCCAAAAATTTAATGATAAATGCCGACGTCGCAGTAGCCCCTGGTTTAGCTTTTGGAAAAGGAGGAGAAGGTTTTGTTCGTATTGGCCTGGTAGAAAATACTCAGAGAATAAGGCAGGCAGCTAAAAATATTAAAAGATATTTTAATAATTAATATCAAACTGATAAAATCTTAATATAATGTGATAATTTTTCACCTGCATCCCAGGCATCACTTAAACTTTTTCCTAGAACCCAGTCTCCACTTAAAAATAATTTGTTATCCTTAGAATTAATCCAATTTTTTTTTGAAATACTATTATAACTGACTTTTGTTTGCGCATACAACCATCTGTGTGATTTAATAAAACTTATCTCATTTTTTATACCAAATGTTTTTTCAAATATTGATTGAGCGTATTTTTCAAGATCAGATTTATCAATGTCGATATTGTTATTCGTGTATTCAGAACTCATATTTAATACCCAGCAATCATCAGATAATTCATTAAATTTGATATTTTGATTCATAAAGAAACTAATATCTTTATGAAGATTTAATCCCGCTCTAATATTTATGTTTGTTATATCTTTATAGCTTAACATTACAGTATGTATTGGATCATAAGATGGCTCGCTAACAAACTGAGTAAAATCTATCAAATCTTTTGAAAGTTCTTTTGCTTGTAAATACGGTATACAAATTAAAACATAATCAAAATCTTTATATTCTTTCTTTTCAGAAAATAGTGAGAAGAGATCATTACTATTTTTTAAAATTTTAATTATTTTTGAATTTAAATAACTTT
>CACJWQ010000033.1 GCA_902597015.1 uncultured Alphaproteobacteria bacterium
GTAACGAACACCTTGTCTTGCTTTAATATCAGCTTTTTCAGATTTTGATTGTGATTCCCATTCTTCATTCCAAGCACACTGAAGGATATGACCGTATGTTTCAGTTAATCCATATACATGCATAACTTCAAAACCTAAGTTATCCATCTTTTCAAGAATTGCACTCGTTGGTGGAGCACCAGCAGTTAATACATATACTTTATGATTTATTTCTTTTTTATCTTTTTCATCAGCATTAGCAATTAAACTTAAAACTATAGGAGCGCCTCCAAAATGAGTTACTTTGTATTTATCTATTAAATTATAAATATCTTTTGCAACAATGTACCTGCAGCAAATAATTTTTGCATGTATTAAAGCGGCTGTCCAAGGGTAGCCCCATCCGTTACAGTGGAACATTGGAACAGTATAAAGAAATGTTAATTTATTAGGCATGTTCCATGCCGTAACACTTCCTGTAGACATTAAATATGATCCACGGTGGTGATACACAACACCTTTTGGTTTACCAGTTGTGCCTGATGTATAGCTTAGTGAGATTGCTTGCCATTCATCTTCAGGTAAAGACCAATTATAATTGTCATCACCTGTTTGTAAAAATTCTTCATATGTCATTTCTCCTATTTGTTCACCCTCACCATCTTTAAAAACTGCCTGATCATCATGAATGTCAATAATAGGAATATTCTTCCCATATATTTTTAAAGCCTTTTTCATTGTAGGTGAAAATTGAGTATCAGTTATAAGAAGTTTTGCATCACTATGATCTAGAATATACGCAATTGTATCTGCATCAAGTCTAGTATTGATCGTATTAATAACGCCGCCAGTCATTGGGATAGAATAATGTGCTTCGAATAATTCTGGAGTATTTGCCGCTATGATTGAAACGGTACTTCCTTTTGTAATTCCTTTTTTTGCTAATGCACTAGCAAACTTGGTACATCGATTATAGGTTTCAAGCCAAGTGTAACTTCTTTTTCCATAAACTAAAGAGTCATAGTTTGGATAAATATCTTTCACGCGAGTTATAAAACTTAATGGTGATAGTGGAACAAAATTGGCTGAATTTTTATCTAGGTTTGTATCAAATAAAAGATAGATCGAAAGATATCATAATTTCTGGAGGAGAAAATATTTCATCTGTGGAAGTTGAAAATGTTGTTGCTAAACACCCAGCTGTTTCCTTGGTTGCAGTAGTTGCCAAGCCAGATGAGAAGTGGGGTGAAACACCATGTGCTTTTGTAGAACTAGCTCCTGGAAAAAATGCCACAGAAGAGGATATAATTCAGTTTTGTAAAGAAAATATGGCTGGATTTAAAAGACCAAAGCATGTAATCTTTGGTGAATTACCAAAAACATCAACTGGGAAGATACAAAAGTTTGAATTAAGAACAAAAGCAAAGGAGTTATAAATGGATCCAAAAACTTATAAATTTGACACACTAAGTCTACATGCTGGTTATCAACCAAGTAAAAACGCTGGCTCAAGGCAAGTACCAATTTATCAAACAACTTCATATATGTTTGATGATGTTGATCATGCGGCAGCACTTTTTAATTTAGAAAGAGGTGGTCATATTTATAGTCGTATGTCCAACCCAACAGTACAAGTTCTAGAAGAAAGAGTTTGTGCACTTGAAGGAGGAACAGCTGCTCTTGCAACTGCATCTGGAATGAGTGCAATATTTTTAACTATTATGACCCTTTGTAACGCCGGTGATCACATGGTTGTTTCTTCTCAGCTTTACGGTGGAACTGTAAATTTATTTAGATTAACGCTTCCTAAGTTTGGTATTAAAACAACTTTTGTAAAACCAAGAGATACAGAAGGTTTTAAAAAAGCAATTCAACCAAATACCAAAGGTATTTTTGGTGAGCTTGTTGGTAATCCTGGTAATGAATTGATGAACATGCCTGAAGTTTCAAACATAGCAAAAGAAGCTGGTATCCCACTAATTATTGATAGTACTTATCAAACTCCTTATTTGTGTAGACCTTTTGAACACGGAGCTGACCTTGTTGTACACTCACTAACTAAATGGATGAGTGGTAATGGTTCTTCTATGGCAGGAATATTAGTTGAAGGTGGAACTTTTGATTGGATGCAAAATGATAAATTTCCCTCTATGACAGAACCTTACGAGGGCTATCATGGATTATCATTTGCAGAAGAATTTGGCCCAACAGCTTTTACAATGATGGCAAGAGCTGAGGGTATGAGAGATATGGGGCCGTGTTTAGCACCACAAAATGCATGGAATATTTTACATGGTTTAGAAACCCTCTCTCTTCGAATGGAAAAACATTGTTCTAATGCTTTGAAAATGGTTGAGTATTTATCTAATCATGAGAGTGTTGCTTGGGTTTCACATGCTAGCGCACCAGGACACCCAGACAAAGAACTAGCAGAAAAAATTCTACCTAAGGGTACGGGGTCAATGATCGCCTTTGGAATTAAAGGTGGCAAGGAGGCTGGAGCTGCATTTATTAACAATGTTAAACTTGCATCTCATTTAGCAAATGTAGGTGATGCGAGAACACTAGTTATACACCCAGCATCTGCAACGCACTCACAAATGGATGAGGCAACTTTAAAATTTGCTGGACTATCTCATGATATGATTAGATTATCTGTTGGTTTAGAAGACTTCGAAGATATTGTAAACGATTTCGAAGATGGATTCAGAGCAGCAAAAAAACCTCGTTTAGTTGCAAACAAATAAATGAAGTTTAAAGTTCGTGGCATTGATACGTTTGCCTCCACCGGAGGCAGACCTTTTGATAAAAATAAACCTCTTATTATTTTCGTTCATGGTAGTGGACTAAGCCACATGGTCTGGGTTTTACAAACACGCTACTTTGCATTCCGTGGATACAGCGTTTTAGCAGTTGATTTACCAGGTCACGGATTATCTTCTGGTGAAAGTTTAAAAACTATTGAAGAAATGGGAAACTGGGTTGGCGATGTAATTGGTGCAGTTGGTTGTAAAGAAGCTTCACTAGTTGGACATTCTCAAGGATGTCTTGTAACAATGGAATGTGTTGCACAACACCCAGAAAAAATTAAAACCTTAACTCTTATGGGTGGTGCATCCGCAATTCCAATGAACCCTGAACTATTAAGACTTGCTGAAGAAAGTAATCCTAAGGCTGTTGATCTTATGATGGATTTTGCGCACGGTCCAGCAGGACATTTTGGAGGCCATCCTGTTCCAGGTTTATATCACCTAAATGTTGGTTCCATGATTGTTCAAAATAAAGAAATTAAAGATACTCTAGGTGTAGACTTTAGAGCATGTGATAATTATAAAAATGGACCTGAGATTGCTAAGAAATTGGATTTACCTACTCTTTCTATATTAGGTGCACAAGACAGAATGTGCCGTTTAAAAGATGGTAAAATTCTTGCTGATTATATTAAAGGATCGGAAGTAAAGATCATTGAAGATTGTGGGCATATGATGCTCTTAGAAGAAGCTGATCAAACATTAGAAATTCTAAAGAAGTTCATAGCTGAACATTATCCTTTACCCAGTTAGTAAATTTTAAAAAATTTTAATAATTAATATTTCTGCTATTACTGATTTTCTTCTTTATCAGGTCTTGTAAGTTCTTCGAGTTTACGCATTTCCTCTTCCATTTTAAGCTTTTCTTGCTCTTCGCGTTTCTTCTTACGTTCCTCGGCCTTCATTTTCAGCTTAAGCTCTTTTTGCATTTTGCGGTCTCCCGCTCTTGATTTGTGATTAAAATGGATACCCATAATATGCGTGTATATACTAAAAATTTAATGATTTATCTAGACTCTAAATTTTAATTTCTGGCAAGCCAGACAATAACGACAAAAACAAATATGGCTATAGCTTGAAAAAGTACTCTTAAACGCATTAACTTATTACTATGATTTTTATTAAGTTTGCCATTTACAGCCATTGCTATGACCCCAATTACTACGACTGCTAGAGTTGCAGCCATAAATAAAACTAATACTATTTGCATTGTACCCATATATCTATCTATATAAAACTTTTCTTGAATGAAGCAAGAATTCATACATAAGGTCAATATGGACAATATATTATTAGGCCCATCAATATCAAAACACGATAAACCTAAGAAACTAATGGTAATGCTTCATGGTTATGGTGACAACGCTGCTAATTTTATTCATTTAGCAGAACCTTTAGATCAAGATGAATGGGGAATGCACTATGTAGCTTTAAATGCTCCAAGTATTATGCCTGGCAACCCAATGGGGTATCAATGGTTTGATTTATATTTGAACGGTGTTTATATTTCTGATGTTGGTCCAAAAGAATTTGAAAATGTTAGAAATTTAATAAATGAAAATGTTAAAAAAATTTCTAATACTATATCTCTGCTTACAAATGATTTAAATATTGAGATGAGTGATTGTTTTGTTATGGGTTTTTCCCAAGGAGGAATAATGGCGTTTGAATTGGGTCAATCTCTTAATAAAAAATTAGCTGGCATAGCAATTATTTCTTCAAGAATAATTTCAAGAGAATTTGTTCCGAAAAATTCATTTTTAGAAACACCAATATTTATTTCACATGGTGGACTAGATAATGTATTGCCTGTTTCAAATTTTAATCAATCAGTTGAAATTCTAAAAAATTATAATTTCAAATTTGAATCTCATCTTTTACCAAATGATGAGCATACTATGTCGCAAGAAACAATAACTTTATTCCAAAATTTTATTAAAAAAAATATTTAAAGTAATCGAATCTTAATATTATATTACTATCTGAATAATATGACTTGGGTAAGTAGAAACTAAAATGAGTACTGCAGAAAATCCAGCTTTGGTTCTAAATGCTGATTTTCGGCCGCTATCTTATTACCCACTTTCCTTATGTTCTTGGCAGGATGCCATCAAAGCCGTTTTTCTTGAAAGAGTATCAGTGATTGAAAATTATGAACATGAAGTTCATTCTCCAAATCTTACATTTAAGTTACCAAGTGTAATTGCACTTAAAGATTATGTAACTCTACAGCGAAGACCTGCCTTTACCCGTTTTAATGTTTTTCTGAGAGATAATTTTACTTGCCAGTACTGCACTAATCGTTTTCCAGCTAACGAATTAACATTTGATCATTTAGTGCCGAAATGTTTAAATGGAAAAACTACTTGGGAAAACGTTGTCTCAGCATGCACGTCATGTAATTTAAAAAAAGGAAGAAAACTTATTCAGAACACTGATATGAAACTATTTAAAAAACCCCTACGACCATCGTCAATTCAACTTCAAAATAATGGTAGAAATTTTCCACCAAATTTTTTGCATGAGACTTGGAGAGATTATTTATACTGGGATACAGAATTAGAAAATTAGATTTTTTTTGATATAGCGATAGCTGTCTTACATCCGAACTCTATTACTTTTGACATAATTTTATATCCTGGTGCGCTTTCAGCATCATGTTCTATTCCAATATCATGATGTTCAAGTTCATCGTCTCGAAATTTTGAAATTGTTTTTTTTAAATCTTTATGATCATCACCTAAAAGATCCAATTGTTCTTGATAATGTTCACCAATAACTTTTTCCACAGCAACAGTACACGCCATAGCAGCTTTTTCACCCATTAAGGCAGTTGATGCGCCAAGCGCGTATCCTGCAACATTCCATAAAGGAAGGAGAGCAGTTGGCCTAACTCTATGTTCCAATATTAATTCATTAAATTTATCAATATGCTCTTGTTCTTGGTCAGCCATATGTTGAATTGTTTTGCCAAGTTTTGAGCTTTTCCCAAATATTGCTATTTGGCCATCATATATTTTAGTGGCACCATATTCACCAGCATGATCAACCCTTATAATTTCTTCCAAAACCTCTCTATGAGTAGTTTTATTCAACGAAGATTTTTTTTTAGATGCTTTTTTCTTTTTTAATGCCATAGTATCTAAATAAATAAATAGCATTTAAAATAAAAATAACTAGTAAAACTAGTGTATTAATTGAAGCAGCAGAAATTCCAAAAAAACTCCAAATAACTTCATCACAACTAATTACCTGCTTTGATAATATCTGTGCTTTAAGGTCTGAAGCATTCTCACTGTTAGTTAACATTGCTGAACAACCTGCTGGTCCTTTAAGAATTTTATTTTCAACTCCAACATGCCATATAGAATAAAAAAGCCCGTAAACTGATGCAAACTGTATTACTAAATAAAGCCAAATTTTATTTAAATTTTTGAATAAAAATATCAAAATTAAA
>CACJWQ010000034.1 GCA_902597015.1 uncultured Alphaproteobacteria bacterium
GTAATTTTAGAAATAGTTGAAAGATAATTTTTAATTAAAATATTATTACCTTTGTAATTTTGTATCTTTTTAATTCCTTCTTTATACTCTTTATTTTTATCCATATACTTTGATATATATTTATAAATTCCATTACCAGAATGAGTATCAATATAACTTATTGAATTATTTACTTTTTTTTCAAGATTATATAGGTAAAGCATTATAATGTGTTTCGTAACATCTGCATGATTTCCAGCATGATATCCATGTTTATAGCTAAGCATAAAAATAAAAAAAATTGTTGAAATTAATTTCTTATTAGTTATTTAAAGTATTAAATTAATCAATATACAATATTTATATAAGTTAAATAAATTTAATCCCCCAATAATAAATAAGGAGAATACAATATGCCAAGTGGTAAAATTAAATGGTTTAATCCGACCAAAGGTTATGGATTTATAGAAAATGATGATGGAGGAAAAGATGTTTTTCTTCATGTTTCAGCTTTAGAAGCTGCTGGTATTGATACTTTAGAAGAAGGTATGCCAGTTGAATTTGAAATCGGTGAAAACCGTGGAAAAGAAAACGCTATTAATATTAAGAAAAAATAATATTTAATTGAATTCAAACAAACTTTTAGAATGGATTGGCGTAACAACAGCTATCCTTTATTCCCTACTAGTTGCATTTAACATTGGATTAGAATTTATTGGTTTTTCATTATTATTGCTATCAGCATTATTAATCGGAGTCTGGGCCTATAGATTAAAGCACAATGGAATATTGTTTTTACAATTTTTCTATGCGGGTGCAGGTATTATAGGAATGTATAGATGGTTTGGATAAAAATACTTCTTTTATTTTTACTTTCATATCCTTCAATCTCATATTCTACTGAATTAAATGAAGAAGAAGAAATGTACTTTAATTTTGTTGATTTAAATAATGATGGAGTTATTACCTATGAAGAAATTGAACAATCATTAAATTTACTCTTTCAAATTATAGATCTGAATCAAGATAATAAAATTTCTCAAAATGAGATACATGAATTAAAACACATAATTGAATCTTTAAGATGAGTATTTGGGGAAGAGTTATAGGTGGAGCAGCAGGATTTGCCTTAGGAGGACCTATAGGGGCTATATTAGGTGTAATGGCTGGGGGTGCTTTTGACAGGAGATCTAAATCAAAATCATCATTTAACTTCAATCGAATAAATAATAGTCAAAAACAACAAATTTTTACATTAAGTTTTATTATTCTAGCTGCAAAATTAGCTAAATCAGATGGCATTGTATCAGATGATGAAATCAGAGCATTTAAAGAAAAATTTAAAGTTCCAAAATCTGAAATCCCTAAAGTTGCAAAAATATTCAATGAGGCAAAAAAAGATACGTATGGCTATAAACAAATAGCAAATCAAGTAGGAGATTTATTTTCAGCTAATAAAATTTTATTGGAAGAATTATTAAATAATTTATTTTATATTGCTGCATCTGATGGAAAGGTATCTATTAGTGAAATAGATTTTTTAAGATCAATTTCTAAATCGTTTAAATTTAGTGAAAAAGATTTTCAAAGAATTTTTCAATCAAATTTGAAAAATAGCGAATCTGATCCTTACAAAATATTGGGTGTAAATAGATCAAGCACTCATAATGAGATAAGAAAAAAATGGATAAAATTAAATAAAGAACATCACCCAGATAATTTAATTGCCAAAGGTATGCCAAAAGAATTTATTAAACAATCTAATAAAGAGCTAGCGGCTATTAATATTGCTTACGATAAAATTAAAGAAATTAGAGGAATTTCTTGATACCAAAAGAATTATCTGCCGATAATATTAGTAAAATTTATAAAAAAATTAGACCATTTATAAATCAAACTCCTTTTTTAAAGTGCCCTAATGATATTAATAATTATTTTTCTACTAATTTATTTTTTAAATGTGAATTTTTTCAAAAATCTGGTTCATTTAAGGCAAGAGGTGCGATTAATAATATAATTTCTCAAGATCAGAATAAATTTAACAAAGGAATTACAGCAGTTAGTGCGGGAAATCATGCAATTGCAGCTTCATTTGTGGCCAATCAATTTAAATTGAAAAATAAAATTTTCTTATATGAAAGTGCAAATAAATATAGAGTTCAAACTTGTAAAAATTATGGTGCTAACATAATCTTTACAAATCCAAAACAAGCTTTTCTTGATGCAGAAAATGCTAAAAAAGAAGGTTACTATTTTATTCACCCTTTTGACGGCCCATTGACTTTACAAGGTAGTGCTACATTGGGATTAGAAATTGTAGAATATTTAAAATCTACTAATACTAGAATTGATAATTTATTAATTTCAGTTGGAGGAGGGGGATTAATAAGTGGTGTTTCGTCGTATGTAAAACAATTTTATCCGAAGATTAAAATTATTGGTGTTGAACCTGAAAATGCTAATGGTTTAAATCAAAGTTTTAAAGCTAACAAACCACTAAATAATGTTAATGTAAATAGTATTGCTGACAGCCTTTCAGCACCTTTACATTTGCGATATTCTTTTGATGTTGCAAAAGAAGTAATTGATGAAATGATAATTGTTTCTGATGATCAAATGAAAGAATTTATGGTTTTTTGTTATAAAAAATTTAAGTTATTTCTTGAACCTGCATGCGTTGCTGGACTTGCTGCTTTAAAATATAAAATCCATAATAAGTTTATTGGTCAAAATACAATGGTAATATTGTGTGGCTCAAATATTGATAAAAAAACTTGGTTAAAGTTAACTAATTAATCTGGAAAATATAAAGTACCACCACTTAAATTTTTTTTCACACCTGTAGTATTAATATTACTTATTGTCAAATTTTTAAAAGATCTCATACCAATATATGCAAACATTTGAGATTCTACTAAATCACCATTTATTTTATATTTATCTATAAGTTCAATTTTTTTATTTAGTTTATTAACTAACATTTCCTTGAGTAATTTATTTTTTCTTCCACCTCCAGTAAGTAAAATTTTTTCAATCCTAAATTTCTTATTTTTTAATAATTCTTTAAATCCTATATAAGTCATGAAGTTAGCAGTCATTAGTGCATCATATTTGTCCAATTTAATAAGCTTATTTAAGTAGTTTCTAAAATAATTTCGATCTAATGATTTTGGGAAATTTTTTCTAAAGAACTTATCCCTTTTAAATTTATCTATTAATTTACTATCAATCTTACCTTTTCTTGCATAATTTCCATCTTTATCAAATTTTTTTTTAAAAAAATATTTACTTAGATCATCTGTTAAACAATTTGCTGGTCCAATATCAGATGATAATAAAGTTTTTGAAACTAAAGTTGAAAAATTTGCTATACCACCAAGGTTTATTATAACTACTTTTTCTTTAAATTTTTCTATTAAATACTTATGATAATAAGATCCAATTGGTGCTCCCTGACCACCATTTTTAATATCATTATCTCTTAAATTACTTATTGTTTTTATTTTAAGGTTTCTTGCAATTTTTTTTCCATTTCCTAATTGTATAGATATTTTATTTGAAGGATCATGATAAACAGTCTGTCCACTAATAGATATTAAATCGATATTTTTTTTATTGATTTTTTTTTGTTTTAAAAACAAAGTTATTTTTTTTTCTAAAATATCTGTAACAAAATCATCTTTTTTTAAAAAATATTCTTTAATTTTATTATTATTTTTTGGTTTATTTTTTATTAGTTTATTTATTATATTTTGATAATTTTTATTAAATTTATATGATTTTTCACATTTTATTTTTACAAAGTTAGTCCCATTTGTATTAATCAAACTGATGTCAACTCCATCCATTGATGTACCTGTCATAACTCCTAAGACATTAAGTTTCGAATTTCTATTCATATTTTAAGCAATCTTAATTTTGCACATTTTATTAACAAACATATCAACAAAAAAAATTAAATTATTTTGAAAAATACATTTTTTTATTGATAGATAAATAACAAATAGATATTCTATTAATAATTATTACACGCAAAGGTAATAATCAATTTAATAAAAGGAAACGATTATTAAATTGTATCGGGAGGAAATGCACGATACACAAAAGGGGCCTAGCTTGCTGGGTCCTTTTTTTTTGTTCTATAGACAAATTTGATAAATAAAGTAACAACATCATTAATTAATGGTTAAATTTTCTTTATTTTTCTTTGTCTTAATTTTTTGTTTTAAATCATTTTCTAACGAAGTTAAAATTTTAAATGAAACTATAGGTAATGGTTTAGAGGTTAAAAATCACTCTAAATTATCTGTTCATTATATTGGCAGACTCGAGGATAATACCGTTTTTGATAGTTCATATGATAGGGGGCAATTTTTTGATTTTCAAATAGGTGTGCGAAAAGTAATCCTAGGTTGGGAAACTGGTTTACTTGGTATGAGAGAAGGTGGAAAAAGAACAATATTTATTCCCTATCAATTGGCTTATGGAGAAAGTGGTGCAGGAAATTTAATTCCTCCAAAATCAAATCTTATTTTTGATATTGAAGTAATAAAAGTAATTCCACCTGGGTACAAGGAAATAGATGGTTACCAATTAAAACTAGCGATGACTGATGACTTTAAAATAATAGATATTAGAAATGAAGATCAAATAAATAATAAAAATAAAATACCAGGAGCAATACAGATAACAGCATTTGATAAAAATGGAAATTTTTTTCCTGATTTTTTTGAAAAGTATAAAGAAAATGTTCAAATAGGAGAGAAAGTTATTTTTATAAGCCAAAAGGGAGAAGTATCATCAATTTTAGCTAATGGATTTGTTGAGCAGCTAAATCAAGTAAATATTTATCACTTAAAGGAGGGTGTATTAGGTTTAGAAAAAATAAATTTTGATTTTGAATAAGTTAAAAATCTATTTTTTTATTATTTTCAGCCGCATAATTAATAATAAATTGCCATGCTGATCTACCTGTTCTATTACCCCTTTGTAAACTCCATTTAATTGCTTCTTTTTCAGTCTTTTCATTAAAAGGAAGTTTAAATTTTTCACAATACTTTAAGATTATATTAACAAAATCATTTTGAGAAATATTATGAAAGCCAATCCATAAACCAAAACGATCACTTAAACTTATTTTTTCTTCAACACTTTCATCTGTATGAATAGCAGAAGATCTTTCATTTTCTATCATATCTCTTGGCATTAAATGTCTTCTATTAGAAGTTACATAAAGAACAATATTTTTAGGTTGATTTTGTATACTTCCATCTAAAGTAGATTTAATTATTTTGTAATCACTATCTATCTTTTCAAATGATAAATCATCAATAAAAATTATAAAATT
>CACJWQ010000035.1 GCA_902597015.1 uncultured Alphaproteobacteria bacterium
CAATTAAAAATGATAAAGTATATGATTTAGAATTGCATATTTTATTTGTATCAAAAGATGAAAGAAGAAAAAAAATTGCAACAAAGTTATTAAATTATATTGAAAAAAATAATCTTAATTTTTCAAAGATTTTCATTGAAGTTGCTGAAGATAATGTAGAAGCAATAAATTTTTATAAAAAAAACAACTTTGTCTTTTTAAATTTTAGACATAACTATTATAGGTATAATGACAAAAATATTCATGCTAAATGCTTCATAAAAAAAATTAATAATGAGTGATAAATATATTTATATAAAATCTTATGGTTGTCAGATGAATGTATACGACAGCAACCGTATTAAAGATTTATTTTCAAATAAGGGATATAGAGTAACTGATGATATTTCAAAGGCAGATTTAACAGTTTTGAACACTTGTCATATTAGAGAAAAGGCAGTTGAAAAAGTTTACTCTGATATTGGTAGAGTAAAAAAAATTAAAGATAAAAAACAAAATATGAAATTAGTAGTTGCTGGTTGTGTAGCTCAAGCAGAAGGTCTTGAGATTAAAAAAAGATCTCCATCAGTTGATTATGTTGTAGGACCTCAATCATATCACAAATTACCTGATATGATTGATAAAGTAGATGAAGTAGAAAATAGTGAGTTTTTACAAAATGAAAAATTTAAAAACTTAATTTTTAACTCTTCTAATTTATCATCTGAATTTTTATCTATTCAAGAAGGATGCGATAAATTTTGTTCTTTCTGTGTTGTGCCATATACCAGAGGACCTGAATTTTCCAGACCAGTTGATGATATAGTAGAAGAGACAAAAAAATACGTTTCTAATGGGATTAAAGAAATAATTTTGCTAGGTCAAAATGTTAATGCTTATCATGGTGTAGCTTCAGATGGAAAATCAAAAGATCTAGCTTATTTAATTAACAAAATAGCTGAAATTGAACAAATAAAGAGGATTAGATATATGACATCTCATCCCATAGATATGAAAGATTCTCTTATAAATGCCCATGCTAATAATTCAAAACTTATGCCTTTTCTTCATCTACCTATTCAATCTGGATCAGATAAAATTTTAAAACAAATGAATAGAAAACATACAGTTGATGATTATTTAAAAATTGTAGAAAAAATCAGAAATGTTCGTCCTGATATTGCTCTTTCATCTGATTTTATTGTTGGCTTTCCTGACGAAACAGATAAAGATTTTGAAGATACAATGAAATTTATTGAAAAGGTTAATTTTGTTATTGCCTATTCATTTATTTATAGCCCAAGACCAGGAACGCCTGCTCAAAATAAAGATAATATTAGTATATTAGATAAAAAAGCACGTTTAAGTGCATTGCAATCCCTACTTACGCAACAACAAATAAATTTTAATAAGTCATTTATTAATAAAGGTATGGAAGTATTATTTGAAAAAATTGGAAGACACAAAGACCAATTTATAGGCCGTACAATTTACAATCAAAGTACATTTGTTAATTCTAAAAAAGATTTATTAAATCAAATTTTGAATGTTAAAATTATAAACTCAACTAATTTTGCTCTTGAATGTCAGATATAGTAAATAAGAACGAAAACCTGGAATTAGAATTAGATGATAATACAATTTTAAGTAATTTATTTGGTATTAATGATAGAAACCTATCTCTTATAGAACAAATTAATCAAGTGAAGATCCAATATCGTGGAAATAAAATTAAAATATCAGGGAATAAAAAATCAATTTTTGAAACTAAGAAAACAATTCTTAATTTATTTAAAGAAGCAAAAAATGGTGCTGAAATAGATGAGGATAGAATAAGAGATAATAAAAGTTTAATATCGATGAATATTAAAACAGACAAACAGATGGATTTATTTATTCAAACAAAAAAAAGAAAAATTATACCAAGAACTGAAATACAAAATAAATATCTTCAATTACTAAATACTAAAAATATTACATTTGCTATTGGTCCAGCTGGAACTGGAAAAACTTATTTGGCTGTTGCAAAAGCAGTTTCAGCTCTTCAAGATGGAAAAGTAAATAAAATTATTCTATCAAGACCAGCTGTTGAAGCTGGCGAAAAATTAGGTTTTCTACCAGGAGATTTAAAAGAAAAAGTAGATCCCTTCTTGAGACCCATTTATGACGCTCTATATTCAATGCTTCCTTATGAACAGGTAGAAAAAAAATTACTTAATAACATAATTGAAATAGCACCTATTGCGTTTATGAGAGGAAGAACTCTTGAGGATTGTTTTATAATTTTAGATGAAGCTCAAAATACAACAAAGACACAAATGAAAATGTTTCTAACAAGATTAGGTAAAAATAGTCAAATGGTAGTTGTAGGAGATATTACACAGATCGATCTTGTTAGTGAAAAAGATTCAGGACTTAAAGATGCATTAAAAAAGTTAAACAAAGTTGATGATATAGGTTTTATTGAATTATCAGAAAAAGATGTTGTACGACATGATTTAGTCAAAAAAATTATTAATGCATATGAAAAACATAAAAGTTGATTTTTTTTCTGAATCAAAAAAATGGCCAAGGCGAATACCTAAAATTAAAACTATTACAAAAAAGACTATAAATAAGATGGGCTCTTATTTCAAAAGAGATCTTAGATTTGAACTAAATATTATTTTAACAGATAAATCAAAAATGATTAAACTTAATAAAATCTATAAAAATAGTCAATCAGATACAGATGTCCTTACTTTTATTTCTAAGATTTCAAATAAAAATGTTGGAAAAATTTTATATTGTGATATTTTTTTCTCAATTGATACTATTGAAAAATTTATATGTAGGAATAAAATTAGCATATATGATCATTTTAACCATCTATTAATCCATAGTTTATTGCATATTAACGGATATGATCATAAAAAAAATTTAGATTTTAAAAAAATGAAAAAAGAGGAGATAAAAATTTTAGGATCATTTGGCATAAATAATCCTTATACAACTTAATGAATACAAATAACGCTGACAAATCATCGAGTTGGAAAAATTGGATAATTAAAAAATTATTATCTAATGATTCAACAAAAGAAGATATCTTAAATTTTATTGCTAATGACGAAGATAATAAAGATATCGAAAATTTAAATGATAATAATGAAAAAAATCTAATTAAAAACATCGTAAATTTGAATGAAAAAAGTGTTGAAGATTTAATGATACCTAGGAGTGAAATAGTAGCCTTAGAACATGATAAATCCTACAACGAAATTTTAGAAGTTATTAAGGAAGAGGGACATTCTAGAATTCCAGTGTTCAAAAAAAATATTGATAATGTAATTGGTTTTTTTCATATAAAAGATTTTATTAAATCATCTCAGGATACATTTCAGATGAGTAAAATAATAAGAGATGTATTATATGTTGCTCCAAAATCTCCGATCTTAGATTTACTGAAAACCATGAGATCATCTAGGATTCATATAGGGCTTGTTGTTGATGGAGTTGGAGGTGTTGATGGATTGGTAACGATAGAAGACTTAGTTGAAGAAATTGTTGGTGAGATTGAAGATGAACATGACGCAGAAGATGAGGAAGAATTAGTTTATAAAAAATCAGATAATTCAATAACTGTAGATGCTAGTTATAGAGTGGAAGATTTAGAGGAATTTTTTTCAATTAATATTCCAAGAAATGAAGATGATGAAACCTCATCTGTAGGTGGTCTTGTATATGAGAAAATAAATAGGATACCAAAAAATAATGAAGTAATTGATTTTAATGATGAACTTAGGATTAAGATTATTAAATCAAACAATAGAAAAATTGAAATTGTTGAAGTAAATAAAAATAATTGAGTATTTTAATTTATTTTATCTTAGGACTTTTAACCTCACTTTTATTTCCTCCTTATTTTTTCTTACCTTTAGGTTTTATAATTTTCCCCTTTCTTTGCCTTCTTTTAGATTCAAATAGAAGAAACAAAAATAATTTAAATATATTTAAAAATTTTTCATTTTTTGGCTTTGGGTTTTTTATAAGTTATTTATTTTGGATTAAAAATCCTTTTTTTGTTTTTGAAGAAACTAAAAATTTTTTTCCAGTTTTTTTGTTATTAATAATCTTATTATCTTTAATTTTAAGTTTTATTTTTACAATAATTTCAAAATTAGGAAAAAATATTCCAATAATTTTTTTAATTCCATTTATGTTTACTATAAGTGAATATACAATTTCAGTAATTTTTTATGGATTTCCCTGGTTTACATTCTCTTTGATTATTTCCAGTAATGAATATTTACTTTTTTCCTTAAAGTCTTTTGGAACATTAATCTCAAGTTATTTGATAATTCAGATATTCTGTTTACCTTGTATTTTTTTAAATAAAATAAATCTGAAAAAAGAACTTAAATATTTCACATTTTTTATTTTTCTACCAATAATTTTTTTAATGATTTCTAATTTCTATTTTAAAGAAAATAATTTAAAAACTAACACAATAGATTTAGAAATTTTTCAATTAAATTTCAAAAATAATAATCAATCTTTAACTCCGGAAAAAAAACTAAATATAATAATTGAAAATATTCAAGAAAGTACTGCAAATATGTTAATATTTGGTGAAAATAATTTTCCCTATCTATTAGACGATCTTGATCTAAAAATCCTAAAAGACTCTTTAAAAGAAAATCAAATATTAATTATTGGTGCTACAAGATTTCAAAATAATAAATACTATAATAGTTTAATCAATATTACTGCATCAAAAGTAACTTACTTTGACAAAAAAATACTTGTTCCTTTTGGAGAATTTTTACCCTTAAGAGATTCACTTACTTTTTTAGAAAGTATTGCTGGCCCTCATAATTTTTCAAATGGCAGGGAAGAAAGAATAATTAATTTATCAAAAAATATAAGTTTTATTCCTGTAATTTGTTATGAGATAGCTTTTTATTGGAAGCTTTTAAATAAGTTAAATTATAAAAGTAATTTTATCATAAATATAACTAATGATTTTTGGTTTGGTAAATATGTAGGTCCATATCAGCATTTGTATTTAACTAAAATCAGGGCAGCAGAGTTTAATAAACCAATTATACGTGTCTCTAACAATGGAATATCTGCAGTAATAGATAACAAAGGTAGCATAATAAAAAATACTGAGCTAAATAATACTGTAAAATTTAAACATAAATTATTTCTTCAAGATAATATTAATTTTGTCAATGAACATTTAATATTAAAAATTTATTTTTTTATTATATTTCTTTTAATTACTTTCTATTATTTAAA
>CACJWQ010000036.1:2500-5142 GCA_902597015.1 uncultured Alphaproteobacteria bacterium
TACGCCTACACCTAATGGCTTAAGCTTGCTGCACAGACTAAGTCGCTGACCCATTATACAAAAGGTATGCCATCACTTCTCAAGGAAGCTCTGACTGCTTGTAGGCATTCGGTTTCAGATACTATTTCATTCCCCCTATCGGGGTGCTTTTCACCTTTCCCTCACGGTACTTGTTCACTATCGGTCATCAAGGAGTATTTAGGCTTGGGAAGTGGTCTCCCCATATTCAGACAAAATTTCACGTGTTCCGCCCTACTCGAAAATAAAATTAATTTTTACCTATACGGGACTATCACCCACTATGGTTTAACTTTCCAGATAATTCTAGTTATTATAATTTTACTATTGGCCTGGTCCGCTTTCGCTCGTCACTACTAACAGAATAGATTTCTTTTCCTCTAGCTACTAAGATATTTCAATTCACTAGGTTAACTCTTATTGACTATGAATTCATCAATAAGTAACTCATAAGAGTTGGGTTTCCCCATTCGGATATTTAAGGATCAAAGTGTGTTGACAACTCCCCTTAACTTTTCGCAGCCTGCCACGTCCTTCATCGTCTCTTGATGCCAAGGCATCCACTAAATGCCCTTTTGCGCTTGATTGCAATTACGTACAGAGAAAAATTTTGTACGTATTTTAATCAAATAAAAAATTTATTTTGATCAGTTATTAATTTCATATTTACATTTTAAAGAAAAAATAAGATTAAAAATATTAGATGGTGGAGGATAGCGGGATCGAACCGCTGACCTCCTGAATGCAAATCAGGCGCTCTCCCAGCTGAGCTAATCCCCCTGTTTATTGGTGGGCCGAGGAAGACTTGAACTTCCGACCTCACGCTTATCAAGCGCGCGCTCTAACCAACTGAGCTACCAGCCCAATATAATTAAATAAGCACCCAGTACTAGCTAATATTTTTAAAGAGATAGATAGACAACAATCCGGATAACTAGCGAACTAATTATCAATATCCTTAGAAAGGAGGTGATCCAACCGCAGGTTCCCCTACGGTTACCTTGTTACGACTTCGCCCCAGTCGCTGACCCTACCGTGGACGGCTGCTTCCTTGCGGTTAGCGCACCGGCTTAAGGTAAAACCAACTCCCATGGCGTGACGGGCGGTGTGTACAAGGCCCGAGAACGTATTCACCGTAGCACGCTGATCTACGATTACTAGCGATTCCAACTTCATGGACTCGAGTTGCAGAGTCCAATCCGAACTGAGATGGTTTTTTGGGATTAGCTTTATCTTGCGATATTGCTGCCCTCTGTCACCACCATTGTAGCACGTGTGTAGCCCAGACCGTAAGGGCCATGAGGACTTGACGTCATCCCCGCCTTCCTCCAGCTTATCACCGGCAGTTTTTCTAGAGTGCCCAGCATAACCTGATGGCAACTAAAAATGAGGGTTGCGCTCGTTGCGGGACTTAACCCAACATCTCACGACACGAGCTGACGACAGCCATGCAGCACCTGTGTGTATGCCAGCCGAACTGAAGAATTACGATTCTGTAATTCATACATACCATGTCAAGGTCTGGTAAGGTTCTTCGCGTTGCTTCGAATTAAACCACATGCTCCACCGCTTGTGCGGGCCCCCGTCAATTTATTTGAGTTTTAATCTTGCGACCGTACTTCCCAGGCGGAGTGCTTAATGCGTTAGCTACGACACTGATACTATTGTACCAGCGACTAGCACTCATCGTTTACTGCGTGGACTACCAGGGTATCTAATCCTGTTTGCTACCCACGCTTTCGTATCTCAGCGTCAAAAATGGCCTAGTTAGTCGCCTTCGCTTCTGGTATTCTTTCCAATATCTACGAATTTCACCTCTACACTGGAAATTCTACTAACCCTTACCAAATTCTAGATCACTAGTTTTAAATGCAGTTCCTGGGTTGAGCCCAGGGATTTCACATCTAACTTTTTGATCCGCCTACATACGCTTTACGCCCAGTGATTCCGAACAACGCTAGCCCCCTTCGTATTACCGCGGCTGCTGGCACGAAGTTAGCCGGAGCTTCTTCTTCAATTAATGTCATTATCATCATTGATGAAAGAGTTTTACAACCCGAGGGCCTTCTTCACTCACGCGGCATTGCTGGATCAGGGTTTCCCCCATTGTCCAATATTCCCTACTGCTGCCTCCCGTAGGAGTCTGGGCCGTGTCTCAGTCCCAGTGTGGCTGATCATCCTCTCAAATCAGCTATAGATCGTAGCCTTGGTGGAGCAGTTACCTCACCAACTAGCTAATCTAGTGCGGGCTCATCTAAAGGCGATAAATCTTTCTCTTTGCAGACACATCCGGTATTAGCTACAGTTTCCCGCAGTTATTCCGAACCTTTAGGTAGATTCCCACATGTTACTCACCCGTGCGCCACTAAGTCCGAAGACTTCGTTCGACTTGCATGTATGAGGCATGCCGCCAGCGTTCGTTCTGAGCCATAATCAAACTCTTAAGTTAAGTAAATTTGACCGAAGTCAAAAATTACGGAACGTCCGTTAAAGCGGAATACTTCTTGTATAAACAAAAAATATTTGTTGATACGTATTCCAATAACATTCGTAAAATTTTAATTACGAATTGTTGTCTACGTATCTCTTTATTATCTTATTAACAAATTAAAGAGCATACAAAA
>CACJWQ010000037.1 GCA_902597015.1 uncultured Alphaproteobacteria bacterium
TTATCAAGTAAAGCTGAGATTATTTCACTAATTAAGCCACAATTTGAAACTAATAAAATAAATTTGAAAAAAGGTATTGTGAAAGATCCATTGATTCATGAACAAGTATGTAATGATATATCGAATTGGTTTAAAAAAACAATTAAGGCTGAAGTTGTAGGTTTAGTCGAAAGTCCAATAACTGGACCAAAAGGAAATAAAGAATTTTTGATTTATAGTATTTTAAAGAAATCTTAAACAATGATCAGCTATAGTTGTGGCAACCATTGCTTCACCGACAGGAACAGCTCTTATGCCAACACATGGATCATGACGACCTTTAGTAGATATTGTTGTTTCTTTTAATTTTGTATTAATTGTTTTTTTTGGAGATAATATTGAGCTTGTCGGTTTTACTACAAATCTAGTAATTAATTCTTGGCCAGTTGTAATGCCCCCAAGAACTCCACCATTATTATTTGAAAGAAAAAAAGGTTTTTTATTTTTAATTCTCATTTCATCAACATTAGAAATTCCAGTTTCATAAACACTGCTAAATCCATTTCCCATTTCTACTCCCTTAACAGCATTGATAGACATCAATGCCTTAGCTATATCAGAGTCTATTTTTTCATAAATAGGCTCTCCTAATCCAGCGGGTAAACCTTTTACTCTAATTTCAATTATTGCCCCTAAAGAGGAACCAGATTTTCTTGCAGTGTGTATTTCATTTTCCCATATTTTAATAATTTTTTTATCAGGACTCCAAAAATTATTTTTTGGAATAAAATTATTATTCCAATTATCATAATTAATTTTATGATTACCTATTTGAATTAATGCACCTGTTATTACAACTTGATTTTTAATTTTATTTTTTATAATTTTTCTTGCTATTGCGCCTGCTGCTACTCTCATTGCAGTTTCTCTAGCACTAGATCTACCACCACCCCTATAATCTCTTATGCCATATTTTTTCCAATATGTGTAATCTGCATGACCGGGTCTAAATTTACTTTTGATATCACCATAATCTTTTGATCTCTGATCTTGATTGTAGATAATTAGAGAAATAGGATGACCTGTTGTTTTTCCTTCAAAAGTTCCAGATAGTATTTCAACTTTATCCTCTTCTTTTCTTTGAGTTGTAAATTTTGACTGACCAGGTTTTCTTTTATCTAAATAGGGTTGAATATCTTTTTCAGTTAAATTTATGTTTGATGGAACTCCATCGACAACACAACCAATAGCTTTGCCATGGCTTTCTCCCCATGTGGTAAAGTTAAAGATTTTTCCTATTGAATTAGAAGTCATTTTTTAGAATTTGTAAATTCACCTAATAATTCTGAAACACTTTCACTCTCATCAACTGCAACCATTCCTACAGTATGATAGCCACAATCGACATGTTGTATCTCACCAGTAACCGCACTCCCAAGATCACTTAAGAGATACAAAGCAGAATTTCCAACATCTTGCTGATTTACATTTCTTTTAAGTGGAGCATTAAGTTCGTTCCACTTAAGAATAAATCTAAAATCACCTATACCTGATGCTGCCAAAGTTTTAATTGGGCCAGCACTAATGGCATTAACTCTTATATTTTTTTCTCCTAAATCAACTGCTAAATATCTAACACTTGCCTCTAAAGCTGCTTTTGCAACTCCCATAACATTATAATGAGGCATAACTTGTTCTGATCCATAATATGTTAAAGTTAAAATTGATCCACCATTATTCATTAAAGGTTCTACTAGCCTACAAGCCTCTGTAAAAGAATAACATGATATATGCATAGTTTGTTTAAAATTATCAGAAGATGTATTGTAATACTTACCTCTTAATTCATCTTTGTTGGAAAAACCAATTCCATGAACAAGAAAATCTAATTCACCCCATTTATTTTTAAGTGTTTCAAAAACATTATTCATACTTTGTGAGTCTGAAACATCACAAGGAATAATAGTGTTAGAACCTATTTCTTCCCCAAGTGGCTGAACTCTTTTCTTAAGAGCTTCTCCTTGATAAGTAAGTGCAATTTCTGCTCCCTGTTCTGCTAATTTTTTCGCAATACCCCAAGCAATAGATCTGTCATTTGCCACTCCCATAATCAGACCTTTTTTATTTTGCATCAACATATTGTAAATCAGTGTTTTTTTATAAATATAGATATATATACTTATAAAATAATATTCATATCTATAATATGCAATCAAATCAAAAATTAATAAATTCTGATAAAAAACCAATTGAACTTTTTCAAGAATGGTTTGAAGAGGCAAAGAAAAGTGAAATCAATGATCCAAATGCTATGAACCTTGCAACTATCTCTTCTGATGGTAAACCAAGCTCGCGAATTGTTTTACTTAAATCATATGATGATAAAGGGTTTGTTTTTTACACAAATTCAAATAGCAAAAAAGGTAGAGCAATTAAAAACAACGATAGTGTAGCTTTAAATTTTCATTGGAAAACACTTCAAAGACAAATAAGAATAGAAGGTAATGTTTCACAAATTTCAAACGCTGAAGCTGATGAATATTATAATTCAAGGCCACTAGGAAGTAGAATAGGGGCTTGGGCTTCATTACAGTCAGAAGAACTAGATGACAGATCGACATTAACTAAAAGAGTAGAAGAATTTGAAAAAAAATTTTCAGATAATGATGTGCCAAGACCTTCACATTGGAATGGTTACTTAGTAACGCCTGTATTAATTGAATTTTGGCAAGATATGCCATTTAGATTGCATGACAGACTTGAATTCCGTATGGAAAATGATGGTTGGATTACTAGAAAATTATATCCTTAATTATCTTCTTTCCATTTTTGTAAAATCCATGAACTAGAATTTGATTTATTGTCACCACCTATACCCCAAAGTAACTGTATATTATTTTTTTCACAGAATATTGATTCTGGTGTTGTACTATTATTTCTATCACCTCCATTTGCAAATTTAATAATTGATTTTGGATATTTATTTTTTACTTTTTTAAGACCATCGATGCACGTCTTATCTCTGTCATCAAATTCTATAACATCAATAACATTTTTTAACTCATTCATAATTATAGTTCTTTCAATAAAAGGAAGAAATTCCTTACCTTTCTTTTTTTTAAGCCATAAATCAGAATTTAGCAAAACTACAACTTCACCATGTTTAGCAGCTTCTTTAATTAATTTTATATGACCACTGTGAATTGGGTCAAAACCTCCACTGACAACAACTATTTCACGCATACTTGCTTCTCCATTTTTCTGGATCTTCTAAAAATTCTTTTAAGTTTGAAACTTTATCTTCAGAATATATTTTTTCACTTTCAATATAATTTATTACATCTTTCCAAGTACACAGTGAGTGCATATTTACATTTAATTTAAATAATTCTGATTCATTGAAATTAAAAATATCATAATAAAATATTACAAATATATCTTTAACTTTTAATCCAGCTTCACGCATTGCGTTAATAAAAATTATTTTACTACCTCCATCAGTAGCTAGATCTTCAACTAAAAGAGCTTTTTGATTTTTTTCAAATTCACCTTCAATTTGTTTGTTTTTTCCAAAACCTTTTGTTTTTTTTCTAATATAAATCATTTGTTTATCTAATTTTTGAGAAATAAAAGCAGCATAGGGAATTCCAGCGGTCTCTCCACCAGCAATAATTTCTGTCTCAATATTATTTTTAGTTAAATAATCTATTGCTTTATCAATTATAAAATTTCTTTCTTTTGTAAAAGAAATAATTTTTCTACAATCAACATAAACAGGACTAGCCAAGCCTGATGTAAGAGTAAAATATTTATCAAATGAAAAATTAATAGACTTTATTTCTACTAATATTTTAGCTATCTCTTTAGACATTTTTTTAAGTTATTTGCGCAATGTGTTCAAATGATAAATTTCCAGGGACAATCATTATTGGTATTCTTAGGTTTGTTATTTCATTACTCACCAGAGAAGTTATTATTGGACCGGGGTTCTTACTATTTGGATCGGTATTGGCAGCTAAAACAAGAACATTAATATTTTTTTCCTCATCTAATAATTGTTTTAATTCAGATATAGTATCCCCCTCTCTTAAAGAGAGAGCAGGGTAGTCACCTGTTCTTTCTTGGACAAATGAGGCAGCTTTTTTAAGAATTGTTTCTGCTTCTTCTCTAGCTTCCTCTTTCATAATGTCTGTAACACCCTTGGTTGTTAGAACATCCAAAGGCTCTATGAATGTTGCAATTATAATCTTTCTTCCTGTTTTTTTTGATCTTGCGCAAGCATATTCAAGAGCTGTATTCATTTCTTCTGAATTATCTGCAACAACTAGAATATATCTATCATCACTCATTTACTTCTCCTAAATAAAGCAGCAGCAACAAAACCTGAAAATATTGAAAAGATAATTACAAAAACTCCGTATGTAGCTGCATTTTCATTAGCAAAGTCAAATATTTGACTTCCTATACCAGTTTTTTTTATAACTATATTTTTTTGATCAGTACTCATAATTGTATTATTTCTTATATAGTAAATATCAACATTATAAATCCCTGGTATTGTATTTGTTGGAAAAAAAACACTAGTTTGAAATAATTTATTTTTGACTTTTTTCATTTCAAAATTTTTATAAAATGATTGTTCTTTTTTTATTCTAACAAAATTTTCATTCCAATTTTTTTGGTCATTTTTGAAAATAAAATTTTGATTAAAAGTCTTATTATTTAAAATTTTTTCAAAACTTAGATCTTCATTAATTAATATTGATTCAGGCAAGATTTCGTTAATTTCTTTTGATGAGGATAAAAAGAATAAAGATGGAATGTTACTATAGGTAACGTATTG
>CACJWQ010000038.1 GCA_902597015.1 uncultured Alphaproteobacteria bacterium
ACTTTATTGTACTTATATCTTAGATCAATAATATAATTATAAGTATGATTTAATCTATTAAAATTAGATGTTTTAAAAAAATTACCAAATCTAATATATTTAACACTATTGTTAAATTCTATTGAATTTTTTGAAAATAACCCATTTAAAGTTAAACTATTTTTTAGAATTATTTTGTTTAATTTTTTAAATTTAAACGGAAAAAGCATTATAAAAAAAAGACGTTTTTACCTTTCTGAAATAAATTATGAATATCATAAATGAATCCCTTTTTGGTTAAATATTTTATATAATTTTTTTTATTATAAAAAATATTAAAATTTTTATGCTTTACTGCATGAATAATTAAGTCATATTTTTTTATTTTCTTCCATTCAGAAATGACTGTGGTCTTTTTTATTTCATTAATTTCTTTAATAAATGGATCATAGATATCAATTTTTGATCTATTTTTTAATAGTAGTTTAACAAGTTTAAGAGATTGACTATTTCTTGTATCACTGATATTTTCTTTAAAAGTGACACCTAAAAAAAGAATATTCAAATTTCTAAAATTTAAATTTCTTTTTTTTAATTTCTCTTTTAATTTTAAATAAATAAATTTATACATTTTATCATTAGTCTTTCTACCAGCTAATATTACTTTTGGATCTACTCCAATTTTTTTTGCTTTATAAGTCAAATAGTATGGATCCACACCTATACAATGTCCTCCTACAAGACCTGGTTTAAAATCTAAAAAATTCCATTTTGTTTTTGCTGCATTTAAGACACTATTTGTATTAATACCCAATTTGTTTAAAATTATTGAAAACTCATTCATTAAAGAAATATTTATGTCCCTTTGTGTATTTTCAATAATTTTTGCTGCCTCAGCTATTCGTATATTTTCAACTTTGTAAGGTCTAGAAAGAAGTATTTTGTTATAAATTTTATATATTTCATTAAGAGCAAATTTGTTTGACCCTGAAATAATTTTTGTTATTTTTTTTAAAGTATGTGAGCTATCACCAGGATTAATTCTTTCTGGTGAATAACCACAATAAAAATCTTTGTTTAATTGTAATTTAGAGTTTTTTGATAAAATTGGAATACACACTTCCTCAGTAACACCAGGATAAACAGTAGATTCATAAACTACGATATCTCCTTTTTTTAAAACTTTAGAAATTTTATTTGTAGCATCTTTTAAGATAAATAAATCTGGAGAATTTTTTTTATCAACAGGAGTAGGTACACAAATAATATAAAAATTACATGACATAATTTTATTTAAATCATTTGTAAAAATCAGTTTTTTTGAACGCTGAAATTCAATAGGTTTTATATCATTATTAAAATCATTTCTCTTAGATAGTTGAGATATTCTTTTTTTATTTATATCGTAACCAACTGTTTCTATTTTTTTTCCAAATTCTATAGCAAGTGGTAAGCCAACATATCCTAATCCAAAAATACATATTCGATATTTATTTTTCATTCTTCTATAAAATCTTTAAACAAATAAGATACTTTATTAACTCCTTCTTTTGTCAAATGATTTGAATCTCTATAGAAAATTTTGTCATTAATAAAGCCATAACATTTTTTTTTATCACATAATGCATCTGAAGGATCAATGATATTTATTATATTTTCTTTGTAAAGATTATCAAATATAGTATTTACAAAATTATTTCTTTCATCATATTTGCTCAAATCTCTTGATATCGATAATGAAGATTTATCATAAATAATTTTTTTTAATGCTTCGTTAGTTACCCAAAATTCAAATGTTGGTACTGGCTTTGATAAATAAATGTTAATATTCTTATCTTTTAAATAATTAATTGTATTTCTTATTTTATCTTTAAAAAGTATTTTAGCTTCGTTACTATTATTACTGAACTCTTCAATTGAAGAAATAAAATTATTATTAAATCCTGTACCTTCAATTCTTGTTTCAATTCCTATAATATTTTCTGACCAATTAGCAATTAAAAGTATTTTTTTAATTTTTTCTTTATTTATTAAATTAATTAAAGAATTATTTTTTTTAATACAATTTGGGATCTGATTATTAGAATATTCATCATTTAAATATACATCAAACAATGGATAGCAACTTGAATAAATCCATGAAATATTATTATTTTTAAATTCACTATAAAAAAAATCATAATACATAAATGCATGACTATCACCCCATATTATCACTGTAGGTCTTGTACCATTATTGTGATAACAAATTTGATTTATAACCTTATCACATTTTAATTCAGGTAAAGTTAATGCATCATTATATTTTTTAAGATTATCCTCTGATAATCTATTTTTAATTCCATCTGTTTTTTCAATATAAAAAAAGATACTATTGAGACTTATAAGAAGTAAAATTAAACATAAATAAAAATATTTTAAATTTATTTTCTTTACTCGAAATGGTCTTTCAATAAAAAAAAATGTAATAAGAGAGAGACAAAAAGAAAATATTAATAAAAAAATTCTAATCATTAACTCATCAGTATTAAAAAAATAACTATAAAAAACTAAAACAGGCCAATGAATTAAAAAAAAGGAATAAGAAGTAATACCTATAAATCTTATAAAATTGTTTGAATATAAAATAGATATACTAGTTAAATATTGATTTGTTAAAATAATTAGGCAAGTTATTAAAACAACTGAAGGCAATAAAAAAAATAAGTTAATTTTTGTATATTCAAAAAAACAACAAATAAATATTAATAATATAAATAAAGATAATGAAATTAAATTGATTGCAAATTTAAAAGTTTTATTTTCAATTTGTAAATAATTTTCTTTAGTAAAAAAAGCAATTATACATCCAGCAAAAATTTCCCAAATTCTAAATATTGATATATAAAATCCTAAATATATTTCTTTATCAAAAGCATATAAAAAAAGAATAAAACTAAGAAACGTAAAAATACTTAAAAAGAAAACAATAAATTTTTTATAGAATTTATATATTGATATTAAAATAAGAGGATATATTAAATAATATTGTTCTTCTATTGATAATGACCATGTATGAAGAAGAGGTTTTACTATTGATAAACTATCAAAATATTCAGATCTAAAAAAAAAATAAAAATTTGATAGAAAAAAAATACTACTAAAACCAGATCTAGAAAAATCTTTAAGATCTTTTGGTAAAAATAACAAATAAGAAAAAATAGTGCAAACTATTATAATAAATAATAGTAATGGAATTATTCTTCTTACTCTTCTATGAAAAAAATTTAAAATAGAAAAATTGTTAGATTCTATTTCATTTTTAATTATTTTTGTTATCAAAAATCCGGATATTACAAAAAAAATATCGACACCCAAAAAACCAGATTGAAAACCAAATAAATTAAAATGATAAAAAACTACAAATAATACTGCATAACCTCTGAGACCATCAATATCTTTTCTATAATTATTTTTATTTGATAACATTTAAATATTTACTTATTACAATTTTTTCATCAAATTTTTCTCGTACTAAATTATAGCTATTAATACCAAATAATTTTTTTTTGTTTATGTCCAAATTAATAAATTTTTCTATACTGACTTTTAAGCTATTTATATTTTTCGGCTTACATAAGAAACCATTATAATTATCAAAAACAATTTCATTACACCCAGGAACATCAGTTGCTATTAAAGGTTTAGAAAATGAAGCAGATTCCAATAAAGCTTTTGGCATGCCTTCTCTATAAGAAGGTAAAATTATACAATCAGCTTCTTCAATAAAAAGGGAAATGTCATCTGTAAATTCATTATATTCAATTGTTTTTTGCCTACTTAGATTTAAAATTTTTTCTTTAATTAATAAATTTACTGAATTTTTTTCAAATGATCCTACGAATTTAAATTGAATATCAGGATATTTTTTTTTGATTATATTACAAACTTCTAGCAATTCAAATAATCCTTTTTCTTTTAACATTCTACCAATATATAAAAATTTTAAATTTTTATTAGGGTATTTGAATTTATTGTTACCAAAACTTTTTAAATTTATTCCAGAACCATTAACAATACTTGATTTATTCTTTTTAGAAATAAAATACTTTGTAAAAAATATATAATCAAAATTATTTTGAAAAAAAATTTTATAAGATTTAATAAAACTTATAAAATATAAGAATAAAATAAAAAATTTAAAAATTTTATAATTTGTAAAACTAGAACCCAATCCAGTTACTGTATTAATAATTTTAATATTAAAAAAAATTGCACTAAAATTTGCTATTATATTAGGCTTTATTGTAAAACCAAAATAATATTGAGGTTTGATTCTATAAAATATTTTAAAATATTGATATATTAAATATAAATTATTAGTTATTGAAAAAGATCTATCCTCGATAAAAAGTGGTATAAAATAACAACCAATATTCTTTAATTTTGAGGAATATTTATCTTCTTTTGCAACTACATAAACTTCATAATCTTCATAAAGAAATTTTTTTATTAAATTAATTCTAAAATTATATAAATTCCAAGATGAATTAGATGATAAAATAATTTTTTTTTTTTTATAATTCATCATTAAAGTATATCTAAATATTTATAAACAATTTAAAATATCTTTTAACAAAAATCCTGTATGCAAAAAGAACTAATAAGG
>CACJWQ010000039.1 GCA_902597015.1 uncultured Alphaproteobacteria bacterium
ATCTTTATGGTTATAAGGAAAATAAAGAGTCGCCAAGCCAAGAACTTGAAATAACAGAAATTCCTAAACCTCATATGAGGTGGAACCCTTCAAGAGAAGAATGGGTCACCTACTCAGCAGGAAGACAAGATAGAACTTCATTTCCACCAAAAGAATATTGCCCACTTTGTCCAGGAGCAAATTTAAATTATCCAACAGAAATACCGTTTTCAAACTTCGAAGTTGCAGTCTTTCCAAATCGTTGGGCTAGCTTTAATCCCAATGGAGAAAATATATTTTTAGAAAAAATTTTAAGTAAACCTTCAAAAGGAGATT
Source organism: uncultured Alphaproteobacteria bacterium (assembly GCA_902597015.1). GTDB lineage: Bacteria > Pseudomonadota > Alphaproteobacteria > HIMB59 > CACPNW01. Next base: position 316 of record CACJWQ010000039.1, read on the forward strand.
GTGAAGTAGTTGTATATTCTCCAGCACATCTTGATACAATTTCTGAAATGCCTTTAGAGCGAATAGAATTATTAACTAAAGTTTGGATTGATAGATATATGGATTTGCAAAAGAAACCTGATGTTAAATATGTTCTACCTTTTGAAAATAGAGGGGAAGAATGCGGTGTCACTCTTCATCATCCACATGGTCAAATTTATGCCTATCCTTTTATTCCTCCTGCAATTGAAAAAGAAATAAGGGCATTTAGAAAAGAGAATTTTTTAATTCAAATTATGAAGCAACTGGAGGAGAAATATTATGTGTATCAAAATGACAATTTTATTGCTGCCGTACCCCCCTTTGCTAGATATGCTTATGAAATATGGATAATACCAAAAATTCAAATTGAAGGGCCTTGGAAATTTAATGATAAGCAAATTGAAGATTTTTCTAAATGTATTCAACAGGTTGTAAAAGGATATGATAATTTTCTAAATAAAAGATGCCCATATATAATGGGTTTACATGCTTCCCCAGAATCAGATGATAATCAGTTTCATTTTCATGTTGAATTTTATCCACCTTTAAGACATGGAGACAAACCAAAAATATTAGCAGGCTCTGAGTCAATGGCTGGTGTTTTTATTATGGATGTATTGCCAGAGGATTCTGCTAAAGTGTTAAGAAAATTTATGTCATGAAAACAATAGAAGAAAAAATAAATTTTTATAAAGAAAGTTTAGATCTATTCGATGACGGAATGGATAAATATAAGTTCTTAATTGATCAAGCAAAGAACGCAAAATTTTTTCCAGAAGAATATAGAAATGACTCGTTTAAAGTCTCTGGATGTCAGGCACAAGTTTGGTTGGTGCCTAAATTAATAGAAAATAAACTTTCATTTTATTATGATTCAGACGCATTTATATCAAAGGGTATGGTGACAATTCTATGTGATATTTATGGTGATAGAAGTCCATCTGAAATTAAAGAATCTGATTTTAAGATGCTAAATATTTTAGAGCTTGATACTCTTTTAACTCCAGGAAGAAGGAATGGTGTTTATTCAATGCTTGAAAAAATAAAACAGTATGCAAATTCTTATGTATAAAAAAGATAATGTTTTATGAGCCAAAAAAGGGAAATCCTTTTAAAATAGATCCATTTAAATCTCTTATTTTTCCTCGACCAATTGGATGGATATCTTCAATTAGTAAAAATGGAGTAGCTAACTTAGCGCCATATTCATATTTTAATGCTGTAGCTGATGAACCTCCACAGGTTATGTTTTGTTCAAATGGTAGTTCAACATATGGAAAATATAAAGATACGTTATCAAATATTTTATTTACAAATGAATTTGTAGTAAATTTTGCTACTTCAGCAACAAAAAATAAAATGAACATATCTTCTGGTGATTTCAAACCAGATGAAGATGAGTTTATTTTGTCAAATTTAAAGAAGAAAAAATCAAAACTTGTTAAACCGCCATCAGTTAAAGATAGTCCTGTAAATTTGGAATGTAAATTAGTTAAAATAATTAAATTAAAAACAAATTCAAAGAAAATCTCTACCATGGTTATTGGTGAGGTAATTGGAATTCACATAAATAATAATTTTATAAAAAAAAATAGAGTAGATAGCGTTTCAATGCGATACATTGCTAGAATGGGATACAGTGAATATACTACTATTGCTTCTAAATTCTCATTGAAAAGAAAGAGCTAATTTCTTATTTTTCTTTTTTTTATCTGATATTCTTTTTTTTATATTCTATTAAAAAAAGAGGTTGATCTTTTATAATAAACTTAAGGGTTACCATTTATAAAAATTATAGAGGTTTTAGTTTTTTTATTTTTTTTTAAAAACATGCTCTTTTGTAATAATATCGACCAACTCATAACCGATACCCTCCAAAAAGCTCATTTGTTCAGTTTTATCAATTTCTTCAAACAATTCGATACAAACAACAGGATTGCATATCGTCAAAGTTTTGAACATGCCTTTCAATACTTTAAGTCCTAATCCCTCAACATCTATCTTTATAAAATCAACTTTATTTAAATGCATACTATCTAAATCTATCAATTTTATATTTTGAATTTTATCTTCTTTTTTTATCTGATGATGATCAATTAGAATCCTTGAGTTTCCAGAGTTTCCTAAGCTTTTACTGATTACTGCTTCTTTTTCTATTTTTTTTTCTCCTAAACCTAAATTAAACAATTTTGTATTATTGGATTTAATATTTAATTTTAAACATTCATAAAATTCTTTTATTGGTTCAAAACAGTATAAATTTTCAAAAAATTTAGACAAATCCCTAGACCACAGACCCACGTGTGCTCCACAATCAACGGCAACTCCGAAATCTTCAACAAAGGATAGGGCTCTGTTTCTTTGCTTCTCTTGATATCCAATATTTGAATTAAATAAATGTTGAAAATGATTGTCCCAATCAGGAAAATAAAAGTTGTGAATTTTTTTCATTTAACTTTTAATACTTAACAATTTTGTTCATTCAAGAAATTAGCGAAAATCTTAAGACATTTTCTATTATAATTTTAAAAATAAGTTCGTAGACTTATAAATAAAAACCAAGTAAAATTATGAAAATAAGGGAGTATGGCGGAACTGGTAGACGCGCCGGATTCAAAATCCGGTCACTTCGGTGGTGTGGGTTCGATTCCCTCTACTCCTACCAATTTATCTTCACGCATTATAAAAAACATTAATAAAGCAATCAAAAACATTATTATGCCTAATGCATACATGTTAAACGTTAAACCAAACGTTTCAGCTGAAATTCCAACAACAGCGGGGCCAAATATAGCCCCTAAAAAAGCAATACTGGATACATGAGAAATAGTAACTGGAATTGGATTTTGAGAATTTTTTACTGCTTGTCTAAATACTATGGGCATAACATTGGAAATTAACATACCAAAAAGTGTTATGGCTATAAAAATAATAATTATGTTTTGAGAAAAAATACTTATTACTAATATTGTTGACCCAATCATTGCAAAAACTGGGCCTACAATTACTTCACCAAGTTTTGTAATTAGTTTTGACGCAATCATATTACTTATGATCTCACCTAAATTAAAAAAAATGACTATTGAGCCTACTAAAAAAATTGGCGCAGAAAGATCGGTAACAAGCCATAGCGGTGACCATTGAATTATTATTCCCATAAAAGCAATCATACACATATTAATTGAAGCAAACATGATAATTTTGTAATTTGGAATTGAAAATCTTGGATTTTTGCTAACCACATCATACTTTACATGCAATCCAAAAAAATACATTGTGAGAGTTGATATAAAAACAAACAAACCTAAAATAAAAGTAGTATAGACAGGGTCAATTTCTAAACCTAGACATAAACTAGATATCCCTGCGCCAAAAAGAAATCCAAAATTAAATGATGATTTAAATATTGGATTAAGAATTTTTTTTGTTTTCTCTTCTATTATTGCAACTTGCGTAAAAATATTTGGAGCTTGTATACCAATAGAAATACCCCATATCATAGATACAAAAATAAAAAAAATATAAGAAGAGAAATAAAAAATAGAAAATGGAATAAATGCGTACAATAACCTTGCAATTATTAAACAATTTGTGCTTCCTATTTTTGGGAGTAAAAAACGGGTTGTTAGTTGATTTGTAATTACATTACAAATACCAAAAATAATAAATCCCATAGAAAATTCTGTTTTTGACATCTCAATCAAATCAAAAAGAATTGGTGAATTTACCATGAACATACTGAAAGTAAGTGTTGCAAAGAATCCTTGTGAAAAGGTTGCATAAAATGCGGTTTTTAATTCTTTAGTTTCTATATTTTTCATTTAGGTAATATTTATGATAATTTAGATTTAAAAACATTAATAGTATAAATCAAAATTATTAAAAAAATTAAATTAAATGAATTTTCTTAAAAAAACTTACAATTGGACTTTGGAAAAAGCACAACATAAAAACGCAAAGTGGTATTTGAGTTTAATATCATTTGCAGAAAGCTCATTTTTTCCAATTCCCCCAGACATACTTTTGATACCTATGGCACTAGCTTCCAAAGCAAAGGCTCTATTTTA
>CACJWQ010000040.1 GCA_902597015.1 uncultured Alphaproteobacteria bacterium
ATTATTATCTGCTATTTGGACATTTAACTCATTTGAAATAATTTGGATATTGACTGAAGGTGGGCCAAGAGGTTCTACAACTACATTAATTATCGACACCTATAAACAAGCATTAGGAAATTATAAATTTGGAAGAGGTGCTGCTAGAGCCGTAGTCGTAATGATTTTACTAATGTTATTTGCAGGATTTTACTTAGCTTTACTTGCTAGAATAAATAAGAAAATTTCTCATGAATAAATATAATCCTTTTGAAAAAATATTGATCTATTTTGGCATCTTTGTCTTCATGACTTTTATTCTTTTGCCTTTTATTGAAATGTTTTATGCATCACTTCGTCCCTTAGATCATTTATTTCGCTCACCATACCAATTTTATTCAGATGATTTATCTTTTTGGGCTTATCGAGAAATGTGGAATACAGTGCCAATGCTTGGAAGATATATCTTTAATAGTTTTTTTCTGGCTTCAGTTACTTCTATTATTACTTTGCTTTTTGTTATCCCTGCAGCTTACGCATACGCACGTTTTAAATTTCCAGCTAAGAATACGAGCTTATACGTTCTTCTAGCAATTAATATGTTTTCAGGAGCAGTAATTTTAATACCTCTATATAAATTGTTAAGGACTTTAGGTTTATTAAATAGTTATCAATCTATGATAATTCCTGGTGTTGCTTTTTTAATACCAACTGCAATTTGGCTGCTAAAGTCTTACTTTGAAAAAATACCAATAGATTTAGAAGAGGCAGCTTTTGTCGATGGGGCATCAAGAGTACAAATACTCAGACATATCATAGCTCCTTTAAGTACACCTGGCTTAGTTGTAGTTGGTATTTATGCATTTATAGGCGCATATGCTCAACAATTCTTATTTGCGATTACATTTAACCAGAAAAAAGAATATATGCCAATTCCAACAGGGTTATATGAATTTATAGGATATCAAAGTGTTAAATGGAATGAGATGATGGCAGCTGCTTTAGTAGGAATGCTGCCTGTTTTATTATTATTTGTATTTTTACAAAAGTATATAGTTGAGGGACTTACCGCAGGTGCGGTAAAAAACTAAATTGGATAAATATAATATATACGAAAAGATATTATTATATTTAGGAATTTTAATCTTTATGATTTTTATTCTTTTGCCTTTTGTCGAAATGTTTTATGCATCACTTCGTCCCTTAGATCATTTATTTAGATCTCCTTATCAATTTTATTCAGATGATTTATCTTTTTGGGCTTATCGAGAAATGTGGAATACAGTACCAATGCTTCCACGATACATTTTTAATAGTTTTTTTCTTGCCTCAGTTACTTCTATTATTACTTTGCTTTTTGTAATTCCTGCAGCTTACTCTTACGCACGTTTTAAATTTCCTTTTAAAAATTCTTCACTCTATATTTTATTAGCAATTAATATGTTTTCAGGTGCGGTTTTATTAATTCCTCTCTATAAAGTATTAAGAACATTTGGTTTGCTGAATACATATCAGGCTATGATAGTGCCCGGTGTTGCTTTTTTAATTCCAACTGCAATTTGGCTGTTAAAGTCTTACTTTGAAAAAATACCAATAGATTTAGAAGAGGCAGCTTTTGTCGATGGAGCATCAAGAGTACAAATACTCAGACACATAATCGCACCTCTTAGTACACCTGGTCTGGTAGTTGTTGGGATATACGCTTTTATAGGATCTTATGCTCAACAATTCTTATTTGCGATTACATTTAACCAGAAAAAAGAATATATGCCTATCCCTTCAGGGCTGTATGAATTTATTGGCTACACAACAGTCAAATGGAATGAAATGATGGCAGCCTCTCTTGTTGGGATTGCCCCTGTTTTAATAATTTTTCTTTTTCTACAGAAATATATTGTTGCTGGACTCACTTCTGGGGCAGTAAAAAACTAGAGAAATATCCAAAAACTAACTTGCTTCATAGAGCCAGTTAATGTTATCTCTCTTATATATTTTAATGGAGGAATTATGAATTTCAAAAAACTATCTTCATTTATTACAATAGCTATACTTTCACTAGTTGGTTTTAAAACTTATGCTGCTGAAGTGCACGGAGTATTCTGTGGCGGTGAGCTTAGACCTAATTATGTTGAAATAGCTGATAAGTACATGGAAGACAATCCTGGAGTTACTGTAACTCTAGAGGCTGTTCCTTGGGGAACATGTCAGGATAAAGTAATCAATCTTGCTATTGCAGGTGATCCCGTTGCATTTTCATATGTTGGATCAAGAACTCTAAAAGGTCTTGCAGAAAACGGACATATTTTAGAAACAAATATTCCTGATTCACAAAAAGCAATGTATCAACCAGGTATCCTAAATACAGTTACACACATGGGTAAAACTTGGGGTTTCCCTCATGCGTTTTCAACTAAAGCACTTTTCATGAATTGTGGTCTTTTAGAAAAAGCAGGCGTTGCATGTGAAGGTCCTCAAACTTGGGATGAATTATATTCAATGGCTGAAGCTGTAACAAAAAATGTTGATGGAGCAGCAGGAATTGGACTAGCTGGTAAAGATTTTGATAATACTATGCACCAATTCTTAAACTACTTATACAGTAATGGAGGACAAGTTATTGACCCAATGACAAATGAAATAACTTTGAATTCATCTAATACTGTTGAAACATTAGAGTTTTATGGAAAGTTAGCAAACGTTGCTCAGGAAGGTCCTTTAGCTTGGGAGAGATCTCAGTTAACAGAACTATTTAATGATGAAAAAATTGCTATGTATATTAATGGACCTTGGGGTAGAGGTCAGCATAAGGAAGGTCTAGACGTTAAAACAGTTAGAATTCCGGCTGGACCACAAGGAAGTCAAGGTACTCTTTTAATCACTGATAGTGTTGCAGTTTTCTCAAACACAGGTGTTGAAAAAGAAGCAATGGAATTAGCTAGTATAATCACATCAGGTGACTCTCAATACAGTCTAGATACTGATTGGGGTCTAACACCAATTATGCAATATCCTCAAATTGGAAATGAAGCTCCATACAATGAAGATTATTGGATGATGTTTATTGATGCGATTGGCGATGGTGGACCAGAGCCACTATTTGTAGATTACAAAGCTTTTCAAACTGTTATGAACTCTATGATCCAAGGTGCAATTCTTGGTGAAGGAGATGCTGCAGATTTAGTAGCTGAAGCAGCTGAAGAGTTAGAAGAATACAAATAATTACATTATTTTGCTAGGGCAATATTTGCCCTAGCATCTTGTATAAAATTCAAATGAGTAAATTAACAAGATCCTATTCATCAAAAATTAATTCAATTTTAAAGAAGATATTAAAAGAAGAAGAAAAAAAATTCTTACAGTGTGCTAAGTTAATTAGTAAATCTTATAAAAAAGGTGGGCAGTTATATATTTTTGGAACTGGACACTCTAGATTACTCGGAGAAGAGTCATTTCATAGAGCAGGTGGTTTTGCTGCCGCATGTCCAATAAGAGATGATGATCTCAGTTTTAAAAAAGGAGCAAGAAAAGCTACTGCTTTAGAAAGAACTCCTAATATTGCAAAAAAAGCTCTAGCTAAATATAAAATTACTAGCAAAGATATTTTGATGATAGTATCTAATTCAGGTGTCAATCACGCTCCAGTTGAAGCAGCTTTGATTGCTAAGAAAAAGAAAATAAAAACTATTTCACTAACATCTGTAAAATACTCAAAACAAGCTCCTCTATCTAAATTGAATAAAAGATTATTTGAAATAACGGATATATTCATCGATAATAAGATACCGCCAGGTGATGCAATTATAAATATTAAAGATAACATGGTTGGACCAGCTTCAACAATTACAGGATCTTTTATTTTAAATTCAATTTTAATTGAAGTTGCAAATATCTTAAAAAATGAAAAATTGTTTCCATTCTATATCAGTGTAAATATGCCAAATGCTAAAAGAAATAATGATAAATTAGAGAAAAA
>CACJWQ010000041.1 GCA_902597015.1 uncultured Alphaproteobacteria bacterium
AAATCACTACCTGCTATCTTTCTATTTAAAAAAGTTTCTAAATTATCATCTTTATGATGAGCAATGAATAAATGTAAAATTTTATTTTGAATACAAAAATTTGTAAGTAAATTATAACGATTTTTTCTGGCTTCATTCATACTTTTTTTAAGTACATTTTTTTTATCTACATTTAAAATTTTATAATTAATATTATTTTTTTTCAAGTAACCTGAAATATAATTAGCGTCATCTTTGGAATTATCTCTAATACGATGATCTACAATTAAAGCAACTAATTTACCTTTTTTTTGTATAGTAAATGCGCTTAAAAGAAATAGTAATGACATACTATCGGGACCACCAGAAACTGCTACAGCAATAGAAGGGTTTTTTTCAAAAGTATATTTTTTTTCTATGATTTTGATGAATTCTTTATTGTTCAATTTCATTCATTATTTTCTAAACAATTATATTCAACAATTTGTTTTTTAGTTTGAGGAATTATTTTATTTTTTGGAAAATCGATTATTAATTTTTCCATAGTTTTACAAGCCTCAATAGTTTTTTCAACTTGGAATAATGATTGCGAAAGTTTGAAAAGCATTTCTGCAGCTTTAATACTATCTGGAAATTTTTGAAAACCTTCTGCAAATATTAGTGCTGCTTCTCTATAATTTTTTTCTAGGATATATAATTCTCCAAGCCAATAATGTGCTGAACCTGATAGTTGATTATCAGGATTATCTGCAATAAACTCTTCAAATGAAGTTTTGGCATCCTGCCATTTTTTATCTCTAATATTATCAAATGCTATTTGGAACTGATCTTCGGGTGATAAAACCTCTTCTTTTTCATTATAATTTACTTCCTGATTTTCAGAAACAATCTCTTCTGTTGTCTCATTTGTGTTTTTAGAAATGTTTAATGTTCCAAGTGTATTTTTAGTTTCATTATCACTTAATTCATTACTTTTAACCTCAGAATTATCTTGAGAAACCTCATCCGTATTTACTGCAACATTATTTAAAGGAGCTGATTGAAAGTCATTAATAGCTACTTCTAAGTTTTCTAATTTATTTAAAATATCATCTAATTGAAAATATAATTCCTCTAAATTAGAAGTTAAATTTTTTATATCATTTTCAATATCGTATATTCTCAAATCAATAGCAGAGAGATTTTGGACAAAATCATTATTTGTTCCGTTTACTTGATTTGAAGAATTGGAAAATACTTGTTTAGAAAGATCTGAGACTTCTCTTTGCAACCTCTCTAATTGTTGACTTATTGTAAGTTCATTTTCGTTGGAATAAACAAAACCTGAGAAAAATATAATTAAAATAGTGAGTATGTATTTAAACATTAAAGATATTTAATTGCTAATTGAGATAAAATTGTGGCGCTATATTTATATAGCGCCAAAGTATTAAGGAAATAGATTAGTTAACTATAGTTACTGATCTTCTATTTTGAGCCCATGCTCCATCATTTGATCCTACAACAGCAGGTCTTTCTTTACCATAACTAATAGTTGAGACTCTGTCAGGGTTTATTCCTAATCCAATTAGGTAATTTTTAACAGCTTGAGCTCTTTTTTCACCAAGAGCTAAGTTGTATTCTCTAGTTCCTCTTTCATCACAGTGTCCTTCAATTGTTACAGAAACATCACTATTCTGCTTAAGCCATGCAACCTGATCTTGAAGTAACTCCAAAGCGTCTGAGTCTAAATCTGAACTGTCATATCCAAAAAATACTCTATCGCCAACATTGACAATTAAGTCTTCCTGAGATCCAGAAACTATTCCGCTTCCTGAAGTTTCAGTAATAGTTCCTTCAGAAGAAACATCACTTCCAGAACTACTTGAACCTGAGCCTGAAGAGTCAGCTGAGTCTTTTGGTGTTGTTGCACAAGCGGCAACAAATAAAACCATAAATATAGAGATAAAAAACTTGTAAAACATAAATAATTGCTCCCTTAATACTTTGAGTAGATATACTAAATTATTGCAAGTTCCTTAACATTTTTTTCAGAATTTCGTATATTTTTTTGTATTATATTGAATTAATGCATCAATGGAGACCAAGCTGGATCAGATCCTCCAAGAGGAGTTATTACTTTTCTTTCATTAAAACCAGTTAAATCAATAGAATATAGACTGGATTCACCACCAGATCCATCCTCAGCAGTTCTTTCTTCTTTAAAATACATCAAAAATCTGCCATTTGGAGCCCATGTTGGTCCCTCGACATGGAATGATTTTGCAATCATTCTTTCATTAGAACCATCAATCTCCATAACACCTATGTAAAATTGCCCACCCTCTTGTTTAGTGAATGCAATCATATCACCTCTTGGAGACCAGACTGGTGTGTAGTAACTTCCTGCTTCCCTGCTAATTCTTTTAATATTTTTCCCATTATTATCACTTACATACAAATGTCTTCGTCCACTTCTATCTGAATTAAAAACTATTTTTTTTCCATCTGGAGAAAAACTTGCAGAAACATCTATTGAGGAATTATTAGTGACTCTTTTTGAAATCCTTGTTTTTAGATCAAGTATGTAAATTTCGGAATTACCAATTTCTGGATCTGTGTAAGACATGACGATTTGATTACCGTCGGGTGAAAAACGCGGGGCAAATGTCATTCCAGGAAACTCACCTACGATTTCTTGCTTACCAGTTTCAATATCAAAAATGTAAACTCGTGGATTATTTCTACTTACATAAGACATGTAAGTAATTTTTTGAGAATTTGGTGAGAACCTTGGAGTTAAAACTAGATAGGATCCGTCTGTTAAAAAACGATGGTTTGATTGATCTTGATCCATGATAGCTAATCTTTTTTGTTTATTTTCTTTTGGGCCTGTCTCAGCAACATAAACTATTCTCGTATCAAAGTAACCACCTTCGCCAGTTATGTTTTTAAATATGGAATCCGAAATAATATGAGCAACTCTTCTCCAATTTTTTTCACTAGTCTCATATTTTTTTCCCACTATTTGCTTTTGTTGAAAGACATCAAACAATCTAAATTCTACAGATATTTTTCCGCTATTTGTTGAAATTTTTCCAGAAACTAAATGTTGAGCTTTAATTAATTTCCAATCTTCAAATCTTGGTTTGTTTGCCAATGATTCATTATCTTGAATAAATGACCTTTGATCAATTGGTAAAAAAAGACCAGATCTTTCTAAGTTATCTGAAATTACAGTTGAAATATTTTTACCTACTTTAGTTAATTGTGAATTTTTTGAATATAGCTCTGTCACAGCAATTGGAGTTGGCTTCACACTACCTTGCGTTAGGGTCACTTCTAATGAATAGACTTTAAAACTAGAAAATAAAAAAAGGGTTATTAAGAAAACTTTTTTCATCAATATCCTTTCATAATACTATAATCAAAAGTAATTGTAAGATTTTTCCATAGATTATATTTATCTTTTGGAAGTTTTAACGGGGTGCATTCTGGGTTTAAGAGAGTTCTCATAGCGCTATCTGTAATTGGTCCATAAAATGGATTAGTTTTAGCTATATTTGTGTCAACAATGCGGATGCTACTTGGTGAAACCTTCATATTTTGTAATACTTTAGCTGAAATTGTTACTTTGTCTCCTCTTTCTATAACTGCACCTGCTGGAGCATTCCAACAAGAAGATAATTGCTGCCTCAACATGTCTATTTCAGATATTGATAACATAATATTGTCATCAGTATCATCTGTACTTTTATTATCAACCTCTTCAACCTCTTCCTTAACTTCATTTTGAACCATATTTGTTTTTTCATTTCTTAAATCTTTAAGCATTGATGCTATGCTAAAATCTTTCTCAGGTTTTGGCTTTGGTTTAGATATGGTTTTATTATTTTCCAACTTTGGTTTATCCTTTATGTTTGTTTCAACATCTAAATCTGATTTAACATTTTCATTATTTACAATTTTTGGCTTTGGCTTGAGTTT
>CACJWQ010000042.1 GCA_902597015.1 uncultured Alphaproteobacteria bacterium
AAATATCTTAGAATGATGTCCGGAATGTAATATTATTAAGCCCATTCCTTCAAGAACTCGTCGTTGTACTAAATCAACTGTCTTATCTAGTACCTCGTCATGTGCTTTGTGACCCCACCAAATAACAACATCACAATTTTTTAATAATTCCTCACTTAATCCATTTTGATCTTCTTTGAGCGTAGCGGTTTTAATTTTTAAACTAGCATCAGTTGATAAAAAATCTTTTATGCAGCCATGAATACCTTTGGGATAAATTTTTTTAACTTCTTCATTTTCTACTTCATGAATATTTTCATTCCAAATTATAATATTAGTCATCAAGTACTATCTAACTCTTTCTCCGTGCAACCGATGTCCTAGTAATGCTAGCAATATGATTAATCCGTTAAAGAATTGTCTCCACTCACCACTCCAGCCAATGGCAATAATTCCAATTTCCATATAGGCAATTATACCAACACCGAACACTGCTCCAATAATAGTTCCTAACCCTCCCCAGTAAGGAGTGCCGCCAACAAAAACAGCTGCTAGAGCAAGCAATAAATAACCAAATCCTTGAGTAGGGAAAAAAGTATAAGTAATCATTGTTGTAAAAATTCCACCAATAGCAGAGCCAATACCTACAAACATAAATGCTTTAATCTTAACGGCATTTACATTAATACCCATCTGTTCTGCGCTAACAGAATTATCTCCTACATGCTGAACATGAACACCAAAAACATGTTTGTTAAAAAAATAATAGCAAAAAATTACAAATATTGCTGCCCAAAAAATTTGCATTGGGAAGCCATAAAAATTTCCAACTAAAAGAGGGTAGATCCAGTGGCTATCTATTTCCATAATCGTAATTGATCTGCTGTTAGATAATAAGAGTATTACACCTCTCAGTAAAAATAATACTCCAAGAGATGCAACAAGAGAGGAAAGTCTAAATACAACAATTAATGTTCCAACGAGAGCACCAATAGCTGCTCCAGTAAAAATACCAAGTACTAAACAAATAGCTGGATCAACTCCATTTTTAACAAGTAAAGCAAATACGTAAGCTGCTACAGCGTAAGTAGAGGCAAAGGAAAGATCTATTTCACCAGATGCAACTAGAAAAACTAATGGTATAGTTAAAAATATCAAAGTTGGCATCATTACAAATACTGATTGATGAAGGTTAGGTCTTATCCAAGCTTCTGGTGCACCTACTAAAAAAATTACCATTAAAAGTACAAAATATCCAATGCTTCCTAAAGCTCTTCCATTTCTGTGAAAGTAATTACTTAAATATGAATTATTATTGCTCATTAGTGTGCTCCTATAGTATCTCTCATTATTTTCATGAGTTCTTCAGGAGTAGATATGTCATTCTTATTGAGTTTATGAACGACTTCGCCTCTATCTAAAATTACAAATCTATCTGATATGTCGTATACATGATAAATATTATGACCAATAAATAGAACAGATCTATTTGATTTTTTTACATTTAAGACAAAATCAAAAACTTTCTGTGTTTCATTAAGAGATAAGTTATTTGTTGGCTCATCAAGAACAATTAGTTCTGCTTTATTATAAATTGCTCTTGCAATTGCTACGCCTTGTCTTTCACCTCCAGATAAATTTCCAACTGGAGATTCAGCATTTATTAATTTTGAAGTAAAGCCTATTTCTCTTATTAATCTATTTGCTTCAAAAATTTGTTCTTTTTCTTTTATAAAACCAAATGGATATCGAAGTTCCTTACCCATAAAAATGTTTTTAACTATTGATTGTTGCGGAGTTAGAGCTCTATCTTGAAAAACAGTTTCTATACCAGACTCTCTAGCCTTAAGTGCATTCCAAGCGTTTACTTTTTTTCCTCTTATAAGTATATCACCTTCGTCAGGACTATAAACGCCTACTAGTGTTTTAATTAATGTTGATTTACCTGCCCCATTATCACCAATTAAACCTACAACTTCACCCCTAGTTACTTTTAATGATGCTTTGTTTAGAGCAGTAATACCGCCAAATCTTTTTGTAACATTATCTAATTCAATGATATTTTCCATAAATTTTGAAATGCTAACCCATTAAAATGGGTTAGCAATATATTTACCTATCTTAAGCCTGCATCAGCAAGAGCTTTAACAGCTTGATAATTATTTGTATCAACAAATCCTGCACCAGTATCTTGGTTTATTGCACCAGTACCAAGTACAGCTGTTTGACAAAGTGATAACACTGGAAGATACCCTTGAAGGAAAGGTTGTTGATCAGATGTTAGATGAACATATCCTTTTTCAAACGCCGACATAATTTGTGGGCTAGTATCAAATCCAATTTGAAGTAACTCATTTGGTCCATAACCAGCAGCTTTGGCAATACCTTCTGCAACATTCATTACATCACTTCCAGAGTGAACAATTACTTTTGTTTCAGGGTTTGCATTTAACGCTGCTGAGAAAACCGGGATAGTCATATTTGGATCTGAAGCATAAGCTGGTTGTCCATCAAGAACAGTAACTGTCATACCATGTTCTTCAAAAATGATTCTTGCCCCATCTTCTCTTTGAGCTCTAGCGTAATCTCCAATAGGAACCATTACTATAGCGTGATCTCCAGCTTTGAAACCAAATTGCCTAATTGCTTCTCTTGCAAGAGCTTTACCTTGAGTTGCTAAATTTGCTCCAACATATCCGCCACCAAATTTTGCTCTTACACCTGATGGATCAACGTTTTGATAAGTCATTAGAATACCTTTTTCAGCAGCTTGTTTTGCTAAAGGCATTAGAGCTTCATCTCCTGGATGCCCCATCATTGCAATAGCATCTACTCCAAGTCCAACTGATTCTCTAAGTTGACGAACCATTTTTTCAAAATCCCATTCAGAGTATATAATTTCAGCATCTGCACCAGTATCTCTAATAGCATTCATTGCTCCTGCTGCAACTATTCCAGCAAAGCCTCCAGCCTCAGGACCGCCAGCATAGAAATGCATTTTTACATCTGAGCACCATTTATCACCAAGATCTTGTCCAGTTGGAGCAGCATAAGCATGCATAGAAACTGGAAGAAGAAATACTGTGATTAGAAATAATTTAATAAATTTCATAATTCCTCCCATGAATTAAATAAAAAATAATAATAATTAATATTAATAAAGTTTAACTAAAATTATATGTGAATGTCAACTAGTAGAGTCTTTTACTAATCCTTTTGGTCTGACCGTGACTATACACCCCATCTACGCCACCATCTCTTCCATAACCTGATCTTTTGTAACCGCCACCTGGAAGATTATTTCCATCAACAAACCAATCATTTTGCCAAATTATACCAGCCTGAATTCTATCAGCAGTCCATTTTGCTTTTTGGTCATCTGATGTAAATACTCCAGAAGCAAGACCATATTTTGTTGAATTAGCTATACTTATTGCTTCTTCTTCGTCTTCAAAATCAAATATTGATGTTACTGGACCAAATATTTCTTCTTGAGCAATTGTTGCATCAACTTTGACATTATCAAAA
Source organism: uncultured Alphaproteobacteria bacterium (assembly GCA_902597015.1). GTDB lineage: Bacteria > Pseudomonadota > Alphaproteobacteria > HIMB59 > CACPNW01. The sequence continues at coordinate 3,508 of CACJWQ010000042.1, forward strand.
ATAGTTGGTTGGTAAAAATTACCATCATCTCTCTCAGCTTTATCTCCACCTATGGTTAAAGTGGCACCAGATTGTACGCCAGATTTTACATAATTTGAGACTCTTTGCATTTGATCAGTTGATATTAAAGGTGTTACGTCTGTTCCCTCCTCATCACCTGCACCTATTTTTAATTTTTGCGTTTTTGCAACTAACTTTGTCATATATTCATCTTTAATTTTAGGATGAACAATTACTCTGGACATGGCCACACATATTTGTCCGGCATTTGGTTTAAAAATTCCTTTTACAGTGCTATCAACTGCTTTATCGATGTCAGCATCAGGATAAATTATTGCTGCAGATTTCCCGCCTAATTCAAAATGTGTTGGGACAATTCTATCTGCTGTCTCTTTTA
>CACJWQ010000043.1 GCA_902597015.1 uncultured Alphaproteobacteria bacterium
GGAAAATATTATAAAGACAATCTATGGTTTCAAAAAACTTAAAACTATTTTAATTATCTCTCATAAATTAAAATTATTAGAACATTGTGATAAAATTTATAAGATTGAGAATTTAGTAGCTACTAAATATAAATGAAACAACAAATTGATAATACTTTAAATGCTCTCTTTCCACTTAACAGGTCACTAGCAGGTAAAGAAAACCTTGAAACATTAAAATACATTAGAAAAAATATACCTATAAAAATTAAAAAAATACCATCTGGTAAACAAGTATTTGATTGGAAAGTGCCTAAAGAGTGGGAGTTAGAATATGGTAAAATTATTGATTTAAATTCAAACAGAGTAATTATTGACTCAAAAAATTCAAATTTACATGTCGCTAGTTATTCTAATCCAATAAATAAAATAATGCCTCTTAAAAAGTTAAAAAAGTATTTATTTTATGATAAAATTCAAGATGCAATTCCATATAGAACGACCTATTATTCAAATGAATGGGCTTTTTGTATTACAAAAAAACAATTTAATGAATTAGAGAAATTTAAAGGACCTTTTAAAGTAATTATTAAATCTAATTTTAAAAAAAAATTTATGCATTATGGAGAATTATTAATAAAAGGTAGATCAAAAAAAGAATTTTTAATTTCTACTTACATGTGTCATCCATCTCTAGCAAATGACAACCTTAGTGGCTTAGTGGCATCTATATTTATAGCAAAAAAAATATTAATGAAAAAAAATTTAAAATATACTTATAGAATTATTTTTATCCCAGAAACTATAGGTGCAATTGCATATATTCATGAAAACCTCAATAGATTAAAAAAAATAGATACTGGATTAGTAGTTTCAAATGTAGGTGGTCCAGGAAAATATAGTTATAAACAATCATTTGATAGGGATCATTTCCTTAATAATTTAATTGAAAAAGTCTTCAAATCTAATTTTATAAAATATAAAACATATCCCTTTGATATAAATGGTAGTGATGAAAGACAATTTTCTTCTATTGGACTTAGAATTAATTGTTGTTCAATCTTTAAAGATAAATATTATGAATTTAAGTATTATCACACTTCGAAAGATGATTTAGATTTTATTAGCAGTGGTAATATTTTAAAATCTATTAATCTCTATTATAAATTAATACTAGAAATTGAAAAAAGTAGATTTTTAATAAATAAAAAACCAAATTGTGAATTAATGCTATCTAAGTATAATCTTTATCCAAAAATTGGTGGTTCATTTAATCCTAATAATAAAATTCAAATTGAATTAGAATTAATAAAATGGATACTATTTATGGCAGATGGAAAAAAAACTAACGAACAAATAATTTCTAAACTGAAAGTAAAGAACAAACTATTTTTTTCCATAATCAATAAATTAATAAAAAAAGAATTATTAGCCTATGAGTAAAAAATATAAATTAGAAAAAGTAAATAGTGAACAACTTTGGAATGATTCTATTGTTACTTCCAGTAAATATTCTCTATTTTTCTCTACTGAATATTTAAACTTATTAAAAATCAAATATCATCTATGGCATGTTATACAAGGCACAGAAATAAAAGCTGGTCTTTTATTAATTGTATCTGAAGATGAAAAAAATATCATAGCTAACGATTTTATCATTTATAGTGGTATAGTTTTAAAAGATTACAAGAATACTAAAATTGCAAAAAAAACTCATCAATCATTTCAAATCATAGAATTTGTATCAAGTGAAATTACTAAAATTTATAAAAATATTTGCTTTTCTTTATCACCAGAAATCTTAGATATAAGACCGTTTCAATGGTTAAACTATCATAACAACAAAAAAAAATATCAGATTAATATAAAGTTTACATCAATAATTAATATTTCTGAACTAAGAAATAAAAATAATTATGAACAAACAAACTTATTTCAAAATTTAGATTTTATTAGACGTTATAATATAAGAGAAGCTATAAAAGAAAATTGTGTCGTCGAAAAAACGAAAAACATAGAATTGTTTGTAAATAATTATCAAAAAATGATGTCAAATCAAAATATAATAATTTCAAAAAATAAGTATGACACAATGATCAGAATTATTGAATACTACATCAATAATGATAAAGGAGTTTTGCTTGAGGCAAAGGATAAAAATAATCAAGTAATTTATACTACTTTTTATTTATGGCATTTAAGTAAGGCTTATTATATGTTTGGAGCTGACACTCAAAAAAATATTTCTTACCAATCAACGATTACAAATTGGGAGGCATTCAAATATATAGCAGATAATACTGATATTGATTTTATAGATTTGGAAGGTGTAAATAGTCCAAAAAGAGGATGGTTTAAGTTAAGTTTTGGAGGATCTCTAGATAATTATTATGAAATTATATATTGAGATCTAGCAATTTTTTAAAATTAAAGTTATAAATAATTATATGTATTCAAATACTGAAAAAATTGTTCATACTATTAAATCTGAAAATTCCAATACTCCAATTAACAAAGGTAATTGCAGTCTTGACACTGATGAAAGGGAATTACTTTTTAAACAAAAACTTGCTGAAGGTTGGGAAGAAAGTTATGCTGAATATAGAGATCTTTGGGTAAAACTTGCTCAAAAAAGAGAAGTGAGAAATTATCCACTTTTAGTAGATTTAGAGTTGTCATCAAAATGTAATTTAAGATGTCCAATGTGCTACACGACTACTGACGAATTCTTGGAAAAAGTAGCATTAAAATTTATGGATATAAATCTTTTTAAAAAAATAATTTTAGAAATTTCTGGAAAAGTACCAGCCATAAGAGTTAGCTTGAGAGGAGAATCAACTCTTCACAAAGAATTTATAGAAGCCATTAAATTTGCAAAAATTAATGGAATAATGGAAATATCGACTCTTACACATGGTAAAAAATTAACTGGAGATTACTTAAAGAATTTAATTGATGCAGGGATTGATTGGATAACTGTATCTGTTGATGGAATGAACGAAGATTATAATAGAATAAGATATCCACTAAAATGGGAAGATACCATCAATAGATTAAAGGAAATTAAAGAACTAAAAGAAAAATTAAATCTTAAAAAACCAGTTATTAAAGTCCAAGCTGTTTGGCCTTCAATTAGAAAATATCCAACAGAGTTTTATGAGGCATTATTACCTTATACAGATCTTGTAGCATTTAACCCCTTACTTGACTATTTAAGAAACGATGTTGATATCGATTATATTGATAATTTTTCCTGTCCTCAACTTTATCAAAGATTAGTTGTTGGTAGTGATGGGAATGTGTTAATGTGTAGTATGGATGACGACGGGGAAAGATTATTAGGAAATGCTAATTTCCAATCTATTCATGAAATTTGGCATGGCAAGCTTATGAATGATATAAGAAATACTCATGCAAAAAAAGATGGTTTTAAGGAAATAGATGTTTGTAGAAAATGTCATATACCAAGACAAATAGATAGAAATGAAATTGCTCAGGTTGGAGATAGAAAAATTGTAATTGAAAACTATAAAAATAGAGCACAAGAAGTTGGCGAATAATTAATTTGTGAACGATAATTCTAAAGGTTTGTATTATTAATGAGAAGTATTTTCTTTTGTATAACTCCATTAGAATGCTTAATCGCAGCTAATATAATTAAAAAAAAAAAATTAAAAAAGAAGACTGCGAATTATTTTTCTTCAA
>CACJWQ010000044.1 GCA_902597015.1 uncultured Alphaproteobacteria bacterium
ACAAATATCATTTTTTTTTGGTTCTATGACATTGCTAAAATGTAATTTTATCTCTTTTATTATATCTTTCGTATCATCTACTGATAGCGTTGTCTGAGTAACATATGCAATCTCATCATTTTGGTTTAAAGGCAATTTTTTTACATCTTCAACTTTTTCTACTAAATAAATTTTTTTATTTGTTTGGCCCATAGTTCCAATAACTTCAGGATGATTTCTATGGCCAATTAAAATTACTGGAAGATTTTTTTTATCAAAATTTTCAACTTCTTTATGGATTTTACTAACAAGAGGACATGTTGCATCATAATATACTAAATTTAAACTTAATGCTTCCTCTGGCACTGCTTTTGGAACACCATGTGCAGAAAAGATAACTGGCCTACTTCTATCTTCAATCTCATTTAATTCTTCTACAAAAATAGCTCCCTGTGATTTGAGATTTTCAACAACAAATTTATTATGCACTATTTCATGACGAACATAAACGGGCGCTCCATATTTTTTTAGAGCACCCTTTACCATTTCTATAGCCCTGTCTACACCTGCACAAAATCCTCGAGGTCCTGCAAGAAATATATTAAGTTTTTTTGTCATCCAAATTTGTTACCATTAATTTTGGTTTCATAATAATACTATAGATTTTGAAAATCTTTTAATATTAAATTATTAATATTGTAAGTAGATTTTGGAATAACTAAATCTACTACTAGTTCTTTAGAACAGAGTTAAATTCAGTAATTGATTCTTCAATTAAAGCAGATTTTTTATCCTTACTTAAATTTTGAAGTAGAATATTTCTAGTAGCCTCTATTGCAACACTTGAAATATAACTTTTGATTGAATTATTGGTATCTCTAACTAATTGTTCAATTTTATTTTCTGCCAATATTTTTCTTTTTTCAATTTGATCAGTTAATTTAGTGGCGGATATATCTTTCAATTCAGCAATTCTTTTCTCAGATTCTAACTTTAGATTTTGTATTTCTTTCTCTACTTTAGATTCTCTCTCCCTAAGTTCATCCAAAGCTTTTTGAGCCTCGTTTTTTAAATTCTCAACTTCATCTATTTTATTTTTTATATCTTTTATTTGTGCATCTAAACTAGATGTAAGAATTTTTCGTACTGGATTAAAAATAGCTGCAATAAATAATATAAAAGATACCGCTACCCAAAATTGAGGATCAGAAAACATTAATTAAAATTACCTTTATGTGTTTCAATAACTTTATTAATTTTATTGTCTGACAATTCAATATCTGTAATTTTTCCAACAGTCAGCTTTGTAATATTAATTATTTCATTGTTAATATTTTTCATTTGATCATCTTTACTTTTTAAAATTTCTTTTTCTGCATCAGAAACTTTTTTTTCTAAATCTTTATCAAGTGAAGAAAGTTGAGAAGAAACATCTTCTTGTAAAGCATTGATTGTTTCTTTAATTTTCTCATCTGTTTCTAGCTTGGCCTTATTGATTTGATCATTAATTTTTTTTTCAATTTCCATTGCCTGTTCTTGAAGCTCTTTTGCTGAAGATAAATTTTCATCTATTTTATTTTGTCTTTTCTCTAAAACTGTAGCTATTCTTGGAAGTGATACCCTCCATAAAAATACAAATAGAAAAGTAAAAAATACAGCTAACCAAAAGAGCTGTGAAACAAAAAACTCTGGATTTAATTGAGGCATTAATTAATTATTGAGTTTTATCCAAACAAAATAACTAACGCAATAACTAGCGCGAAAAGTGCAATCGCTTCAACTAATGCAAAACCTAACATTGTCATTGTAAAAACTTCACCTCTTGCTGCTGGATTTCTTCCAACTGCTTGAATAAAAGATGAGAAAATATTCCCAATTCCAATACCTGATCCAATAACACCGATAACGGCTAAACCCGCTCCGATTACTTTTGCTGCTTCAATTTCCATAAGTCCTCCTATTTTAAATTAATGTAAATGATAAGCATCGTTAATATATAAACACGTCAGTATTGCAAACACATATGCTTGCAAAAAAGCAATTAAAATTTCTAATCCTGTTAAAGCTACAATGAAAGCTAAAGGAAAAACTCCTGTAAAAAATGGCATGGAAACAACAAAGCCTGCAAACACTTTTAGTAGTGTGTGACCAGCCAGCATGTTAGCAAATAATCTAACTGATAAACTTATAGGTCTTGATAAATAAGAAATTACCTCAATGGGAATAAGCAGTGGATGCATGTAAAACGGCACACCTGGTATATAGAAGAAAGTAAAAAATTTAATACCATGGTTAATAAATCCAAGAATAGTTACACCAATAAATACAACTGCTGCTAATGCAAATGTAACAATGATGTGACTCGTGAAAGTAAATTGATATGGTATCATTCCAACCATATTTCCAATTAGTACAAACATGAATAAAGAGAAAACAAATGGGAAATATCTTTTTCCATTATCTCCAACTGTATCAGATAGTAATTGAGCAATAAAATTATACATCAGCTCTGAGATAAGCTGCATCCTAGAAGGGATAATTGATCTTGTGTTCACTGTTAAAGTTAAAAATAGAGTAATCACTAAAACAGTAATTAGCATTGCAAAAGATGAGTTTGTGAAAGAAATGTCATAACCACCAAGTTCAATATTAGATATTGGATCTATTTCGAACTGTTTTAGAGGACTATCTTTTGCGGCCATAATTGATATTGAATATTAAAATTACCTTTGCTTTTCAATGCGACGCATTACACGATAAACGTTCAAAAATCCAGCTAATGCGCCAAATATGAAGAAAATAATTAAGCCTATTGGTTTAGTATTAAAGTAATTATCCACAATAAGCCCAATTCCAACTCCAACAACTAGTGCAGCTATAATTTCTGTACTAATTTTAAAACCAAATCCTGCACCACTTTCTTTTTCTTTAATATTTGGTTCTTTATTTTGATTATCTAAATCATCAATTTTTTTACCTAATTCTTCTAAATTTTTATTTTTATAACTCATTTGAAGCGTCTTGTTCTTTTATCTCAATTGCTTTTTCAAGATCAACAGAAACTAATTGTGATACACCTTTCTCAGGCATAGTAACACCAAATAATCTATTTACTCTTGCCATTGTCATTCTATGGTGAGTTATTACTAAGAATTTTGTTGAAGAAGTTTTAGCTATTTCCTCCACTAATGAACAAAATCTATCAACATTAGTATCATCTAATGGAGCGTCAACCTCATCAAGTACACAAATTGGAGCTGGGTTTGATAAAAATACAGCAAATAATAATGATAAGGCTGTAAGAGCTTGCTCACCTCCAGAAAGTAAATTTAGATTTTGTAATTTTTTTCCAGGAGGACTAGCAAATATTTCTAAACCAGCTTGAAGAGGATCTGACTCATCTGTAAACTTTAGATAAGCCTTTCCACCACCAAACAACCTTGTAAATAACTTTTGAAAATTTTCATTTACTATTCCATATGCAGCAAGTAAGCGTTGTCTACCTTCTGTATTAAGTG
>CACJWQ010000045.1 GCA_902597015.1 uncultured Alphaproteobacteria bacterium
TATTCTGGGGCGATGATAGACTTGAAGATTGTATTAAATGGTTACGATTAAATGAAAAATAATGATTTTTTAGTATTATAAATTAATACAAAAAGTTTTTACAGAATCTTTATCTTTAATATTTAGTTTTTAATATTTGAAGGGGGATAAATGAATCTTAGTTTACTTTTCAAAATTCAAGGTGTTGTATTAATAGTTAATGGGTTGGGCTCATTATTTTTGGGATCAATTTGGATTGCACTTGGTACTGGTTGGGAAGCTACGCCAGATTTAATTACATTTGGTCAGTTTACAGGAGTTGTGCTTTTTGTAGTTGGTATTTGGAGCTGGAGATTTCCTGATATTGCTGCAGAAAATCTTAAATCAATTGGAATGTTATTTGCTTTTGGTAGTCTTTTATTTACTGGGATTATCTTATTCCATATTGTAACAGGAGTCATTGCTGGTGCTACACCGTATGTAAATGTCGTTTTAACTGCTTTATTTACGTTAGCTTTTTACATTTATAGTAGATCATAATTATGCGGGCATTTGCCCGCTAATTTAAATTTTCTTCATTCAAAAAATCAATTATAGAGTTAATTATGAAATTTTTTGAATATATTTTTCCTAAAGGTCAATGGTCTCTACTTAGAGTCGCAATTTTGTTTATAATATTTATGATCTTAGATTTTATAGTTGTTTATTATAAAATTATATAAGACTTTAATTCGTGGCAAGTGATTTATTATTTTCTCTCAGAGAAGTAGAAATTAAATTTGGAAAAAAAGTAATTTTTCAAGATTTAAACCTAAATTTACACAAGGGCGATATGATTGCACTCGTTGGTAAGAATGGTGTTGGAAAAACTACCTTAATGAAAACAATTTATGGTGATCAAGATTTAGATGCAGGAGAATTATGGAATTACCCTGGTCTTAAAGTTGGATACTTTAATCAAAAATTTGAAAAACTAGATAACAAAACCATTGAAGAGAATTTTGCAGACTTACTTAATGAACAAAATAAACATTTTGTTGATATATTTTGCAATAAACTCAATTTAGATAAACTTGCTAATGTTGAAGATCTTTCAGGAGGTCAAAAAAGAAAAGTTTATCTAATTAGATCTTTATTAAAAGACTCCGATGTTTTGTTATTAGATGAGCCAACTAATCATCTAGATTTACAATGTATTGAATGGCTAGAAAGTTATTTACGCAATTTAAATAAGACAATTATATGTGTGAGTCATGATAGAACTTTTCTAAGCAATTTCACGAATAAAGTTTTTTGGATAGATAGAGGAAAATTACGAGTAAGCCCAAGAGGATTTAAGGATTTTGACAAATGGTCAGAGGAGTTACTCGATCAAGAATATAGAGAATTGAGAAATAGAAAGCAATTTGTCAATATTGAACTTGAGTGGGCAAATAAAGGAGTAAAGGCGCGAGTTAAGCGAAATGAAAAAAGATTAAAAAGAGCGAAAGAATTAAAAGCGCAATTAGAAAAGGATGAAGCTTCATACAGAAGTGCAATTAAATCTTTAAGACCTCAAGTTTCTAAAAAATCTAGCGATCAATCTAAGTTTATTGCTGAACTTCAAGAAGTTTTTGTGAAATATCCAAATCAAAGTGAATTTGTTTTTAAAAATTTATCCATTAAAATTTCAAAAAATGATCGTATTGGTCTTTTAGGTAATAATGGGAGTGGTAAATCAACTTTTCTTCGTACAATTCTTAATGAAATAAAAATTACTAAAGGTAAAATTAAGTTGAAAAAAAATTTAGAATTTTCTTATTTTGATCAAATGCGTAATGATCTTAATGGAAGAAAATCAATTAAAGATATTTTAGTGCCCTCTGGAGGAGACTATTTAAAAGTTCAGGGAAGAGATAGGCATGTCTGTAGCTATGTGAAAGATTTTCAGTTTGATCCTAAAAATGTTAACCATACGATACAAACATTATCGGGAGGAGAGCAAAATAGATTACTTTTGGCAAAAGTATTAGCTAATCCCAAAACTGGACTTATATTAGATGAGCCAACAAATGATCTAGATTTAGAGACGTTAGATCTGTTAACTGAAATGTTATCAAATTATAATGGAACATTACTAATAGTATCGCATGACCGAGATTTTTTAGATCAAACTGTAAACAAAATTTTACATTTCAAAGAGGATGGAAATGTATCATTATTTTTTGGAGGATATAGTGATTTTTTGAAATCTGAAAATCAACAAGTTGCTAAAAATAAAGAAACTAAAAAACCAAATTCAGAAAACAACAAAGTAAAAAGTTCAAAACATAAATTATCGTATAAGTTTCAATATGAATTAGAGCAATTACCAAACCAAATAAAAAATATTCAACAAGAATTAGAAGATATTAAAAATGAATTGAAGGATACAAACTTATATTTAGAAAATTTTGAACGCTATCAAGAAATAACTTCAAAAATGGAAATTCTTAATAGTGATCTAAATACAAAAGAAAATAGATGGTATGAATTAATTAAAATGGAAGAAGATTTAGTTAGTAATTGAGTGACTATTAATATGCGCTAGTATTATCAGATTTAGTATCCACATTTTTCAATTCTTTTAATAAACTTTCAGCATGAGATGTCATCATTCTAAAATCGGAGAGTAAAGTGGTAAATTGAAAACCATATTCCATCATTTCTTTCATATACTTTACTGATCCATTATGGATACCTGCAATCTTTCCTTTTTCTTTTGCTTTTTTTGCAATCATTTTAATGTTTGAAAATACTGGATCTTCACGAACATCAAATTTAGGCGGTAAGCCGTAAGAAGAACTCATGTCTGCAGGCCCAATATAGATACCAGTCAAATTTGGAACTGAAAGAATGGCATCTAGGTTCTCCACTGCTTGTTTCGTTTCGATCATTGCCAAACTAACAATATTATCATTTGCATGTTGATAGTAATTTGAACCATAAACTACTTGAGCCCTCATTGGACCAAAACTTCTTTGACCTATTGGAGGATAATAGCAATATGAAACAAACTTTTCACAGTCTTCTTTTGTATTAATCATTGGGGCAATAATTCCTTGAATACCTAAATCTAACATTTTCATAATAATGCCTGGCTCGTTCCATGGAACTCTTGTCATAGGAACAGTATCACTATTTGTTAATCCTTGGATCATCGCAATTGAACTTGAATAATCATTTTGACCATGCTGCATATCGATAGTTACTGAATCCCAGCCCATTTTTCCAAAAGCTTCAGCAGTAAAAGAATTGGGTATCGATAACCAAGCATTTATTGAAGCCTTATCTTGCTTCCAAATATCAAATAATTTGTTTTTCATAATTACAGTTGAAATTTGTTAATATATTAAAATTTATATTTATTATACTTAAATAATATCTATTTTATAAAAACAAAAAATGAATAAATTTTTAATATGGTCAATTATAATAATTTTTTTTGTTTTAG
>CACJWQ010000046.1 GCA_902597015.1 uncultured Alphaproteobacteria bacterium
GGTAGAAAAGATCTTGCTCAAGGAGGAGGATCAGATGTTAGTCAAATTAATGAAAGTATAAAATACGTAGAAGATAAATTAAACTCTATTAGTTAATTTGAAAATTATTTTTTATTGCGGTTAAAAAATCTTGAGTGTTTAACCATTTCTGATCTTTGTTAATTAATATTGCTAGATCTTTTGTCATTTCACCACTTTCTACAGTTTTGATACACGTTTCTTCTAATTTTTTAGCAAAATTTATTAATTCATTATTACCATCAAATTCTCCTCTAAAACTTAAACCTCTTGTCCAAGCAAAGATTGATGCAATAGGATTAGTTGAAGTTTCTATACCTTTTTGATGATTTCTATAATGTCTTGTAACAGTTCCATGCGCTGCTTCAGCTTCTACTGTTTTACCATCTGGGGTCATTAACACACTTGTCATTAAACCTAGTGATCCAAATCCTTGAGCCACAGAATCTGATTGAACATCTCCATCATAATTTTTACAAGCCCAAATAAAATTACCTTCCCATTTTAAAGCTGAGGCCACCATATCATCGATTAATCTATGCTCATAAACTATGTCTTTTTCTTTAAACTTATTTTTAAATTCAGTATCAAATACATCCTGAAATAAATCTTTAAATCTTCCATCGTAGACTTTTAAAATAGTATTTTTAGTAGAAAGGTAAACTGGCCAACCAAGGTTAAGTCCATAATTAAAACAAGCTCTAGCAAAGTCTTTAATTGAATTATCTAAATTATACATTGATAGGGCCACACCAGGTTTTTCAAATTCATATACATCTTTTGTAAATCCTTCAGATCCATCTTTAGGTTCAAAAACCATTTTAAGAGTTCCTGGTTTATTAATTAATGTGTCAGTCGCTCTATATTGATCACCAAAGGCATGTCTAGCAACTACAATTGGATGATTCCAGTTTGTAATTATTCTTGGAACATTTTTGCATATAATTGGCTGTCTAAATATTGTTCCTCCCAGTATATTTCTTATTGTTCCATTGGGAGAACGCCACATTTGTTTTAATTTAAATTCCTCTACTCGATTTTCATCAGGAGTAATTGTTGCACATTTTATTCCTACACTATATTTTTTCACCGCCTCGGCAGCATCTATTGTGATTTGATCATTTGTCTCATCTCTTTTAATCACTCCAAGATCAAAATATTTGATATCTATATCAATATAGGGCAAAATTAATTGTTCTTTGATGTACTCCCAGATGATTCTGGTCATTTCATCTCCATCCATTTCAACTACAGGGTTTTTAACTTTTATTTTTGCCATTTAATTAATATATTTTTTAATTGATCAACCGTATCTATAATGTGAAAACTGTTTTGTAAATTTTTATTTGAAAAATTTTCATCTTCAAAAAATTTAAATTGCTGAAATAGATTATCCCAGAAATTATTTTTATTAAAAAATATTATTGGCTTATTATGAATCCCCATTACTTTCCAAGATACAACTTCTACTATTTCTTCTAAAGTACCTGTTCCTCCTGGTAATGCTAAATACGCATCACCTAACTCATATAGTAGCTTTTTTCTTTCAGACATATTATCCACTATTTTTAATTCATCTATATTTTCAAAAATTATTTCTCTCTCAGATAAAAAATTTGGAATAACTCCCGTAACTATATTTTTATATTTTTTTGCTGTCTTAGCAACCACACCCATAATACCAACTTTTGCCCCACCGTAGACAATATTTATTTTAAATGATGATATTAGTTTGCTAATTTCTTCTGCATCTTGATAATATTTATTACTTAATTTATCTGAAGATGAGCAATAGACAGTAATAGATTTAATAGTCATAAATTTAATGTTTATTTGAATAAATTTAATTAGAAATTTTATTCTTATACCAATTCTTAATGTTTTCTCTAAACATTAAAGCTGATGGTGTTACAACTAATGTGAGAAATGTTGCAAAAAGTAGTCCAAATACTATAGCTGTTGATAATTGAACCCACCACTGGGTATCTGGCGAACCTCTGGTTATTTCTCTAGAAATGAAGTCAACATTTGTCATTGTAACCATTGGTAATAATCCTAGTACTGTTGTAGTTGTTGTAAGTAAAACTGGTCTCAGTCTCTGTGCCCCTGTTTTGATAATGGCTTCCCTAATACTAGATGTTTTAGTCTTTAAAAAATCAAATGTATCAATCAATATAATATTATTATTTACAACTATTCCAGCAAGAGCAATTACTCCAACTCCTGACATAACAATACCAAATGGCTGTGCTGTTACCATTAGACCTATAAAAACACCAGCTGTGGACATTACTACTGCAAAAAGAATTAAGAATGCACTATAAAAACTATTAAACTGCAATAGAAGTATCATTAGCATTAAAAATAAAGCTACACCAAAAGCTCCTGTTAAAAATTCTTGAGCTTCTTTTTGATCTTCATTTTCTCCAATAAGTTCAGCCCTTACTTTGTTATCTAATTCATAACGAGGTAAATCTAAAGTTCTTCCTCTCCAAGACGGAGCAATATCTGAAATTCCTAATACGTACTCAAGTTCTTTTACTTTTCCGTCAGGATAAGTTCCAGGCTCTACATCTGCCTGAATATTTATAGCATTTTTTGAATCTACTCTAATTATATTTCCTGTTCTGCTATTTGGAACAATTTCTACAAAATTGGATATTGGAACTAAACCATTTGAAGTAGTTACTCTTAAGTTATCAATTCTATCCAATGTTCTTCCTTCGTTTGGATAACGAAGATAAAGTGGTATACTTTCATTACTATCATCAGGTCTATATTCACCGAGTTTAAGACCGTTTGTTGCAAGTTTAATTACATTACCAATTGATGTAATGTTAGCTCCAAACTTAGAAGCTTGTTTTCTATCTACATTAATTTCCCATTCTATCCCAGGTGCTGGTAAATTATCTTCTACATTCATTAACTTTGGATAACTATCCATGAATTTTTTAAGCTTAATTCCTTCAGCTATTAAAAGTTGCTTATTATCACTGGTTAATTTAATGTTAATTGGTTTACCTTCACCAGGACCACCTTGTTGTTCTCTTGACTCTACTTTAATCCCATTGATGCTTTTTGTGGCTTCCAAAATTTCTGCAAGAATTACTTTTGATTTTCTTCTTTTATCCCAATCTGTATATTCTAAACTTATTGATCCAATAAAGTCTTCTGATGCCTCTGATTGTTCACTTACATTTCCACTTAAAGAATAAATATTTTTAAATTCTTGTCTTTCAGATTGAAGCTTTAAAATAATATTCTCAACTCTTGATACATAATCTTTTTTTTCTTCAACTGAGAGATTACCTCTTGCAAAGA
>CACJWQ010000047.1 GCA_902597015.1 uncultured Alphaproteobacteria bacterium
TAAAAGTAGTAAATAACGAAAATTCAATGGATAAAGAAAACAGAAGTAAATCTCTAGAAGCCGCTGTAAGCCTAATAGAGAAAAATTATGGAAAAGGCTCAATAATGAAATTGGGTTCTAAAACAAACGTAGATATTGAAGCAATATCTACTGGTTCATTAGGACTTGATATAGCTCTTGGTATTGGAGGAGTTCCAAAGGGGAGAATTATTGAAATTTATGGACCTGAAAGTTCTGGTAAAACTACTTTAGCTACTCATATTGTTGCAGAGTCACAAAAACAAGGCGGTAATTGCGCATTTATAGATGCAGAGCATGCTTTAGACCCAGCATATGCAAAGAAATTAGGTGTAAATTTGGAAGAATTATTAATTTCTCAGCCTGATACAGGAGAACAGGGTTTAGAAATTGCTGATTCTTTGATTAAATCTGGAGGTATTGATGTGCTAATTATTGATTCAGTTGCGGCACTTGTCCCAAGAGCTGAATTAGAAGGCGATATGGGAGATTCATTACCTGGTTTGCAAGCAAGATTAATGAGTCAGGCCTTAAGAAAACTCACAAGTTCTATCGCTCAATCAAACACTCTAGTTGTATTCATAAATCAACTTAGAATGAAAATTGGCGTTATGTTTGGTAGTCCTGAGACAACTACAGGCGGTAATGCTTTAAAATTTTATTCTTCAGTAAGAATGGACATTAGAAGAATTGGAGCAATTAAAGATAAAGATGAAATCATTGGAAATCAAACTAGAGTAAAGATAGTTAAAAATAAAGTTGCGCCTCCATTCAAAGTTGTTGAGTTTGATATAATGTACGGAGAGGGTATATCTAAATTAGGCGAATTAGTTGATTTAGGTGTTAAAGCAGAAATTATTGATAAATCTGGATCATGGTTTGCATACAAAAATACTAAAATAGGACAAGGTAGAGAAAACGTTAAAAACTTTCTTAACGACAATCCAACTATAGCTAAAGAAATTGAAAATCAAATTCTCCAAAATGCTGGAATAGTTGAAAAAGCTATGATGGAAGGAAAAGTAGAGAATAAAGAAAAAGAAAAAGAAGCTAAAGAAGCTGAAGAAATAAAAGAATAGTAAATATTATTTTTGCTTGGCGCCTATTTCAAAATAGGCGCTTTTTTATTTAGACAATAAGGTTTTCAAGTTATAATACCTTTTCATGAATTCAAATCAGATTAGGTCAACATTTCTCAATTATTTTAAAAAAAATGGACATGAGGTTATTCATTCTAGCTCTCTAGTGCCAGATAATGATCCTACTCTAATGTTTGCTAACTCTGGAATGGTACAATTTAAAAATATTTTTACAGGTAAAGAGACAAGAGAATATAATAGAGCAACTACTGCTCAGAAATGTGTAAGAGCAGGCGGAAAGCACAATGATTTAGAAAATGTAGGATACACCACAAGACACCATACTTTTTTTGAAATGTTAGGAAATTTCTCTTTTGGAGATTATTTTAAAGAGTTGGCCATAGAACTAGCATGGAATCTAATTACTAAAGAATACGCAATAAATAAAGATAGACTATTAGTAACTGTTTATTCTGATGATCAGGAAGCTTTTGATTTATGGAAAAAAATAGCTGGATTGTCTGAAAATAAAATTATTAAAATAAGTACTTCAGATAATTTTTGGTCAATGGGTGAAACTGGTCCTTGCGGTCCATGTTCTGAAATATTTTATGATCACGGTGATATATACGAAGGAGGCCCTCCAGGTTCTCCAAACGAAGATGGTGATAGATTTATAGAAATATGGAATTTAGTATTTATGCAATATGAGCAAATATCTAAATCTGAGAGAATAAATCTACCAAAACCCTCCATTGATACTGGAATGGGATTAGAGAGAATGACAGCTCTTCTAGATGGTTCTAATGATAATTATTCAACAGATTTATTTCAACCAATTATAAATGAATCAACAAAACTATGTGGTGATGAAAGTTCAATAACAAATCCTAGTCACAGAGTAATTGCAGATCATTTAAAATCCTCCTCTTTTTTAATTGCCGATGGAGTAATGCCTTCAAATGAAGGTAGAGGATACGTCTTACGAAGAATAATGAGAAGGGGAATGCGACACGCTCATTCTTTAGGTAATAAAGAGCCTGTATTTCATAAGCTATTTCCTATTTTTTTAGATGGAATTAAAAATTCATATCCTGAATTAGATAGAGCAAAAGATCTGATCACTAATACATTAATGAATGAAGAAACTAAATTCAAAGAAACTGTTGAAAAAGGAATTAAAATTTTAGATGAGGAAATTTCTAACTCAACAAATATATTTAATGGAGAAGTAGCATTTAAATTATACGACACCTATGGATTTCCCTTAGATTTAACACAAGATTATTTGAAAAGTAAAAATATTGAAGTCGATATAAAAACATTTGAACAAAAAATGTTAGATCAAAAGGAAAGAGCAAGACAAAGTTGGAAAGGTACAGGAGATATCGAGGATGAAGGCATTTGGTTTGAAATAACTTCTAAAATAGATCCAACAGAATTTTTAGGATATTCTGATATGGAAGCTGATTGTAAAATAATTTCAATCATATCAGAAAGTAAGTCAGTAGATAAAATTAAAAAAGATCAAGAAGCAATTATAATATTAAATCAAACACCTTTTTATGGAGAAAGTGGTGGTCAGGTGGGAGATCATGGTTTTTTTGAAAATGATAGCTTTAAGTTTGAAGTTATGAATACTACAAAAATATTTGGAAACTATTTTCTTCACAAAGGTAAAGTAATTAGTGGTGAATGCGAAATTGAAGATATTATTAAAGCAAGAATTAATACATTGAATAGAGATTTAATTAAATATAATCATTCTTCAACTCATTTATTACATGCTGCTCTTAGAAAAATACTGGGCAAGCATGTCACGCAGAAGGGCTCACTTGTAAATTCAGAAAAACTTAGATTTGATTTTAGTCACAATAATCCAATTGAAAAAGATCAACTCATGGATATTGAAGAAATTGTAAATGATCAAATTCAAAAAAATGGAATTGTTGAAATTAAAATTGTGGATCAAAAAAAAGCTATTGAAGAAGGTGCGATGGCATTGTTTGGAGAAAAATATAGCGATGAAGTAAGAGTAGTAACAATGGGTCAAAAAAATGAATCATTCTTTTCAAAAGAATTATGCGGAGGAACTCATGTAGT
>CACJWQ010000048.1 GCA_902597015.1 uncultured Alphaproteobacteria bacterium
GCAATACCAAGAATGTCATAAAATTTTATAAAATAATACATTAAAACAATTAATGTTATAAAATAAAAAAAATAAGAATATAGACTATAAATTGTTTTTTTAGCAATTATAATTCCAATACCTAGAATTTCAATTAAGCCTAATAATACAAAACTTAGACATATTGGGAAAATAAGATTTCTTGTCTCGATATAGTTTACCCCTCCTATGAATAAAATTAAATATTCAGAAAAGAAAGTTAAGAGTGATAATATAGATAAACTAATAATTACATAAATTTTAAAAATTAAATTAAAAAAAAGGTCAAAATCTTTTTCATTAAATTTTGAATATGCAGTTGGACCCCATCCCATATGAAATGAATGAACAAATAAATGCACTATAAAACTAATCTTTACAGAGAAAGAATACAAACCTAATTTTTCATAATCAAGAAAATATAAAATAAAATATCTTTCAAATAGCGCGGACAATGCCACAACTATTGAAATTATACCAAAGGGATATCCAAATTTTAATAGTTTAAATATGAATTCAAATTTAAAAGATAATATCAAATATTCTTTTATTAAAAAATATGAGTAAATTGATAAAATAAAATAAACAATAATATAAGTATAAAAAATTTTATTTAATGTTAAATTATCATTAAGACTTAAAAATAAAATTAAAATTAAAATAAATAATATAGATGCAATTAATAAAATATTATATTGAAATATCTTAAAACGCCATTTTAAAATATTTAAAGAAAAATTAACAAAAAAATAAAAAGGTGTTAATAATAAAACATTATTAATAATTATTTTTATATTCTGATCATAATTAAAATATTTGTTAAAATTAACTAAAAAATAACCGATTATTGAAATCATAAAGATCATTGCAGATTGTAAAGCAAAAGATTCTGAAATTACTTTTTTTATATTAAGATTATCTTTATTTTCATTGATAAATCTAGCAATAGCTGTGTCTTGACCAAATGAAATTAATAAATACACTAACATTATTATAGTCATAAAAAGATCATATAATCCAAAACTCTCAATATTAATCTCTCTAACCAAAATGAAAATCAATGTTAGTGATATTAATTTTTGAATAAAATATCCAAATCCATAAAGTATAACATTGAAAGAAAAATTTTTTAAAGGTAACAAATTATGATCAAAAAATTTACTTTTCATTAATTTTATTAAGTAAATTTATATAATGATCTATTGATTGATCAACTACATATTTTTTATACCAGATCAAGCCTTGCTTGGCTTTATCATTATAATAATTTTTATTAGAATAATAATTATAAATTTTACTGGCAATTTCATTAGGATATTTCGCATTTAAAATTGGATATAAATATTGATAATTTTTAAGAAATTCATTGTCATTTCTAAAGCATAATAAATTTTTCTTAAGACTGATACACTCAAAATAAACTCCTGCAGATAGAAAACTATGTTGAAATTCTCCACACACAATATCAGAATGAAAAATTATATTAATTATATCTTTTCTAGGTGTAATATCAAAAAATAATACATTATTTTGTAAATCTAATTTTTCCACTAACTTTTGAGTATAAAAAAAATCTTTACCATATTTAAATGTTATTAATTTAAAACTTATATTTGGGTGATTATCTTTAAATATTTTTAATCCTTCAATTAAATAATTAGTTCCTTTCATATTAGGATCGCTCTTTAATCCTCTCCAAACATGCCTGGTTGGTGATACTAATATTAAATTATTATTTGATTTTAAGACTTTTAATTTATTAATTAAATTTGTATTTTTAAATTGTTTTGAAATATTTTGATCATTATATTCATTTAAATAAACATATGGAACCGAGAAAAACCATCTTTTTGATTTACCTCTCAATCTATCTCTGATTTTGTCGTATTTATTATTTGAATATTCTAAATGCCATATATCTGCTTTTTTTATTCCTTTTTTTTGATAAAAGACTGATATCCATAAATTAATAATTCTGTTAGGATATGTTATATTGTATTTAGTATAATAGTCTAAATCAGCTCCGTAGGGTACGAATACATCAAGTTTCCTATTAATTTTTTCAAGATAGGCAGGAGCTAAACCACATCCTATTAGAAATTTAAAATTTTTTAAATCATTAAATATTTTTTGAGAAGGTGTTTTTAAAAACTTTTTATAGCTCCCCCATTCTAATTGAATTATATAATCAAAATATTTATTTTCAAATGTATCATTAATAGGATCAAAAATATCAGCCTCATCATCAAATAAAAATAAAAAAGCTTCTATTTTTTTATCACGTAAATATCTTAGCATTGAATAATTATTATTATTCATATTGCCAAGTAATGCTACTTTCATACTATTTTTTATTAATTCTTTTCATATGTTCTTTTAAACCCTTATGATTAAGCCATAATTTTTCAATATTAAATTTTTCATTAACCCAATATTTTTTTTTGGCGTTAATAAAATTGTCCAATCTAATATATCTATCTCCTTTAGAAGAATCCCAAAATATTGGATGAAATAAAAATTGCACCTTCTTTGGAACAATTTCAGAAGTTAGAAAATCATATGTTGAATTTCTCCAACTACCCGCAGAGTCAGAGTAATAATTAATATTTTTTTTGAACATATTTGAGTAAGCATTAATTAGATTTTGATGTTTAATAAGTTTTAAACCATTTATTCCAGGGTTATGCATTGATATAGAACTAACTTTTCTTGATATTAAAGATGATAAAATATTAATTTCTTTTTTTAAATTATATTTATTTCTAGTCTCATAATTATTAACATCATAATGAAGACCAATTTCGTGTTTAAGTGATAAAATTTTATTAATTATATTATAACTTTTATCATCAAAAAGATTATAATAAGGAGATGAGAGTTGAAGAAAAAAGGTAGATCTGATTGAAAGAGAATTATCAATCTCTGCCATTTTTAAAGCCTTTTCAAGGCAATAATCAATATCATGCCGAATTATAAAAAATCTTTCATAATTTATTTTTGGTCTTTTAAAGTCTGAGAATGTAAGATTTTTGTGACCACTTAAAAACTTTAAAAGTATTTTTTTATACGTTTTGTAAGTAAAATCATTATACATTTATTTTTATTGCAAGAATGTTTTTAGTTATTTTAAAATATTTATTTTTAGAAAAATAAATATCTAAATA
>CACJWQ010000049.1 GCA_902597015.1 uncultured Alphaproteobacteria bacterium
AATCAAGATTATTAACATACTCAAATAATTCAGCATTTTTTATGGATTTATGTAATTTTTCCTTATCAATATCATCTTGTCCAAAAGCAATATTTTTTTCTATTGTATCATCAATAAGGAAAATATTCTGAGAAACATAACCTATATTTTTTTTCCAATTATTGGATATTTTAGATAAATCAATGTTATTAATTAAAACTTGACCCTCATTACAATTGATTAAACCAGTTATGATATCAACTAAGGTACTTTTTCCAGAGCCACTTTCTCCAAATATACCTATACATTCTCCTTTATTAATGTTGATATTTAGATTTTTAAATATTTTTTTTGTAGTTCCTGGATAGGAAAAATTTAAATTTTTTAAAATTATGCTTTCAAAATTATTTGGAAATTTTTGAGTATCGGTATTTTTTAAATCTTTATTAGTAAATTCATTATAAAGATTTTCAAACATTGGGAAACTAAAGGAAAGTGATTGAGCATTAATATAGATCCTATTGATAGAAGGAAGTATCCTCAGCCCAATTGCAGCAAAAATTCCTAAAGTTATTATTATTTCCTCTGAGGGTGTATTATTGAATACCAATAAGAACACAATTAAAGTCAGTACAATAATACTAATAAATTCTATAAAATATTTAGGCAAAGCAGTAATAATATTCATAGTCTTTCTTACTGATAATAAGTGTCTATTATTTTCAAGAAAAGCATCCTTAAAAAAATTTTCTTTTTGGTATATTTTAACATCTCTTATTGCAGAAATTAAATTTTGTAAATTTTGTATTCTATACCTATCATATTCAATTCTTTTTTCACCAAAGTTTAATAATTTTCTTTTGCTAAAAAAATTAAAAATAAAACCTAATATCAATAATGAAATGATTAAAAAAATTGCTGCTTCAGGCTTATAAATTAGCATAAAAAATAATAATCCAATTATTATTACTGCTTCTAAAACAAATGTTATTAAATCTCTTAATGCTAATGCAAATAAATCAACCTCTCCTATTGTATTTCTTATTAGTTCTGAGGAATGCTTTTCTGTAAAAAAAAGAAATGGTTGATTTAAATAATAATTTAATAATCTTGTTTTACAAATTCAGATTGTCTTTCAGTTAAATGAATAAAAAATAAAACTTTCATAAAATAAATTAATGATAAGAATGACATTGAATATAGAGTTGCCATTTCTTTACTTGGCTTGCTTAAAATTATATAAAAATAATTTATAAATTTGTTTTCAATTAAATTTTCATAATTTACTAATATACCTATTATTGGTATGATCATTCCAATTCCTATTAATTCAATTACTAAAGATATAAGAATTAAAAAAAATACATAAAAAGCTAATAATTTTTCATATAAATTAAGTATTGTTAATGTTCTGTTAATAAAGTTAATCATTACTTAATAAGTATTCATTTTTTGTTATAAAATAATTTGAGAACCTTGATTTTATTTTTCCATGCATTAAGTTCCCATTATATTTATGAATATATTTAGAAGGAAATTGAGACCAAAGTTTTTTTTCTAAATTATTTGTTGGTAAGTTAAAATCACAAGCAATTAAATCTATCATTTCTTTTGCTGCTTGCAAAATCTCCTCCTCAGTATTCTCTTTTAATTTGATATTAAGATTACTATAATATTCTCCATCATAGACATCGTGTAGATTTCTATCAATTATATCTTTTAAACTTAAATATTTTTTGGAATTATTATCAAAATGATGTTTGAATATATGAATATATTTTTTGCTATAAGTATGTAAGTTAATAATTGGTACATGATTAACAAATACTATAGGTTTCCTAAAGATGACTGGTATGGCATCCCAACCAGTAGAATTGGATATTGTAAATTTACATATATATCCAAGAAAAACATCCATAAAATCATTTCTCCATGATGAATTAGCATAATCAAAAATAAAATTTTTATTTTTGTCTATTTTTTCCTTAACAATACTTCCCATTCTAACTATTTGATAACCTCTATTATGTAAATACTCAGCGGTAGGTAAATAGGAATTGATGTTGGAATCTCTAAAATCTTGTTTTTTCCAGAATTGTTTATTATTTGGATAAATTTTATTTAAATAAGCAGAGTCTCTAACAATGATACAAACTATTGGTTTATTTTGATCTAAACCCATTGATTTTAAATTTTTAAATCCAAGATTTATTTCATCAGCTGTTAAATTTAATTGTGGATCTGTGTTATCGAGAAAATTATTTATGTCTCTATCTTCTTGAGCATTACCTCCAATAATCAAATTTTTTATAGAAAAAAAATATAATATTTTTTTTAATTCTAAAAGTACGTAGTAAATTAATTTACTTTCAAACCTACTTGTCCTAAGAGCTCTAGAAATCATTTTTTTTACTTGTTTATTTGGAATATATTCTGGCCAAAACCAAAAATCTAAATTCTTTTTATTATTCTTTTTGTTTTCAAGTAAATAAAGCTCCGTATTCAATACAAAGTGTCCTAATCGGCGATGTAATATACCTAAACGCAATTTATAAAATGGAAAAATTAATAATGATATAAATGAATATAAAATTAATATTATGATAGCAAGAGGAAAGTAAATTATTTTTTTTTTCCAAAAATCTATTCTTGATAAAATTTTAAATAGCGTATTTATTTTATTTATTAATTCAGCTATTCCCTTTTTTTTAATATCTGTAATTTGTTTTTGGAATGAAATAGACATTTTTTAAATATGAAAATATCTTTTTTATTTATAGTAATTAATTACATATGTAAACGAACCCAATATATTACTATGCATATTTCTTTTTAGATCATTACGTGGATTAAACTTATATGTGAATTTATAATCTTCATTTAAATTATTTTCTGTTAATTCAATAGCAAAAAAAATATCGGAACTAGAAACGAATCTTAATCTTTTTTCAATTAGTAATTTAGAAGGCCAGGACATATCAAAGGAATTATAAGTTCTTTTTTTAAAAAATTTTAAATCACTTTTATTTATTTTAGCTACAAACACAGTAGGCACAATATGGTTAACAAACATTTTATTTTTATGTATTTTTTTAATAGAAATACCAGTAAGCCAACTATTATTTAATTTTTGATTATCGAATGATTTTAATAGACTTTTATGAAAACAATTAATTGATACATTAATAAATTC
>CACJWQ010000050.1 GCA_902597015.1 uncultured Alphaproteobacteria bacterium
ATGGCTTATTGCAAACAATACAAACTTTAGATGGTAAGTTTTTCTTCAAAATTTTACTCAAATAGGTAAAAATATCCGTAGGCAACAACTAATGCAGGAATTGCACTATAAAGGGTCGCTAAAATTGCAGCTTTTGGGGCAAGAGCAATTGCTGGGAATAAAGCATCACCATCATTTGAAATAGCATTACCGAGCTCTGCAGAAAGAGGAATATAGCCATTTAGATAAAACGTTGCTACAACAACTTGCGGTCCACAACCAGGTAAAAAACCAAATAGAATTGCTACTAGTGGAACAAACGGTAACCATAAATCAAAAAATATTTTTAAATCTAAATTTGTAAAGTACATAAATATTTCAAAGACAAGAAAACCACTGATGACCCAAGTGGTTACAAAATTAGTTGTATCTACTACTCTTGATAATAATCCTCTACTTTTGTCAGTTGAGCATTGAAAATCACTTAATGGATTTAATGACCACATAAATATTGAAAGTATTGCTCCAGCTGAAGCTACAAAAACTAAAAGTGAGTTGTAAGCTGGTGAAAATTCTATCTGGAATGCAACTAGAATACCTAAAATAAAACCAGGAATAAATAAAAAAAGCCAAAAGAAATTAAAATTTGATACAAAAGTTTTATTTATTTTTTCAAATTCAACTTTTATTTTTGTCTCTGATTGCATAAAATTTATACCATGAATAAAATCAATTATATAACCAGAAATTGATCCAACAATTATTCCAATACCAAATATTAAAAGTCCTGTTGTGGGCTCAATAGCAAGTATTAAAAAAGCTGCATCGCCCATTGTTGCTGTTAACACAGCAACTAAAGATCCAAAAGAAATACGCCCCTGAATATATTGTGTCACAACTATTATAGCTCCACCACATCCAGGTATTGCACCTAAAAAAGCAGCTATACCGACATGGAACTTTTGTGTCTTAGATAAAAAATTCTTTACATCAAACTTTGTTAAACTATCCAAGCCAATAAAAACAAAAAGAGTAAATCCTACAAAAACAGATACTTGGATATAAGCATCTATCATTGATGATCGTATAACTTCTCCAAACTCTCCTCCTTGAAAAACAAGAGAAAGCAATAATAGACCAAAAAAAGATTTCTTTAATAACCTTCCATCATTCTCAAAAATGATCTTTGTTTTTTCATTAATAGCGTTAATTAGAGCATTCATTGAATGTATATATAGCTAATAAATATAGCTATGGCTACATTTTCTGTTAATTTTTGTTGATTATTATGCTAAAAAAAAGGATGTCATTCAGCAAAGTCCGAAATGCTCATAAAACAGAAAATACTGAAGATTATTTAGAACTAATTGCAGAACTTTTAAATTCAAAAGGTGAGGCTCGTATCGTTGATATTGCTGAAAATTTAGGTATTGCACAAGCCACAGCCAATAAAACAATACAACGATTACAAACACAGGGTTATATTAAAAGAGAACCTTATCGATCGATTTTTTTAACTTTTAAAGGTCAGAAAATTGCCAGTGAATCAAAAAAGAGGCATAATATAGTATTCAATTTTTTACTAAATCTTGGTTTAGACAAGAATACCGCCTCAGAGGATGCTGAAGGAATAGAGCATCATGTTAGTGAGAAAACACTTCGAAAAATGGATAATTTTAACTCAAAAAAATAATTTATAATATTGCCAAATCAATTTTATCTAGTGTATAAAAAAAGAAGGGACACGGCGAATATCCCTTCTTTTCATTGTTGGTTTATGGATAGAAAATAAACCTATGCAATAAATAACCGATTCTCGGTTTTGGCTCAAATTTTTTAATTAAAAAAGCCTAAATTTTAATATTTTTGTAATAAAACAATTTTTATTTTTATTTTATTTTTGAAATCATTGTTCAAAGGTAAATAATTTACAGGTCTAGAAATTTTATTAATTTTTAATGACTTTTGATGTTTTTTTAAAATACTTAAAAAATCCTGTTTCTCCCATAAATCTATTCTATGAGTAAATAGTACAAAGCCTTTTTCTTTAATATTTTTATTAATATTAGCAAAAAATTTGTCAAAGTTTTTGCAATACGTCATAGAGCCAATCAAAGAAATAAGATCAAATTTTATTTTATAATGATGTAATTCTTCAAAGTTTTTTATTTGTAATTTTTTATAAATTTTTTTTTCTGATGAAATTTTCAAGCTTTTTTTTGAAATATCTGATCCATAAATATGGCTTTTTGGATAAACTTTTTTTAATTCAGCACCAAATAAACCAGTTCCACATGCTAAGTCTAAGATATTTTTTGGTTTGATATTAATCGTTTCTTTTAAAAATTTAATGCTCTTTTTAGGTGCTTGATAATTCCATAACTTGAGTGTTGCATCATAATTTTCTGACCAATCATCATAATATTTTGTTGTTTGATTTAAATTACCAACACCTGAGACTAATGATTTAAAATTACTCATATTTTAAAGAAGGAATTTTTTTTCTTATTTTTTTTACATCAGAAATATTAATGGTTGAGTTAAGAATTACAGGTTTATTTTTTGTACTATTTATAATGTTCCCCCAGGGATCTACTAAAAGGGAATATCCATAAGTCTTTCTTTTCATATGATGATTTCCACACATACCTGTTGCTACAATAAATACATTATTCTCTATAGCTCGTGATCTATTTAAAACCTCCCAATGATCTTTTCCAGTCGGTCTAGTAAAAGCAGCAGGAACTAAAATAATTGAACAATCTTTTTTAGCAAGTTGCCTATACAAATTAGGAAATCGTAAATCATAACAAATTGTCATTCCTAATTTAATATTATTAATTTTTGTAAAAATTATTGTATTTCCTGCTTTAAATAAATATGATTCATGATGTTTTTCATTATTATTAATTTTGACATCAAACATATGAATTTTATCATATGTTTTTTTTATCACTCCATGATTATCAATAAAAAAAGATCTGTTAACTAGTTTACGTTGTTTTTTTACTTTT
>CACJWQ010000051.1 GCA_902597015.1 uncultured Alphaproteobacteria bacterium
TCAAGGAAAGGGCATAGATCTCAAAGAAAAAAATAAAATTTTTGATAGATTTTACACTGATAGAATAGATGATCGGGACAAGCACTCAGGTCTTGGGCTATCCATATCCTACGAGATAATCAATTCATTCAATGGTTCAATTGAATTAACAGAAAGTGACAAATTAGACTTTAGAGGTGCTTGTTTTCTGATTAAATTACCATTAAGGAGTTAAAATAATCATATAAGGATATAATCATGAGTGAAGATTTTAAGGTTAAAGACATAAGTTTAGCTGATTTTGGTGATAAAGAAATTGCAATAGCTGAAACGGAAATGCCTGGTTTAATGGCATTAAGAGAAGAGTATGGTGACTCTAAACCCCTAGATGGGGCAAGAATTGTAGGTTGTTTACATATGACAATACAAACTGCTGTTTTGATTGAGACTCTAGTATTCTTAGGTGCTACTGTTAGATGGAGCTCATGTAATATTTTTTCTACTCAAGATCACGCTGCTGCAGCAATAGCTGCCAAAGGCATTCCAGTATTTGCTTGGAAAGGAATGACAGAGGAAGAATTTTGGTGGTGTATTGAGAAAACATTAGAAGGCCCAGATGGTTGGAAGCCAAATATGATTTTAGATGATGGTGGAGATGCTACAAAAATAATTCATGAAAAGTATCCAAAAATGTTGGAAGAAATCTTAGGTTTATCAGAAGAAACAACTACAGGTGTCCATCGTTTAAAAGAAATGGAAAAAAATGGAACATTAAAGGTGCCAGCAATAAATGTTAATGACTCAGTTACTAAGTCTAAATTTGACAACTTATATGGTTGTAAGGAAAGTTTAGTAGATGGAATAAGAAGAGGTACTGATGTAATGATGGCTGGTAAAATAGCTGTTGTAGCCGGATATGGAGATGTTGGTAAAGGTTCAGCAGCTAGCTTAAGAGGTGCAGGTGCACGTGTTTGTGTGACTGAAATAGATCCAATTAATGCACTTCAAGCGGCAATGGAAGGTTACGAAGTTGTCACAATGGATGATGCTTGTAAATATGGCGATATATTCGTTACTGCCACTGGTAATCTTGATGTTATTACGCAAGATCATATGAGGCAAATGAGAGATCGTGCTATCGTTTGTAATATTGGACATTTTGATAACGAAATACAAACAGAAGCACTTCAAAATTACAAGTCTGATGAGATTAAACCACAAGTAAGAGAAGTAGAATTTCCAGATGGGAAGAAAATATTATTACTATCAGAGGGAAGACTTGTTAACCTAGGAAATGCTACTGGTCACCCAAGTTTTGTTATGAGTGCATCATTTACTAATCAGGTCTTAGCGCAACTCGAACTTTGGAAAAATTCTAAAAATTATGAAAATAAAGTTTATGTTTTACCAAAACATTTAGATGAAAAAGTTGCATCATTACACTTAAAGAAGGTAGGAGCTAAACTTACAGAATTAACTGATAAACAGGCTGAATATATCGGTGTTAGTAAGCAGGGTCCATTTAAAGATAATACTTACAGATATTAGGAGTTAATATGAAAAGATCTTATTTATTTACAAGTGAATCAGTTTCTGAAGGCCATCCAGATAAAGTTTGTGATAGAATTTCAGATATGGTTGTGGATACTTACTTATCATCTGGTGACCCACAAACACGTGTAGCTTGTGAGACTTTGACTACAACTAATAAAGTAGTTTTAGCTGGAGAAGTAAGGGGCCCATCAGTCTCTAAAGATCAGATTATATCTCAAGTTAGAGATTGTATTAAAGATATTGGTTATGAACAAGATGGTTTTCATTGGCAGAATTGTGATATTGAAAGTTTTCTTCATGAGCAGTCAGCTGATATTGCTATGGGTGTTGATTCTGGTAGCAATAAAGATGAGGGCGCAGGCGATCAAGGAATCATGTTTGGTTTTGCTTGTAAAGACACTGAATCATTAATGCCAGCACCGATACATTATTCTCATCAAATATTGTATAAAATGGCACAAGCCCGTAAAGATGGATCTGCATCTGGTCTAGAACCTGATTCAAAAAGCCAAGTTACAATGCTTTATGAAAATGGAAAACCAAGCAAAGTTACATCCTTAGTAATTTCTTCACAACACAAAGAAGGTTTATCTCCCGAGGACGTAAAAGAAATTGTTAAACCTTACGTATATGAGTGCATACCTAATAACTTGTTAGAAGGTCTTAAAGAAGAAGAATTCTATGTTAATCCCACAGGTAACTTTGTAATTGGAGGCCCTGATGGTGACTCTGGCTTAACTGGTCGTAAAATAATAGTTGATACATATGGTGGTGCAGCGCCCCATGGTGGAGGTGCATTTTCAGGAAAGGATCCATCTAAAGTTGATAGATCTGCAGCATATGCAGCTAGGTACTTAGCAAAAAATGTTGTTGCAGCGGATCTAGCTGATGAGTGTACTATTCAGTTATCTTATGCAATAGGAGTATCAAAACCTTTATCGGTATATGTAAATACTAATGGAACAAATAAAGTTGATGAACAGAAAATTGAAAAATCTGTGCAAGATTTATTTGATCTAAGCCCAAGAGGAATAAGAGAACATTTAAAACTTACAAATGCAATTTATGTTCCAACTTCTGCTTATGGTCATTTTGGTAGAGAACCAAGTGACAAGGGACATTTTACTTGGGAAAAAACTGATTTAGTTGAAGCTCTAAAAGGTATTGCATAATAAAATTTGCAAAAATTAAGTAATCAAATTCTAGATCTTCGTGAACTTGAAAAACTCTCCGCTAATTTATGTAAAGACATATCTGTTGGAGATATTTACTTATTTCAAGGAGAGCTAGGTGCAGGTAAAACAACATTTATAAGATTTTTAATTAATAATCTTTTAGTATTAAATAATTTATCAAAACCATCTTCTATTACTAGTCC
>CACJWQ010000052.1 GCA_902597015.1 uncultured Alphaproteobacteria bacterium
GCAAAAAATTTAAAAAATAAAAAATGTTATGGATTTGACAGTTTTGAAGGTTTGCCAGTTGCATGGGGAAATATTTTACCAAAAGGTTACTTTAAAACTGACATTCTAAAATCAAAACATAAAAATATTATTATTATACCTGGTAAATATGAAGATATATTAGTTTCTTTTTTATCCAACTATTCAGGTAAATTTGATTTAATTCATATTGATTGTGATTTGTATTCAAGTACAAAATTTATTTTTGATAATATTTACTCAAAATTATATGATACCTCCTTCTTAATTATGGATGAATTTTATGGATACCCTTCATATGAAAAATATGAATACAAAGCCTTTTTCGAGTTTGTATCCAAATTTAAATTGAACTATCAATTTTTAGGATATTCAAATAAAAGTGTTTTGGTGAAATTGACTAAAAATTTGTTATGAAAATTATCGGAATATCATGTTTTTATCATGACAGTGCGGCATGTTTGGTGGATAAAGGTATTATAGTTGATGCTATTCAAGAAGAGCGAATTACTAGAATAAAACATGATAGCAATTTTCCTCATAATTCAATTAGGTATATTTTAAACAAATACAATTATAGTCATGAAGATATTGATCTATTTGTTTTTTATGAGAAACCATTTTTGAAATTTGAAAGACTTCTTGAGACATACGTTGCAAAAGCTCCTGCAGGTTTTTTATCATTTAAAACCTCAATGCCAATTTGGTTAAGAGATAAACTTTTCCAAAAGAAATTGATAATAGATGAGTTAAATAAAATTTTTGGGAAAAAGGTTGATAAAAATAAAATTTTATTTAGCGAGCATCACTTCAGTCATGCTGCTAGTGCTTTTTTTCCTTCACCTTTCAATGAGTCAGCAATTTTAACTTTAGATGGAGTTGGAGAATGGTCAACTTCAACTATGGGATACGGTAAAGATAATCAAATTAAAATAGATAAAGAAATAAATTTTCCACACTCTTTAGGATTATTATATTCAGCATTTACATATTTTTTAGGATTTAAAGTTAATAGTGGAGAGTATAAATTAATGGGCTTAGCACCTTATGGTGAACCTACCTATAAAGAATTAATCTTAAAAGAACTAATTGATTTGAAAGAAGATGGATCTTTCAAACTGAACCAAAAATATTTTAATTACTCTACAGGTTTAACAATGACAAATAAAAATTTTGCCAATTTATTCAAATTACAACGAAAAAAAAGTAAAGATGATTTTAAAAAAGAGCATTTAAATTTAGCATCATCGATTCAGAAAGTGACTGAAGAGATAATATTAAAAATAGTTAAATATACTAGTGATAATTATAATTGTCAGAATTTATGTCTAGCAGGTGGTGTAGCTCTAAATTGTGTAGCCAATCAAAAAATACTGTTGAGTAAATATTTTAAAAAAATTTGGATTCAACCTGCTTCGGGGGATGCTGGAGCTTGTATTGGTGCAGCACTTAATGCCTGGTACCTTCATTTAAAAAAGGAAAGACAAATAATAAAACCAGATAGTATGCATAATTCACTTTTAGGCCCAGAATTTTCAAATAACGAAATAGAGGAGTATTTAAAATCAATCGGCGCTAAATATGAAAAGTATGATAATAAATCTTTAATTGATAATACTGCTAATTATATTGCAAATGGTAAAGCTGTTGGATGGTTTCAGGGAAGAATGGAATTTGGCCCAAGAGCTCTAGGATCTAGGTCTATTTTAGCTGATCCAAGATCTGATAAAATGCAAAGAGATCTAAATTTGAAAGTTAAATTTAGAGAGAGTTTTAGGCCATTTGCACCATCAATAATGAAAGAATATTTAAATGATTGGTTTGAGATAAATGAAGAGTCGCCTTACATGTTGTTTGTGGCAAAAATTAAAAAAGATAAATTATTAGATATATCTGAAAATGATAAAAAATTGGAGGGACTTGATAAGCTATACTTAAAAAAATCTCTTGTTCCTGCTGTTACCCATGTAGATAATACTGCCAGAATACAATCAGTGGATAAAACAAATAAAAATTTTTATTTGTTAATTAAAAAATTTTATGAAGTTACTGGCTATCCAATGTTAGTGAATACATCATTCAATATAAGAGGTGAGCCAATTGTTAACACACCTGAAGATGCATATAGATGTTTTATGGGCACTAATTTAGATGTTCTTGTAATTGGAAATTGTGTCATAGAAAAAAATAATATTGATAAAATAAATATTGAAGATTACAGAGATGAATTTGAATTAGATTGATGAAAAGAAAAATATTTAAGATAATATTTTTTAATTGTTTATTTTTTTTAATTTTTCTTGTTATTGCTGATTATATTTTATCAAGAATATACATAAATAAACAAATTGATTGCCATTATGTTTTGTGTGAAATAAGTTTTAATGATGAACATACTTTATTTGGACAAAAATATATTTTAAATTATAAAAAAGATAAATTCGGCTTAAGGGGTAATTATAGTAAAGTAGAGGATATTAATATAATAGTTATTGGTGGCAGTACAGTAGATGAACGTTATGTTTCATTAAACGATACATGGACATACAAATTAGAGAGTAAATTAAAAAAAATTAATTCAAATATTGTTGTAGTTAATTCAGGAGTTGATGGGCAAAGTACTTATGGTCATTTGTGGAATTTTACAAATTGGTATAATTTTATAACTAATTTAAATCCAAAAATTTATATAATGTATTTTGGTGGTAATGATCTAATACCAAGAATAAATAACAAACTATTTGATAATGTTGATTATGAATCAAATTTTTTAAAAGTATTTAAAAAAATATTAATTAATAATTCTTTTTTTATTAATACAGT
>CACJWQ010000053.1 GCA_902597015.1 uncultured Alphaproteobacteria bacterium
AGTTGTAATTTTAGCTTCTATTTTATTATTTTTAAAATTTAAGAAAAAAAAACAAGACAAATTCACTAATAATAAAGTAAATAATGACTCAGTAATCGATTTAGAGAAAGATCCAAGAACGAAAGAATATAAACCAAAAGATTAAGAGTTATATGACTGCACAAACAATGGAAGAGTTAGTTTCTCTTTGTAAAAGAAGAGGTTTTCTATTTCAATCAAATGACATCTATGGTGGTATTAAGGGGTTATATGATTATGGACCAATGGGAGTCGAGTTCAAAAATAATCTTAAACAAGCTTGGTGGAAATCAATGGTATATGAACGAGATGATACAGAAGGTTTGGATGCCTCAATTTTAAGCTCTCCAGTAGTTCTAAAACATTCAGGCCATGAAGATACTTTTACCGATCCTCTAGTTGATTGTCGAGCATGTAAGTCAAGGTGGAGAGCAGATCAATTATTTGAAAATAATAAATGCCCAAATTGTAAATCGGAAGATCTTACTGAGCCAAGACCTTTCAATTTAATGTTTAAAACTGCAATTGGACCAGTAGATGATGGTTCGTCATTCGCATATTTAAGACCAGAAACGTGTCAACAAATTTTTACTAATTTTAAAAATATATTAGATTCAACTTCTAGAACTGTTCCTTTTGGTATCGCACAAATGGGAAAAGCATTTAGAAATGAAATAACACCTCGTAATTTTATCTTTAGAGTTAGAGAGTTTGAACAAATGGAATTAGAGTTTTTTGTTAAACCAGGTACAGATGATGAATGGCATGAATATTGGATAAATAAGAGATTAGAATGGTGGGTTAATCAAGGCATAAAAAAAGAAAATTTAAAAAAAATTGAAGTAGAAAAAAATGAACTAGCTCACTACTCAAAAAGAACTGTTGATATCAATTACGTGTTTCCTCATGGTGAAGAGGAACTAGAAGGGGTAGCCAATAGAACTGACTTTGACTTAGGTTCTCATACTAAAAATCAAAAAGATTTTAAAATTACTTCAGAAGTTATGAAAAACTCCTCTTCAACTACAAAATTAGCTGTTCAAGATCTAGAAGAAAAAAAATGGTATATTCCTTACGTAATTGAGCCATCAGCTGGTGTTGATAGAGGGGTTCTTGCTTTGTTAAATGAAGCTTATCGTGAAGAAAATGTAGATAAAGATAATAAAAGAATTCTTTTATCTCTAAAACCTCATCTTTCACCTATTAAAGCTGCAGTTATTCCTCTCAAAAAGAATAATGAGGAATTAGTTAATTTATCTAAAGAAATAAAATTTAATCTACAGAAACTGGGATTGGGTAGAGTTGTTTTAGAAAATTCAGGAAACATTGGTAAGAATTATAGAAGACATGATGAAATAGGTACACCAATTTGTTTAACTGTAGATTTTGAAACTCTAGAAGATAAAAGTGTTACTGTTAGGGATAGAGATACTATGAAACAGGAAAGAGTTTCTATCGAAAATTTATCTGAATATTACAGAAAATATTTTAATTAATAAAATTGTATGAAAAAAGTTAGTGATATTCATGCAATAAAAATTATTTTTTTTATAACTGCTTGTTATGTAGGTTTATGGGCTATTAGGATACCCACCATAAAGGATCAACTTCAAACTGATTATGTTGGTGTTGGATATATTATGTTATCATTTGCAATTGGTTCAATTGTTGCAATGATTTTTGCAAATGCTCTTATTCTTAAAACTTCTACAAAATCTATATTAACATGTACCTTAATTGCCGAAGGTTGTTTGTGGTTGCCAGTACCTTTCATTGAAGAGTTATGGCTTTTTATGGTTTTCTCATTTGTTTTTGGCATGAGTTATGGCGCATTCGAAATAGCATGCAATGTTTATGCATCAAATTTAGAAGTTAGAGAAAAAAAATCAATGATGTCAGGGTTTCATGCATTTTGGAGTCTTGGAGTTTTATTTGGATCTCTAATTACAAGCTTGTTACTAGAGTGGAATTATTCTTTTATTTTTAATATACTTTTGTATGTCATCATCCTTCTTCCTTTGAGTTTGTATTTTGTACTTTGTTTAGATTCACAAGTTGAAAAAAAATCAGAAGACTCCAGTAAAAAAAATATATTTTTTATTTGGCCCTTACTTATTTTTTTATTAGCATTAATTGCAATGGCAAACGCTCTAACGGAAGGAAGTGTTGATGCATGGGGAGCTCTCTATATGAGAGATTTTATTCAAGTTGATGGTTTCTATATCGGCTTAGCAACTCTAAGTTTTAATATTTTTATGGTTATCGGAAGATTTAGCGGTGATTGGGTAAGAGATAAAATCGGAGTTTTTCTTTTGATTTTCTTTTTATTTTTATCGACGATTATAAGTTTAATAATTTTATCTAATTTCAGCAGTATTTATGCAGCTATTATTGGTTTTTCATTATTAGGTATCGGAGCATCCTCAATTGTTCCTATCGCATATAGTTTAGCTGGAAAAATTGAGGGAATTGACAGTGGGGTAGGGATAACAATAATTTCAATTGCAGTTTATGGAACATTTATAGGGGCTCCAGCTTCATTAGGATTTATTGCAAACAACTATGGAATTAATAATATATTTATTCCAATGCTAATAATTTTTATGATTTTAATAATTCCAGTAAGTTTTTATAGAAAAAAATTTTCAGTTTAAAAAATCAAAAGATAATGAATCATTAATTACTAAATTTTGATTTTTATTTTTTATTTCATTAACAAAGTTAATATTTAATGCTGCAAAAATATTTGAATTTGCTTTTGATACAATTGTACCTATTTTTTTATTATCTACTATCAACTCATCTCCCTCTAGCACA
>CACJWQ010000054.1 GCA_902597015.1 uncultured Alphaproteobacteria bacterium
TAAAACTCCTCCTATGTATTTATGAATTTGTTGTTCTCTTAATGTTAAAACTGATTCTTTTCCTGATTTTCCTAATGCCTCACAAAATACATACTCATCTATAATAATCTCGCCTACAACTAATACTTTCAACTTTTTTAATTTTTCAATATCATTTACAAATTTATCAAAATTAAAATTAGTTTTCAAATTTGAAATATATTTTTTTTGATTTTCATCAAGTATATTTGAGAATTTGTTTAATATTTTACTGGAACTAAACATTGCTTCATTACTAAAAAGAATTTTACCGCCAACTGAATTAACTGAATTTTCCTCAAGTTTTATCTTTCCAGTAGTATCTTTTTTATAATCTTTGTAATCTTTACCTTTAAAATAGATATGTGGTTTAACTTTTTTTATTAAATTAATTGCATCTGCTTCATTGTTTAAAATAACATAATCAACTAATTCTAAAGAACTAATAGCTTTTATTCTTTGTTCATTATTGAAATAAGGTCTGCCAGGTCCCTTAAAAATATATTTATCTGGTGTTAATGAAACGACAAGAATATCAGCATTTTTTTTTGCATCTTCAAAATAACTAATATGACCTATATGAACTAAATCAAAAACTCCATGACACAATATTATTTTTTTACCTTTTTTATTTATAGAGGAAAAAAATTTTTCTACCTTAGATAAATCAATTAATTTATTTCTCATCGCCTAAATATTTGAACCATGATTTTGTAGCTTGATGAATTGATTGTATATCCCATACTGGGGCATTTTTCCAGTAATCTATATTTTCCATAAGTTTTTTAATTCCATCTTGTAGATTAATTTTAGGTTTCCAATTCAGCATATTTTTAGCTTTAGATATATCTGCCCAAGTACAATCAGGTTCACCAGGACGTTTTGGAATACTTGTTGTGGGACCCTTAAGATACTCAACAATTTTATTTATAGAATAAGTGTTATCTGATCCAATATTAAATATCTCATTACTTACATTACTAATCATAGCTTTATAAACAGCTTCTATTACATCAGACACATATGTAAAATCTCTTGTCTGCTTTCCATCACCTACAACAGTAAAAGGTTTATTAGCAAGTTTTTGTGCTAGAAAAATTCCAAATACTGCTCCATAAGTACCTGATGTTCTTGATCTAATTCCATAAACATTAAAAAATCGTAGTGAAACTACAGGTAATTTATATACAAGACCCCAATGCATAATAAGTTCCTCACCAAGATATTTTGTTAGAGCATATGGATATTGAGGTTTTATATCTGAAAGTTCATTAGTAGGAAAGGAGTTAGGAATTCCGTAGCAGGAAGATGAGGCAGAATAAATAAGTTTTTTTATTTTATTATTTTTAGCAACCTCCAAAATATTCATTGTACCAATTACATTTGATTCAAAGTACTTGTCAGGTTGTTCAATTGAAGGAACAATATCAGCTAATGCAGCAAGGTGAATTATATAATCAATATTCTTTAAATTTAGCTGCCAAATACCTTTTTGAGAAATATCCTGGTTAATAAAGGTTATTTTATCTAATACATGTGAAATATTATCTAATCTTCCAGTAGATAGATTATCAATTACTAAAACCTCATAGTTTTTTGATAAAAGATAGTCCACTAAATTTGAACCTATAAAACCAGCACCGCCAGTGACTAAAACTCTAGACATTATAATTAAAAAAACTTATTTCTGTTTTTAAGAACATGTTCTGCAATATACATGTCATGCAAAGTGTCAATATCTAAACCTCTTATTTTTGGTTTAATCTCATAAAATAATATTTTTTTTCCTAACCTTTTACCTGTTAAAATTTGTTTTCTAGAACAAATTTGAAATGATCCTGTTTCACGAAAATCTTTTTCAAGTTTTTGTCTATTAACCCTTTTTTTGAATAGTGGGTAATACCGATTCTTTTTTAAACGCCATCTTAAATGAGTATCTTCAATAACTGATATAAGTGAATCATATTTTTTAATATCGAATTTCTTAATAGCTTTTTGAATATCGACATAAGTCATCAAAGGACTTGTAGCTTGAATTGTTACTATTTTTGAAAAAAATTTATTTAATTTTTTTTCAGCATAATTGAATGCATGAAAGATTACTGGATCAAGGGTTGTATTATCCTTAGCTAAACTAGCTGGCCTTTTTATTTTAATATGGTTTTTTTTAATGACATTAATTGATTTAAGAATTTTATCACTATTACTAGATATAGCAAAAGTAAGATTATTTTTTAGGTTATTTATTTCATGTACAGCATAATTTAAAAGTTCTTTATTATTAATTTTGTAAATATTTTTTTTTCTTATGCCCTTTGATCCACTTCTT
>CACJWQ010000055.1 GCA_902597015.1 uncultured Alphaproteobacteria bacterium
TTGTACCTTGTTTAGCTTTTGATAAGAAGGGAAATAGATTAGGTTATGGTGGAGGTTATTATGACAGGACATTTGCTTATTTAAATAAAATTAATCACAGATTCATCTCTGTAGCCTATGCATATGAAGAACAAAAGTTAGATTACATACCCATAGACAAATTTGATTTTAAAGTGGATTATGTTATTACTGAAAAAAATTTATATGGTTTTCAATGAAAATTCTTTTTATAGGTGATATTGTCGGTAAGGCGTCACGAAAAAAAATTAAAGAAATTATCCCAACATTCAAATCTAAATATAATACAGACATGATTATTGCTAATGGTGAGAATGCTACTTCTGGTTATGGACTTTCAAAAAAGGATGCAGAAGAATTATTTTCTAGCGGAATTGATCTACTTACACTTGGGAATCATGCATGGGATCAAAGAGATATGCTTTCTTATATTGAAGAAAATCCAAAAATAATCAGAGCTTTGAATTATCCAGATGGGGTTCCTGGAAAAGGATATTTTAAGCTTGAACTTTTAAATGGAAAAAAAATTATAGTAGTACAAGTAATGCTCAGATTATTTATGAATTTATCATTAGATGATCCTTTTAAAGGCATAATTGAATTTCTTCAAAAAGAGAAGTTAGGCAGCACATGTGATGCGATAATCATTGATATGCATGGTGAAGCAACTTCTGAAAAAAAGGCATTTGGATATTATGTTGATGGACAAGTTTCAGCAGTTTTAGGCACACATACTCATGTGCCAACGGCAGACAGTGTTATTTTACCTAAAGGTACAGCCTATCAAACAGACGTGGGGATGTCAGGTGATTATAATTCAATAATTGGTTTTGATATAAATAATCCAATACATGGATTTGTTAAGGGGTACAGGGCAGAAGGTAGATTTACACCTGCTACTGAAAACATAACAGTATGCGGGGCTTTAATAGAGATTGATACTAATACTGGTTTAGCTAAAAATATCACCCCAATTCAAGAGACATAATTTACATATATTAGACACATTTATCTAATATTTTATATCTTTACTAACATCGGATTAAATATTTATAAATCTACTCGTAATGGCAGGTCACTCGAAATTTAAAAATATTATGCATCGTAAAGGTGCTCAAGATAAAAAAAGAGCAAAAGTTTTCTCAAGACTCGGAAGAGAAATTTCTGTTGCTGTCAAAGTAGGAGGCGAAGATATTGAGAGTAATATTAGATTAAGATCTGCAATTTCGTCGGCCAAGTCACTCAATATGCCAAAAGATAATATTGAGAGAGCAATAAAAAAAAGGTCAAGGAAATGATCCTGATAGCAATTATGAAGAAGTAAGATATGAAGGATATGGCCCTGAAGGTATTGCAATAATAGTTGAGGCACTTACAAATAATAAAAATAGAACAGCTGCTGAGATTAGGTCCTCTTTTAGTAAATATGGAGGTAATTTGGGTGAAACAGGAAGTGTTAGTTTTGGTTTTGACAGATTTGGAAATATCACTCTCGATAAAAACTTAGTAAAAGAAGATCAACTCTTAGAATTTCTTATTGAAAATAATAGTGAAGATTATGAAATTAATGAAACAGAATATTCAATATACTGTGATCAAAACCATTTGCATGAACTTAATGATAAATTAATTAAACAGTATGGTCAGACTAACTCTGCAAATTTAATTTGGAAAAGTAAAAATCATATAAATATTGGAAAAGAAACAGCGGACAAACTATTTAAATTACTTGAAGTTTTAGAAGACAATGACGACGTTCAAGTTGTATCATCAAATTTTGAAGTTGATGATAATGTTCTATCTTCACTCACAGCCTAATGAAAGGAATATAGATGCCTGATAAAGCCTGGAAAAAAAGAGAAAGAGATGTTGCAAACTATTTCAATGGGAAAAGGACACCTTTGAGTGGCGGTAATGGTAAAGTGACAAGAGCTGATGTAATCCATGAAGAATTATTTATAGAGTGTAAACTAAGAGCAAAACATACAGCAATTAGTTTATGGGATGATACTGCAAAACTTGCGAAAGAGGAGGGTAAGACACCAGTAATAGCATTATGTGAAAAAAATAGACCAGGGTTTTGGGTTATGGTTCATAGTAGCGATCTTGAAAAAATTAAAAAATAATAATTATGGCAGATATTAATAGTACAAATTTATCGACAGAAGCACCAGATTTTTCAATGCTTGCTTTATTCATGCAGGCTGACATTGTTGTCAAATCTGTAATTATAATATTAATCTTAGCCTCTCTTTATTCTTGGAATGTAATAATTTCAAAAATTTTAAGAATTAGA
>CACJWQ010000056.1 GCA_902597015.1 uncultured Alphaproteobacteria bacterium
ACACTATTGATGTAAATATTTTTGGCCCAACATCAAATATATTTATGTATGGCATAGCAAATCAATATCCTGGAAGTGGATATTTAGAAATTCATAATGATAATTTAATCATTATTTCTGCAAGTGGAATTTTAGGATTTTCAAATATTGAAATAAATAACATAAAGAGTGATCTTTTTTTTCAACAAATTAAAACAAATATCAGCGAATTTATTGGTATAGAGCAATTTAAAAAATCCCGAATTCATGATTTTGATTGGCTTGAAGGAGGATGGTTTTCTGTAAAAGACATTGAAATTTACAATGATGAAATTTATGTTTCTTATACAAGAGAAGTTTCTAATAATTGTTGGAATACAAGTTTAATTTATGGAAAAATGAATTATCAATTTATTGAATTCGATAATTTTTTTACTTCTGAAGAGTGTGTGCATTTTTATGATAATATTGATGAAGAATTTAATGCTCATCAATCAGGTGGTAGAGTAATCAGTTTAGAAAATGATAAAGTATATTTTTCTACTGGTGATTTTAGAAGCAGGCACCGAACTCAAAATATAGATAGTATGTTTGGTAAAGTTATTGAGATCGATAAACTTTCTAGAAATTATAAAGTAATTAGTATGGGTCATAGGAACCCTCAAGGTTTATATTATAATAAAGAAGATAATTTTTTAATAGAAGCTGAGCACGGACCTCAAGGTGGAGACGAAATAAATATAATTAAACTAAATCAAAAAGAAATCCCAAATTATGGATGGGCAATTTCTAGCTATGGAGAGCATTATGGTGGTGCGAATGCTTCATATAATCAGAAAACATATGAAAAATATCCACTTTACAAATCTCATTCTGATTATGGTTTTATTGAGCCAATTAAATATTTTGTTCCTTCAATTGGTATTTCACAGATCGTAGGTTTAGATAAAAAAAACCATTATGTTGTTGCCTCATTAAAAGATAGTTCACTTTATTTTTTTGAACTAAAGGATAATAAAGAAATAATAAATATGAAAAGAATTGAAATAGGTGAGAGAATTAGAGATATGATTAAGTATAATAATGAATTATATTTATTTTTAGAAGATACGGCATCATTTGCACAAGTAATTTTAAAATAAGTTGTGTTAAAAATAAATGATAAATGGGTTTGGGATTTCTGGTTAGCAAATGATAATAACAAATGGTACTGTTATTTTTTACAAGCAGATAAATCATTAAATGATCCAGATTTACGACATAATAATGTTACTCAAGGTCTTGCTACCTCGAAAGATTTAATCAACTGGGATTATTATGGAACAGTTTTATCACCTTCAAAAAAAGAAAATTTTGATGATTACACAGTGTGGACAGGATCAATATTAAAAGAAAATTCTAAATGGCATTACTTCTATACTGGAAGAAATAAAAAAGAAAAAGGTGTTAAGCAAAGAATAGGTCATGCGGTAGGCAATTCCCCCTACTCTTTTGAAAGATGTGGTAATGGATTAGCTTTAGATTTAGATCCAGATATTTACTTGGAATTTACTGAAAATGGGTTTTGGAAAGATCAAGCTATGAGAGATCCATGGGTAATGAAACATCCTAAAGAAAATAAATATATTATGGCCTACACAGCAAGAGCATCAATAGATGATGATCCTTACCAATGTGGAGTTATAGGGATGGCAGAATCAATCAATCTTTATGATTGGAAATCAAGCAAACCACTTTTTGGAGGATTATTTAGTCAACTTGAAGTACCTCAAATA
Organism: uncultured Alphaproteobacteria bacterium; assembly: GCA_902597015.1. Taxonomy (GTDB): domain Bacteria; phylum Pseudomonadota; class Alphaproteobacteria; order HIMB59; genus CACPNW01. Next base: position 1,755 of record CACJWQ010000056.1, read on the forward strand.
TTTCAAGTAAATAATAAATGGTATTGTTTATTTTGTAATCATCCTGAAGATTGGTCAGATGAATTTAAAAAAAATTATAACGGTCCTATTAGACGAGGTACGCATTATTTAATATCAGATAACTTTGATGGCCCATGGGAAATTGCACCTGGATCTTTTTTAACTTCAGAAGCTGAAGTTGAATTATATGCTGGAAGAATTTTACAAATAGAAAAAGATTATTTTTTTATGGCTTTTTTACATGATGATAAAGACGGAAATTTTATAGGTAAGATCTCAGATCCTATACCTTTGTCTTTTAATTCTGATGGAATTATGAGTTTAAATATTTAAATATAATTTTTCCAAGAGTGCTCAGGTTTAAAACCTAAAATATTTTTTGCTT
>CACJWQ010000057.1 GCA_902597015.1 uncultured Alphaproteobacteria bacterium
GTTATCAGTTGATCTATCTAGGTCAAATATAATTGCTTACGTAGCCAAAAAACATACTCCAGTTCTTAATTTTTCTAAAATTAAATCTCATAAAATAAATGATTTTTGGAATGTAATTAGAAAAAACAATAAAAAATTAGTAATTGAAAAAAACGAGTTTTATATTTTAAGATCAAAAGAGAAGGTAGTAATACCATCAAATTTAGCTGGAGAAATGATACCATATGATACAGGGATTGGAGATTTTAGAGCGCATTATGCAGGTTTTTTTGATCCTGGTTTTGGTCTAGGTAGAGGATCATATGCTGTATTGGAAGTAAAAACAAATGAAGTGCCTTTTTTATTAGAAGATGGTCAAACTATAGCTAGAATTAAATATGAAAAGTTGAACAAAAATAGTAATATTGTATACGGAAAAGACATTAAATCAAACTATCAAAATCAAGGTTTAAAATTAAGTAAGCATTTTAAATAGAATGAAAAAAATATTAATTATTAATGGCCCTAACCTAAATCTGTTAGGTAATAGAGAAGATGATATTTATGGTAAAGACAGTTTAGATAAGATTAAATCTGATTGTGAAAAAAAAGGGATAGAGAAGAAATTAGAAATTATTTTTTTCCAATCTAATAATGAAGGGGAAATAATTGATAAAATTCATGAGGTAAATGATAAATTTGATGGTCTAATTATTAATCCAGCAGCATTTACGCATTCATCAATAGCCATTCTAGATTCGTTAAGGGCAATAAATAAACCCAAGATAGAGATTCATCTTTCAAATATTTATGCAAGAGAAGAGTATAGAAAAAAAAGTATTACTTCCGAAGGAGTACACGGGTTAATATGTGGATTTGGTGGAAATAGTTATCTTCTTGGAATTGAAGCAATATGCAAATTAATTTATAAATAAGTATGACTAAAATAGATAAAACAGATTTAGAGAATATTAAGTTAATCGTTAAAGAATCAAAAATTAATAATGTTGCTAAAATAAAAATAAAAAAAAATGATTATGAAATTGAGATTACCTCAAATGACTTCACTGGAGATAATGTTTCCGTTAAAAAAATCGAAAAAAATACTGAAGTTAAAGAGGTTGAAAATACAAATGATGTTGTAAATGAAGATAATATTGTTAAGTCTCCAATGGTAGGAGTTGCATATCTTTCTGCCGATCCAAATTCACAACCTTATGTTAAAGTTGGTCAACATGTTAAAGCCGGTGATACTTTATTGTTAATTGAAGCAATGAAAACTTTTAATGAAATCAAAGCTCCTAGATCTGGTATTATTAAAAAAATAGTTACGTTGAATAGCCAGCCCGTTGAATATGGTGATACTCTTATAATTTTTGAATAATGTTCAAAAAAATACTGATTGCTAATAGAGGTGAAATTGCTTTACGTATCCTTAGAGCCTGCAGAGAATTAGGAATAAAAACTGTAGCCATTCACTCTGATGTAGATGTAAATGCAATGCATGTAAGAATGGCAGATGAAAGTATTTGTGTTGGACCAGCCTCTGCACAATCTAGTTATTTAAACATACCTGCAATTATAACTGCCGCAACATTAACTGATGTAGATGCAATTCATCCTGGGTATGGTTTTTTAAGTGAAAATCAAAGGTTTGCGGAAATTATTGAAGAACACAATATTAAATTTATTGGACCAAAATCAGAACATATCAAAATGATGGGTAACAAAATTGATGCAAAAAAAATAATGGATGAAACTGGGGTACCAACAGTAAAAGGTATAAATGACTTAAGCGATGAGAATAAAATTGAAGATTTTATAAAAAAAGTAAAATACCCAATTATAGTTAAAGCAGCGAGTGGTGGTGGTGGAAAGGGAATGCGAATTGTCAAAGAAGAAGATGATTTAGAAAAAGCTATAAATGAAGCAAAAATTGAAGCAAGAAAATCATTTAATGATGAAAATGTTTATTTAGAAAAATTTTTAACATCTCCTAAACATATTGAAATTCAAGTTCTTTGTGATTCATTTGGAAATGTTGTTACTCTTGGAGAAAG
>CACJWQ010000058.1 GCA_902597015.1 uncultured Alphaproteobacteria bacterium
TAAAATAATAACACTTAGTTTCGCAAATGATTCATTAAATATTATGTCTTTAAATATTTTATTAAGATCTTTTTTAATAAATACTCTGAAATTTGACCAAATATATATTTTGTTAAATGAATTTATAACAATTATTAGAATTAAAAAATATTCAATATTCTTTAGATTAATATCAACAGTTGTAAAAATAAAATATATGAAGAGACAAACTACGATCAATAAATTAATTGAAAAATTAAATATTGATATCATATCATTACCAATGAAAATAAATCATTTGGCCTTAAAACTAGATCTGTAAAAATTTTACCACAGACACCCAGTACTAATATAGCCAAAATACCTCTCAAATATTCTGCTTTTAATTTAGACCCAAAAATTACACCAATTTGTGCACCAATTACTCCTCCAAATATCATTAGTGCAGACAGCACAATATCTACATTGTAATTTATGTAGGATTGAAAGAATGTTGCATTAGCGGTAACAAAAATGATTTGAAATAAAGATGTCCCAACTACTATACTTGTAGGCATTCCAAGTATGTATACCATTGCAGGTATCATTATAAATCCTCCTCCAACTCCCATCATTGCTGACATTACCCCAACTGCGAACCCTATTAGTACAGGTGGTATCGCACTTATATAAAGTTTTGATCTATGAAAGCGAACTTTGAATGGAAGTCCGTGAAACCAAGAATGTTGATGCAGTTTTGTTCTTTTCGTGTTTCTTGCTCTATAGTGTTTTATTGTAGTTCTTGCACTTTCAAAAGCCATACTAAAACCAATAAAACCTAAAAAGAAAAGAAATAATAACTGAATAACTAAATCTATTTGCCCAAAGTTTTTTAGATAACTGAAAATATTTACACCAACTGTGGAGCCAATTAAACCTCCTATTAAAAGGAATATACCCATCTTTATATCAACATTTCTTTTTCTCCAGTGAGCAATAAAACCTGAAACTGAAGTTGCTAAAACGTGTGGAGCTTCAGAACCAACAGCTACAACTGGAGGTATGCCTAAAAAAATTAATAGTGGTGTCATTAAAAATCCACCACCAACACCAAAAATTCCTGAAAGTATCCCTATACTCATACCAATAAAGATAATAAGAAAAATATTTACGTTCATTTCAGCTATTGGAAGGTAAATTGACATATTTTCTTATGAATTTTATATAATTATTACTTAATAAGTACAAATTATATTTATTTTAGGAAATTATATAAAATTATTTAGTACTATGATTCCGATATAACTTACAATTCCAACACAACAAGCTGCAAAAAAACCAACATAAAATGGTCTTATGCCTAAGCTTTTTAAAGAAACTAAATTTGTACTTATGCCAACAGCTACCATTGCTATTGCTAAAGAATACTCAGCAATAGATTTAATAATATTGATGATTAATTGCCAGTTATTATTGGTTAATATTTCAAAAGCTAAATTACTATTTTGAATTCCATAATCTCCAATTGATCTTATTAGACCCATAAGAATAAAACCAATTATAAAAATTGGAAACATAGATATTATTGATGGTTTGCTATTATTTTCACCAATATTATTTCTTAGATACATATAGCTTATTGTAGGAATGACGATTATCATACTGACATTTCTTACTAATTTTGTAATCGTTGCTATATCCATAGTTTTTGGTGAATTGAATTGTTCCGCATATATCAATCCGGCACCAGCAACTTGAGCTGTTTCATGTATTGAAGTTCCAAGAAATAACCCTGATGCTAACTCATCTCCACTGAAAAGATAATATGCCATAAAGGGATAGAGGAACATTGCAATTATTCCAAATATTGTAATATTAGCTATGGCATAAGCAACTTCCTCTTTATCAGCATTAATTGCAGGACTAGTTGCTACAATTGCAGATGCTCCACAAATACTTGTTCCAACTGCAATTAATGATCCCATTTTTGAAGAAACATTTAATAACTTGCATAAATAATTTACAACCAAGATTGATATAATGATACAAGCAATAA